>SVTV01000008.1 GCA_015063605.1 Oscillospiraceae bacterium
GCCGAGCTGCTCGAAAGCATAGGTATTACCCCAAATATGAACTCATAAAAGCCAAACAGCTCGGAGATCGTTGTGACCTCGGAGCTGTTTTCATCTGTATATAAAGAAAAATCCGACCATCTTTTCTATGATCGGATTTTCTCTTGTCCCGTACCGGCTTTCACCCATTGGTCAATTTTTGTCCCTTTGAGCGAAAACCCTTGTCTTCCGATGCGTTTGTTACATCAGAGACAAGCCCTTATTTTCTTAAAGTAGATATGTAATGATAAGATCTGCCGCAAGGATACTTAATGATGCACCGGCGGCAACCGTAAGAAGACTTTTGTTGAAATACGCAAGCACGCATCCCACGATAAATCCGACGACCGCTGTCACGGGATCTCCCGTTGCAAAAAAACATGCGGGAACGGTCATAACGCCTAACACGGCATAGGGAATATAGTGAAGAAATGAAAGAGCGTATTTGTTTGTTATCTTCTTCTTGACGAGAACAAGGGGGAGCATTCTTATAAGGTAAGTTACCCCCGCACAAACTGTAAGATATATCAAAAAGTTCGGTGTTTTCATGATCTTGTATGCTCTCCTTCCGTTTGAATGGGGGCAACATATGCCATGATCCCCGCAGCTATGACGGAGCAGATTATAATGACAAATCCCGAGGGCACAGCCTTGAGCAGGGGCACAAGCTCAAAAAGACATCCCAGCGATATGGCGACAAGAACGCAGACACTCATGCTTTTTGATGTCTTCATTTCGGGAATGACTATGGCTATGAACATTCCGTATATGGCAAAGCCCAAGGCGTTTGTCAAAGCCGACGGCAAAATATCTCCCGCCAAAGCTCCGAAAAGTGTTCCGCTTGTCCATCCGAGAAACGGGGACAGGATAAGTCCGAACATATAAAATTTATTCACCGTTCCGCTTTTGCTGGAAGCTACCGCAAAGACTTCATCTGTATTTACAAAGGAAATGATAAGCTTGTTGAAGAAATTGACGGAGCTGTCAAGCTTCTGGGAAAGCGTTACTGACATTAAAGCGTAACGCATATTTATTACAAGCTGTGTTGCGGCAAGCTCAACAAGAGAGCCGCCCGATATGATTATGGGAACAGCCGCAAGCTGTCCGGCGGAAGTAACGTTGAACATGGATATCATTAACGCCTCAAGAGGCAAAAGACCGCTTGAAACGGAAAAAACTCCGAATGCGAAGGAGACGGATAAGTAACCGAGACATATGGGGATACCGTCTGAAAATCCCTTTTTGAAGCTCTGCTTTGCAGTTGTAGCCGTATTTATTCACCTGCCGTTTACCTTGATAATTAACTATAATAAGCGCAAATAACTGCAGTGTGAACAAAAACATGCGCATAATGAAATTGTGCGCCCAAACGCACGATTTTCCGACTGCAGCCATGGTATATTATATATCATTTTCGCGGAAATTTCAACGTAAAAAATAAACATTAAAAGACGGAGCAGGTGTGAAAAATCGTATAATTTTTATATGGTCCTCGTCAGGATGCTTTTTTCGATACCTTTATGGAATATATATAGCTTTCCGGTTCTTCTTTCTTTTCAATGTCGGCAAAAAATCCCGCCGAGCGTATCGTCTCTACGGCACGCTCCAAGGTGTTTGTGAAAAGCCGTACATCCTTTGTCAGAAATTTTCGTATAATACTCCGTTTTTTCTTTTTCTCCGTATCCTTTTTTACGGACGAAACAGTTGTATCGGGTTTGGGTTCATCCGTTTTCAGAGCGGTGAAGCACAGCGCTTCTATGTAGCTTTCTGTTTCCGATACCTTAAGACCCTTGCGTGCCGTTTCGTGTATCACAAGGCTTCGAAGGGAAGCGTCCGATATCCTTACGAATGCCCGTGCGTGGCGTTCCGTCAGACGGTTTGCTCTGATGAAGCATTGCTCGGCAGGGGAAAGCTTCAAAAGGCGGAGCTTGTTTGCTATTGCCGATTGGCTCATGGAAAGCTTTTCGGCGGCTTGCTCCTGAGTTAAGTTTTCAAGTCGGATGAGAGATTCGATGGCATGTGCCTGCTCGAAGTAGTCAAGATTCTCACGTTGTATGTTTTCAATTATGGCAAGCTCGTTTTGCTTTGCTTCGCTGATATCCTTTACCAAAATGCATGGGACCCGCTCCAGATCTATAAGCTTTGCGGCACGCAGTCTTCGCTCCCCCGCAATAAGGCGGTATTTCAGAATACAGCCTTCACCGCCGGGTGTAATAAGCTTTACGGGAGATGCGTTTACAAGCAAAGGAGATATTATGCCGTACTGTCGTATGCTGTCTGCAAGAGTTATGATCTTTTCCTCATCGAATACCTCTCTCGGTTGGTTTTTGTTGGGAATTATTTGATCTGTGGGCAAAAGGATGATTCTTGATGATTCTTTTGACGAAAAAAGATCGTGCTCGCTGTAATTTATTCTTTTTATGCGTTTCATGGTGTGACTCCTCTTTTTTTGACTTTTTATAGGTGCATATAAAGAATATCATCTTTTGAGGGAAAAAATTGTCGTACGGTGACGCTTTTAAAAAATATTTTACGATATTGATCGGTCAATAAAAATCATCAAAGTTCTTTACTTTTCCTTTTGGATATGTTATAATAGTATGAAAAAATACAATGCGAGCAGAATTGCCCGCTTTCAACTCCGGGAGTGTCAATGAGATATTTTTACAGATTGCTGAAGCAGACAAGGTCTTGCCGAAATTTTGAAGAAAATGAGCCTATAAGCGAAGATGCGCTTATAGCGGTCGTTTCTCTTTGCAGACATACTCCGTCGGCAATGAATCTTCAGGAATTGAAATTTGCCTATACGAATGACAAGGGAATATGTGATAAGCTTACGGGTGCTACCCGATGGGGCGGATACTTGAAGGATAAGGTTCCTTACGAGGGCAAGGCTCCCACGGGCTACATAGTTATTTGTCATGATACATCGATAAGAAAAGATTTTTGCGATATTGATGTGGGAATATGCGCACAGACCATGGCATTGGGTGCCAGAGAATTGGGATATGCCTCCTGTATGCTTCAAAGCTTTGTTCCCGAACAGCTTGCACGTATGATACATCTTCCCGAGGGACTTGTTCCGCGCCTTGTTATGGCATTCGGAAAGCCCGGGGAAAAGGCTGAAATAATCACGGCAGCAGACGGAAATATAAGATATTACAGAAACAGTGATGACGTTCACATAGTTCCCAAAAGAAGCTTAGGTGACATTCTCATAAATATAGTAAAATAGATAAGTTGGAATTTTACGGATAACAACGAGGAAGGATAGAAAAAATGGCAGAAGGTATATTGAGAGTATGCTTTGAAAAGAAAGGCAATATAAAATACGTGTCCCATCTTGATATGACAAGATTGTTTTCCCGTGCCATGACCCGTGCGGGAATAAATATGCGTTTTTCAGAGGGCTTTAATCCCCATCCCAGATTCACCTTTGCTCTTCCTTTGTCTGTAGGTATGGAAAGCCTTTGCGAACTTGCGGATTTTTATCTGCAGGCAGATAAGGACGGAAAATATATAACCGCAAAGGAAGCGGAGGAAGCCTTGAGACCTCAGCTTGAGCCATGCGGAATAGAGCTTTGCTGGTGCGATGTCTCATCTGCAAGAAAAGAGCTTGTTCCGTATTCAAAGATCAAGGCGGCGGAATACACGGTAACTCTTTCGCATAAGCTTAATGAAGACTCTGTGGATATTATATCCAAGGTAGAAAAAACAGACAGTATAGTTGTTGAAAAAAGGACGAAAAACGGAATAAAGGAAACGGATATCAAACCAATGATATATTCGGTCCGTACGGAGGGACGGGGTGTAATTAAACTCGCGATTTCTGCGGCTCCCGACAGATATCTGAATCCCGAATACGTTATTTCATATATTTCGGGTCTGTCCGATGATATCAAAACTGCCGCCGACGGTTGCTCCATCGTCAGAACGGGTGTGATATTCGGATGATCCACATCATTAAAAATACCATATTTGAAAGGAAAAGAACGAAATGTTACAAAAGGTAAAGACGCTTCTCGCAAAGCAGCTTGAAATGAAGGTAGAAGATATTGCGGATGATATGAACATTATCGAGGACTTGGGAGCAGACAGTCTTCAGATAGTAGAAATGCTTATGACCATCGAAGAAAAGTTCAATATCGTGGTTCCCGATGAGGATGTACCCGAATTGAAGACAGTTAAGTCTGTTGCGGCTTACATCGAAAGCAAAATCTGACAAATCAAAGTAAATATCCGAATTGTATCCGACGCGGCACACACTGCGTCGGCGTTCGGCGTTTTCTTTTGAAATTACGCCCCTTTAATTCATTACTGTGAGGAAATAAGAGTGAATATATTAGCAGCATCAATAAAAAGAGAGCCTTCCTTTGAACCGTTGATGGATTCTTTGTGCAAGGAAAAAAGACCCGTTCTTGCGGGCGGTCTTTGCGAGAGTGCATCCCATGTGCTTTGCGGAACTGTCATCAACGATCTCAAATCAAGAAAACAAGATCATAAAACGCTTATAATAATGCCTGACGAAAACAAAGCAAGAGAGCTTTGCGATCGTTTGTCGGGCTTTTCCTTGCGTGCTTTTTTATTTCCCGTTCGTGATTACAGAATAGTGAGCACCGATGTATCGGGAAGAGAGTTTTCAAATGAGCGTCTTGCTGTTCTCAGCAGGATGCTGGACGGAGATTTTGATGTTGTGGTAACTACCATTGAAGCGGCTTGCCAGCAGACGATACCGAGAATGCGTCTTAAGGAAGCCACACTTACCATAGACGAAAATGAGAGAGTGAGCATGGACTCCATAGTGAAAAAGCTTGAGGATCTCGGATACAAGCGCTACGAAAGAGTCGAGGGTGTAGGTCAGTATTCCGTAAGAGGCGGTATAGTCGATATTTTTGCTCCTTCATACGCTTTCCCGGTGAGAGTTGAGCTTTTCGGTGACGAGATCGATTCCATGTCCTATTTCGACATCCTTACTCAGCGCCGTACGGAAAAAGTCAAGAAGATAGTTGTAATGCCCTCCAATGAAATATTTTTCGGCGCTAAGGAAAGAGAAAAGATAGGAAGCCTTCTTCGTGAGCAGCTTGCTCTTACAAAGAAAAACGAGGTCAAGAGAAAGCAGTTTATAAAGGATGAATTGTTAAAGCTTGAGAACGGCGACGAGCTTGCCAACGATCTTTATATAGGAAGCGTATACCCGACGGAGAATCTGTTTGACTATGCTACGGAGCTTTTTTATATCGTTTATGAGCCGGATACGCTTTCAAATGTTCTTAAGGGTGCCATGGAGCTTTTGCATGAGAATCTCCGCATTCTTATAGAGGAGGAGCGCATATTCGCTCCCGAAAGAGCGGACGGTCTTCTCTGGGGCTTCGATATATTCTGTGACCTTGTTTCAAACGGGCGGGGACTTGTTATCGAAAGCTTTGTAACAGGAAAAACACCCGTAAAGCTTGCGGGAATTTATAATTTCAATTCAAGGACCACATTCCCCTACGGTGACAGCTTTGAGCTTTTGAAGGATACCCTTAAGGAATATACAGAAAGCGGATTTAAGACACTTCTTCTCTGCGACAATACCTTTTCCGCTCAGAATATGTACAATATCCTGACGGAAAACAATATCCGATCGGCAGTATGCGATGCTTCTGATGATATATCGGCTCTTCCCCGTGATATTGTGTATGTAACAGCCTCCATGAAGCAGGACAAGCGTGTTATGACCATCGGATCGGGATATGAGCTTGTGGCTACGAAATTCGTTATCCTTACGGATTCCTCCGTATCGGTCAGAAGAACAACGAAGCTTACAAGCGTATATTCATCTAAAAAGAAAAACAGCGCCCGTGAGAAGATTATATCATATGCCGATCTTAACATAAATGATTACGTAGTTCACGATACCTTCGGTATAGGTATCTACAAGGGCACCGAAAAAATAATGAGGGACGGTGCCGAAAAGGACTTCCTGAAGATCGCTTATGCGGGAACCGATGTTCTTTACGTCCCTTGCTCCAATGTGGACAGCATTGCAAAATATATCGGCGGTGATGCCGACAGCGGAAATGTAAAATTGAGTAAAATGGGCGGCGGAGAATGGCGGAAAGCCAAGCAGAAGGCAAAGAGCGCCGCTAAGGATATAGCAAAGGATTTGATAAAGCTTTATTCCGAAAGAATGAAAACGAAGGGGCATGCATTTTCCGAGGATACGGAATGGCAAAAGGAATTTGAAGGCGCATTTGAATACGAGGAGACAGACGGTCAGCTCAGCGCAGTCGAGGATATAAAGAGGGATATGGAATCCCCCGTTCCCATGGACAGACTCCTTTGCGGTGATGTTGGATTCGGAAAGACCGAGGTGGCATTGCGTGCCGTTTTCAAATGCGTTATGGACAATAAGCAGGCGGCTATCCTTGTTCCTACCACTATTCTCGCATGGCAGCATTATCAGAATATATTGTCCCGCTTCAGAGGTTATCCCATAAGAGTTGCCATGCTGTCCCGCTTCGCTACTCCGAAGGAAGCACGTCAGACGGTAAAGGATCTGAAAAGCGGTATAGTTGATATAATTGTCGGCACACACAGGATCCTCTCCAAGGATGTGGAGATACCGAAGCTGGGGCTTGTCGTAATAGATGAGGAGCAGCGCTTCGGTGTGGCTCAAAAGGAAAAGCTGAAGGCTTTGCAGAAAAATGCCGACATTCTTACTTTGACCGCAACTCCCATTCCCCGTACTCTCAACATGGCGTTGGGCGGTATAAGAGATATGTCCGTACTTGAAGAAGCTCCGGGTGACAGATTCCCCGTACAGACATACGTTATGGAATATGATGAGATACTCATTATGGAGGCTATAAGAAAAGAGCTTCGGAGAAGAGGACAGGTGTTTTACCTTTGCAACAATATAGAAGAGCATCTTCCGAGAGTAAACAAGATAAAGGAAATGTTCCCCGACGCCAATGTGGAAAGCGCAAACGGTCAGATGGATAAGGAGGTCCTTTCCGATATATGGAAGAATATGTCCGACGGAAAGATCGATGTGCTTGTCTGCACCACCATTATCGAAACGGGTGTAGACCTTCCCAACGCAAATACGCTGATAATAGAAAACTGTGATAAATACGGTCTTTCCCAGCTTCATCAGATAAGAGGACGAATAGGACGAAGCGACAGAAAAGCATACGCCTTCCTGACATACAGAAGGGGAAGCGTTTTGTCCGACATAGCCTCTAAGCGTCTCAGCGCCATCAGGGAATATACGGAATTCGGAAGCGGCTTCAAGCTTGCAATGCGTGACCTTGAAATAAGAGGTGCGGGAAATCTTCTCGGAGCACAGCAGCACGGACACATGAATAATGTCGGTTATGAAATGTATATGCGTCTTTTGAATGAGGCTGTTGCCGAGGAAAAGGGTCAGACTGTAAAGAGCAAGACCTCAAGCGTTATAGACCTTACTCTCGATGCGTTTATTCCCGAAAAATATATCGAAAGCTCAAAAATGAGAATAGATATATACAAAAAGATAGCATCCTGCGAGAATGAGGATGATTACAACGATCTTATGGATGAAATAATAGACCGTTTCGGAGATCCTCCCAAGACGGTGTGCGCCCTTTTCGATGTGGCGAGATTGAAAAATAAAGCGGAAAAATGCGGCATAACGAAGGTATCGCAGAACGGTGCGAATATGATCTATTTCATATCCGAGGATTTCGACAGAGAGACTCTTGTGCCTTTGTTTGAGCTTTACGGCAGAAGAATGAGGACCCCGAAGAGCTTCGATGATGCAAAGCCGAGCTTCTCGGTGGAATTTTCACTCGATAAGCAAAGTGCGCTTTCAAGTGCCGATGAAATTCTTACACATATTATAGGATTCATGAAGCCCCGGGCGGATGGATCGGGAGAGGTGGAATAATGCTTACAAATTACCATACACATACGACCTTTTGCGACGGAAAGAATACCCCCGAAGAGGTGGCGGAGTCCGCTGGCGAAAAGGGCTTTGATGCTCTCGGATTTTCAGGTCATGCGGGCTCTCCCTACAGCAGCTACGGTATAAAGGATATGAGAGGATATATTACCGCTGTGAAGGAGTTGAAGGAAAAATATAAAGGAAAGCTTCAGATATATCTTGGCGTAGAAGAGGATATGTATGCTCCAGTAAACAGGGATGATTACGAATACCTCATCGGTTCTGCACACTATATATTCAAGAACGGCGTATACTATCCCCTTGATTCAACAAATGAACGCTTGATGAAATGCGTTTCGGAATGTTTTGACAATGATGCGGTGAAGCTTGCCGAATCGTATTATTCGAGCTTTTGCGACTACATTTTCAAAAGGCGTCCCGATATTGTAGGTCATTTCGATCTGATAACCAAATTTGACGAAAAAAATGGAGGACTCTTTTCGGAAAACAGAGAGTATCTTTCCGTTGCGAAAAAGTATATGGAAAAAGCAGCCTCGTCGGGATGTCTATTCGAGGTGAATACGGGTGCAATATCAAGAGGATATGCTACGACACCTTATCCCCGTGAAGAGCTTCTTTACGTTTTGAAAAAATGCGGCGGAGATGTTATCCTGTCATCGGATTCCCACAGCAGGGATACTCTTGATTGCTTTTTCGATGAAACAAAAAAGCTTCTCCGCTTTGCGGGATTTGAATATACTTACATTTTATATGACGGAAGCTTTATCCGTGACAGCTTATAAATAAAAATTAAAGGGAGGGAAAGGTCATGTCATCGTATAACGAGCTTATAAAAAATTTCGAGCGCACAAGAGCATATATGCGTGAGTTTTACGTTTACGGCTTTAAAAGCCGTGAAGAATACAACAAAAAAAGCGCACGGTCATACGACGATGAACGGCGGAGAATGGAAAGCTGGCTCGGCGATCACATGAGCTTTGTCCGTACTCCCGAGGGAAAAAGCGTTTTTATTTCCATAGACAGCCGTAATATATGCCACAATCCCTTTTATAAACCGTGGAAAGCCAAAAGCTTTACGGATCTTGATGTTACACTTCACTTTATTGTATTCGATATCCTTCATTCACCGGAAATATCAATGACGGTAAATGAAATTATGGACGTTATCGACGAAGAATATTTGTCGGGATTTGATTCTCCCATTATGTTTGATGAATCTACCGTCAGAAAAAAGCTTAAGGAATATTCCGAAGCCGGTATTATTACCGTTGAAAAGATAGGACGGAGATCGTATTACAGAAGAAGCGAAACCACGGACATCACCGAGCTTGATGATGCGATCCACTATTTTTCCGAGGTGTTGCCATGCGGAGTTATCGGCTCTTTCATTCTCGATAAAACGGAAGCGGATTCGGATGCCTTCGGCTTCAAGCATCACTACATAACGAGTGCCATGGACAGTGGTGAGCTTGCGGAGCTTTTTACCGCCATGCGGAAAAAGTGCGTTGTCACGGTATCCAATCTCAGCAGAAGAAAAAGCGAGCCGGAAAGATACAGACTCATTCCTTTGAGGATATTCATAAGCGTTCAGAACGGAAGACAGCATCTTATAGCCTACAATTCCGAGTATAACTGCATGTCCTCATACCGTATCGACTATCTTTCCGATGTCATAATAGAAGAGCCGACGCCGAGATTTGACGAATTACGCTCCATGCTTTCCGATATGCAGGAAAATATGTGGGGTGTCAATGTCAGAAAGGGTAATGCGGAGCTTGAGCATATTGAATTTACTGTCAGAGTAAATGAGGATGAGGAACATATAGTCAGACGTCTGGAAAGAGAAAAACGTGTCGGCAGGGTCGAAAAGATAGATGAAAACACATACAGATTTTCAGCCGATGTGTACGATACCAATGAAATGGTACCGTGGGTAAGGACATTTATCTGCAGGATCACACAGTTGAAGATCACAAACCGTGAGGTGGAAAAGAGATTCAAGGAGGATCTTGAAGAAATGTACCGTATGTACGGAGTTGACAAGGAGGAAACGGAATGATATTCAGTGAGCTTTACTCCGCATATTACAATACAATCGCCGCAATGATCTCAAAAATTATCGACGGCGAAAACTCCGACGAGGAGCTTCGGAGGGTAGTGGAGGAAAGAGCATTCGGAGAAAGTATACTTACTGTCATACCTTCTCTGAAGGCGGGAAAGTGGCAGCTTGTTCATCCCGATATGACCACCTCTCTCGTTCATAAGCCTACTATGCCCTTGACCGTTCTTCAGAAGCAATGGCTGAAGGCTGTGTCTCTTGATCCGAGAATAAAGCTTTTTGATATTTCTTTTCCCGATCTCGGTGATACGGAGCCTCTTTTTACTCCGGATGATTATTACATATACGATAAGTACAGTGACGGAGACCCCTTTGAGGATGAAGAGTATATAAGGCAGTTCAGAGTTATTCTTGAGGCAATACGTAAAAAAACGCAGATAAGGTTTGAAATGGTGAACCGCAAGGGAAATACCGTATTCGTAAGATGCTATCCCAAAAGGCTTGAGTATTCCGAAAAGGATGATAAGTTCAGAGTGGTAACATCGGGCTGGCGATCTGTTTCAAGTGTAAATCTGTCGAAAATAAGAGCTTGCTTCCCGTATTTGGGCGAAAAGACCTTGGATAAGGATATGCGTGAGACAGAGTACGATACCGCCGTCTTAAGAATTGATGATGAAAGAAATGCTCTTGAAAGAGTCATGCTTCATTTTGCCCATTTTGAGAAGCAGGCGGAAAAGATCGACGATAAAACTTACGTATTGAAAATAAAATACGCTCATGATGATGAGACGGAAATTGTGATACGTGTTCTTTCCTTCGGCCCCAGAGTAAAGGTCTTGGGCTCGGAATCATTTAAGGAAGCTGTAATTGAAAAAATAAGAAAACAGAAAAACTGCGGACTCAAATAAGAGTTCGCAGCTTTTTTTCCGTGAAAAAAAGGAAATGGGATGGTAAAATATAGGCACAAAGGCACAGACAGCAAAAGAATTAGACACAGGAGTCAGATTCCTTTGGTCGTCGGGTTTATAGCCCGGATAATGTGCCTTGAAAAAAGACACAGACAGCAAGCTTCAGCACAAGACTTTTAATCTTGGAGGCTTGGGGCGTTTAGCTCGGATAGTGTGTCTTGAAATAGGTGCGTACAGCAATGTATACAGATCTATTACACCGCCGGCTGTCGGAAAAACAGCCAAAACGCACCTTGTTATAAAGACTCAACCAGCAATTATTTGTTATTTACCGGATAGGCAGTAAAATGAGTCTTGTGAACAAAGAAAAGATGCCGACAGCAAACATACATAAGCTATTATTCGCTGCATAGCAGCAGCTGTTCTTTGTAAGCAGCCACGAACGGAGTGAAAGTCTTCGTATGAGTTAAGATGCATCTTGTGAAGGCACTAACAGCAATTTATGAATAGTTTAGTGGTTAAAGCAGAGGATGTTGAGATCCTCGTACGCAAGTTCGAATCTTGCATCAAACAGTGCCTTGTATTTATTAATAACATCATGAAAAGGAGTGAGTTTCATGTTAGAATACTTAAAGAAAGAAGATAATAAGACCGTTACCGAAAACGGCGCTTCAACATACATATCGACAGAGTCGGAATGTCTCGACCTGTTCGCAACCATCGGTGCCTTGCGCCGTGAAAGCGACAACGAAATAGAAACACGCTTTATACGTGCGTTCAGCGAAAACAGAGATATCGCGATGAAGCTCCTGTTTTTCGCAAGAGATATCAGAGGAGGTCTCGGCGAGCGCCGTGTGTTCAAGGTGATCCTTAATTGGCTTGCAAAGAACGAGCCTCAAACGGTACGTAAAAACATAGAATACGTTGCCGAGTACGGAAGATTTGACGATCTTCTCGTTCTCATGGGTACTTCCTTGGAAAAGGATATGCTCGATGCTTTGAAAAAGCAGTTTCAAGCCGATACGGAAGCCCTTGAAAAGGGCGGAGAAGTATCGCTTCTCGGAAAGTGGCTGCCCTCGGTGAACGCATCAAACAAAACAACAGTTAAATATGCTAAAAGAATAGCAAAGCACTTCGGTATGAATGAAGCAAGCTACAGAAAGGCACTTGTTGCCCTTCGCAGCCGCATCAGAATAATCGAAAATAATCTCCGTGAGAAGGATTATACCTTTGACTACTCAAAGCAACCCTCAAAGGCTATGCTCAAATACCGTAAGGCATTTGCCCGTAACGATGCCGAAAGATACAGAGCATTTCTTGATAAGGTGCTTTCGGGTGAAGCGAAGCTCAATACAGGCACATTGATGCCTTATGAGCTTATCAGACCCATTATCCGCGGGAACGCGGGCGAGGAGGAAAGAAAGGCTTTGAACGCTTCCTGGATATCTCAGGAGGATCTCGGCAGCGGTGAAAATTCCCTTGCCGTGATCGACGGCTCCGGCTCAATGTACGGCTGGGGCGAGCCTATGCCCGCAACGGTGGCTCTTTCCCTCGGCATCTACTTTGCCGAGAGAAACAAAGGTGCTTTCGGAAATCACTTCATCACCTTCTCGGAGAATCCCCGTCTCGTTGAAATAAAGGGAGAAGACATTTTCGAAAAGGTGCGCTATTGCGCTTCCTTCAACGAAATAGCAAACACAAATATTCAAAAGGTGTTTGAGCTTATCCTTGATACGGCAAAAAAGAATTCCGTACCCGATGAAGAGCTTCCCCGTAAGCTTTACATCATTTCCGATATGGAATTTGACAGCTGTGCCGAGGATGCCTCGATGACAAATTTTGAATATGCAAAGAAGATCTTTGCGGAAGCGGGATACACTCTTCCCGAGATCGTTTTCTGGAACGTGGCAAGCCGTAACAGGCAGCAGCCCGTAACAAAGAATGAGCAGGGTGTTGCCCTTGTATCCGGATGTACTCCCCGTCTGTTCACCATGGCGGCAAACGGCACGATGGAGCCTTATGCATTTATGCTTGAGGTCATCGAGAGCGAGAGATACGCAAAGATAACCGCATGATCCTTGGAGTGCTGTCACGATACAGCACTCTTTTTTTATTAGGAAAAATGAACTTCCGAAATATGATAACACATTTTTTCACGGATACGTAAAACGGAGCTTTCTTAAGTTCGCAGGTTTTTTTCCGTGAAAAAAATAAAGCATGATGGTAAAATATACATGTAATGTTAATTCAAGCTTGTGTTTGATCTTCACAGCGGTGCATGAGGATATTCCAAAATGTATGCCCGGATTACATTCGCGCTTGAGCCTGACAAGCTCAATTTTTAGCGGGTTCGAATCCCGCTGTACGCATAAGCGTATCGCCTGTGGATGGGTTTTGTCCTTCGGGACGCAAAAGAACGGTACACGAAATCGTGTGCGAGAACGTTTTTATTCAGACATTCGTTATCATTCGGCAAAGCGAGAAGTGCTTCGGTACATCTCGCAGAGCAATGCAAAAGCAAGCCTTGCCTGAGAATGGATACCGTGTTATCCAAAACAGTGCCAAAAGATTTCTTTCCGCACTGTGCAGGAGGCACTCAAATTTTCAGCCGCTGCTTTTGCATGGATGATGACGAAACGACTTTACTACCTTTAAGGAGGATTACATATTATGAAAAAGATGATTATCAATGAAAATCAGAAGGGTTTTCTCTTCAAAAACGGAAAGTATACAAAAACGCTCGACGCGGGCAAATATTACCTGTTTGGTGGCAAGGAGATTGAGATTTCCAATCTGGAACAGCCTATCGTATGCAGCAAGTGTGCTCTTGAAACCTTGCTTGCAGACAAAGCAATTTCCGACCGTGTGGCAGTCGTTGACGTGGGCGACGAGGAGCTTGCTCTCCACTATGTGAACGGTAAGTTTTCCTCCGTGCTTTGCCACGGAAAACATGCCTTTTGGTCTGTGACAGACCGTCACGAATTCAAAATAGTGGATATATCTGCACCAACGGTTGACGGATCTGTTCCCGAGTACATCTTCTCAAAGATTCCTCAGATCTACTACACCAAAATCGAGGTTGCTGAATATCAGAAAGCAAGACTCTACTTCAATCAGAAGCTTGAGCGTATTCTCGATGCAGGTACATACTATTTCTGGAAAACACCTGTTAAAATAGATGTGGATCTTGTCGATACACGCTTGACGCAAATGAATATAACGGGTCAGGAGATACTTACCGCAGATAAGGTTTCTCTCCGCATCAATTTTGTCTGCAACTATCGCGTGACCGATTACGTCAAGATCCTGACCGAGATCGATGATTACGCAGAGCAAATACATGTGACGGCACAGCTTGCTTTACGTGACTACGTTGGCAAATACAAGCTGGATGAGATCCTTGAAAACAAGGATCAGATGTCCGAGTTTGTGTTCGCTAAACTGAAAGCCAAGGAAAAGGATCTGTTCGTGGAAATCAAGGATGCCGGTGTCAAGGATATCATCCTTCCCGGTGAGATCCGTGAGATCATGAATACCGTTCTTGTTGCTGAAAAGCGTGCACAAGCAAACGTTATCACCCGCCGTGAGGAGGTTGCATCCACTCGTTCGCTCCTCAATACCGCAAAGCTTATGGAAGAAAATCAGACTCTTTACAAGCTGAAGGAGATGGAATATATCGAACGTATCTGCGAGAACGTGGGCAATATCAACCTAAACAGTAACGGGGATATTCTTACCCAATTTGCTGCTTTACTGAGACCTTTAACAATACAGGAAAGGAGAACGACATGATAGAGATCATCGGAAATTATAACACCGCAAAGTGCTTTGCCTCTACTATTGAGGAGGGTGCACGGGAGCAGATAAAGGCGGTATGTGATACGGAAGCATTTGCGTCCTCAAAAATAAGAATCATGCCCGACGTTCATGCGGGCAAGGGTTGTACCATCGGTACCACCATGACTGTCACCGATAAGATAGTTCCCTCCATGGTGGGTGTTGATATCGGCTGCGGAATGTACACCGTGTACTTGGGTAACATCGATATTGACTTTGAAAAGGTTGATGAGGCATCGCACTTCATCCCCTGCGGAAGAAACGTTTGGGATGGCAGAGAAGAGAGATTTGATCTTACACAGCTTCGCTGTTACCGTTCTCTGAAGGATTCCAAGCGTCTTGAGCGTTCGCTCGGTACTCTTGGCGGCGGCAACCACTTTATCGAGATCGACGTAGACGAGAACGGCGGCAAGTACCTCGTTATCCACTCGGGCTCTCGTAATCTTGGCACGCAGGTCGCGGAGTTCTACCAGCAGATCGCCGTTGACCTGAACGTAGGTAAGGAGGAGTATTTCAAGCAGCGCGAGGAGATCATCCGCACCTATAAGGAGCAAGGCAGACGAACCGAGATTCAGGCAACGATCAAGGCGCTTGAGAAGGAGTTTAACGCCAAGGAGCCTACGCTCCCTCGTGACCTTTGCTTCCTCTACGATTCCTTTATGGAGGATTACCTCCACGACGTGGATATCTGTCAGAAGTTTGCAGAGAGAAACCGCGCGAAGATGGCGGAGATCATTCTTGAGCGTTGCGGATGGACGGCTGTAGAGACTTTCCAGACCATTCACAACTACATAGACGTGAATGAGATGATACTCCGAAAGGGCGCTGTGTCCGCCAAGGCGGGCGAGAAGCTGCTTATCCCCATCAATATGCGTGACGGCTCACTTATCTGTATTGGCAAGGGCAACGAGGATTGGAACTGCTCCGCACCTCACGGTGCAGGCAGACTTATGTCCCGTTCCGCAGCCTTCGAGCGTCTTACAATGGCGGAGTATGAGGCTGAAATGACGGGTATCTATTCCACCTGTGTCGTGCCCGATACCCTTGACGAATCGCCCATGGCGTATAAGAGCATGGAGGAGATCGTTCGAAATATCGGTCCCACAGCCGAGATAGTTTGC
Source organism: Oscillospiraceae bacterium (assembly GCA_015063605.1). Classification (GTDB taxonomy): domain Bacteria; phylum Bacillota; class Clostridia; order Oscillospirales; family SIG627; genus SIG704. The sequence continues at coordinate 15,874 of SVTV01000008.1, forward strand.
AGGATAAAACCCATATACAACTTCAAAGCGGCTGAATGAAGGGGATAACACCGCACAATATGTGTGAAAAAAGTATGTTAATAAAAACGCTTCGGCATTCGAAAGAGAAGGATCTTTTTCGGATGCCGATTTTTTTATGTATTCTTTTTAAATGCTTTTCTGTATTCCGTCGGAGTAACTCCGCAATGCTTTTTGAAGAAGCGTGAAAAATATGACGTGTCCTCGATGCCGACAGCCAATGATACGGCTTCAATACTCTTATCCGTCGATGCAAGCAGGCTCATGGCTTTATAAGTACGCATAAGTCCCACATATGTCTGGGGCGGCATGCCGAACACTTCCTTGAAGCGCCTGATAAAGTACGTTGTCTGCATATGTACGGTGGAGGCAAGCTCCTCCGTTGCCATCGTTTTATCGAGATTATCGGAAATGTATTCCAACGCCGCAGAAAAATGACTCTTTGCGCTTTCCGACGTTTTTCGGTGCTCTTGTGTATATATGCGTATTATTTCAAGTATATTTGCGCTCCACTCCACCTCCTGAAGAGAATCGACATACATTTCAACACGGTTTGAGGCGCTGAACATTTCCTTGATCCTTTCGGGATTCGGGACATCAACGACAAAATCTCTTTCCGTTAATCCAAGCATCTCCATAAGAGACATTCCGTCAGCCTCGGCCTTGAAGCCCACCTCGTACATTTCGAATCGCGGTGAAATATGGGTGTATGAACGCATCTTTCCCTTCGGAAGGTATGCAAGCTGGCCCGGTCTGATTATGGACGCCTGTGATTCGATATGGAGAAAGCATTCTCCTTCGGCAACAAAGAAAAATGTATCGTTTATACCGATGTGGCCGACACAGTCGCCCTTCCAGACGATGGGCGGCATGAATATATGAGCTATAAGCGGTGTTATGGTTATTGCGTACGGTTCTCTTTCCAATCTCAGCATTTCGTTTTCTCCTTGGCAAATTAAATACAGATCAATATAATTTTGTCCTGAAACCTCGATGTAACCTTGATATGTAAGTGCAATATAATCTTATGAAAGGCAAGCATATCCATTCATTTTGTAATTCTACCATATTATAATATGGTTGTCAAGTCTTTGCTTCGAAAGGTACGTGAAAAAATGAAACGATTTGTTATTGCAGGATGCGGAGCCCGCGGAATATTTGCCTATGCGGTTCCCATTATAAAAAAATACAGGGATGAGGTGTTGCTTTGCGGAGTATACGATACAAATAAAAAGCGTGCCACGCTTGTAAGCAAATACACAAGTGAAGATATTCCCGTGTTTGACAGTTTTGAAAAAATGCTTGAGGAAGCAAATCCCGATACGGTGATAGTCACCACCGTAGACAGATATCATGACAAATACGTTGTCGCCGCTTTGAATGCGGGATGCGATGTTATAGTTGAAAAGCCTCTTACAACCACATTTAAAAAGAGCCTCGCTATATTGGAGGCACAACGTGCCTCGGGTAAAAAGGTAGCTGTTACCTTCAACCTGAGATTCCATGATTTCTTTATTAAATTGAAGGAGGTCGTATCAGAGGGAGCGGTAGGAGAAATATACAGTATTCATTATGAATGGAGAGTTGACAGAAACCACGGCTCATCTTATTTCAGAAGATGGCATTCGGAAAGAGAAAATTCGGGTTCTCTCCTTGTGCATAAATCCACACATCATTTCGATATAGCAAACTGGATACTCGGGCAGGATCCCGTTTCTGTAAATGCCTTCGGAACAAGAAGATATTTCGGCAAAGGAAACGGAGAATACGAGGGCGAAAGATGTCTTACCTGCAAATATAAGGATAAATGTGAATATTATTATGAAATGACTCCTACGGAAAAGGAGCTTTACCTTGAATGCGAGGATGAAGACGGATATCTGAGAGACAGATGTATCTATTCCGACAAGGTAGATATAGAGGATAATGTAAGCGTCAGCGTTCTTTACAGCAAGGGTGCGGTGATGAGCTATACCTTCAATGCAAATTCTCCTTATGAGGGAATGAGAATGGTCATTAACGGTTCAAAGGGAATGATAGAAGCCGATAACGTGAAGAAGATGATACGCATAATAGATAATTACGGCAAGGAGACTTTGGTTGATCTTACGAAAAAAGCGGAAACGGGTCACGGAAATGCAGACAGCGAGATACTCCATAACCTCATCTTCGGAAAAGAAAATGACAGCCTGTCTCAGATGGCTGATATCAGAGCGGGAATGATGTCAATAGGAATCGGCATGGCGGCGAATATATCCATGAAGGAAAAACGCCGTGTTATGCTGGATGAATATTATAAGGATATATAAAGATTATTACATTCTAAGAAAGGTACGGTCAGAAAAATGGAAATACGTGTATGTGAAGACAGATATGCATTGGGTAAGAGTGCGGCAGCATTTACCGCTATGCTTATAAACAAGGCTATCGAGGAGAAGGGAAGTGCACGCATAGTTTTGTCTACGGGTGCATCTCAGTTCGATACAATAGCGGCTCTTGTAAATGAAAAGGTGGATTGGAGTAAGGTTGAAATGTTCCATCTCGATGAATATATTGATCTTCCCGAAACCCACCCCGCAAGCTTCAGAAAATATTTAAAGGAGAAATTCGTTTCAAAAATATCAGATCTCAAAGCCGTTCACTTTGTTGAGGGCACAAAGGAAAATATCAAGGTCATTTCCGAAGAGATAAGCAAAGCTCCCATAGATGTGGGACTTATAGGAATAGGAGAGAATGCACACATAGCCTTTAACGATCCTCCTGCGGATTTTGAAACGGAAGAGCCTTATATAGTAGTCGATCTTAACGATACCTGTAAAAAACAGCAGGTAGGAGAAGGCTGGTTTGCAACGGAGAACGACGTACCGAAGCAGGCTGTATCCATGTCCGTTCGCCAGATATTGAAGTGCGAAAACATAATAAGCTGTGTTCCTTACGCTGTGAAGGCTTCCGCAGTTTACAACACTCTCAGGGGAGAGGTGTCCGACAAGGTTCCCGCAACGATACTGAAGACACATCCTTCCTTTACGTTGTACATCGACAGAGAATCCGCATCGATGCTTTCTCTCCCGATAACATACATAGGTAAATAACAGGTTATAAAAAAACGAAGAAGAGGGGCTGTCACAATGACAACCCCTTTACTATACGGAATTAAAGGAAAGGAAAAAAAGAAAATGTATGACAATATAAAAGAGTTTCTTTGCTCGGAGAAAAGCAGAGAAGATATGGATCGCTTCGGTATTTATCCCGATTCATTTCATAAAAACGGCAATATTACAGCATTTATGGTCAGAGGCGAAAGAGCAGATCTTCTTGTTACTTCCTTTGCCGGAGGATTTCACGGAGAAGAAATAGAAGTAAACGGCGAAAAATGGATAGTGTGCCCAAAGGATCACCTGAATGCGGAGGCTCTCCGAAGGGTTTTTCCGTTTACTTCGCCTCGTGCCGTTTTGGGAGAAAGTTCCAGCATGGGGCTCGGTGACAGATTGGGTATTGCCGCTCCGGGACATCTTCATGCAATTTCCGGAACGGAGGTATATCCCGTTCTTGCACAGCAATCCATGAGAGAGCTGAATCTCACTCACCGAACATTCGAGGATGTTCTCGACTGTGCATCCTTTTTTGTTTTCAGAGAAGGGTATAAGAAGGGCTTCGGTGCAGACGGCGATCACCTGAAAAAGAAGGAGGACATAAGAACGGCAATCTCTTGCGGCTTTACCATGATAACTCTCGATTGCAGTGAGTATATAAGAGGCGATGCGTTGGAATATTCCGATGAAAAGGTGCTTTCTATATGTGATGCGGATAAAGAGGAGGAAGAGCTTTTCTGTACTCGGTCACATAGAGTGGGAGAATACAGTCTTGAATTTTCAAAGGCTGAGCTTTGCAGAGCGAAGCTCATATACAATGAAGCTATCGAATATACGGCAGAGGTGTATGAGGAATTGATAAAGGGAAGCAATGCGGAGCTTGAATTGTCCATAGATGAGACATCGTCGCCCACTCTTCCCGTGCACCATTATTACATAGCTTCAAAGCTCAGATCGATTGGCGTAGAGGTGAAAAGCATTGCTCCCCGGTTTATAGGAGAATTCCAAAAGGGAATAGACTATATCGGAGATATAAAGGTTTTTGAGGAGCAGTTTGCCGTTCATGCCGCTATTGCAGAAAGCTTCGGATATAAGCTGAGTATACATTCCGGCTCAGATAAGTTCTCGGTATTTCCCATAATTGAAAAATACACCCGCGGTAAGGTACACCTTAAGACCGCGGGCACAAATTGGCTTGAAGCTATGAAGATAATTGCAAAAAAGGATCCCGGGCTATACAGAAGGATCCATGATTATGCATTGCAAAATGCTCTTGAAAAAGCAAAAGCCTTTTATCATGTGGATGTAACAGAAGAAAAGGTTCCGCAAATAAATGATGTTTGCGATGAAAAGCTGTATACTCTTCTTGAAAACGATATGGAGCGTCAGCTTATCCACATAACATACGGCTTTATTTTAGATGAAAAGGAGTTCAATGAAAAGCTTTTCAGCACATGGCGGAAGCATGATGAAGAATATGCCGTAAGCCTTGCTGCACATATCAAAAAGCATCTGACTGCTTTCACTCCTTTTTATTAAAATTATCACTTCTGTTTGCTGACACATCTTTCGGTATTGTTTTCTATCTGATTACGTTTCATATTAATCATTGACTGCAAAGGTTTTTTCTGTTATAATGAGTTTACATAACATTGTAACGTAAAGGATTGTTTAAATAATGAAACGATATGTTCTGATAACAGGGGCATACGGAGGTATGGGAAAAGCCGCAGTGCGGAAATTGAAAGATAACGGGTTTTCTGTGTTTGCTCTTGACAAAAGTGTTGGTGAGGCAGAAGATGGGGTTGTTCCGATAAAATCCGACATCGCTGACGAAAACAGTGTGAAGGATGCTTTTGACAAAATACGTGAGTATACGGAAGAGCTGTTTGCTGTTATTCATTTTGCGGGAATTTATATGCTTGATTCCTTAGTGGAAATAGAAAACTCTGATTTTGAAAGGATTTTCAAGATAAATCTCGGAGGTGCTTTTCTCGTGAATAAAACATTTCTCCCTTTGATGAAAAGCGGATCGCGCATCGTTATGATAACAAGCGAATTGGCACCCCTTGATCCGCTTCCGTTTACGGGAATATATGCGCTAACAAAGAGCGCCCTTGATAAATATGCCTACTCATTGCGGATGGAACTGCAATTGAAGAATATCAATGTCAGCGTTCTGAGAGCAGGTGCCGTTTCCACGGGAATGCTTCGTGTTTCTACAGATGCGCTTGACAGCTTTTGTGAAAAGACATCCCTTTATACTTGCAATGCCGAACGCTTCAAAAGAATAGTTGATGGTGTGGAGGCAAGAAATATACCCCCTTCACGCATCGCAAAAAAAGTCTTTTGTATACTGAATAAAAAATATCCTCGCTTTGCGTACAGTATAAACAGAAATCCATTATTATTGACATTGAATGTTCTGCCCAAGAGTATACAGCTCCGGATAATAAAGCAGGTACTTAAAAGTGAAGAGGGATGAGAATAAGAATCGAATCGATACTTTTGATGCAGTGCTTCTGTGGGGAATTGAACAGAAAGAAAAAGCCGTCTCAAATGCTCTATTGCACTTGAGACGGTAGATTTTTTTTACATAACGAAAATCAATATGCAGAGGAAGTGGAGAAGACTTCCGAGGAATGAAAAGAGATGGAATACGGAATGAATATACTTTACATGCATTCTTTTTCCGATCATGTAAAGAATGGCTCCGAGTGTGTATGCGATACCCCCTCCGAGAAGAAGAGCAAATCCGTATTTACCGAGAGCCCATGCCATTTCCTGCCATGCGCATACTACGAACCAACCCATGCCGAGATATGTTATCATGGAGAAGGTCTTGTATTTTTTCAAATCTATTGAATTGAATGTTATTCCGAGAAGGGCAAAAAACCAGATGAATCCGAAAATACTCCATCCCAGCTCGGGGTCAAAGGTGCAGAGCAGGGACACCGTGAAAGGAGTATATGTTCCCGCAATGAGAATATAAATGGAGCAGTGATCTATGATCTGAAGAACCTTCTTTGACATAAGCTTGGGGCTGAGACCGTGGTAAATGCTTGAGCATGTATATACAACTATCATGGAGAAGCCGAAAATAGCGCCTGCAACGATGCCCGGAATATTTCCGTGAAGAGCCGCTTTTATCACACAGGCGAATATTGCGACGATTCCCATAGCTGCACCGACGATGTGGCTTGTCATATTGAATATTTCTTCTCCCTTTGTGTATGGAGGAAGCAGTCTGTCCTTAAGCTTTGTTCTTTTCATGATTGATTTTCCTTTTTTCTATGAACTCAATTTATATGCTGTATAAGACAACTTAACAATTATAACAAATTGAAGTTGCACACGGTTGACGAAAATATGATAACTCTGTGAAATAGTTGCTTTTGATATGATAAAGCAAAAAAAGAGCCGCTTCAAATGAAACGGCTCGAAACATTCAAGTGATGTTTATTTATTATTTGCCTGTAAGCTTAGCGATCTCTTCTGCAAAGTTATCTTCCTTCTTTTCGAGACCCTCACCGCGCTCATATCTGTAGAAGGATTCTACTGCGCAAGGAGCACCGATCTCTGCGGATACGCCTGCAAGATACTTAGCTACGCTGATGTTATCTTCCTTAACATAACCCTGGAGAAGGAGACAGTTTGTTTCATAGAACTTGCCGAGACGGCCAACAACCATCTTTTCGATGATGTTAGCGGGCTTTTTAGCGTTAGCTTCGTCGTTCTTTATTGTGGAAGCGATGATTTCCTTTTCGTTCTCAACGATGCTTGCAGGAACAGAAGCTTCATCGAGGTAAAGGGGATTCATAGCAGCGATCTGGAGAGCAACGTTCTTTGCAGCCTCTGCGAAGAGGGGAGCGTCGGAAGCGGGTTCAGCCATCTTAACGATAACGCCGATAGAGCCCTTACCGTGGATATATGTGCTGAGAGCGCCTTCTACGATTACAAAACGTCTGATGCTGATGTTTTCGCCTATTGTAAATACCTTATCCTTAACAGCTGCTTCAACTGTGAGATCATCGGAGAAGGGAAGAGCCATAAGAGCATCCATATCAGCGGGCTTATTCTTGAGGATGACCTTAAGAATATCCTGAACGAATGTACGGAATGTTTCGTTCTTAGCTGCGAAGTCTGTTTCGATGTTAACTTCGATCATAGCCGCTGTCTTGCATTCGTCGCAGTAAAGTATATCAACTACGCCTTCAGCTGCTATACGTGTGGACTTCTTTGCAGCAACTGCAAGACCCTTTTCACGCAATATCTTTATAGCTTCTTCTTCGTTTCCGTTTGCTTCTGTGAGCGCCTTCTTGCACTCCATCATGCCTATACCGGTCTTAGCTCTGAGATCAGATACCTGTTTAGCTGTGATTGCCATATATATTTCCTCTCGTTTTCTGTATTATTTATAGTGTCTGCTGATAATTATTCAGCGTCTGCTGCGGGAGCCTGCTCGAAAAGAGCTTCAGCTTCTTCTGCGGAGATCTCTTCGGATTCGTCTGCTTCGTTTACCTTAGCAGCTTCTTCGTCAGCGGCTTCGCCCATCTGTTCGCCCTGATTGCCTTCGAGAACAGCGTCAGCGAGAACGGAAGCGATAAGTCTGATAGCGCGGATAGCGTCATCGTTTCCGGGGATAACGTAATCGATCTCATCGGGGTCACAGTTTGTATCAACGATAGCAACTATCGGAATACCGAGCTTCTTAGCTTCTGCTACAGCGTTTCTTTCCTTGCGGGGGTCAACTATAAATACAACGGAGGGAAGTCCTTCCATGTTCTTGATACCGCCGAGGTTTCTCTCAAGAGTTTCCATTTCTTTTCTGAGAGAGATAACTTCCTTCTTGGGAAGAAGTTCGAATGTGCCGTCTTCTTCGAGCTTGTGAAGGTTGTTGAGACGAGCTATAGACTTCTTTATTGTCTTGAAGTTTGTAAGCATACCGCCGGGCCAACGAGCGTTTACAAAGTACATACCTGCTCTTTCAGCTTCTTCCTTGATAGCGTCCTGAGCCTGCTTCTTTGTTCCTACGAAAAGAATTGTTCCTTTGTCCTGTGCAATTTCATGTACGAAATTGTAAGCTTCCTCTACCTTCTTAACTGTCTTCTGAAGGTCGATGATGTAGATACCGTTTCTCTGAGTGAATATATACTCAGCCATTTTGGGGTTCCATCTTCTGGTCTGGTGTCCGAAATGAACGCCTGCTTCCAGAAGCTGTTTCATAGAAATAACTGACATTTAAAATGTCCTCCTTAAAATTGGGTTTTTATACCACCACGTGCTCTAAACAAAAACATATTCGCAGAATACGACCCTTTTGAATAAGCACACGTGTGTGAATTACCGTAATATTATAGCAAAAAGTGCCGCAAAAATCAATAGCGATTTAAAAAAACGGCACTTTTTTACAATATTTTTCATGAAACCGTCACAATAACTGCTTCGGAATTTTTGTTTACAGTATCCATCCTGCCAATTGTATCATTGCGGGAAGTGTTACCATTGAAAAGAGCGTTGAAAGACCCACGCACTGAGCCGCAAGAGACGAGTCGCAGTCGTATAATTCCGCAAAGATCGCCGTGTTTGTCGCCGAAGGAACGGCACACATGGTTATCAGCATATAGGAGATGACCTCGGGCAGAGAAAGTATCTTGCATACGGCTATCATCAGAAGAGGCTGGAGAAGAAGCTTAAATGCGCAGAATATGTACACTCTTTTGTTGGTGAGCACTTTTTTGAAATCAAGGCGCGATATCAGTGTTCCTATGATTATCATGGAAAGAGGGAAGGTAAGATCTCCCACCATATCCACTGCATCCCATAATATCCCGGGAAGCTTTATTCCTGCGGCAAAGAGTACGATACCCACGAGACTTGCGATCGTTCCCGCATTTACGAATACCTTCTTCAGTGAGGGCTTTTCAACATTTTCCTTGCCCTTTTGAAGCATCACTATTCCGTATGTCCAAAGATAAAGATTGAACATCAGGCAGTAGAATGAGCCGTAAAAAACGCCGACACCTTCACCGAATATGGCATCGAGTACAGGGTAACCCAGAAATGCACAATTTCCGAATATTATGGAAAAGCGCATTATCTTATTCTTTTCCGCTTCCTTTTCCCATCCGAACAAAAGCTTTCCGAAAAAGGTCATGAGAATGTGTATCACCACCGACGCTCCCAATATTATAAGGGCGTTTTTGAGCTTTTCCGCTTCGAAATCCATCTGAAATGACGTGATTATGAGAAGAGGGGAGGTAATGTTTACAAGAAGTGAAGAAAGTGTTTTCGTGCCTTTTTCATCCACAAACCGCTTTTTACCTGCGTAAAAGCCGATAAGCAGTATGAGAAAAAGCATCGCAACCTTTGAAACAACAAGCGAAGGGTTTATCTGCATACTTTTGTGGTAGACGCTTTAACGAGAAGCTTTACAGTATTGTCAACATCGGAAATGTCCAGCATTTCAGCCTGAGTGTGCGTGTATCTCAGAGGCACGGAAAGAGCGCCTGCAATAACACCGCCTCTTGAGGTAAGTACTGCCGAGGTATCAGTTCCGCCGGAGCTTGCCACCTCGATCTGATAAGGAATCTTATCGTCGGAGGCGCAATTCTTCATATGGTCTACCATTATGTACGAGCATATAACGGAAGCATCCTTGATCTTGATGGCAGTTCCGCCGCCGAGCGAAAGACCGCTCTTTCCTCCGGGAACGTCTCCCGCAGGATATACGTCAACATTTATCGCATATGAAGGATCGAGAGTATAAGCCGCTGTCTTTGCTCCTCGGCAGCCTACCTCCTCCTGAGCCGTGAATGCGTAGCATACATTATAGGGAAGATCCTTCATTTCCGCTATCTGCTTTGCCGCCTCAATAAGACATACACATCCTATCTTATTATCCTGGAAGGAGCCGGAGATCCTGTTGTTGAGAAGCTTCAGTACGGGAGAGAATACAGCGCATCTGTCGCCTATTTTGACTTTCTTCTCGATATCCTTCTTTGACTTTGCTCCGAAGTCCACATACAGCTTTTCGGGCTTAAGATCCCCTGCCGCCGTTCCCGAATCCGGAACAAGCAGACCTTTGATACCCGATTCGAATATGATGGTAGAGTATGCATATGCTGCGGAATTGATGCCGCCGAGAGGTGCGATACGTGCCCTGCCCTTGTCGTCTATCTCCATTACCATGAATCCGATGTGATCCATATGTGCGGAGAGCATTATGCTTTCATTGGCGTTGACCGCCTTCTTTACCGCCAAAAGATTTCCCATGGGGTCAACATTTATTTCATCAACGTAAGGTTTTATAATTTCCGCTATTGCGTCAGCCATTGCGGATTCCTTTCCCGATACCGCAAGGACGGGATTTAATTTTCTGATAAGTTCCGATACTGCCATTTTATTGTCGATCCTTTCTGTTTTAGATTCAGTTGCACTTCTTGTATGATTCTTCGCCGAGGGTATCGATAAGAAGAGTCATGAGCTTCTGCATTTCGATAATATCAGATACCTTGATGGTGGAAGAGGGAGAATGTATATATCTTGCGGGTGCCGATAAAGCGATAACTCTGACACCGCTTGCCGTACGCTGCATTGCGGCAGCGTTGTTTCCTCCCGTGGCGCGAAGCTTATATTGGACCTTGATGTCATTTTTCTTTGCAGCTTCCATTACCTTATTGACTATTTCGGGCTCATAAACCGTTGCACCGTCCGCAAGGGAGATGACTCCGCCTTCACCCTGACGGCATACAACATTCATTCCCGAAACTCCGTCAACATCTCCCGCCGTTGTGGAATCAATGGCAACACCTATGTAAGGCTTTATTTGATGAGCCGCTGTTTTTGCTCCGCGAAGTCCCGTTTCCTCCTGAACGGAGAATGAGAAATATGTATCGTAAGGAAGATCCTCCTTCAATGCATTGAGCATAAGGAAGCATCCCAATCTGTCGTCAAGCGCCTTTCCCTTGAAGAAGGAATCGTCGTCCCCGAAAAGGAATGAGTCGGAATCAAAGCAGATATGATCGCCGATCGAAACGTATTTCAATGCATCCTCTCTGCTCTCGGCACCGAAATCTATGACCATGTCCTTGATGGAGAGTATAGAGCCTGCTGCATTGCCTTTTTGCATATGCACGGGTGTCGAGGAAATGACACCGGGAATTGCCGAATCGCCTATACGGACTCTTTTTGCGGGTAGTATTTTCGCATCCACACCGCCTATTGATTCAAATTTCAGATATCCTTCATCCGTTACTGCTGTAATTATGAATCCGACCTCGTCCATGTGGGCATCAAACTGTATGGGGCGCAACGGGTGTATTTTTCCTCGTTTGAATACTATGACGCTTCCCATTCTGTCTATATAGAGCTTGTCGGCATATGGTGAAGCTTCGTTAATTATGATATCCTTTATCTTGTCTTCGTATCCGGAGGGACCGTCTGCATTGCAGAGACGTGCGAGAAGAGAAAGATATTCACCGTGGGTGCTTTCAATTATTTTTTTCATGTTATCTGTCAATTAAAACGACCTCCTTTCCGGAAAATGTTCCGTTTGATGCGAATTCCGCAATTATGCCCGCAACGCTTTCCATATCGGAAAGAGAGCATATCTCAACGGGTGTGTGCATGTTCTTTAAGGGGAGAGACAATACTACTGTCGGTATACCGTCGCAGGCTACGGCAAGATCGTGGGCATTTGTTCCCGTATGTCCGCCCGTTGCGGTTACCTGATAGGGAAGGCCGGAATCCTTTGCCGACTTTACGAGAGCATCGGATAATCTTCTTGAAAGAGTTCCGGTATATGTTATGGAGCCGCCCTTACCCATAACACAATGATGGATATCCTCGCCTTCGGGAAGCCTTGCATGATCCACGTCCACAACTATCGCCATATCGGGACGAAGGTTGTATGCTGAGGTCACAGCACCCAATGTGCCCGTTTCCTCTCTTGAAGTAAACACAGCGTAAATATCGTAATTGATCTCTTTATTCTTCAGAAGCTCCACCGCTCCTATAATGCAGAGAGCGCAGGCTCGGTCGTCGAGCCCCTTTGAATAGAATTTATTGTTTATAAGCTTGGAGGATGATGTATCAAATCCGATAAGATCGCCCTTTGATACTATTTTTGAAAGCTCCTCCTTTGTATATCCCGTATCTATGTAAAGTGAGGATATATCGGGCTTCTTTCCTCTCTGGGATTCGGGTACGAGATGGGGAGGAGCCGCGGCGACGATACCGCGTACCGTCTTTTTACCGTATATGATAAGCTCTGAGGCGGGAAGTATACCCGTGTCTATACCTCCGACAGAAGCGAATTTTACCGATCCCTTTTCCGTGATATCCGTTACTACCATGCCTATCTCATCGAGATGGGCATCAAGCATGAGCTTTTCCGCTTCGGGCTTGCCGCATCGCTTTATCGCTGTTACCGTTCCGTTGTGATCCGTATACACCTCATCGAAGATGGGCGTGCATAGATCGACGAACCAATCGTGGGCTTTGTCCTCACGGCTCGATACAGAGACTACGGAAGCAAGCTCGGTCAGAAGTTTACCGTATTCAAGCATATTTATAACCGTTCCTTTCGTGCTGATCTGTGTCCGAAAGCATGATTTCGGACTTTTGGAAGATTCCCTTTGAAATAGTGTTTAGTGTTTTGTTATCTTCTTTCGGAAGAAATGATATGGGAAACGAGCTTTTTGAAAACATGAGCACGTTCCTCGAAGTTTTTGAACATATCGAAGCTTGCGCTTGCGGGAGAGAGAACTACCTTGTCGCCCTCTGTGGCATTATTGTAAGCTGTTCTTACCGCTTCCTCAAAGTCGGATGCTCTGTAAAGAATTATTTTGTCCTTATTTCCTTCGAAATTATCTGCGTTTACAATGGCGGAATGTATCTTTTCGGAGGTCTGACCGCACATTACACATACCTTTACCTTTTCGCAGATAAGCTTTCCGAGAGATTCATAAGAAAGATTCTTATCGTATCCGCCGCATATCAGTACTATTCTGCCGTCAAAGCTGTTGAGCGCCGCCGTAGTTCTTGCCGGACTTGTATCAATGGAGCTGTTATAGAATTTTATTCCGTTTATCTCTCCGCACAGCTCCATTCTGTGCTCCACGCCTCCGAAGGATGAAGCAACATCAAGGCAGACCTTGTCCGTAACCTCGCCGTATACGGCACACATTGATGCCATAAGATTTTCGCAGTTATGCTTTCCGGGTAAAAGAAGCTCAGTACGGTCGAAAAGCTTTGTGATGCTTTTCTTTTCTTTTCTGTAGAAAGCTCCGTTTTCAAGAAAGATACCGTCGCCGTCAAAATTGTTGCCCTCCGATGAGAAATAACGCACCTTTCCGGGAATATCGGCGGCGAATTCCTTCACCACGGGATCGCATGCGTTTATTACGCAAACAGAGCCTTTGTTCTGAAATTTGAATATATTCTTCTTGGATTCAATATATTCGTCCATATCCGTGTGCCAATCAAGATGATTTTCCGAGATATTGGTCACGATGCATATATCGGGAGAAACGTCGAAATCCATGAGTTGAAAGCTTGAAAGCTCACATACCGCTATATCGTTTTCTTTCATTTCCCCGATGAGAGGGAGAAGAGGGCGTCCTATATTTCCGCCGAGAAAAACATTTTTTCCGTCGGCTTCAAGAAATTTCGAAACGAGAGTCGTTGTGGTGGTCTTTCCGGCACTTCCCGTTATGGCGATGGTCTTGCAGGGACAGTATTTGATGAAAAGCTCCGTTTCACCGCATACGATCGAGCCGTTTTTACGTGCTTCTTCGAATTCTTCTTTATCGGGACGTATTCCCGGTGTACGTATTATTATATCTTCGTTGAGTCTTGAGAGATATCCTTCTCCGCTTACGATCTCAACACCCATGTCGGAAAATTTGTATTTTGCCGCTGTTTCACTGATATCCTTCTTGTCTCTTGCACTTATCTTTGATGCTCCGAGATAGTGGAGAAGGGAGATGAGAGGTGCGTTGGATACGCCGATACCTATTACGGCTGCCGATCGGCCTTTAACAAATTCACCCAGAGCTTCTATTCCCGTTTTCGATCTCTTTTCGCTACTTTTCGAAAAATTACTTTTCATAAAGCCTCCAATGATGCTTTTTTGTTGCAATAGGATAAAATCATCCTTGGAATAAAATATCCTCAGAAAAATATCCTTTCGGGATAATTTTATCCGCCGAATGTATAATATATTATATAATATTATATAACGGCGGAAAAAAATAATCAAGTATCTCTTAAAAATATCTGTAAGTATTTGACAAACTGAGAAAAATGAGATATAATGTATAATGTGATAACTTTTATATAACCGCACGGTGCGGTCGCGCGCAGAGGACGAAAGCAATCTGTGTGAGGAAAGTCCGGGCTTCACAGGGCATGGATAGTGGGTAACGCCCACCGAAGGCGACTTTAGGGAAAGTGCAACAGAGATATACCGCCGCATGAAAATGCGGTAAGGGTGGAAAGGCGAGGTAAGAGCTCACCGGCATCTGCGGGGACGCAGGTGTCCTGTAAACCCTATCCGAAAGCAACACCGTATAAAAGGCGGCAGACGAAAGTCTGCAATGTTTGCCCGACAGCCTTAAAGGTGGCATGAAGCTTGCGGCGACGTAAGCTCAAGACAGATGATCGCAGTCGTTTTATAACGGCACAGAACCCGGCTTACAAGTGCGGTTATGTTATTACATTTAAGATTCGTGTATTCGGTACGGTAAAGTCGGTTATGCATTCCGACACAAAAAAGTAAAATTAAGGAGTAACGGCTATGAAAGACAATGAACGTTCAACAATAACCTTCGAGCTGCACAGAAAAAAAGCCAACGTGATCAAGGAAACGATGACAACGGTATATGAGGCTCTCGTGGAAAAGGGATACGATCAGCCTATAGATCAGATCGTGGGATACATTCTTTCCGAGGATCCCACATATATCACAAGTCATAATAAGGCGCGCACGCTCATCAGTAAGATCGACAGAGATGAGCTTCTTCGTCAGCTCCTGATAAACTATCTCGGTAAATAATTCTTTGACTGCCGCCGGCAGTCATATTATTGCTGTAAAAATGCACAGCTGCGAAATAGTATTCGCATGAAGTTTTTGAGAAAGGAACAGTTACGAAATGGCAAATTATGTAGAGGATTATAAGTTGTTCAGGGACAGACCTTTGGTGAAAAACGGAAGTATCATGTGCTACGGCGATCCCGCTCAGGGAGTAGTTGCCGTATTTACGATACTTACAACAAAGGAATTTAAGGGTAAGGATATACCTGATCTTATTTTTATTCAGGTAATAGATACAAAAACAAATGACGTGCTGAAGCAGGCGGAAAGAAACGGCTTGTACAATGCCTTGGATCTCGGCTCCGTATGGCTCGAAAGAGAATTGAAAAAGAGCTGAGGGATATATAACGAAATTCGATATTTCCCGTTAAGGAGAGATGCCGTTGAACAGTATATTGAAGATCGAAGAGGGCGATAAGGTCATTATGAGAAAGCAGCACCCTTGCGGAAACAGTGAGTTTCTGATAGTACGCTTGGGAAGCGATGTAAAGCTGATGTGCATAAAGTGCGGAAGGTATGTGGAGCTGCCCAGAGTGAAGGCTGAAAAGCAGATAAGATCGATAGTTGAAAAAGATGCGGAGGCGTAAAGCTCCGCAGGAAAGTTAAGGAAGCTTCCGAATTGAAAGAAGCTATGGAAACAGCAGATGATAGATAAGCTCAGAGAAGCGGAAATAAGATATAAAGAGCTTGAAGACAGGCTCGCTCTGCCGGAGGTCGTAACGAATGCCGATGAGTATAAGAAGCTTATGAAGGATTACAAGGCATTGACTCCGATAATTAATGTTTACAGAAAATATAAATCGGCGGAAGCATCCGAGGCGGAAGCAAAAGAGATACTTGGAGATAAACCGGACGCCGAAATGAAGGAGCTTTGCGAGGCGGAGCTGGCAGAGGCTAAGGAAACAAAGGCAAAGTGTGAGGAAGAGTTGAAAATATTACTGCTTCCCAAGGATCCCGACGACGATAAAAATGTTATTATAGAGATCCGAGGAGGCGCCGGCGGTGATGAAGCGGCGCTTTTCTCCTATGTTCTTTACAGGATGTACAATATGTATGCGGAAGCCGTAGGCTGGAAAACCGAGCTGATAAATTCGAACGATACGGAACTCGGCGGCTTCAAGGAAGTATCCTTCATGGTAACCGGCGAAGGAGCGTATTCACGCCTCAAATACGAAAGCGGTGTACACCGTGTACAACGTGTTCCCGAAACCGAGGCACAGGGCAGGATACACACCTCTACGGTAACGGTGGCGGTGCTTCCCGAGGCGGAGGATGTTGAAGTGGAGATAAATCCTGCAGACCTTGAAATAGAAACTCACAGAGCCTCGGGTGCGGGCGGACAGCACGTAAACAAGACAGATTCGGCTATAAGGATAATCCATAAGCCCACCGGAATCGTTGTTGAATGCCAGGACGAAAGAAGCCAGCATAAAAACAGAGAAAAGGCGATGAAGGTCCTTCGCTCAAAGCTTTACGAGGCTGAACAGAAGAAGCAGAGCGACAGTATAGCTTCAAAGCGCAAAAGCCAGGTTGGTACCGGAGACAGAAGCGAAAGAATACGAACCTACAATTACCCTCAGGGCAGAGTAACGGATCACAGAATAGGGCTTACGCTTTACAATCTCGAATATGTTCTTAACGGAAAGCTTGATGATGTTATAGAACCTCTTATTAACTACGAAAGAGCAAAGATGCTGGAGGAAGGCACGATCTGACGAATGTATTTTCGAGGCAAAACCGCACTTACCTTCGGTAGGTGTGAAAGGTATGATTACGATAAATTATGGAAACCAAAATAATCAAAGCATATGATGAGGCGGGACTTAAGTACGCCGCATCAATGCTGAGAGAGGGAAAAACGGTGATATTTCCCACGGAGACGGTCTACGGTCTCGGTGCGGATGCATCAAACGGAAGTGCGATAAAGGATATATTCACGGCAAAGGGAAGACCTCAGGATAACCCTCTCATAGTACATATACCCTTTCCCGATGATATAGAAAAGTATGCTCATACGGAGAGCAGTATATTTTTCAAAAGAATAGCAAAGGAATTTATGCCGGGGCCCATTACCGTTATACTTCCGAAGAAAGAAATTATTTCTTCCGAGGCAACGGCGGGACTTGACAGCGTCGGAATGCGCTGTCCTTCCCATGAGACGGCTCACAGATTATTATTATATGCCAAGGTGCCGGTGGCTGCTCCGTCCGCAAATATTTCGGGACGTCCCAGCCCGACGGAGTTTGCCCATGTTTTCGAGGATATGAACGGCAAGGTTCCGTTTATCATCGACGGCGGCAAGGTGGATATAGGATTGGAATCCACGGTAGTAAGCCTTCTCGGAGAAAAGGTACGCATATTGAGACCGGGCGGAGTTACTCCCGAAATGCTCATAAGCGTTTGCGGTGAGGAAAACGTTATAACCGATGAGGGTGTCTTTGGAAAGCTGAAGGAAGGGCAGAAGCCCTTGTCTCCCGGTATGAAATACCGCCACTATGCTCCCGCGGCTAAAATAACGGCGGTAAAGGGAAGCGATGGATCCGTAAGAGCTTTCTTCAAGGAAAAGCTCGATTTGGGATGCGCCGTGCTTTGCTGGAATGAGGATAAGGCATTTTTACCACAGAATCCCAAGGTATTATCGATGGGCTCGGAGGAAGATTTTGAAGCTCAAGCATCACTTCTTTTCGAAAAGTTGAGAGCCTTCGATGAAACGAATGTAAAAGAGATATATGCAAGATGTCCATCAAGGGAAGGACTCGGTCTTGCAGTATATAACAGATTACTCAGAGCATGTGCCTTCGAGGTGATAGAGCTTGACAAATAACAAAAAAAACGATATTTTCGTACTCGGTCTTTGCGGAGGAAGCGGTTCGGGAAAAACAACGGTTAATTCAGTATTCGCTTCTCTCGGAGCTGTGGTTCTCGATTGTGACCTGATCTATTCCGAGCTTGTCGCACCCTCCGATAAAAAAAGTGCGTGCCTTTCCGAAATTGAAAAGGAATTCGGAAAAGATGCAGTTTCTCACGACGGTTCTCTCAACAGACAGTATGTTTCATCCGTAGTTTTTTCCGACAGCGGAAAACGGGATATTCTTAATAAGATAACCCATAAATACATACTTGATGAGGTTAGGTTGAGGATAAAGGAAAGCTTCGCTGAAGGAAAAAGCTTTTTCGTTGTGGATGCTCCCGTTCTTTTTGAAAGCGGGTTTGACAGGGAATGTCATATGACCCTTGCCGTAACAGCCGATAAGGCTCTCCGCATTTCCCGTATCACGGAAAGAGACGGAATTTCCCGTGAGAGAGCGGAAAAGCGCATATCGGCTCAGACCGATGACGAATATTTGAAGAAAAGAGCTTCTTTTTACATAGATAATTCGGGATCCCTCGAGGAGCTTGAAGAAAAAACGATACGATTTTATGAAGAACATATAAATCCGAAGATCACAAAGGATAACGGTGACTGATGTCAGACAGAAGAAAACGAAAAAAGAGGTATGCAAGGCAAAGTCTTGCGGTACTGACGGCGGCGCTTCTGTTGGGAGCTGCGGCGGCTGTTTTTTACGGGATAACGCTTTTTTACGGTGAAAAGGCACCCGAAAGTACATCCGAAAACAATACCTCAGAGGAGCTTTTTTACGAAGAGCTTGTCAATAAATATTCAAAGGAATATTCCGTTCCGCAGAACATCATATACGCCGTTATGAGAGTTGAAAGCGCATTCGATCCCGATGCTGTCTCCCATGCGGGAGCGGTGGGACTTATGCAGCTTATCCCTTCCACCTTCGAGTGGCTTTGTTCGGTCACGGGTGAGGAATATTTGCGGGAAAGATTATTCGATCCCGAAATAAATATAAAATACGGAACCATGTTCCTGTCGAGGCTGTATTCGCAATACGGCGATTGGCAGCTCGTTCATGCGGCTTACAATGCGGGACAGGGAAATGTAAATAAATGGCTTTCGGATGAAAGATATTCGGAAAACGGAAATCTTACATCCATTCCCTTTGCGGAAACGAGAGCATATATCGAAAAAGTTGAATACTACAAAGAACATTATAAAAGCATTTACGAACAGAAAGGCTGGTAAACATTATGAGCGAAAAAACATACGGAGAACAGATAAAGGAAGAGCTTTCTTACTCTAATAAGAGCGCCGCTGAAATAATGACAGCAGAGCAGATAGAGGAAGCCTTTGATTTTTCCGAAGGCTATATGATATATCTTGACAATGCGAAAACAGAGCGTGAGGCTGTAAAATTTTCCGTTCTCAAGGCAATAGATGCGGGCTTTGAAAGATTCGAATATGACAGAGAATACAAGCCGGGTGATAAGGTATATTACATAAACAGAAACAAATCTCTCATTCTTGCGGTAATAGGTAAGAAGTCTGTTGAAAACGGAGTTAAGATCTGCGCGGCTCACATAGATTCCCCCAGACTTGACTTGAAGCCCAACCCTCTTTACGAGGACAACGGCTTTGCTTTCTTCAAGACCCATTATTACGGCGGTATAAGAAAGTATCAGTGGCCCACCATTCCCCTTGCACTTCACGGAACGGTTATAACAGAGGATAATACATCCGTTGACGTAAGAATAGGCGAAGATGAAAGCGATCCCGTTTTCTATATAACGGATCTTCTTCCTCACCTTGATTCCTCCGCTGCATCCAAAACACTTGCAAGCGGCATCCCCGGTGAATCCCTCAACGCTCTTATGGGAACATTGCCCATCGATGACAAGAAGGTCTCCGAGAAGATAAAGCTTTCAGTTCTCAAGTATCTTTCCGACAGATACGGCATGAAGGAAGAGGATTTCCTCTCCTCCGAGCTTTGCTTCGTTCCCGCGGGCAAGGCAAGAGATATCGGCTTTGACAGAAGTCTTATTTTCTCCTACGGCCACGACGACAGAGTATGCGCATACCCCGCTCTTGAGGCAACACTTGCTCTTGATGTTCCCGAATATACCTGCGTGACGGTTCTTACCGATAAGGAAGAAATAGGAAGCTCCGGAAATACAGGTCTTAACACAAATTATCTCTATGATTTCCTTTGCGAGATAGCTTCCGCACAGAAGGTGAACGTAAGAAAGATGCTTGCAAACTCCTCCTGCCTCTCCGCAGACGTAAATGCTTGCTTTGATCCCAAGTTCGCAGAGTGCTATGAAAAGAGAAACAGCGCACTTATCAACTGCGGCGTTGTGATCACAAAATACACCGGCTCAAGAGGTAAGAGCGGTACATCGGATGCTTCCGCCGAATTTATGGGCAAGGTAAGAAAGCTCCTCAACGATAACAATGTTGTATGGCAGGCAGGCGAGCTGGGTAAGGTAGATCAGGGCGGCGGCGGAACAGTTGCACAGTACGTGGCTAAGCTCAATATTGACGTCGTTGATGTCGGCGTTCCCGTTCTTTCCATGCATGCTCCTTACGAGGCGGTATCAAAGCTCGACGTATATAATACTTTCAAGGCTTTCGAAGCTTTCTATAAAAACTGATAAATAATGAAAAACGATCATAAATATCCCATTCCCGAGCTTCTGAGCCCTGCGGGAAATTTCGAAAAGCTTAAATACGCTCTGATGTACGGCGCAGATGCCGTATATCTTGCAGGCGAATGCTTCGGTATGCGTTCTGCGGCGGGAAATTTTACCGACGACGAGCTTTACGAAGCCGTGAAGCTTGCTCACAGCCTTGGGAAAAAGATATACATTACCGTAAATACAATGCCCAGAAGCGGAGAAATGCCTCTCCTGGAGGCATATCTCGAAAAGCTTAACGATATAAGACCCGACGCTCTCATAGTAGCGGATCTCGGCGTTCTCTCTCTGTGTAAAAAGCGTATATCGGGTATAGATATCCACGTTTCCACTCAGGGCGCAGTGACAAATTACGAATCTTGTCTCATGTGGCATGAGCTGGGTGCATCGAGAGTCGTTCTTGCCCGTGAGCTTTCTCTTGATGAAATAGTCGGGATAAAGCAGAGGATACCCAAGTCTCTTGAAATCGAGACATTCGTTCATGGAGCTATGTGCGTGTCTGTTTCGGGCAGATGTCTTCTGTCGGAATATTACGTTGACAGAGATGCAAACCGCGGAAGCTGTGCTCAGCCCTGCAGATGGATATATGAGTTCAGCGAGGTAAAGCGCCCCGATGATATTCTTACAGGCGAGGTGCACCCGGACGGAACATATATCTTCGGATCGAAGGACATGTGCCTTATAGAGCATGTGAAGGAGCTTTGCGATGCGGGCATATCAAGCTTCAAAATAGAGGGCAGAATGAAAAGCTCATATTACACCGCTGTGGTTACCAACGCTTACCGCATAGCACTCGATTCCGAATATGGCTTGAGAGAGCAGACGGAAACGGAGGATGAGCTTAAAAGAGCCCTTGTACGTGAGCTTGACAGCGTATCACACCGAGAATACTGCACAGGATATTACTTTTCTCATCCCATGGAAGAGCCTCATCTTGCAAGTGCACCGGGATATATGAGAGAGACCTCATACATGGCGGCGGTAGAGTCGTATGACCACGTGTCGAATATTGCAGTCTGCACTCAGAAGAACAAAATGTATTCAGGGCAGAAAGCAGAGGTGCTTTCACCGGGAAAAACGGGACGGGCTTTTACAATAGGCGAAATGAAAAATGAGAACGGGGAGATTATTGAAAGCACTCCTCATCCTCAGATGACATTTACAATGGAAGCTCCCTTTGAATTGAAGCACGGAGATATAATCCGTGCCTGCGCTCCCGAGGACAATAACTAAAACCGTACGATACTTTAAGTATTACGAAAGGAAAAAATAAATTGCGTGTTCTGATCTTATCCGTGACTGCGGGCGGCGGTCACAATTCCACCGCAATGGCGATGGATTCTTATTTCAAGAGTAAGGGCGTTGACAGTAAGGTTCTTGACACATTTGACAGTATAAGCAAGCCTTTATCAAAAACGATATCGGAAGGATATCTTCTTGTGACCTCAAAGGCAAAATTCGCTTTTGATGAGGGATACAGAATGGCTGAAAGAAGAAGAACAAAGCCCGGCTCTCCATCTCCCATGCGTGTAAGCGGTGCTCTCATGTCAAAGAAACTGAAGGAGTACATATCCATATATGAGCCCGATGTAATAATCTATACTCATATTTTTGCGGGTATAATTCTTGATGTTATCTCTCAGAAGCATGGACTTAAGGCAAAGACGATAGGAGTTCTTACCGATTTCGTATTCCACCCCTACTGGGAAGAGGCGACCCATTCGGATTACGTTATAACAGCTTCCGAAATGCTGAATTATCAGGGCTTCAAGAAAGGCTTCAAGCGTTCACAGCTTAAGTCTCTCGGAATTCCGATAAATCCGAAGTTTGCCGTTTCGGGCGACAAGAAGGAAGCAAAAAAAGCATTGGGATTGGATCCAGAAAAGCCTACAGTTCTTGTTATGGGAGGAAGCATGGGATACGGAGATATTTCCCAGACGGTCTCAATGCTTGACAATATCGATTTAGACTACTCGATGATAGTCGTGTGCGGTAACAACAAAAAACAGTACGATGCCGTAAGTGCAATGAAAACGAAAAAGCAGTGCAAGGCTTTCGGCTTCACCGATAAGGTAAGTGAGCTTATGGATGCATCGGAATGTATAATAACAAAACCCGGCGGACTTACCACATCGGAGGCTCTTGCCAAGAGACTTCCCATGATAATCGTCAATCCCATACCCGGACAGGAGGAAAGAAATTCCGAATTCCTTCTGAACAACGGAGCGGCATTCAGAGTGACGGAGGATTATTCTCTTGACGAGGCTGTTTACAACCTTATGTGCAGTCCTAAGAGATATGATCTGATGCTTTCTGCAATAGATATGCTCCGTCATCCCGATTCAACGGCGGATATTTGCGAATTC
Source organism: Oscillospiraceae bacterium (assembly GCA_015063605.1). GTDB lineage: Bacteria > Bacillota > Clostridia > Oscillospirales > SIG627 > SIG704. Next base: position 38,985 of record SVTV01000008.1, read on the forward strand.
GCCATAGAAATAGCGTCGAAAAAATAATATAAATAAAGTGAGGTTATTTTATTATGAAAAAATTCGGTTTTAAGAAGCTTTTTAAGCTTACCATGTTTTGTCTCGTTTTCGCAATGACATTGTCCATGCTCTCCTGCGGCTCCGAGCAGCTCCTCAGCGGAATGCATTACGCTGAAATGGAGATAGAAAACTACGGTACGATAAAGCTCGAGCTCAATGCTGACGAAGCTCCCATAACTGTTACCAACTTTGTAAATCTTGCAAAATCGGGCTTTTATGACGGACTTTCCATTATAAGAGTTGATACTGATTTCGTTATCCAGGGTGGAGACGGCGGTACGGAAAGACCTGCAAAGAATATCAAGGGAGAATTTGCGGCTAACGGCGTTGAGAACAATATATCCCATGTAAAGGGTACTATATCCATGGCGAGAGGCGATGATATGAACAGCGCTTCCTCTCAGTTCTTTATAATGTCAGCTGATTTTACAGGTCTTGACGGCATGTATGCGGGATTCGGTAAGGTTATAGAGGGTATGGAAGTTGTGGATAAGATAAATGCCGAAGTAAAGAGCGAATACGACATGGGATTCCTTCCCGAGGATGCACAGCCCAAGATCGTTTCCGTAAAGATCGTTGAATGACCCTATGGGTTAATTGAAAATAATCAATAAAGAGAGGTACAAATAAGGCTATGGAAAAAATACTTGAATTCTTACAGCAGCTTATGATGACAGCAGGTGTGAAAATTATAGGGGCAGTTCTTGTTCTCATAATAGGCTTCAAGGTAGTTAATATTTTTATAAAAGCGTTAAAAAAGAGCAAAGGATTTGCGAATGTAGACAAGACAGCTCAGGATTTCATTTTGGGAGTTCTCTCTATTGCTCTTAAAGTCGTTATTGCTCTTACGGCTGCTGCCGTTCTCGGCGTTCCCATGACGAATATGGTAGCTGTGCTCGGCTCCTGCGGACTTGCCGTAGGTCTTGCTCTTCAGGGAAGTCTTTCCAATTTTGCAGGCGGAATAATGCTTCTTATCTTCAAGCCCTTCAAGGTAGGAGATTTTGTTGAGGGCGGCGGTGTTTCCGGTACGGTAAGAGATATTACGATACTTTATACCGAGATACTTACTCCCGATAATAAAAAAGCAATGGTGCCCAACGGCGCTCTTTCAAATGCGGTTATCGTAAACTATTCCTCCGAAGCGACACGCCGTCAGGATATAGAAATAGGAGTATCATATTCCAGTGATCTTGAGGTGGTCAAGGCATCTCTTCTGAGAATTGCATCCGAATGTGACGTCGTGCTTAACGATCCCGCTCCCGTGGTCAATGTGGGCTCATACGGTGACAGCTCGATCAACATGTGCCTCAGATTCTGGACAAACAATGCGGATTATTGGACCGCTCATAATTATATCAAGAATGCGATCAAGGATAATTTTGATGCACAGGGAATATCCATTCCTTTCCCGCAGATGGATGTCCATATAGGATCCGAAAACTGAAAACCGTCGAAAACGGACATAATGTTATTTACGTAAGAATGGGCCGGCTCACTATTGTGAGACCGGCCCTAAAATTGAACTTGCGGTAAGAATGACACAGACCGACGGGACGGACGAGTTTTCTTTCAAACTTCACATAACTTTCCGATTTCCTCACGGTGGTATTCTGAAAAAAATACATGTTTGTGCTATTATATGATGTTGAAACTGCACCGTTTTTGATAACGGCAGAGAAGGGGGCTTCTTATGAACGAAAACAAAAACAATGACGGAATTATCGCTTTTTTCGACAGAAACAAATGGAAAATAATTATTCCCGCCGCTTTGATACTGATGGCAGCGATCATGATACTGAATATCAATTCCAAGAAAAAATATGATATTTATGCATTGTATATAGGCTCTCAATTCGTCGATACCATGGTGCATGAGGATTTCACTTCAGCTCTGGCAGAGTTTACCGAAGGGGATTTTTACGATGACGGCGAGATCAATGTAAGCTTTTCTCCCATGCTTTATCTTACACAGGATGATATGGACCGTTACGACGAAAACGATCTTTACTATAACCGTCAGACAAATGTTGAGACATTGCAGGAGTTTTACAGGACTATCGCAGTGGGAACATATATTGTGATAATGATGGATGATATAGTCTACGAAGAACTCAAAGCAAAAGAAACTCCCGTTCTTGCACCTTTGTTGGATATTTTCACGGAGGTTCCGGAAAATGCCTTTGACGAATATGCCTTTTATTTGAAGGATACTCCTTTGGGAGCAAAGCTTTCGGAGAATTCCGATCTTCCGTTCCCCGAAAATACGGTTATCTGTGTTCGTTCCTTCCCTTACATTGCTTCAATGGTTGGGAAAGAGGAAAAGCAGAAGCAGTATGATTATCAAATCGAGTTATTCAAGAATATAACTTGTGAAAGCGTAAAGGATACAAATGATTAAAATAGGCCTTGATATTGGCTCGACAACACTTAAAAGCGTTGTTTTGGATGAAGCCGGAAATATAGTTTACAAGAATTACGAAAGGCATCTTTCGAAGATCGCCGAAAAAACGATAGCTCTTTTGGAAACTCTCAAAGAAAAGTTTTCGAATGAAAAGGATTTCAGAATATGCATATCGGGTTCAGCGGGAATGGGATTTGCATCCAAGATAGGTATCCCCTTTATTCAGGAGGTGTATTCTACCCGTATTTCCGTTAAAAAGACTCTTCCCGATACGGATGTGGTGATAGAGCTTGGCGGTGAGGATGCTAAGATAATATTCCTTACGGGAATGAGCGAGGTAAGAATGAACGGAAGCTGTGCAGGCGGTACGGGAGCCTTCATAGATCAGATGGCTACTCTTCTCAATATCTCTCCCGATGACATGAACGATCTTGCCAAGGAATATAATAAGATATATTCCATAGCATCAAGATGCGGAGTTTTTGCAAAATCCGATATACAGCCTCTTTTGAATCAAGGCGCTTCAAAGCCCGATATCTGTGCCTCCATCCTTCTTGCGGTAGTGAATCAGACTATATCCGGTCTTGCGCAGGGAAGAGAGATCGAGGGAAATGTTACATATCTCGGCGGTCCTCTTACATTCTTCTCGGAGCTTCGTAAATTCTTCGACAAGACTCTTTCACTTACGGGAACATGCCCCGATAATTCCTTGTATTACGTCGCATACGGCGCGGCATTATCTTTGGAAAATTCCGAAGATTCACCCCGGTTTGATCTCGATGATGTCATTGAAAAAATAAAGAAAGCCGAAAGCACAGCAACATATAAAAGCGTTCCACCTCTCTTTTCATCGAAGGAAGAGTATGACGCATTCAAAGCCCGCCACGGTGATTGCGAGATAACGGAATCTGTTCTCCCCGATGATAAGACAGCTTATCTCGGAATAGATGCAGGATCTACCACGGTCAAGTGCGCCGTGATAGATAAAGACGGAAAAATAATTTTCAAAAGATACATAAAGGGTACGGGAAACCCCGTTCCCGCAGTAAAAGGCTTCCTTACCGAGCTTTATGAAAAATATCCCGACATAAGGATCGCCGCATCGGCGGCAACGGGATACGGTGAGGAGATCATTAAGAATGCCTTTCATCTCGATACGGGTATAGTTGAGACTATCGCCCACTATGAAGCGGCCAAGAGCTACGACCCGAAGGTCGATTTTATAATAGACATCGGCGGTCAGGATATAAAGTGCTTCAAGATCAAAAACGGTACTATAGATAATATATTTCTGAATGAGGCTTGTTCCTCGGGCTGCGGCTCGTTCCTTCAGACATTTGCGGCAGCTCTCGGATATTCGAATGATGAATTCGATAACCTTGCATTGTTTGCGGATAATCCCGTAAATCTCGGCTCACGCTGTACCGTGTTTATGAATTCCTCTGTAAAGCAGGCGCAGAAGGACGGGGCATCCATTGAGAATATTTCCGCAGGACTTTCCATAAGCGTTGTCAAAAACGCATTGTATAAGGTAATAAGAGCATCATCAGCCTCCGCATTGGGTGAGCATATAGTTGTTCAGGGAGGTACATTCATAAATGAATCCGTTCTCAGAGCCTTTGAATTGGAGACGGGTTCCAACGTTACACGCCCCGCAATAGCAGGACTTATGGGCGCATACGGTGCGGCGCTTTACGCAAAAAAGAAGTATCCCGCAGATACGGGACATACAAGCACCGTTCTCACAGCGGATGAGCTTAAGGTGTTTGAGCACAAGGTGTCTGCGATAACCTGTAAGGGATGCCAGAATGCATGCCGTCTTACGATAAACAGCTTCAATGACGGAAGAAAGTTTATTGGCGGAAACAGATGCGAAAAGCCTCTTATCGCTCAGAACGGCGGAAAGCTTAAGGAAAGACACAATCTTTACGAATGCAAAAGAGAGCTCATATCATCATACAAGAATTTTGTGGGAGAGCTCGAAACGATACATATCCCCTTGGGACTCAATATGTATGAAATGTATCCCTTCTGGTACACCTTCTTCAAGACACTCGGCTTCGGCGTGGCAAATTCGGGAATGTCCACGAGAAAGATATATATCAAGGGTCAGAATACCATTCCCTCCGATACCATATGCTATCCCGCAAAGCTTATCCACGGTCATATTGAAACGCTTCTCGAGGACGGAGCGAAGCATATTTTCTATCCCTGCTTAAGCTATAATTTCGATGAAGGCTTGGGAGATAACAACTATAACTGTCCCGTTGTTGCGTACTATCCCGAGGTAATATCCTCCAATATGAAGTCCTTGAAGGATGTACACTTTATAAAAACATATATCGGTATCCACCGCAGAAAGGAATTTCCCGCAAAGATGCTTGAAATGCTTCAAGGTGAATTTCCGCAATACAGCGCAAGGTTATCTCTCAAGGATGTGAAGCGTGCTTCCGATGCGGCGTATGACGAGTATTATGAGCATATGAAGCGTATACGCAAAAAAGGTAAGGAATACGTTGAATTGGCAAAGACAAACGGACTTCCTCTCATAATCCTTTGCGGAAGACCGTATCATATAGATCCCGAGATCAATCACGGTATAGATAACCTGATATGCGACCTTAATGCTGTCATCGTATCCGAAGACGGCATAAGTGATAACGTGAAGAGATTCCCCACAACGGTGCTGAATCAGTGGACATACCACTCACGCTTGTATGCGGCGGCAAAGTATGTGTGTGAAAGTGATTACGACAAGATCAATCTCATTCAGCTCGTATCCTTCGGATGCGGCGTCGATGCCATAACCACCGATGAGGTCAGAAAGATACTTGAGGAAAAGGATAAGATCTATACTCAGATAAAGATAGACGAGATAACGAACTTAGGTGCTGTCAATATAAGAGTACGCAGTCTGTTTTCCGCTTTGGGACTTAACGAATAGTATTTCGGTCCTTTGACGTAAAACGAATCAAAAGTTAAAAGAGATAAAACGGTATGACAAACAAAACCAACGGAAGAATAGAATTTACAAAGGAAATGAAAAAGACACATAAGATCCTGTTTCCAAATATGTGTAATATTCATTTCAAAATATTAAGGAATATTTTTGCCGAATTCGGATATAACGTAGAGCTTTTGGAAAACGATGATGATTCCGTCATCGAAACGGGGCTTAAGTACGTTCATAACGATACGTGCTATCCCGCACTCGTTACGATAGGTCAGATGATCTCCGCTCTTGAAAGCGGAAAATACGACCTTGACAGAACGGCTCTCGCTATGACTCAAACGGGCGGAGGATGCAGAGCATCGAATTACATCCACCTTCTCAGAAAGGCTTTGAAAAAGGCAGGTCTCGGTAATATCCCCGTCATATCCTTGAATATATCGGGACTTGAGAAGAACAGCGGCTTTAAAATAACACTGCCCCTTCTCAGAAGAGCACTTGCGGCTGTTACATACGGTGATATGCTTATGCTTCTGAGCAATCAGACAGAGCCTTATGAAGTCACTTGCGGTGAAACGAAATCACTTACCGATAAGTGGATAGCGGATATTTCCGATATGTTCAAGCGTAAGGAAGGCTACCGTACGGAGGAGATCAAAAGCTGTCTTTCACAGATAGTTGAATCTTTTTCGTGCATCAAAACAGAAAAAAGAGATAAGGTACGTGTCGGCATAGTGGGAGAGATATTCGTAAAGTATTCCGCTACGGCAAACAACAATCTTGAAAGGTTCCTTAAGGAGCAGGGATGCGAGGTAATGGTTCCCGGACTTTTAGGGTTCCTTCTCTTCAAGGTGGATAACAGAATAGAGGATATCAAGCTTTACGGCGGAAATATCATCAAAAAAGCGGGATGCGGTATATTGCTTGATTTCTTCTCGAAGTATGAGGAATATATTGCCGAAGCCTTGAGAAACAGCAAGAGCGGTAAGTTTGTTATTCCCTCAAGCTACGCTCACTTGAAGGAGCTTATCGGACCCGTTCTCGGCAGAGGCTGTAAAATGGGGGAGGGGTGGCTTCTTACTGCGGAAATGATGGAGCTTATCGAGCTGGGATATGGTAATATCGTATGTACTCAGCCCTTCGGATGCCTCCCGAACCATATAGTCGGGAAAGGTATGATAAGAAAATTAAGCGAAATGTACCCCGAAGCAAATATTGTTCCTATCGATTACGACCCGGGCGCAACGAAGGTGAATCAGGAAAACAGGATAAAGTTAATGCTATCGGTGGCAAGAGAAAAGTCCGAAAAGTGACTTTTCGGACTTTTCTCATAAAGTTTACACTTGCCTGCCAAAAGCAGGGCAGGCATTTTGCACACGCAAAAGCGTGCAAACTTTCCGATAGATCAGATTTACGGGTTTTCTCATAAAGTTTGCACTTGCCTGCCAAAAGCAGGGCAGGCATTTTGCATACGCAAAAGCGTGCAAACTTTCCGATAGATCAGATTTATGGGTTTTCTCATAAAGTTTGCACTTTGCTGTCAAAAAGTCTGACAGCAATTTTGCATACGCAAAAGCGTGCAAACTTTCCGATAGATCAGATTTACGGGTTTTCCCATAAAGTTTACACTTTGCTGTCAAAAAGTCCGACAGCAATTTTGCATACGCAAAAGCGTGCAAACTTCCGGTTAGTGCACTTCGTTGTCAAAATTAAGAAAGGAATGGTTACGACAATGTTTAATAAGCTGAAAGAAAAACTTGCTTCCTTTATGATAGGCAGATACGGAATAGATGAATTATATATCGCTCTCGTTATACTTTACATAATTCTTTTCTTTGTCAATCTCTTTTTGAATTCTCTTATTCTCGGCATAGTTATATGCCTTGTTATCGTTTTTGCTGTTTGGAGAAGCTTTTCCAAAAATCATGAAAAACGCAGAAAGGAAAATGCGTTTTTTATGAGGTATTACGGCAAGATCGAAAAGTGGGCAAAATTCCAAAAGAGAAAATTTGACGACAGGAAGACACACGTATACGTAAAGTGCCCGAAGTGTAAAGCGGTTTTAAGACTTCCGAAAAGAAAAGGGAAGAATACGGCGGTATGCCCCAAGTGTTCAAATAAATTTGAGGTGTGAACGGTTTTTTCGTTTTTGAATAAAAATAAGCGCTCGAAAGAACCTCTGTAAAATCAGCGTAAAAATAGATTTAGCCACCACGTTTTTTTCGTGATGGCTATTTTTTATGTGTAGCTAAAGAGAAGTGCCGCGCAAGGCGGGGCGGGAATCATTTACGATAAATGCAATTTCTTGCAACTTTTACAAGTCCGATACGCTCACAAGTTTCAACACCAAGAGGTGAATCGTCTTCATCCGCATTTGAATTTCCAATCATAGCATTGTTTTTCAAGCAGTAATCAACAGCATATCTCCACATCAAATCAATAGATTCACCTTCTTTGTTTGTGTTAATGGTAAAGATTGCGCCAATATCGTATTTTCTAAGTTCACGAATTTGGTCAAGTGTAGGCATAGCAAGGCAGATAAGCTCACCGTTTTCAAATACGCCCATGGGTTTCATTCCTGCGTTGCCTTTGCCGTCAAAGCATATCTGAATTGCTCCAACGTGACATTCCGCACATCCGCCATTTTGCTTGAACGCCTTGACTTGCGTCATATCCTCTGCGGTAAGCAGGCGAATTGACAATCCACCATATTCGGGAACAGAAATAGAATCATTTGGATAGATCATATCATATCCATAGCGGCAGGTTAGACCGAGTTTGGCGACTTCCGCATCAAAAATTTCCCATTCTTTATCAACCGATCTTCGAATAGAAAATCGCGGATTTGCGTGCTTGGCAAAAAGCCTCAGATACGGCAGAGCATCTTCCTCGTTTTCACAAATGATCATAACAGCAGGCTCGACCGAATTGTAATCAGATACATAAATGAAATGTTCAAGTGTTTCGGGATTTCCAAGTGTGAGAATTTCGGATTCTGCAACCGTCATCCCTACAATATCCTCGGCATATTTTAGAGGATTATGCGTAAAGCAAAAGTCAAGAGCGAGGTCAATGTCCGATATGTTTAATTCCGGAAAGCTTCGTCTAAAATGGCTGATTGCAATCTTACCGGAAAGGTCGTGCCAAGTTACAGCCTCTCCCGAATACTTTTCACGGTATTCACTCGGCGTAATACTGTAAAAATTTTTGAATGCACGAGTGAAACTTTCGGGGCTTGCATATCCGAAGTCAAGAGCAATTTCAAGTACGGTCTTTTGTGTCCTGCGAAGCTCAAGGGCGCTTCTTGTGAGCTTGTAAATACGAGAATATTCTACGGGGCTGTATCCCGTATGCTGTCTGAATATTGCATCAAAGTAGGTGAGTGAGAATCCTGCGTTGTCTGCAATACTTTGTAGCGACAGATTGTCTTTGGGATTCTTTTGTATGAATCCGATGGCTTTGTCAATTAAGTTCTTGTTTTCCATAAAGTCATCTCCTTTCTGTGCCTATATTTTAGCATACGGATACGGCAGTTGTCCTTGCAGGAATTAAGAGGTTTAAACTATATCACAAAAGTAAGTTGTTCTCGATTGTTTTTGCTTTTATATTATCGTTAGTACCGAAAAAATCAGGGAGGCTGTTAACCTCCCGTTTTGTATTATTATGAAATGTTTTGAAACTTATCCCTCGGTTATCACCGCGCGGCACGGTGTACAGCTTGTCCCCGATGCCTTTATGGGCAATACCGTAAGCTTTAAATTTTCGCAAGAGCTGTCCACATTCTCAAGATTCACCACCGGAGCAAGCATAAGAATGTCAGCCGCATAGAATACGGGGAATATACCGCCGGGGGATTGGAGATTTTCCCAACGTGGAAAATCTGTTGTGAGAATAAACGGTTTCTTTGAAACGAGCCACTCCATAGCATCGAGAGTAAGATAAGGGGAGGCATCAAGATAATCCTTGTCAAACCAGAATTTTCCCCAACCGCATCCGACAGCCAAAGCACAGCCCTCGGGGATATTTCTGCCCTTGGAAGCCTTTTCAAGCATTTCAGCCGTTATCGCCTTTCTGCTTCCGCTTATACTGTCAAGACCGTCGATCATGATAAGTACGCAAGGTACATCAAAAAGCTTCTCAACGGGAACATCTATAAGGTTATACGACTTTTCGGGGCCGTAAAAATGTGCCGGCGTTTCAAGATACGTTCCCGTCTGGGAATGAAGACCGTCAAATATCTCGCAGTATACCTTTGTCGTTACCCACGGTACCTCGGGAAGGGGTTTTATATGGTATTCGGGGAAGGGAAATTCGTAATTCCACATTCCGTCTCTGATCTCGCCTGTTATATCTGTTACTTTTTTCATATCAGCCTCTGCGTCCCTTTCTTTTTGATATTATGATAACACTGATAAAGAGTATCAGAAATACGATAAGAACGAGAATAAGAGCTAAAAACGTTTGATTTTCGAAAAGTCTGCTAAGATCCTCAATTGATACGGGGATCTTCTGCTCTGTCATATCATTGTCACGGTTTCCCGTTTCGGGATCCTTCACTGATGCCGAATAAACATCCTCGGTTACTAAAAGAGAAGCTGAGGCAATGAGAATGTCATCGCAAAAAACGGATATCTCACCCGATTCACCCTTAAGCACGGGAGCATTGAAGGACTCGGGAGCATTGACCTTGAAGGTCAATTCGGAATTTTTCGGAACGACTGCAGTTACACCTTCGGAGGGGTAAAGAGATACCGTATCCTTAAGTCCGTTTACAATGGGGATCTCCGCTGCTGCCGTTTCGGGAGATATCACCTCTTTGACCTCGTAATTATCGAACATGTAATCGTAAAGATGTCTCGTGTCATCGTAGCAAAGGTTCTTCTGTGTTGTTGAAACAGGAGGCTGATCGAGATTTGCACCGAAAAGAATGATGCAATATGTGGCTCCGTCCTTTGTTGCCATGGAAGAAAGACAGCGTCCCGCCTTACCCGTGAAGCCTGTCTTGATACCCTTCATGTATTCGTAATAATCATCGCTTGATTCATTGAGCATTTCAATGGTGTATCTTACGGTACGGGCTTTTGATTTGTTTGTTTCGGGAATAGTATATTTTGTCTGCGATATGATCTCCATGAACAGAGGATATTTCATCGCATGCTTCAATATCAGATACATATCCTTGGGAGAGGAATAATGGTCATCGGATTGAAGACCGTGGGCATTTTCGAAGTTTGTATTTTCGCATCCCAATTCCTTTGCCGTCTTGTTCATATCTTCCACGAAAGTGTCGATATTTCCTCCGCCGAAATGATATGCAAGCACGGAAGCGGCATCGCAAGCGGAGGGAAGTATGAGAGCATAAAGAAGATCCTTGACGGTCATCAATTCTCCTTCCTTGAGTGCGATATTGGAGCCGCCTACCTTGTATATCTCATCAAACATATTCGTATTGACGGGAACAAGTACCTTTTCCTCTGCCGGGTCACCGCATTTTTCCAGCACTACTGCGGCTGTCATTATCTTTGTAAGAGAGGCCGGATACATTCTTCGATCGGCGCTTTTTGAGTATACCACGGTCTCCGTATCAAGATTGACCATGTATACTCCTCTTGAATATGTGGTTATATTCTCGGGAATGTACGTGAAATTTTCTGCAGAGCATATTGTAAATGCGGAAAATATATTGACAAGAATGATTAAAGTGATTATAATTGAAACATAACGTTTGATATTCATTTGTTTAACTTCTTTTCTTTTTATAATTTTTAATTAAACGGAGGGTATTATGACAAAAAACGAGATGTATCCGCTTTTCAAGGGAATATGCCGTATCGAGGACATGGATGATGGATATATTTTCCCCGCGCGTATGACAAAAAAGCAGGAAGAATATTTTGTAAATGACGGCCCGGGAATGGGAATGCGTGCAAAATGCACTCCCGGTGTCAGACTTGACTTTTATACCGATGCTAAAATAGTTTCATTTTCTTACCGTTTCGGTGAAGCGTACCGCAAGACCGTGTCCTTTGACCTTTACGTAAACGACATACTTTGCGATTCTCATCACAATGACGGAAGCGACGGCGGAAAGATAGTCTGGAATCTTGAAAAATACAATATGTATCCCGAAACCTATGAGGAACGAAGAGTTACGATACATTTCCCCTGCATTGCTCAGACATTCATAAAAGATGTTGAAATAGGAAATGCAAGGCCCGTTGAAAGTACGGATTCTCCGGAAAATCCGAAAAGAAAGATACTCTTCTTCGGTGATTCCATTACCCAGGGTGTTGACTGCGGTGTGCACGCATCCTTGAATTACGTAAACTTAACCGCAAGATATCTTAACGCGGAATATTTGAACCTCGGTGTGGGAAGCGCACGCTTCTGCCCCGGATTCATCGATAATGAGCTTCCCTTCAAGCCTGATGAGATAGTTGTGGCATACGGCTCAAACGATTGTGTTTTGGTATACAGCGAAGAGGGCGTAAGAAGAGACATTCCCGAATTTTTCCGTATACTGACGGAAGCTTACCCCGGTGTTCCCCTATATGTTATTACCCCCATATGGAATTGGAGATTCGATGACAACGGAACAAGTCCTTACAGCGAAGCCGAAAAGGAAAGAATATCCATTGTCCTTGATCTTATAAAGGACTCTTGTGAAAAGACGGGAGCGAATTTGATAGACGGCAGAAAGCTTATATGCCATATTCCCGACCTTTTCAGAAATAACGATCCCCATCCCGTTGAAGCGGGATTTGCAATCTACGGTGCGGAGCTTGCAAAGGCTGTTTACGAGATAAGAAACGGTAAACTCAAATAACACTGCGGCGAGAATATCGCCAAAGGTACGATGAGGGCATCGTTTAACGGTACGGCGAGGTCATTGTACCCTGCGTTACATTATACGCACGCGCATGGCGTGTGCCGCCTCTTTCATAAGCTCTTTATATTCGGAATCGGGTATTGCCTTCAAGGCATTGATGGCAGATACGATATATTCGTCAGCGCGCTTTGCGGAATACTCAATACCACCGTTATTCTTTAATATGCTTATTGCTTCTTCCATATCAGCGGAAGAAGCATTTTTGTTTCCTACGATGGAGGAAAGGCGCTTCTTTTCTCCTGCTGAAGCGTTTTTATAGCTTTCTCGTAAAATGAGAGTGTTTTTGGCCTCCCTTATATCGCTTCCGATGGGCTTGCCGAGAGTCTTTTCATCGGAGAGAACGCCGAGAATATCATCCTGAAGCTGAAAAGCTATTCCGCAAAGCTCACTGTATGTGCGGAGAGCTGTGAGGACACTTTCATCGGGCTCGTTTTTGCCCGAGCCTATTATATATCCCGATGTGGTACAGAAAGCGAAAAGCTCTCCCGTTTTCTTTTTGAGAACGTTTATGACTTCATCCTCGGAAACCGTGAAAAGCTTTTCCATGGATGTGAAAAGCATTCCGTAACGTGTGTCGAGAGCTTCACCCTCGCAAAGGGCGGGAGTGCAGACTCTTGTCAGAAGTCTGATGACCTTCTGAACAGCCTTTATATCGGCACCTCTGTTTACAGCATCGCATACAGAGTCGACTGCCAGGGCGAGAAGGACATCTCCCGATAATATTGCAGAGGCAGTTCCGTAGCGCAATGCATCGTTTTCATCAAGCTCTGAGCCGTACTCGGTCAGAAGATCGTTTTTGACCTTGATATGTACCGTGGGACCGCCGCGGCGTACATCGTCATCATCGATTATATCGTCATGAACGAGAGTGAAGATATGATATAGCTCGGATGCGCATGCAACGGGAACAGCCATTTCTATGGCTTTTTCTCCGCCTGCCGCTGCCGCGCACATTAAGCAAAGAGCGGGACGGAATCTTTTTCCGCCTCTGAGAAAATAAGAGGAAACACCGTCTCTTATCTCGGGAGGATTTACACCATCGAGATCTATAGAATCAAAATAATCCTTTGTAAGCTTTTTTGAAAGATCTGTAAATTCTTTAAGAACCATGAAGAATACCTTTTCAATAATTAAATATTTTATCTTATCAATTATACCAAATAAAAACGATAAAAGCAATAGGCGGCATCAAATTTTAAGAAATTTCAATATAAGGAAAACAGGTAACGCACTAAGAGCGCCAATAATGCCCATTGCCCCTTTTCCTAAAATGTATTTTTTTCGTGAAATGCCGTCGGGCGCTATTGCAAAGGTTTGAAATACCGTTGAAAGTCCTCCGAAGCAAATAAAAAACGATGCGATGCAAAACGTAAGAAGAGAGCTTTTCGAAATATTAGTAATTCCGCAGGTAACCTCAAGAAGTCCGCTCACTATCATAATGGGGAGACTTGATGCTTTATTTCCTCCGAAAGCGAGAAGTATAAGCTCATTTATCAAGTAAAATGTTATTACGAAGCCGCATACTGTAATACTTGAGTGTAATGCTGTCTTCACCGAGAGAATAAATGCTTTTGAAAAGGAAAGAGTTTTTTCATTTTCGTAACCGAAAGCTGTTTTAAATACATTGGATCTTGAAGAGGTTATCATCATAAGAAGCAAAGAAGAAAAAAGCTGTATAAGATACAAAGAAACTCCCGCAAACGGAATATCGCCGAAGGCTTTTTCCGAAAAGAAAATGACAAATGCGGGACTGCACAAATTACAGAGAGGAAGAAGCCTTTCCGTCTCTTCTTTTTCGATATTCCCTGCCTTATACAACCCAAACAATGAAGCGGCACCTACGGGAAAACCGCAAAAGCAGCCTATTATCACAGCCTGAAATGAAGAGGGTGACACCTTGAAGAGCTTCGAGAAGAAAAGAGACGGAAGCCTTAAAGCACTCGAAAGGATCTTTGTGGAAACGATCATGGCGGATATTATCATAAAAGGGAAGAGGGATGGAATGACTCTTCCCATGCATAATTCAAGAGCATCTCTTACCGATTCGGCACAAAAATTCGGGTGGGACAGAATCATTATCGTTGCAGCTGCTATTATGAAGGCGGGAAGAAGCTCGGTGATATATCCGTAATATGCTTTTTTAATCATAAAACTCTCCTTTTGGCTATATATTTATATTATAGATTATACAGACGGAGAAACGAGAATATGAAAAATAAAAACAATTCGGGAGAAAAGTCTTGCTTGAAAAGAAAGCTTATACATGATGTCAATGAGCTTCTTGCAATGAACAATGTTATCTACGTTTACGGAAGAAAATATATGATGATGGAAGGATGCAAAAAAATAATAAAATGCGATCATGATGAAATAATCCTCAGAAACGATCTTGAGGTAAAGATACACGGCACCTCTCTTGCTCTCAGGCAATTGGGAAACAATACCATGGGTGTAGAGGGAACGATAACATCCGTTGAATTTATAAAGTGAAGAGGTATAGACAATGATGTACAGAATAATTTCCGCAATAGCAGGGTATTACCGTTTTTTTGTAAACGGAAGAGCCGCTGAACGGGTACTGAACAGATTGATGACAATAAATGCGGATATTTTCGATATAGAGAGAATAAACGAAAATGAAATAACCTTCAGTGCGGGAGTAATACATTACAAAAAAATAAAGCATGTACTTGACGAAATGCGGAGTGTGGGAATAAAATACCGAACTGTTCTCAGGGGATTTCCCGAAGTTCTTTACAGATACAGAAAGAGAACGGGTCTTGTTATCGGAATTTTTTTGTCATGTGCTTTGATCTGGGCTTCAAGTCTGTTTATTTGGACTGTTGAGATCAGAGGTCTCGTTTCAGTAACTGACGAAACAATGAGAGAAATGCTTTCGGATGCGGGACTTTATGAGGGCAAAAGGATATCCGATATAAATTTTGATGATATTAGATTTGAATTGATAAACAGATATCCCGAAATATCCTATGCAACATTCTTTATATCGGGTACTCATGCTCTTGTCAGTATCAGTGAGAGAGCCTTTCCTCCCGATACATCGAAAAATAACGATCCCTATAACCTTGTGGCAAAGTGCGACGGTGTTATAGTGGATTCCGCCGTTTCAGACGGTATGACTATGGTAAAGTCGGGAGAGTTCGTCAGAAAAGGCGACCTTCTCGTAAGCGGAATCGTGGAATTGCAGACCACGGCTTATAAGACGGTTCATGCAAAAGGCAGCGTCTTTGCGAAAACGGTCCATGAATTTTCCGTAACCGTTCCCTTTGAATCTCATGAAAAGGTATATACAGGTAATGAAGCTGTGAAAAGAAGGCTTGAGATACTTGACTTTTCCGTTCCTCTTTATTTATCTTCCGATTGCGGCTTTGGAAAGTATGAGGCTTATAAAAGAACGGAGAATGTCATTCTCTTTGATCTTATCCGTCTTCCCTTCAGATTGACCGAAACAAGCTTCGCGGAATACAAAACTCCGCTTATTTATCTTACACCCGAAAAAGCCGAAAACAAAGCTTACGATATGTATAAAGAGTATATAAAAAACGAGCTTTCCGAAAGGGAGATCGTCAAGGAGGAGATATCGGTAAACGAAGAAGAAAAGGGTATCACATTCAAAGCCGTTATATGGTGCATAGAGGACATTGCCGAGGAAAAGGCGTTTCTGTCCGAGGAATATGATGAACCATGAGAAGCTTGCTTTCAATAATTGAATAAAGAATTAAGGCGCTCCGTCACCACGGGGCGCCTTGTGATACTATCTGAAAAGCCTTTTATTATTCGGGAAGAACTATCTCTATTTCTCTGCCTGCTTCTGCGGACTTTACGATACCGTCGATTATTGCCTGGTTGTAAAGTATCTGAGAAACGGGAACGGGAGAGGGTGTTCCGTTCTTGCATGCATCTAAGAAGGAGCGTATCTTCTGATCGAAGAGACCGGGACCTCTGTTCTGGATTATCGGTATGGTAGTGGATGTCTGAACGCCTGCAACGTCGTGGTAAATGGTCATGGGACCGCCTACAGAGCCGTTCCAGCAGTCTGTGGAAGGAATGCGGAGAGCACCCTTTGTACCGAAGATGATGGTGTCGCCGGGGGTGTCAACATGCATAGCCCAAGAGATACGGAAGTCGAGGATTATGCCGCCCTCAAGACGGATGAATGCCGCCGCGAAATCGTCAACATTGAAGCGTGCCGCATCTGCGGGGTTATTGTACATGGGGTTCGTTCCGAAGAAGGAGCTTGTATATCCGGAAACGGTAAGGGGCTTGGGATAACCGATCGCATTGAGGACCATATCGAGAGAATAGCATCCGATATCGCCGAGAGCACCGATTCCCGCAGTCTTCTTTTCGATGAATGTGCTGTTGGGAATACCTCTTCTTCTGCCGCCGCCCGTCTGGATGTAGTATATCTGACCGAGCTCACCGGATTCAACGATCTTTTTTATCATCTTCATATTGGGATCGAATCTGGGCTGGAAGCCTATGGAAAGTACCTTGCCGCTTTCCTTTTCGGCTTTTGCGATTTCGATCGCTTCTTCAGTTGTAACGCAGAGAGGCTTTTCGAGAAGAACGTTTACGCCTTTTTGAAGAGCGTATATCGTGCACTCCGCATGAGTCGCATTGTATGTACATACGCTTACCGCATCAAGCTCTTCGTTGTCGAGCATTTCCTTGTGGGAAGGGTAGAACTTAACACCCTTGACTCCGTATCTTTCCATGAAAGCCTCGGCTTTTCCGGGAATAAGGTCGGCTGCCGCAACTATCTCCACATCGTTGAATTTCTTATAGGAATCGATATGGGATTCCGCTATCCAACCTGTTCCTATAATACCTACCTTAAGCTTTTCGCCCTTGAAGGGGGAGAAAACCTCTTTGATCTCTTGTTTGAATTGGCTGAGAACGCTGTCTGACATGATTTTTCTCCTTTTTGTTTATTTGTATATTTCTCTTATGTAATCAATACTGCTCTTTACGCATTCCGAGGGTGTCTTTCCGGGAGTGGGCTTATCCTGTTCGACTATAAGCCACTTTGTGCCCGCATTTTCCGAAGCCTTTATCAATGCTTCGATGTTCTGGCATCCGTTTCCGCATGAACGGAATTCGAATGTTGAAGTTTCCTTCTTCTCCGTCTTAATGCCTATAAGCTCGTACATGCTGCCGGAGTCCTTATCGGATGATTTGAAGTAATCCTTGAGATGTACTATGGGAGCGCGTCCCGAATACTTATTGATGTACTCCGCCGGATCTTCACCCGCTACTCTTACCCAGCAGGTGTCAAGCTCTGTTTTGAGAAGCTCCTCGGAAACGGTGCGGTACATATAATCGAGACCGTATTCGCCGTTTACCTTTTTGAATTCGAAATCGTGATTGTGATAGAGAAGAGTGATACCCTTTGCCTTGAAGCTTTCACCTAATTTGCCTATAAGCTCAACTGCCTCGAAAAACTTCTCACCGCCGGGACGGTATTCTTCTGTCATGTAGGGAACGACAGCATATTTGAGTCCCAAGGCGAGACATTCATCAATAACGCCTTCCGTGTTATTTACAAGGTCCGCAAAGGGAATATGAGCCGATACGAGGGAAAGTCCGATGGAATCGGCATATTTTTTTATTTCAACGGGAGAATTTCCGAAAAGTCCTGCAAATTCAACGCCGTCGTATCCCATTTCTTTAACGAGCTTCAGCGTGCCGAAAAAATCAGCCTGAGCTTCGTTTCTTAGGGAATAAAGCTGTAATCCTACGGGTATTTTGCTCATGAGTCTGTATCCTTTCTTGAACGATGGGTTTTAAAAAACTGAAATTTCGCTATCTTGATTATAATATTATATTGGAAAAATGTCAAGAGAAATTATAAAATATTCCTTGAAATTACATAACGCGAAACTGCTTTCTGCAGTAATTATTTATTTTTGTGATTCTTTTCCGCTTTGCCTTTTCTTCATCCTCCGCCAGCTTACAAAGCCGTAAATGTCATTTACCAAAAAAGCGGCAAAGCATACTGTGATTGCCGTCACCGACAGCGTCCACAGGATAATGTCAAGAGTAGAAAAATACTGTTTGATTTTCATTTGTTTGTATGTGCCTTTCCGAAAATCTCAATGGGAAAACCCGCCCAAAAAATAAACATTCGTGTACATATCTTCTGAGACCTAACGATATGCATACGAATGTTTTACCATTCCACTACTCGGTAGCAGTTTATCTGTATATGAATGTTGCGGTAATTATAGCATAAAAACGGGAAAAAGCAATATGGAAAGTGATAAGAAAGATCGGAGAGGTGTTAAAAGGTGTACTTTTTGACAGTTAATTTCCTTGTCTAATTATAACACTAAAATATATAAAATGCAAGGCTTTTTTAGAAAAAAGTTAACAGAATATGAATTTACTTGTTATCTATTCCCTTGAAATGGCTTTTGTCAAAAAGTACACTTATTGAAAATAGTCATACCTGTAAGGAGAATATGTATCATGTCGAAAATTGCCGATATAATCAAATACGAGGGCGATAACAGCACCTTTATATGGAAACATCCTTGTGAGGATTTCAACACATTGACACAGCTTATCGTTCATGAAAGTCAGGAAGCTGTATTCTTTCTCAATGGAGAAGCCCTTGATCTTTTCGGACCGGGAAGGCATACTCTCGAAACTCAAAACATACCAAAACTTGGAAAACTTTTCAATAAAATTATAGGAGATGATACGCCTTTTCATTGCGAAGTTTATTTTATTAATAAAACCGTGCAAATGGCTATTAAATGGGGCACAGATTCAAAAGTGCGTTTCGTAGAACCTATTTACGGTATACCTTTGGAAATAGGCGCATGCGGTGAGATGAATTTAGAGGTTTCGGATTCACGTAAGTTATTATTGAAGCTTGTGGGTACAATGAACGGTATTGCATGGGACGATTATGGAGCAGGTTTTACAAAATCCCTTCAAAATTCTTTTCGTCCTCTTATTTCTACTGCTGTAAAATCAAATCTTCCGAGTGCCATAAAATCCAATAACATAGATGTTATTGAAATTGATGAGAAACTAGAGTTGCTTTCGGAAACAATGCGAAGAAGCATTGTAAATGGCTTTGAGGAATACGGTCTTACAATACCTCAATTCTACATTACCGGTATTGCCCTTCCCGAGAACGATCCTAATTTCAAAAAAATGAAGGAGTTACATGCCGTATCATTCCAGACGAGAATGATACAAGCGGAAGCTTTTGTTAAATCCGCACAAGCCGATGCCGATGCGGATGTTACGGCAGCAAGACGAAAGGTTGAGATGGAACGCCAGCTTACTGAAACAGAAGTGAAAAAACGTGAAGCCGAACGTGAGTTGATCAAAGCGCAAACGGAAGCGCAAGCCGTAAAGATGGCAGGTCTTGCCGAAGCTGAAGTAATGCGGGCAAAGGGCTACGATCAGAAAGACGTTATTACAGCCGAGGTTCAAAAGGCATATGCGGAAGGTATTGGCAACATGACTATCAGCGGAAGCGGCGGCGGAGTTGCCGGTGATATGATAGGATTGAGTGTGGGAATGGCTGCCGCAGGCGTAGTTGCTCCCAAGCTCGGTGAAATGTTTGCCGGCTCAACCGGTGCAACACCGAATACATCTTCCGAAGCGCCCGCGGCGGAAGCCAAATGCTCAAAATGCGGTGCGGTATTGCCGAAAAATGCAAAATTCTGTCTTGAGTGCGGTGAAAAGGTCGCTCCCAAAATACCGGAAGGTATGGTTATCTGCCCCGAATGCGGTAAAACAGTATCAAAGGGTAAATTCTGTCCCGAGTGCGGACACAAGTTTATAACAGCTTGCCCGAAATGCGGAAAAGAACTTATTCCGGGTGCAAAATTCTGCCTTGAATGCGGCGAAAAGCTTTGATCGGAGGTTGTGAAAAATGACAAAGGTATTTAAAAACTATTTAATAATTTGGGTTGTTTTATTGATAATATTCAATGTTGTTTCCTTTGTGTCGGTCGGTTGGACGGGACAGGAAAAATACACACCGTCATTTTGGATAGGTTATGCATTTATTACACTTACATTTATCGGTCAGATAGTATGTGCATATTTTGCGTTGAAAAACGTAGATATTAAGAAAACATTTTATAACATTCCCCTTTTTGAAACAAGTTGCAAGGGGGTCATTCTTACCTTTGTTGTCGGCGGTCTTTGTATGCTTATATCGCCTCTTCCGTATTGGATCGGAATAATAGGTTGCTCAATCATCCTGCTTTTCAATATAATCTCAGTTGTTAAAGCATTCGCTACTGTTGATATCGTAAGCGGGTTGGATTCGAAATTAAGAACGCAAACTTTTTTCACAAAATCATTAACAATTGATGCAGATACACTTATGGCGAGTGCAAAATCCGACTCTGTCAAGACAGAATGCAGAAAAGTATATGAGGCTATTCGATATTCAGATCCCATGAGCAATGGTGCTCTTGCATCGGTTGAAACCCAAATAACGCTGAAATTTGCCGAGCTTTCCGAAGCTGTTAAAGCGGATAATATAGAAGCGGTAACAACACTCGCAAACGAGGTTTGTATATTGGTCGCGGACAGAAATAAGAAATGTAAAATGTTGAAGTGAGATTTTTGTTATGTCAATCCTTTTTAAATGTAAAATGTGCAACGGTAACCTTGAAATAGCAGAAGGTATCACCGTTACGGAATGTGATTATTGCGGTACAAAGCAAACAGTACCGAAAGCTATTGATGAAAATTTGCAAAATCTTTTCAATAGAGCCAATACTCTGCGTATCAAGAGCGAATTTGACAAAGCGGAAGAGCTTTATGAAAAGATAGTACAAGCAGATACAACGCAATCGGAAGCGTATTGGGGGCTTATCCTCTGCAAATACGGTATAGAATACGTGGATGATCCCGCAACATTCAAAAAGATCCCCACATGCCATAGGGCTTCATATGAATCAATAATTGCCGATGATGATTACAAATCGGCACTTGAAAACGCCGATTTAAGTCAGCGTGCCGTTTATGAGGAACAAGCAAAGGAGATCGACAGAATACAAAAGGAAATCCTTGCTCTTGCACAAAAAGAAGAAACTTACGATGTATTTATCTGCTACAAGGAGACGGATTCCGACGGTCACAGAACGCAGGACAGCGTAATTGCAAACGATATTTATTATCAGCTTACAAATGAAGGATTCAAAGTTTTCTATGCCGCAATAACTCTTGAAGGAAAGTTAGGTTCAGCTTATGAACCTATCATCTTTGCTGCGCTCAATTCCGCAAAGGTAATGCTTTCCATTGGTACAAAGCCAGAATATTTCAACGCTGTTTGGGTCAAAAACGAATGGTCAAGATATTTGAAGATAATCAAGAATGACCGTTCAAAGCTTCTTATTCCGTGCTACCGCGATATGGATGCATATGAGCTTCCCGAAGAGTTTGCACATCTCCAAGCGCAGGATATGGCGAAGATAGGTTTTGTCAATGATATTATTCGCGGTATCAAAAAGGTAATTAAATCCGATGAACCGAAAGCAACAGTAATTAAGGAAACGGTTGTTTCCGAAAGCAATACCAACACCGCACCCCTTTTGAAGCGCGCCTTCATGTTCCTTGAAGACGGAGAGTTTGATAAGGCAGATGATTTCTGCGAGCAGGTCCTCAACCAAGACCCGGAATGTGCCGAGGCATATTTGGGTAAATTGATGGCAGAGCTGAATGTAAAAGCAAGAGAATCTCTTAAAAACTGCAGTGAGCCTTTTGACAGTAAAAACAATTATTCAAAGGCTATGCGCTTCGGAAATGAAGCCTTGAAAAAAGAGCTTGAAGCGTGCATTGAGCATATCAAAGCAAGAAACGAAAATAAGCGAATAGAAGGAATATACAACGCCGCAGTCAAAGCAATGAATTCCGCAAAAAGTATGTCAGATTATAGAAAAGCAATATCGTTATTTTCTGAGATAGATTATAAGGATTCAAAGGACTTGAGAGAGAAATGTATTTCGGAGATGCAAGAATTTTCAATTAAAAAGAAAGAATTGTCAAAAATTATTGAAAAAATCCAGATTAAAAATTCTCAAATAAGTATTTCTGCCGGAACGGATTTTTCAGTGGGGTTGTTATCCAATGGGAGAGTTGTCACGAACTTTGATACAGGGCTGTATTCTCGCGAGCGCGACTTTTCGAAGTGGTCGCAAATAATTGCTATTTCCACGTATTATCATACTGTGGGATTGAGATTGGATGGAATGGTTGTTGCTCATGGTTTGAACTGCTACGGTGAATGTTACGTTATGGGATGGACAGATATTGTTTCTGTTTCTGCGGGCGAAAGACATACAGTTGGATTGAAATCAGATGGAACTGTTATTGCAACAAAATATCTTGATGGCAATGGTTATGGCTACGACGGTCAATGTGATGTTTCAGAGTGGTCGGATATTATTGCTGTTTCTGCAGGGAGTCATCACACGGTAGGTTTGATTTATAACGGAAGAGTAATAGCTGTTGGTGGGAATAATTTTAGACAATGTAATGTTTTGAGATGGTCGGATATTATGGCTGTATCTGCTGGTAGCTATCACACCGTAGGATTAAAAACCGATGGAACGGTTGTTGCTGTTGGTAGAAACGAAAACGGTCAATGTAATGTTAACGGATGGTCGGATATTATTGCTGTATCTGCAGGAGGAAATCATACCGTAGGATTGAAAGCCGATGGAACGGTTGTTGCCGTTGGAGGGAACGAATGCGAGCAATGCGAAGTGAGCGAGTGGGCTAATATTGTTGCTGTATCTGCAGGAGGAGGTCATACCGTAGGGTTGAAATCTGATGGTACGGTTATTGCTGTTGGTAGAAACGAAAGGAGGCAATGCGAAGTGAGCGAGTGGGCTAATATTGCGCTTCCGATTAAAGCAGAAACAAGAGCTGAATATATATCCATGAGATATGAAATCATGAAACGGAGCCTGCAAAAGCAACAAAGAATGCAAGAGCAGCAAAGAATGCAAGAGCAGCAAAGAATGCAGTATAGAAACGCAGGCGTGTGTCAGTATTGTGGCGGTAGGTTTAAAGGCATGTTTTCTAAAATTTGTGTAAAATGCGGCAAAAAGAAAGATTATTAATAATTTACATAGTTTAACAACGCAAAAGACTTGTACCAGATAACTCAACTGAAAAGTACAAGTCTTTTCTTTTATTCAAATATTATAAAACCTTTTTTACATATTCATTTCAATATATCGGACAAGTCATCCAAATCAACTGTAGGCAGTTTAATGGAATCGCTTTCAATGAACATAAGCATATAAACAGGATTTGCTGCGATTATGACATTTATGCAATATCTTACAAGAAGAAAATGACATTTATTCCGATTGAAAAACGGCAAAAATGACATTTTTGAGATTTTCATTAAATAGATACAAATTTTATTTTCCCTCAAAAGCAAAAATCTGTGATCAACGAAGGAATTCGGAATTTTATCTTGACACGCATCGTAAAATGTTATATAATAAATATGTGATCATATACGGTGGGGAATTGTCACCGTTATGATGCGAATGTTTAATTTTAAGGATGTATAAATTTTATGGATATATCGTCTGTTTTCGGTTCATTGGTTTTTAATGATGACGTAATGCGGGAGCGTTTGCCCGCAGAGGTCTATGAGGAGTTTCACGCTTGTGTAGATCAAAGACGTTCTCTCGATGTAAATACCGCCAATGTTATAGCTTCCGCAATGAAGGATTGGGCAATAGAGCATGGTGCGACCCACTATACCCATTGGTTCCAGCCTATGACGGGATATACTGCCGAAAAGCATGACAGCTTCATAAGCCCCGATAAAAACGGAAAGGCGATAATGGAATTTTCCGGCAAGCAGCTTATAAAGGGCGAGCCCGATGCCTCCTCATTTCCGTCGGGCGGTCTCAGAGCCACATTCGAGGCAAGAGGATATACCAATTGGGATCCCACATCCTACGCATTTATAAAAGAAAATACATTGTGCGTTCCCACCGCATTCTGTTCCTACAGCGGTGAAGCGCTTGACAAGAAAACACCTCTTCTCCGTTCCATGGAGGCTATCCATGATGCGGTAGTGGAGATCATGGATATATTGGGTATCAGATGCGATTCCGTGGAGACCACGATAGGTCCCGAGCAGGAATATTTCCTTGTGGACAGAGCCGCCTTCAAAAAGCGCCGCGACTTGATATTTACGGGCAGAACGCTTTTCGGTGCCGCACCTCCCAAGGGTCAGGAATTGGGCGACCATTACTTCGGCGCCATACGTCCCCGTGTTCTCCAATTCATGAGAGCCCTTGACGATGAACTGTGGAAGCTGGGCGTTTTTGCAAAAACGGAGCACAATGAGGGCGCACCTTCCCAGCATGAGCTTGCTCCCGTGTTTACTACGGCAAACGTTGCGGTAGACCACAACCAGATGATAATGGAAATGATGAAAAAGATAGCGGCTAAATTCGAGCTTGCATGTCTTCTTCATGAAAAGCCCTATGCCGGTGTCAACGGCTCGGGTAAGCACGTCAATTGGTCTGTCGGAATAAACAATGAAGGAAGCCTTTTCAAGGCAGGGGATAACCCCCGTGAAAATACGATCTTCCTGCTTTTCTCCTGTGCCGTTATAGCCGCAGTTGACGAAAATCAGGATCTTCTCAGAATATCGTGCGCCGGTGCGGGTAACGATCACCGTCTCGGCGGTCATGAAGCACCTCCCGCCATAATCAGTATATATATTGGAAACGATCTTGAAAATATATATGAGGCTCTTGCGGGAAATGCGGATTATGTAAAGTATAAGAGGGAGCAGATGGAGACGGGCGTTCACGTATTGCCTCAGTTCAAGAAGGACACCGCCGACAGAAACAGAACGAGTCCCTTTGCCTTTACGGGCAATAAATTCGAATTCCGTATGCCGGGCTCATCCTTCTCGGTATCCGATGCGGGTACGGTTCTCAATGCCATAATGGCAGATAAGCTGAGAGAATACAGTTCAAAGCTTCGCGGCATTCCTCAGGGCGAAAAGATGAAGGAAGCTGTAGAAAAGCTTATCGGCGAGGAATACAATAAGCACAGAAGGATCGTTTTCAACGGAAACAACTATTCCGAGGAATGGGTAAAGACTGCGGAGGAAAGAGGACTTCTCAATCTTCCCTCAACTGCGGACGCTCTTCCTTATCTTGTAAGCGAAAAGAATATTGCTCTTTATAAGCGTCAGGGTATATTCAGTGAAAACGAGCTTCATTCCCATCTTGAAATATATTACGAAAACTATTGCAAGACCGTATCCATCGAGGCTGCAACGATGATATCTATGGCGAAAAGGGAAATAATTCCCGCTATAGAAAGGTACATCGGCGAGCTTTGCAGAACAGGCAAGGCAAAGAAGGAGCTTTCCGACGATATCTGCTGCGCTTATGAGAAGAAGGTCGTGACAAGACTTGCTTCCGATGTTGCGGATGCCGACGGATTTCTGGACGAGCTTGAAGAGGCCTTGGCAGATGCAAAGCTTCTCATGGCTTCCGACGCCTACGGTGCGGTCAGGGCTTTCAGGGATAAGGTCATCCCTGTAATGGAAAAACTCAGAAAGGTATGCGATGACGCGGAAACGCTTGTTTCCAAGGAATATTGGCCTTTCCCCACATACGGAGAGCTTTTGTTCAGCTTTTGATAATTTTATCGCGTCATCATCGGAAATATAAATATGGCGGAAAATCTTCATGCACATCACCGTTCAAGATTGAAGGCGAGATTTCTCAAGGAGGGTCTTGAGAATTTTGAGAAGCATAATATTCTTGAATTACTGTTGTTTTTTGGTATCCCTTATATGGATACGAATGAGATAGCCCATGTGCTCCTCGACAGATTCGGTAGTATTTCAGGGGTATGTGATGCCCCTTACAGCGAGCTTATAACCGTAAAGGGGATAAAGGAGAATTCCGCAACTCTGCTGAAGCTTATTCCCGAGCTTGCGAGAGTTTACTGTGAAGAAAAGTACAATGTGGATCCGTTGAAATTTTCATACGGAATGCTCGGTGAGTATTTCGTCGCAAAATTTCTCGGAATAAATAAGGAGCATGTCCTTGCGGCGTTTTTTGATAACGATCTTAATCTGATAACCATCGAGACGATCTATGAGGGCGATGTGAATTCCTCCTTGCTTCCCATGAGGAAGCTTGCACAGCTTGTGATCTCCACAAATGCTTCGGCTGTGGTTCTTGCACATAATCATCTTTCGGGTGTACATATAGCATCGAATGATGATATGGAGACAACCGGCAGAGTTCTCGATTTTCTCAATGAAATGAGAGTTACTCTTCTCGACCATTTTATCGTGGCAAAGGATCACTACGGAAGTATCATGCCCGATAATTACAAGGAAAAGTATGAAAAGGCTGTGGCTTTGGAGGCTGAAAGCAAAAAGAGGAGAAAGAAAGAGAAAAGCAGTTTGAGATAAATGCTTTTTTGATAAAGGTTTTATTTTGGTTTTAAGATCGGTTTTTGCATCATGCATTAACCGATTTTTCTCCCCAAAATGCGGAAAAAGAGGTGAAACACTATGAAAATAAGCGGAATACAAAAATTGACTCTCCTTGATTTTCCCGGGAGAACGGCGTGCACCGTTTTTCTTTCGGGTTGTAATATGCGTTGTCCCTTCTGTCATAATTCCGATCTTGTATTCGGAAAGGCGCCGCAGATATCCTCTGATGAGCTTTATTCACTTCTTGAAAAGAGAAGAGGCGTTCTTGACGGCGTATGTATAACCGGCGGTGAACCACTTCTGTACGAAAATACGGAGGAGCTTATAAGAGAGATCAAGAGACGCGGTTTTCTTGTAAAGCTTGACACAAACGGAACAAAGCCGGAACTGCTTGAAAAATTATTGAATAACAAATTATTGGATTATGTCGCTATGGACATAAAAAGCTCCCCCGAGGGATATGCTAATGCTGTAGGTATAGAGAATTTCGATATGACTCCGATCCGCCGCAGCATCGATCTTCTGAAAAACAGCGGTATCGAATATGAATTCAGGACTACAGCCGTAAAACAGCTCCACGGAGAAAAGGAATTCAAGGGGATAGCAGATCTTGTAAAGGGCGCAGATAAATTTTTTATCCAGAAATTCAAGGATTCGGGAAATATTCTCGGTCACTTCACGGGTAAGATGCTGTTTATGGATCCTCCCGGAGAGGAAGATATAAGGCTCTTTTCGGATATAGTATCCGAGGTCGTTTCCTTCGTCGGAATAAGAGGCTGATAAATTCTTTGTTTCTATGTAGCAATGTACGATATATATGGTATATCAGCCTTTTTTTTGAATATTCTGAATATACGGTATATTGTGTAGATTCGGAAAAAGATAATAAAAAATACACTATATCTTGTGATTTGCTATTGACAAAACACGAAGGATATGATATAGTATAGTACACATAGTAAATTAGGGTTTCAAGGACGGGTCTCCCGTCCGATATTTATACAAAAAGGCGAAAAACGGAAAAAGAACAGAAAAGAACAGAAAAGAACAGCAGGAGAGATTACAGATGTATCAGGTCATTAAGAGAGACGGAAAGATAGCTGAATTCGATATAGCGAAAATATCTGCCGTTATTACAAAAGCCTTTGAGGCGGAAAACAAAAATTATCATCCTTCGGTAATAGAGCTTCTCGCTCTTAAGGTTACTGCGGATTTCGAATCCAAGATAAAGGACGGATTCGTACACGTAGAGGATATTCAGGACAGCGTTGAGAACGTTCTCGTTCAGGCGGGATATTCCGATGTTGCAAAGGCATTTATCCTTTACAGAAAACAGAGAGAAAAAATAAGAAATATCAAGTCCACATTCCTTGATTACAAGGATCTTGTGGATAAATACGTATATGCTACCGACTGGAGAGTCAAAGAGAATTCCACGGTTACATATTCCGTAGGCGGACTTATCCTTTCGAATTCGGGTGCCATAACGGCTAACTATTGGCTTTCTGAGATATATGACAGAGAAATAGCAAAGGCGCATCAGGATGCTGATATACACATCCATGATCTTTCAATGCTTACGGGATACTGTGCGGGATGGTCTCTCAAGCAGCTCATACAGGAGGGCTTGGGCGGAGTTCCCGGAAAGATAACCTCATCTCCCGCAAGCCATCTTGCAACGCTCTGCAACCAGATGGTCAACTTCCTCGGTATCATGCAGAATGAGTGGGCGGGAGCTCAGGCATTCTCGTCCTTCGATACTTACCTCGCTCCCTTTGTAAAAGCGGATAACCTTTCTTACAGGGAAGTCAAAAAGTGTATAGAATCCTTTATATTCGGCGTAAATACTCCCAGCCGTTGGGGAACTCAGGCACCCTTCTCCAATATAACACTTGATTGGACAGTACCTGCAGACCTCGGTGAACAGAAAGCCATTGTCGGCGGCAAAGAGATGCCCTTCAAGTACAAGGATTGCAAGGCTGAGATGGATATGATAAACAAAGCCTTCATAGAGATAATGATTGAAGGTGATGCCAACGGAAGAGGCTTCCAGTATCCTATCCCCACATATTCCATAACAAAGGATTTCGATTGGTCAGAGACAGAGAACAACAAGCTTCTTTTCGAGATGACATCAAAATACGGAACTCCTTACTTCTCAAATTATATAAACAGCGATATGCAGCCCAATGACGTAAGAAGTATGTGCTGCCGACTCAGACTTGACCTTCGCGAGCTCAGAAAGAAATCCGGCGGCTTCTTCGGAAGCGGCGAAAGCACCGGTTCTGTTGGCGTTGTTACCATAAATATGCCCAAGATAGCGTATCTCTCCGAAAACAAGGAGGATTTCTACAGACGTCTTGATAAGCTTATGGATATTGCCGCACGCTCGCTCAAGATCAAGAGAACGATCATAACAAAGCTTCTTAACGAGGGTCTTTATCCTTATACAAAGAGATATCTCGGAAATCTCGACAACCACTTCTCGACTATCGGTCTTGTGGGTATGAACGAGGTAGGTCTCAATGCAAAGTGGCTCAAAGCCGATATGACTCACAAGAAGACACAGGAATTTTCGAAGGATGTCCTCAACCATATGAGAGAACGTCTCTCCGACTATCAGGAAGAGTATGGCGACCTTTACAATCTTGAGGCAACCCCCGCTGAATCCACCGCATATCGTCTTGCAAAGCATGATACGGCAAAGTATCCCGATATAATAACTGCGGCGAAGAACGGAGAAACACCTTATTATACAAACAGCTCTCATCTTCCCGTCGGCTTTACTGCTGATATATTTGAGGCTCTCGATATCCAGGATGATCTTCAGACCCTTTACACATCCGGTACTGTATTCCACGCATTCCTCGGTGAAAAGCTTCCCGATTGGAAATCCGCTGCTGATCTCGTAAGAAAGATAGCTGAGAATTACAAGCTTCCTTACTATACACTTTCTCCTACATATTCCGTTTGCAGAACGCACGGATATATCGCAGGCGAGGTTGAAAAGTGCCCCGTTTGCGGCGAGGAAACGGAAGTGTACAGCCGTATTACAGGCTACTACAGACCCGTAAAGAATTGGAATGACGGTAAGTCTCAGGAATTCAAGGACAGAAAGGTCTATGATGTGGGAGAATTCAGAGCAAGTGAAGGCTGCTGCTGTTCCGATGCCACTGAAGCATATGTTCCCGACAGCATAAACGGTGTAGCCAATACTGCGTCCAAGGTTGATTCTTCCGAGAAAAGATACCTTTTCACAACGAAGACATGTCCCAACTGTAAGGTTGCAAAGATGCTTCTTGAAAAGGCACAGATGGCTTATGAGACGGTAGATGCTGTTGAATCGAGAGATGAGTCCCTGAAATACGAAGTAAATCAGGCTCCTACCATGATAGTATTGAAGGAGGATGGCTCCTACGATAAATACGTGGGTGCATCAGCTATAAAGAAATATACGGAAAATGCATAAAACAGTTGATATTGCAATAATCGGTGCGGGCCCCGCAGGTCTCACTGCGGCTGTGTACGCCGGACGTGCGGGGAAAAGCGTGCTCATTTTTGAAAAAGAAAGCTTCGGAGGGCAGATGAATTATGCTCTCAATATAGAAAACTATCCCGGAATACTGTCCGTAAGCGGTTCCGAACTTGCTTCCCGTATGACTGAGCAGGCTCTTGCCGTGGGAGCGGATACAGAATTCGGGCGGGTAGTATCTGTAGAAAAGAAGAACGGACTCTTTTATATCCGAACAGAGGATGATGAGTTTACAGCCTTGTCTGTGATAGCTTCTGCGGGCGTAATGCCGGGAAAGCTCGGTCTTCCTTATGAGGATGAGCTTACCGGATACGGTGTTTCGTACTGTGCGATCTGCGACGGAGCGTTCTATTCAAAAAAGACGGTCATTGTTGCAGGAGGCGGAAACGCCGCTGCAGACGATGCGCTTGTCCTTTCCGATATATGCGAAAAGGTATATATAGTTCACAGAAGAGGGGAATTCAGAGCAGAAAAGTCTCTTGTGGATGAGCTTTTGAAAAAAAGCAACGTGGAAACGGTGCTTGACGTGAAGATCACAGAGCTTCTGCGAAAGAATATTTCCGGATCTTCTTCGGAATATTTTGCGGGAATAAAGGTACGCGGAAATTCCGACGGAATTGAAAGAGAGATAGCGGCTGACGGTCTTTTTGTCGCCGTCGGACGTATTCCCGACAATTCTCCCTTTGTATCCATTGCGGATACGGATGACAAGGGATATATAGTTTCAAACGAAAACGGTACTACGTCTGTCGAAGGCTTCTTTACGGCGGGCGATTGCCGTGCAAAAAGTATAAGGCAGATAACGACTGCTGTTTCCGACGGAGCATCGGCGGCGTTATCGGCTTGCGAATATCTCCGCACCGTCAAAATCCCCGGCGGAGCAGACCTTTGATGTGGATCGATACTGTTCACACGGTCTTTGTTTGCCGAATGAAAGAATATTCCTCGGAACTTTTTCTCATTCGGCAAGTCTAATATTAAGAGGTGCAGTTCAAATATCAAAAATAAGATCACTGTTTAACAAATAAACGATTAAATACAAATGTTCAAAAGATTTACTGTTTATTCACTTCTTATAGCAACTATACTGTCGTTGCTTGTTTCGTGCGTAAGACCGCCCGAAACGGGTAATATGACGGGATACAATACAACAGATACACAGCAAGGCACGCAGGATCAGACGGGTAATGACCCCGAAAAAAAGCTTGATCTTTCGTGTCTTAAGGTCGTTTCTGAGAGAAGAAAGGACGCATTGGTCACAAGTCTTGCCGATATAAGGTTTTCTTCTTCATTTCAAAATGAGACGACCTTGCGTACTAACTCTGTCAGGTTCCCGCTTTTGACCTCAGAGAAGATAGGTGCAAAGGGGCTTAACAGTAAGCTTGAGCAGATGTTCAAGGAAAACTATTCCGATCTTGAAACATACGACGGCGGACATAAAAGTTCTGCGGAATACACTCTTAATGTGTATTATGAGTATTCATATTTTGCGGGTGTTCTTTCGCTTATCGTTGTGGAGGAAAAGACGTTTTCCGACAAGACAGTCGAGAAAACGGCTGAATTCTTTGCATATGATACGGTATCGGATAACGAGATGAATGTATCCGATATACTGTCTCTTTTCGGAGTTACAAAGAATGAATTGTTTGCGGAAGCGGCTTCGTATTTGCCCGAGGGCGATATAATAGGCGTATCCATGCTTCTTGACGGTTCTTTTGCGGTATACTGCGGAACAGATGAGGCGTACAGCGGAATGTTTTATTCTGTACCCTTTGACTGTGCACATGCCAAAGGCGTTTTGAAAAAACGTTTTGATCCTTTATCTGAGGTTATTGCAGATGTTTATTACAAGCTTCCCGAGACGGATCATTCATCGAGATTTATGATATGTGCACCCTCCTTTGAAAGAAAGGGAGCAAAAAAGGTACGAGAAAATATTATAGATTGGTTTTACGATACCTATTCTTCCGATATAGAAAAGCTTGCACATAAATTCTATGAGAAGCTTACGGCAGACAATATAATGTTTGATATATCGGGTGCGGTGCTTGAAGCGGGTGATATTCTGACTTATAAGATATCCGATTCATCGGCGACGTGCTCGGGTACGATGGGAAACTCGGAAAAGCTGTTCTATTATGACAGAAAGGCAGATATAGGAATCAAGGATCCCGTTTCCGCAGAAGTATTGATTCAAAGACTTAATGCGGATGAGTTTACCTCAGACCTTTTGAAGTATTATTCCGATCATGCTTTGGGTGAAGAGCTTTCCGCAAGTATAGATCTTACAGTTGCTTTTAAGGATGAAAATGGCGGATCCTTCGGTGTGAGATTGTCATACGATTATTATGACGAGTCGTATCCTCATGCATTTGACTATAATGAATTTGTATTCGGTAAAGCTTTGGAGATATTCTCCTCTCTCGGAGCAGCTCGGTTTGCGGGTACTCAAGTCTCTTCTTCCATCGAAGAAAAGGATATCCTGTATGTTCTGGAGGCAAAGGGAAGATCGAATAATTCCGAGAATATATTTACTTCATATGCTTGTGTCACAAATAAAGCTTTGAATACAGTTAAAGCCGATCCGTTCTACTATGACGGAACGAATTTGTGCGCAATTACGATGGAAAGCTACGTCAAGCTTCTCGGAGAAGATATTGACGCACTGAAACAAAATGCTGCAAGCGACCGCGGCATTGACGAGGGCTCTCTTGCCGTGTCCTATGTGTTTATCAACGAGTACAATAACGATGCGGAGATTTATGGAGTTGCTGACGGCAGTTTCGGACATATATGCAGACTGTCAAAGCCTATGCCGGCTTTGGAAAAACTCGAAAATGAGCGTGATGCTCATGATTCCGAGGTGATCGTTACATCGTATGAAAAAGAGTTTTACACTCTAAAGAGCAACAACGTCAGATTCAAGAATGTATTCCACGTACCTCAGATTTTGGGTAATAAAAAGAACACCGATTCGGTGAACAATAAAATAAGATCTGATTTCGATAAACTGTTTTCAAAGTTTATAGAGGAATACGGCGCGTCGAATGAGAAGAAGACAGATATCGGCGGGTTCTACTCCTATGATTATATATACGAAGAGGGAATAATAGCTGTTGAGTGCCGATATGCACATTATGACTTTTCAGTAAGTGATGCGGCGGAAGTGAAAAAGAAGTATTATTACTATGATACTCGTAAAGAATGTGAGATCACAGCAGAGCAGTATAATACATCATCTTTGTTAGCGAAAAGCGGAATGCTCACGGATCTTTCCGCAATATCGGATATTATCGGAAATGCGGTAATATCCGACAGCGGCATGGTGCGCACCTTGTTTGAATTTACGATAAATGCTCCTGTTTTTGCCTTTGACGGACAGCTGCCGGAGATATCATCAAGAGTGATGATACCCTTTATCAATTCAGACAGACCGGGGGCTGTTGCACTGAATAAAAAGATCGTTTCCGATCTTGTCCGAGATCACGGCGAGATCATAACAGTTCTTCTCGGAGCGGAAAGGATCGGTAAGGCTTCGGGAAACGATGTGTATGAATTATCATACACTTACCGTGTTGAAGGATGTTATATAGTTATCGAAAGAGTGAACGCATGTGCATCACTGCCTGACGGTTACAGCAAGGATGTAGTTTCATATTATTATGATTACGAAAATGATATTATCCTTTCAAAGCTTCCGAATGATACCGAGGATTATCTGAAGCTGCCCATATCGGAGTTGAAGGCTGATACGCTTTCTTCCGTTGCGGAAAGCCTTATAAGCAGCGATATTATTGTATTCCCCGTAAAGAACAAAAAATATAAGGCTGTTGAAAAAGGAGAGCTTGTAAGGATCGAGCTTACCATACCTTGTGTAAACGGAGAACTTCACGGCGCCGATCTTATCAATGATAAGATGATATCGGATATACTCGATTCACTGGAAAGGTTTTCTTCCCTTGATGAGACCCACAAACTTGCGGATATAAACGTTCTCGAAGAGATAGGTGAACCTTTCGGTTACGCGGGTCATACCTTTGATGAAAAGAACAAGGTGCTTGCAGTGGATTATCTTAAGCCCGGAAAAAGTTTATCGGATGCGGTATTCACAGTCATGTATCTTGATACATCAGCGGGAAAAATAATAACCGGAAATGAATACCTGGCAATGCTCGGTGAAACGGAAACGGATGTTGTTTCCGAGCTTGAAGAAATCGGTAAGACGGTTGATCTTCTCGGAAATAGTGTCTTCGCTTCCGACGCCATACTCAAGTATTCAAGAGAGTCCAACGGAGATCTTGCCGTATACATGAGACACGGTTCGGGAAAGATCGTAAAGGTATTACTTGAAAGAAGCTCCGATGACGAAAAGCAGTTGAATGTAAACAGAGCGGATATGATCTCTTCCGTACAGGAAAGAGCGGAAAGGTTATATGTGTGCCTTGATGCTGGACAAAGCCTTGGTAAGTTGGAGGATCTGGTCTGGAGATATGTATATCACAGAGTACCCGAGCTTAGATTTTCTTCAGCAGACAGTACAGCAGTCAACGAAAAAATACAAAATAAGTTCAATTATATGTACGGTGAATCCGTCATACTTGCGAATGCTTCTTATGAAGATATCACATCCGGCGTGGAGGTTATGAATTACAGATATTCCCGCATTGGAGATCTGTTGGTGCTGACACTCATAGAAGAAACGATTTCGGCATATGGTTTCGAAAGGACATATGAGCATATATACTATAATGCAGCAACGCATAAGCTTATGACATATGATGAGTTCAGAAGTCTTGGCGATTGCGCCGATGCAGCAGATATGTTTGATGTCGCTTCCTCCAAAAGCTCTAATGAGCTGTATATTTATATTGCAACTCATTTGGAAAACGTTTTGAAGGAAAACGTCTCAGCAGGAGAAGTTGTGATACCGTCGGTTGAATTCCATACGGCGGCAAACGGCAAACTTCATGGGGATCATGTCTCTGTTGCTGCGGTTAACGGTACAGATAACGGCATCAATAAGTTCAACATGACTCTTCTCACGGAGTTCCTTAGAGAGTATGAGCATGTTTTAAGAGATTTTCTCGCAAACGGACATGATGACTTATCGGTTATGGATATAGTATATACCTTTACGGAGCATAAGGGGTATATATCAATAGTCAGAAACGTATCGGTCACGAAAAAAGAGAACGGATCTACCGAGAGCAAGCACTATTATTTCGATATGAAAAGGAATGTACAGATAAGCGAGAGCGATGCTTACGTTCTTGACAACTCGTTTGAACCGGATATCGATGGAATAATCGCCAAAACGGTGAATAATGGCGGTGCGAAGGTAAAGCAGGGATACGGAAAAGAATTTTTCGTATATTACAGCGGCAACAAGTATGTAGTGAATTATTTCCATTTCCCCGTTTTGAATTCCGATACTGAAAATGCCCGCAATTTCAATCGTAAATTATTGACCGTGCTCTTTGACAAGCATCTCGGATACATCAACAAGTATTCGATTTTGCAACGAACAGAGCCTACATCCTTCATGTCATCGGTCGATTATGAGTATTCTGTCAGAGATAATATCGTGATAATCTCTATCGAAAGCAGAAGATTTTTGTTCGATGAATCCGAAAGCGATACAAAGTACAGCTTTTATTACTACGATCTGGAGAATGACAGAGAGCTTTCGACAGAGGAGTACCTCTCGGACTTAGGTGTCAGCTCCGAAAGCGTATTGAATGAGCTGAACAGCGGAAGGCTTACGGGATTCACCACAGGTGAATACGGCGGACTTTATAAGTTCAAGCTTACGGATCTTGACGGTGTGGTTCCTTTTGACGGCGGAGGATATGATATATATCTGAAGACCTCAGACGATGAGTCCACCATTAAGATATCATACCCGCCCTCCCAGGCGGGAGAGTGGAATGCTTTTCCGATCTATAGCGGAATAGAGAGACGATCTATTCACGGACTTCACTTTATTCATAAGAATTGGATCGCCACCAAGCGCTCTTGTGTTTTCAATGATGTGGTTTCGGACAAGATGTATAAGCTTTACGATGTCGGAAATGAGATAGTATGTATTTACTACAGCAAGCAGAATTATTCCGGATTCGTACTCTACGATCTGTCCTCTGCGGAGACAC
Organism: Oscillospiraceae bacterium; assembly: GCA_015063605.1. Taxonomy (GTDB): domain Bacteria; phylum Bacillota; class Clostridia; order Oscillospirales; family SIG627; genus SIG704. Next base: position 75,469 of record SVTV01000008.1, read on the forward strand.
TGTATGTTTACGATAACGAGGTCACAGAGCTTCTCAAGAGCCATGGAATAGATATTGACGACTATGCCGGAAGCAGGTATCTTGATATAAATGTTGAAAGTGTTACATCCTATATGGTGGTATGCTCCTATGATTTCGGCATAATTTTCGATAACGGCGACCTGCGAAATGATGTGTCGCTCAAAGGAAGGTTTGCAGCCTCTGTATATACGGGTGAAACGGTATTTTATCCCGGAAGTGAGGCGGTCAAACTTTCGGAGGTTAATTTCCTTGCCTCGGGTCTGGACAGAGCAGAGGGCAAGGAGGATCTTGAAAGGCTGGCTGAAGAAACGGCACAATCACTTTCGCTCGGTGAGATCACTTATAATTCTTATACTGATGAAAATGGCGGAATCCATGAGTACGTTGCAGGTGGAGTCACCTTTGCGTACGAAGAGGTGAAGTTGTCAGCAGATAAAAGAGAGACAGCCCTTTCTTTGACGGTGGCTGAGAATATCGAGCAGCTCCTGCCTCACGGTATAAAGCTCGGCGACAATCCGGATGATGTCCTGTCCGCTTACGGATACGATGTCAAAGCATCGGATGTATCATCTTTGACCTATATTGACGGTACTGTTCTTGATGAAACAAGGGCTTATATAAGCTTTGACGAGGGCGGTTACTACCTTGTTTGGGAAAAGGTGACCGAAACGGAATGCCGTAGGATAATGCTTGGATTCAACGAAACGGATAAAGAGGAAGAATATCCTCTCTCATATGTTCAGTATCTGTTGATAAGATTTTAAGTATCAATATTTTCAACCGCCGGGTCTTGGTCTGAAACCGAGATCGCGGCGGTTTGAATGCATAACGGAGGTTGTTTTATGAACAGACTGCTTGATAAAATGCAAAGAAGATTCGGAAGATTCCGTATAGAGAATCTTATGTTTTATATCGTTCTCACAATGGGTGCGGTATTTATCATTGATTACTGCATGATGTTTTCTCCCGTGAATTTTTCATTGAGCAGTTATCTTTACTTTGACAGAAATGCGATCCTTTCCGGACAGATATGGCGTGTTATAACATTTATTTTTATGCCTGTGGGATCGAATGTACTGTTCTTCATGTTTTCTCTATATTTCTATTGGCTTATCGGAAGTGCACTGGAAAGCGAATGGGGAATATTCAAGTTTAATGTATTCTATCTGTTCGGTGTTATAGGCAGTATCATCTTCGGATTTATTACGGGATATGCCACAAATTACTATTTGAATCTTTCTCTTTTCCTTGCCTTTGCCATGCTTTATCCCGATCATACCATATCGCTTTTTATGATAATTCCCGTCAAGATAAAGTATATTGCGATTCTTGACTGTGTGTATCTGGGATATCTTTTCATTATCGGATCGTGGCAGAATAAGGCAGCGCTTGTGATAGCGTTGGTGAATCTTATCATCTTTTTCGGTGACAATTTTATCGACAGCATCAGGAATGCAAAACGCAGATATGAGTTCAGAAAAAGTCTTCGCGGAAGAAAATAATAAAATTGCCGATAAAATGGGAAAAGAGTGTTTAAAAAGTCGCAAATTAATGATATAATATATACGGACAAAAAATATCATAATACACGGCGTATTACGGAAAGGAAAAAATAATGGCAGCTAAAAAGCAGAACGATTATCCGAAGGCTTTCAATAACATGTTCAGAGAATATGATATCAGAGGACGTGTTAACAATGAGGAATTGAATCCGGATAATGTTTACAGAATAGTCAAGGCTTACGCCAAATACCTTAGGAAAAGAAACATAACGAAGTGCGTTGTCGGATACGATAACAGATCCTGCTCGGAGGCTTTCTCCGAAGCCGCGATCAAGGCGCTTACCGAATGCGGTGAAGATGTTATCTTTATAGGACTTACCATCACTCCCGCAACATACTTTGCTCAGTATCATTACGGATGCGAAGGCGCTGTAATGATAACGGCAAGCCACAATCCGGACGGTTGGTCAGGATTTAAGTTTGCCAAGGGTTATTCGGAAACATTGGAGCCCGATGATATAGTCGAGGTCTTCAATCTTCTCGATACTCCCGATGAAAAAGTGCCTTTGGGAAGCGTAAAAAATGATAATATAAGAGATATTTACATTGACAATATAGTGTCAAAGATCAAAATGGGCGAAAACAAGCCGAAGATCGTTCTCGACGCGGGCAACGGCGGAGCGGGCGTATTCGTATATGAGGTCTTCCAGAGATTGGGATGCCTCACATTCCAGCTCAATTGCGATCCCGATATGTCATACCCTCATTATTTCCCTAATCCTTCGGATATGAAGGTGAGAGAGAAGGTAAGAGAGACTGTGCTCAATCCCTATATCAAGGCAGATCTCGGTCTTTCCTTTGACGGCGACGGTGACAGATTGGGCGTTATAGACAATAACGGCAACAATATATGGAGCGATATAGTTCTTGCAGTCCTTGTAAAACAGCTTCTTGAAAAGAAGAAGGGTGCTACAGTGGTATACGATGTAAAGTGCTCGCAGACTCTCGAAGAGGTAATAAAGGATAACGGCGGAGTTCCCTGCATGTGGAAGACGGGTCATTCCTATATCAAGGCGAAGATGCACGAATTGAAGGCTGATCTGGCAGGTGAGAGAAGCGGTCATATCTTCGTGGGAGGAGATGACTATTATTCCTTTGATGACGCAGTATTTGTCGGTGCAAAGCTTGTTGAATATATCTCCAACAGCGAGTGCACGCTTTCCGAAACCATAGCTTCCTTCCCGAAATATGTTACATCTCCCGAGATCAAGGCATATTGCCCCGATGAGCTGAAATATGGTGCAGTGGAAAGAATAGTTGCGGAAATGAAGGAGCGCTTCCCCGGAAAGGTATGTGATATAAACGGTGCAAGAGTATCCTTTGATGACGGCTGGGGCTTGGTAAGAGCTTCATCCAATATGCCCGAAATGGTACTCATATTCGAGGGAAAGACAGAAAAGGCACTTAATGATATAAAAGCAATATTCAAAGAAGTGCTTTCACAATACGATGAGATATCTCCCGATTGGGAGAACGGTTGAACCGTAAACTTACAAAAAAAGCTTTCGGGAAGAACCATTTTTGCGAAAAAGGCTGAAAGTTTTGAATTTTTTTGAAAAAATTCAAAAAAATTCTTCATTCCTCTTTACTTTTTTCGCATTTAGTGGTATCATTATAATGTTAAACGTCTTTTAAGTGTCATTGTGTTTTTTGTTGATAAATGAAAAAATACGGACGCTGAAAAACAAGGAGGATTTATTATGTCTACCAGAAAAAAAATATCTATGGACGGTAATACCGCTGCCGCGCATGTAAGCTATGCGTTTACAGAGGTTGCTGCCATATACCCCATAACACCTTCCAGTGTTATGGCTGAGCTCACCGATGCATGGTCTGCAACGGGTCTCAAAAATATTTTCGGAGAAAACGTAAGAGTTACTGAAATGCAGTCCGAGGCAGGCGCAGCCGGAACAGTTCACGGAAGCCTTGCAGCCGGTGCTCTCACAACTACCTACACAGCTTCTCAGGGTCTTCTTCTCATGATCCCCAACATGTACAAGATAGCCGGCGAGCTTCTCCCCAACGTTATTCACGTTTCCGCACGTTGCGTTGCTTCCCACGCATTGAACATTTTCGGCGACCATTCCGACGTTTACGCTTGCCGTCAGACAGGCTACGCTATGCTCGCTAATACCAATCCTCAGGAAGTTATGGACCTCGGAGCAGTTGCTCACCTTTCCACAATAAAGGGAAGAGTTCCTTTCCTCAATTTCTTCGACGGCTTCAGAACATCTCACGAAATTCAGAAGATCGAAGCTTGGGATTATAAGGATCTCGAAGAAATGGTTGATAAGGATGCTATCCAGGCGTTCAGAAACCGCGCCCTCAATCCCGAACATCCCGTACTCCGCGGCTCCGCAGAAAACGGCGATATATTCTTCCAGCACAGAGAAGCTTGTAACAAGTATTATGATGCTCTTCCCGCTATCGTTGAAGAATACATGGATAAGGTAAACGCTAAGATCGGTACAAATTACAAGCTCTTCAACTACTATGGCGCTCCCGATGCTGACAGAGTTATCGTTGCTATGGGTTCTGTATGCGACGTAGCTGAAGAAGTTATAGATTACCTCACAGCTGCAGGCGAAAAGGTAGGTCTTGTAAAAGTAAGACTTTACCGTCCCTTCGTAGCAGAAAAGCTCTTCGAAGCTATCCCCAAGACAGCTAAGAAGATAGCAGTTCTTGACAGAACAAAGGAACCCGGTTCTCTCGGCGAACCTCTTTACCTCGACGTAGTTGCAGCTCTCGCTACTATGGGCAGCGATGCTAAGGTAGTTGGCGGCCGTTACGGTCTCGGCTCCAAGGATACTCCTCCTCAGAGCATCTTCGCTGTATATGAAAACCTCAAGGCTGATGCTCCCAAGGCTAACTTCACCATCGGTATCGTTGATGACGTTACAAACCTTTCTCTCGAAGAAAAGGCATCTCCCGATACGGCTCCCGCAGGCACAATAAGCTGCAAGTTCTGGGGTCTCGGCGGCGACGGAACAGTCGGTGCAAACAAGAACTCCATCAAGATCATCGGTGACCATACAGATAAGTACATTCAGGCTTACTTCCAGTATGACTCCAAGAAGACCGGCGGTGTAACAATTTCCCACCTTCGTTTCGGCGACAGCCCCATCAAGTCTTCTTACTATGTAACAAAGGCTGACTTCGTTGCATGTCACAATCCTTCTTATATCGTAACAGGTTATAAGATCGTTAACGACGTTAAGCCCGGCGGTACATTCCTTCTCAACTGCCAGTGGACACCCGAAGAGGTTGAAAAGCATCTTCCCGCTGACGTTAAGAGATACATCGCTAACAATGACGTTAAGTTCTACATCGTTAATGCTATAGACAAGGCAAGAGAGATCGGTATGGGCAAGCGTACAAACACCATACTCCAGTCCGCTTTCTTCGCACTTGCAAACATCATGCCTATCAGCGAAGCTATAGATTACATGAAGGCAGCTGCTAAGAAGTCCTACCTCAAGAAGGGCGAAGCTGTTGTTGAAATGAACTATAAGGCTATCGACGCAGGCGTAGACGCTATCGTTAAGGTAGAAGTTCCCGAAGCTTGGAAGACCATCGAATCCAACGAAGTTGCTGCTGTAGTTGAAGGTGCACGTCCCGAGCTCGTTAAGTTCGTAAAAGAAATACTTTATCCCGTTTCCAAGATGAACGGCGATTCTCTCCCCGTATCCGTATTCGCAGATCATGTTGACGGTACATTCCCTCAGGGCGCTGCCGCTTACGAAAAGCGCGGTGTTGCTGTTGACGTTCCCGAATGGATCCCCGAAAATTGTATCCAGTGTAACCAGTGTTCTTATGTTTGCCCCCACGCTACAATTCGTCCCTTCGCACTTAATGCTGACGAGGTTGCTGCTGCTCCCGCAAACACAAAGTACACAGCTAAGATGATAGGCAAGGGTTGTGAAGGCTACAAGTTCACAATGGCTATCAGTCCTCTCGATTGTATGGGTTGCGGACTCTGCGTAAACGTATGTCCCACAAAGCCCGAAAAGAGAGCTTTGAAGATGGTTTCTCAGGAAAGCCAGAAGGATCAGCAGGCTTGCTTCGATTACGCAGTAGCAAACGTTTCCGAAAAGGAACTGCCTTTTGCTGATACCACTATCAAGGGCAGCCAGTTCAAGCAGCCCCTTCTCGAGTTCTCCGGCTCTTGCGCAGGATGTGCTGAAACATCTTATGCACGTCTTATTACTCAGCTCTTCGGCGAAAGAATGTATATTTCCAACGCTACAGGATGCTCCTCCATCTGGGGTGGCTCCGCTCCCGCTACACCTTATACAGTAAATCGCGAAAGCGGCCGCGGTCCTGCATGGGCTAACTCCTTGTTCGAAGACAATGCTGAGCACGGTCTCGGTATCCACCTCGGACAGAAAGCTATCCGTGAAAGACTTATGGGCAAGGTAGCTGAAATGGCTTCCTCCGATAAGGCATCCGATGAATTCAAGGCAGCTGCTAAGGCTTACTTTGATACAAAGGATAACGGCAAGGAAAACGAAGCAGCTACAAAGGTCCTCGTTGCAGAGCTTGAAAAAGCAGCAGCTGAAGGATGCCCCGTTGCTCCCGCTATACTTGCTGAAAAGGAATACCTCTCCAAGAAGTCCGTATGGATCTTCGGTGGTGACGGATGGGCATATGACATCGGCTTCGGCGGTCTCGACCACGTTATCGCTTCCGGTGAAGATGTAAACATCATGGTATTCGATACAGAAGTTTACTCCAACACAGGCGGACAGGCTTCCAAGGCTTCTCAGGTAGGTCAGGTTGCTCAGTTTGCAGCTGCAGGTAAGGCAATAGGCAAGAAGGATCTCGCTGCTATCGCAATGAGCTACGGCTACGTTTACGTTGCACAGATCGCTATGGGCGCTGATATGAATCAGACAATCAAGGCTCTTGCTGAAGCTGAAGCTTACAACGGTCCTTCCATCGTTATCGGCTACGCTCCTTGCGAAATGCACGGTGTTAAGGGCGGTATGACAAACTGCCAGGCTGAAATGAAGAAGGCTGTTGAATGCGGTTACTGGCAGATGTTCAGATACAATCCCGCTAACAAGGCTGAAGGCAAGCCTGCATTCACTCTTGACAGCAAGGAACCCACAGGCAACTACCGTGACTTCATCACAAGCGAAACACGTTACAGCCGCTTGATGCAGGCGTTCCCTGAACGCGCTGAACAGCTCTTCGGACAGGCTGAGGTCAACGCTAAGGCTAAGTACGAAAGACTTACAAAGCTCGTTAAGCTTTACGAATAATAAATAAAAACGGTATAAACCGTTGAATCAGAGGGGCTGTTGTGTTAACAACAGCCCCGAATTATCTTACAGCCGTAAAATAGAAAAGAAACAGATTGTCTGCGATTATCGTGTGCACGATATCCTTGATGGCTTTTGTCGTTTTTGCATCTGTTACGGTATGGTGCATAGGTATAATATTCTAAAAATTTATTAAGTAAGGAAAAGTTTGAAAATGTATATAAGGCGGGCTGAATGTAAAGATATACCGAGAATTAACGATCTTCTTTTACAGGTGCTGAATATCCATGCCAAGGGGCGTCCCGATATCTTTATACCCAATACGAGAAAATACAGGACCGATGAGCTTGAAGAGATCATAAAGGATGACTCAAGACCCATATTTGTGGCACTTGATGAAGAGAACATTGTCCAGGGCTATGCCTTTTGCATATATGAGGAAGTGAAGAACAGCAATAATCTTCACGATATGAAAAGCCTCTATATAGATGACCTTTGTGTTGATTCCGCTTGCCGCGGAAAGCACATCGGGACAGAGCTGTATAATTACGTTTGCGATGAAGCGAAGAGGAATGGATGCTACAGGATAACCTTGAATGTATGGTGTCTCAACACCTCTGCGATGAAGTTCTATGAAAGCATGGGTATGGATAAGCTGAAGATAGTAATGGAAAAGGTGCTCGATTGACTCAAAGCTTTTCGAGCTTTAAAGATGAAAAAGTACTGCGGAAACACGTCATTTGACATATGTATCGGGTTCTAAAGGACAGTTTTGAATAGTTAAAAGCCTCGGCTGGGAATCCTCCCTTCCGAGGCTGAATTTGCTTTCTTCTCACAAATTGAGAAAAAATCTCACAAACTGTGCGCTTGATTATGGCTACATAATATGGTATACTATTATCACCGGTAAAACAATAGCACTGCGCAGATGCTGACAGAATGGAGATATAGTATGAAATTGAATTTAGGAAATCAAATACGTTTAAACCGCCGACGTATGAATCTTACTCAAGAACAATTGGCGGAGAAATTCGGGACATCTCCACAGGCTATTTCTCGGTGGGAAATAGGGATTTCCCATAGTTAAAGATACCACACCCAAACCCACGCTTACATTACTTCCATAACATCAAATTTTGGAGGTAAACCCTTATGAAACACCTTATATCTTGTGCATACAACTTTGATAACTGCTGTGTGGAACTGAAATTCAATGATGGTAGCATGATTGCGATTGACACCATCGCCGTTGAGAACGAAGTTGCCGACAATATGTATCAGCGGTCAGAGCTTGACTATCTGATTTACAATGCCCCTTTGGAGTATGCAGACCTTATTTTGAACGGTGATCCCGAAGCGTATTTGAAAGCAGTTACCGAGTACAAACCCTTAGATTGAAAATAACTATATCGGCTGTATTTACCGAAAAGGCGAATACAGCCGATATTTTTTGCTCATACGATAGGCTATACGAAAAGGGGCATATCGCACTTTACGAAAAAGTGTGGGAACACACAGAACGATATATATACCCACATTTCCGTGTATCATATTCACGATACAGATAAGCACGAAAACGTGAAATGATTATTTTCTACAATGAAGAAAATTACGGATTTTACAACAACCTATTTTGAGATAGCAAAACAGACAGCATTTGTCAACGGTCAAGATGAACGGGCTTCGCCCGTCGTTGACAAGTGCTGTCTGTTTCGCTTTGTGGGCAGATAAGGCGGTTAAGCACAGGAGTGCTTAACCGCCAGTTCAACTACGAAATTTTTGAGAAAAAACTACAAATCTTTATTTTTTTTGACCTGTATGCGATGTCTTCAACAGTATTTGAACACGACTTCCGTAAATAACCTCAGCATCTTCAAACTGGTTATCAACAGTATAGAGGAAAGCACAAGTACCATCTTCCAACTTAATTAATAAAACATTATCAACAGAATGGCTCTTCCGTTTTGAATTACTTTTATAAATAGATTCAAGTTTTGCATCAATTGTATCTGCTGCTTTTTTACTATCAACGGATACAGCTTCTATTTCGTCAAAAGAACCAAGCATTGATTTTCCGAAAGACGATACATTTCCATTACCATCAATTGAAATTGTCAAACTGTCTGCGGACTTATATCCGCTTATCTCACGATAATAAGTGAAAGTATAAAGGCAGTTTGAATAAATAGGCTGAGAAATCACGGTTGTACAATACTCATCAATTTCGATATAATCATCAACAATCGAATCAGCAATGGTTCTACACTGTTCTTGGGACAATGAAGATGATTCGGACGGCTCGTATACGAAGGTAATAGATGTCAATTCGCCAGTAGTACCGTTAACCTCAAAGAAAACCTTATCACCTTTATATCTGTGAGAAACATAAAGATTCGGGACTTTTGTAGCTGAACGTTGATAATCGCCCGAATAGGATTTTCCATTGAATGTTACAGACACATTCTCAGCAGCTTTAGCATCTTGATGATAATTTGTTTGGTTCTCATCCCAAATTGCAAATTCGGAAGTGTGCAATCCCCCATCATCAGCGTCAAACGTCCCGATCTCTAACGCTATATAATCAGCTTCTTGTCCACTGCTCATTCCGCACCCCAAAACACTAGTGAGAAGCAAAACAACAACGATAATCAAGGACATAAATCTCATCTTTTTCATGTTAAATCCCTCCTTTATTGATATTTAGTTCAGACGCGTGTATTTATAACCACAAACTTCGTAACTTGTCATACCCGTGGACGAGTAGTCGCTTTGACCAGCCAATTGAACGCAAGCGGAGTGGACAGATACCCCACTCTCCATCAAATCAAAGAAATCCATAGTCCAGTTGTTTGCATCAGAACAACCTACGTTTTCTTTGAAGCCGACAGAGGTGTATGCTCCTCGATCAACAGCAACAGACGGTAAGTTACTAGCCGTACTTCCTCCAGCGGCCGTTTTACAGGCAATAAACATAATCAGTCTCATGTTTGTTAAATCGAGCGTCGTAATACTACCAGTGCTTCTGTAATAAACACCACTACCAGTAGAATCGCCGTCGTTTAGTAAGAGACACGTTCCGCCAGTTATAATACCGCCATGACTTCTACTGACAAAGACATTGTTAATATCATCATCTAAGTAATCATCAATGTCACTTATCGTGAATGCTCCAGTGTTTACGCTTGCACTACTATAACCACAATTCTCTAAATTGGAAGAAATTTCATTCAAAGCAGATGCATGATCATGCCCTGCATTCGTAACTCCCACTGAGACGGTTTTGGGGTTGACTACCAATGTGAATGTAGAAGTCCGACCGGTAACCTTATGAGTGGCAGTTATCGTAGTAGAATACCTCGCGGTTGAGGAAGATGCTGTAAATTCGCCACTTGCAGAATCTAAAGTAACGTAACTTGTACTATATCCAGTAAATGTGAAATTGTCAGCACTTCGCCACAATACATTACTGTATTCATCTTTAACTGATGGTGCTTTTGTGTCGCCTGCAAACATATAGAGTGTTTCAAAAGAATAACCACTAGGCAACTCTATATAGGTATAACTACTGCTATTACCATAATACGAAACGGAATCTGCAATTCTCCAAACACGCTGCCTGTAAGTAGATGTACCAGCAGTTCCTAATGTGGACGAAGATGAAACTGTGCCTGCGCTGGCATATAGATATTTGCCTGTGTTTACATTTTGAATTAAACAGCCTCCACCAGTAGCATATGAAATATCCCATCTGTATTCATTTGGAACACTGCTATCACTTAAAGATGTTAGATAAATTGTAGATGTACTTGCGCTTGACGATCCGGCAAGATACAATGAGGTGTTGCTCGATGATTGGATAGTATATGTTCCATCACCAAGCGGGGTTATCTGCCATTTGATAGTATTACCCAAAACCGACATGGTTCCGGATGTAGCGGTAATCGAACTCGATGAATTGTGCAAATATCTTCCTGAATAGTCATTATTCAGATAAGATATTTGAACGGAGTCAAAGACATCTGCGAGTGCTGTTTCGCTGCTGAAGCAGAAAAGGGAGTTACAATGGTGATCATTGCAAGCGCAATGATCATAGCCATGAATTTGCGAAATCTTTTTTGCTTAATCATATCAATTCTCCTTTCTTCTTTCAACTGTTATCCGACATCAAGTGTAAAAACACCGTGTGTTGCATATGAAAGCAAAATCAGAGGGTGTCTTCGGTTGGTGAATGGGTGGACAGGGGCATAGCGATTGCATCGTTTCATCATAAGGCAATCCCTCCTTAAAAATATTCAACAGAAAGCGCACAGACATAATCGGAGCAAAAGCCGATTCAATCTGTGCGCTATATTACTTTGCCATTATTCACTTGAAATAGAATTTCTTCACGAAAAACTCGGCAGCAATCAGCATTCCAGTTGTCGGGCTTCGCTTCTGACCATACAACAATTCTATTGTATCAATATTTTACCATATGAAATTATTTTTGTCAAGTGTCTTTTTCAAAATATATGGAATTTTTTTGTGGGAGTTTTGGCATTTTCGTTGTGTTCGCCGTGGAAGAAAGCAAAGAAAGAAAAATATTTTGCAATTATCTCCGACACCGTGCCAAAACGCTATGTGCGAATTGTAGTAGTGGTTAGAGGAAGAAATTTTCGTAAATCAGCCAAAAGCCGTTTTTGCTTTTGTTTTAATAAGTGAACGGAAAATATTTTGAGATTTTTTTGAAAGCGGTTGAATTTCACCCCTCCGAAATTCCGAATAAGTGAAAGGTTCTTTTAGACCGTTGATTTTTCTCCAGCAAATGTCCTAACAAGTAGAGAGAAAAATTTTTCAGAGAAATTTTTGCATTGCCGTTGATTTTTGCCCTTTAAAATTCCGAATACAGTGAAAGGCATTTTGCAAGCCCAAGTGCCATTCACAGAAATTTAACAAAACGGATAACCCCCAAACGGCAAAAAATGTCCGTTGTAAAGCGGAGGGCTACCAAGTTTTTCGCAAAACTTGTCCGTTGTAAGTTGAAAGGGTTTGCAAAAATCCCCGTTCAGAGGATAGCGGAAGTAGTCAGAGCAAGATTCTACCACGGTGCCAAATTTCGCCCTCTGCTCATTTTGCTCCTTGTGGTGATCTTGTTGGGGAGTGCCTTCCCCAAACCCTGCTTATCGGATACCGCCGCAAATTTTCCTCTCTCACAGTTTGGCAAAATGCAAACTTCGGTGGTGTATAGAGTACAGAGGAAAATTTGAAAAATTTTTTCCGCCTACCTTGAATAATTGTTTTCTACGATGGGTTAGGTGAAAAGCTCAAATCGGCTTTTTCAAAAAAATCGAAAAAATTTTTAGCTACTACCTTGCAAAACACCCTCTGAAACGTGGGTTATATGAAAGGTGTTTATCGAAGATTTTACGCTTTCTCAAAAAATCCATCAAAGAAAATACGTGTTTTTTCAAAATCGGCTCAAAACAGGGGGCTAAAATGCCCGAAAAAATATGGTATATAGAGGGATAAATTTTTACGCGGTTGTAAAAGTCGGATTTTCGTCGGCTACCACTTGAAGAATGTTTTGCAAATAGGGTGCAAAAGTGTCCTTGAAAATATGTTAAGTGAGAGGATTTTGTGAGTACCTTAAAAATTGTGCTTTCTCGCCGGCTACCATTTGAAAGAATTTTTTATTTCTCAAACAAGGTGCAAAATCAAATTTCAAACGGCGTTAAGTAACAAGGCATTTACGCTGTCAGAAAATTTTTCGCCAAATCTTTTACGCTGTTTTTCAAAAATCAAGAAAAAAGGGTTGTAAAAACGGCTGAAAAACGGCGTTAAGTAGAGGAACTTTTTCGGACACCCTGAAAAATAATCTTCAAAACGGCGTTAAGTGAAAAAATATTTTTTCGGTTTTCCCGAAAACACCCTTAAAAAACAATTCCAAAAAAGATGGTAAGTGAAAGGAGTATTGCCTATGCCAAAAACGTACAACACCCCGAAGCGCAGTTTTGTTATAAAGACGCGCTTGACCGAAGAAGAACACGCAGATTTTATGAATGTTCTGAAAAACTGCCGTATGAGCCAATCCGAATTTATACGGCAAGCCATAACGGGCGCACCGATAAAACCCATCGTCAACGTCGGCTGCATTGATGATAAATTCCTTGAAGCCCTCGGCAAGCTGACAGCCGAATACGGAAAGATCGGCAGCAACCTCAATCAAATTGCAAGAGCTTTGAACGGATGGCACAGACCGTATTCAGAACTTGCCGCCGAGGTACGCGCCGCCGCGTCAGATCTCGCCGCTTTGAAATTTGATGTCTTGGAAAAGGTAGGTGAAGCCGTTGGCAACGTTCAAGCATATAAGCTCTAAAAATGCCGACTACGGCGCGGCTGAAAAATACCTCACCTTTGTTCACGATGAATTTTCAATTAAGCCTACGCTTGATGAAAATGGACGATTGGTGTTACGCGAAGATTTTAGAATTGCCACGCTCAACTGCGGCGAGGAAGATTTTGCCGTTGCGTGTATGCGCTCCAATATGCAGTACGGCAAAAACCAAAAACGCGAAGATGTGAAAAGCCATCACTACATCATTTCCTTTGACCCACGGGACGGAGCAGACCACAGCTTGACGGTTGACCGCGCACAGGAGCTTGGCGAGGAATTTTGCAAAACGCATTTTTGTGGACACCAAGCCATTGTCTGCACCCACCCCGACGGGCATAACCACAGCGGCAATATCCACGTTCACATCGTCATCAATTCCTTGCGGATAGAGGAAGTCCCGTTGCTCCCGTATATGGACAGACCCGCCGATACAAGAGCCGGTTGCAAGCATCGGTGTACCGACGCGGCTATGGAATATTTCAAATCTGAGCTGATGGAAATGTGCCACCGCGAAAACCTCTATCAGATTGACTTGCTCCACGGCAGCGCAAACCGTATTACCGGGCGTGAGTATTGGGCGAAGAAAAAGGGACAAGCCGAGCTTAACGAGAAAAACGCAGAAATCACCGCCGCAGGACTGACACCGCGCACCACAAAATTTGAAACTGACAAAGAGAAACTACGCCAAGTGTTGCGCCGCGCCCTGGACACGGCAACCACCTTTGATGAATACGCCGAGCTTTTACTACGGCAAGGGATTTCCGTCAAGGAAAGCCGTGGGCGTTTGTCCTACCTCACACCCGACCGTACCAAGCCCATCACCGCAAGAAAGTTAGGTGATGATTTTGACTGCGCCGCCGTTCTCGCTCGTTTGGAACAGAACGCGCAACGAGGTATCGAAGAAAAAGCCCAGCTCACACAGCAACAGCCCCGTAGCATCGTCGGGCGTTTGCACGAAGCCGAGCAAGCCGCAAAGCAACCGAAGATCAGCACCACACCCAAACGGCTTATCAACATTGACGCGCTGATTGCCGAGGGCAAAAATACGGCACTCATCAACTGGGCGAAAGTACAAAACCTCAAACAAATGGCTATCGCTCACAACCTCTATCACGAGGGATTCATTTCTCGTGATGAAGTGGAAGATACGCTGTCTGCCGCGCAAGCCGATATGCAGAAAAGCTACGCCGCGCATAAAGCCTTTGAACCCAAAATCGAGGAAAAGAAGAAACTGCGCGATTGGATTATGAAATATATCAAGACCAAAGACGTGTGCAAAGCCGTTAAAGCCATCAAAAAAGAAAAGGAGCGTGATGCTTACAAGCAAAAACACGAAGCCGATTTTGTTATCTACGAATCTGCGGTTCGGTATTTCAAGCAGCACAATATTTCCAAACTACCGACCTACAAGGCGGTACAAGCAGAAATCGAACGGCTGATAGCCGAGAAAAATGTTGCCTACAACACCTACTGCACCGATAAAAGCCGTTTCAAAGAATTGCAGACAATTAAGAACACGCTTGATGAACTCTTTGACGGAACAAGACACGAACAGCAAAGATACAAGAAACACGAACAAACGCTATAAACGGAGGAAACAAAAAATGTGTAAAACAGGGATTGTAACGCCTTATACGCCGAAAACGGCACACACCCATATTGCAATACTCCCCCCGCCGAAAAGAGCGCGTACAAGGAGATAAATCCCCGAAAATCAACCCTAATTCATACACTTTTCGTTACACGGACAATCAACACACAGGAGGTAATTGCCTATGGCAGATAACCGCAAATATTACTACTTAAAACTAAAGGACAATTTCTTCGACGGCGATTCCATTGTACTGCTTGAAAGTATGCAGGACGGAATACTGTACTCCAATATTCTCTTGAAGCTCTATCTGAAATCCTTGAAAAACGGCGGCAGATTACAACTTGACGAGCATATCCCGTACACGGCACAGATGATTGCCACCCTTACCCGACATCAGATCGGAACGGTGGAACGGGCATTGAATATCTTTCGTCAGTTGGGGCTTGTGGAGGAGCTTGACGGGGGCTTGCTCTATATGACCGATATTGAGCTTATGATTGGGCAATCCTCCACCGAAGCGGAACGCAAACGAGCCGCAAGGCTTGAAAACAAGGCGCTTTGGCCTACACGGACAAACGGCGGACATTTGTCAGACATTTGTCCACCAGAGATAGAGATAAAGAAAGAGATAGATATAGAGTCAGAGAAAGAGCGAGAGAAAGACACGGGACAAGCTGCCCCCACCGTTTACGGCAGATACAAAAATATCTATCTTACCGATACGGAGCTATCCGAACTGCAAGAAGAACTGCCAAACACTTGGGATTTCTATATCAACCGTCTTTCCGAGTATATGGCATCCAAAGGCAAGACTTACGACAACCACGCCGCCACCATTCGCAGATGGGCGGCAAGTGATATAACTAAAACAACCGCCGTACAAGGCGTTGCGACACTCACCTGCAAGGAGGGGACAAGCCTATGAACGCTTTACAAGACATTATTACAAATATGGCAGAAACAACACCACAGCCCGAAAATTATACCGGTGAGGACGGTCTGCTCTACTGCGGCAAATGCCGTACACCGAAACAACGGTATTTTCCCGAAGGCAAGGCACTTTTAGGGATTGACCGCCATCCGACAGAGTGCGAGTGCCAAAAAGCACAGCGTTTGGAATGTGAAGCCGCCGAGGCGCGAAGAAAGCACCTTGACACCGTTGCCGATCTGAAGCGGAACTGCTTCTCCGATAAAGAGATGGAAAAACGCAGTTTTGCCAACGATAACGGCAAAACGCCGCAAATGGAATACGCCCGTCGGTACGTCGAGCATTGGGAGCAGATGAAAGCAGAAAACATCGGCTACTACTTGTGGGGCGATACCGACAGCGGAAAAAGCTATCTTGCCGCTTGCATTGCCAACGCGCTGACCGAAAAAGAAATTTCCGTCCGTATGACGAATTTCCCCACGATACTCAACGATCTCGGCGCGAGCTTTGAGGGACGAAACGAATATATTGAGCGTTTGTGCCGTTTTCCTCTGCTCATCATTGACGATCTCGGAACGGAGCGAGGAACGGAATACGCCCTTGAACACGTTTACAACGTCATCGACAGCCGCTACCGAAGCGGCAAGCCCTTGATACTCACCGCCAATATCAGCCCCGACGTATTGCACAATCCGCCCGATATAGCCCACGCTCGTATTTACAGCCGCATCATTGAAATGTGTGTCCCGATACACGTTACGGGCATACAGAACCGCAAGCAGACCGCACAGCGCAAAATGGAAACACTCAAAAATTTGATGAACGATAACGATTAACGAAAGAAAGGATACTTGCCTATGGTAAAAAACAAGAGAACTACACGCGCCGACCTTTATGACCTCTGCTCCTGCTATGAGCCGATAGAACTGCCGCCCGAAGGCACATTCGATACATTCAAAGAACCAGAACCTACGCTTGAAAACACATCGTTCTATGCCATCGAGGAGGATGGAAAGATGTATTTCTATTGCGGCAAGACAAAGATTGAAGTTGTTGAACATTTTGCGGATAACGGCAAGACACTCAACACGCTCGTTGAGGACGTTATCACCTATACTGCCCACAAGGACGTAAAAAGTTCACGAATGAATTAAGGGATTCGTATTGAAGAAAACCCACGTTTATGATATAATAGAGGCAGGAAAGTATTGTAAGCGTGGGTTGTTTCAAGAACAAGGAGGATTTTGAATGAAACAACCGTACAATACCGCACTATATATGAGACTCAGCCGCGACGATGAAAATTACGGCGACAGCGTATCCATCGAAACGCAAAGAACCATTCTCAGACAGTTCGCAAAAGAAAATCAGCTCCACGTTATCGACGAGTATATCGATGCCACTGATATAATAGGACTAAAGCAAAACCCGACAAACGGGCGTCGCTTTAGTCCTATTTTTTCATTTATCGGGCATTTTTCGATACAATTCGAGGAAATGCTACTTCTAAAGCAAA
>SVTV01000044.1 GCA_015063605.1 Oscillospiraceae bacterium
AGACCGTTCAAACATCTTCGACTACAACTCGATATGAGTATCAGCTCAACGGTTCACAGATAGTAAAGGAAACCGTATATGTAAATAATGCGGAATCCTATACCCTCGTGTATATCTACGATGAAAGCGGCTCTGCAATCGGATTCCGTTACAGAACACCGTCATATTCGGCAGATGTGTTCGATGTGTACTTCTTTGAAAAGAACCTTCAGGGCGATATAGTAGCGATTTATAACCAGTCCGGTACAAAGGTGGTAACATATACCTATGATGCATGGGGTAATGTTACAACTTCCGGAACACAAGCCACCGGAATAGGTGCGAAGAAACCTATTCGCTATCGCGGATATTATTATGATAGCGAAACCTCTTGGTATTATTTGCAGAGTAGATATTATGATGCAAATATGAGCAGGTTTATTAACGGGGATGCTTTGCTTGCCCAAAATGATCTTTTGGGCAATAATATGTTTGCTTATTGTCTGAATAATCCGGTTGCATATGTGGACCATTATGGAGAATTGGCTATAAGCTTAGCATCTTTGCTTTTATTAGGTCTGTTTCAATTCTTGGTATTGTTGCACTTTCAAAACAGGACTTTCATCAAGCGGTTATAGAAGGATCTATATCGCTTAATGAAAAAGTAACTGATTTCTAGAAATCGGTAACAAAGTCAACGACAGAAACAAAGTCTAAAACAAAAGATATTACTCTAACTTTACCAAAAAAGCCCCGAAGAGATCCTGTACACCATATTGTTGCACAAAACGACATACGTGCTATGCCAGCACAAGAGGTTTTGAGCCAGGTAGGTATTGATCGTTTTACAGATCCTGCAAATTTGGTGCAACTACCTGCATACTATCATAGTCGAATACATAGTGCTGCATACTATGAATATGTTAATGAGGCTATAATTACTGCATTTGAAGCGGATGGTAGAGAAGGAGTTTATGGCGCATTATACGTATTGAAATTGGAAATTTATGCCGGTACACTATGGTGATTTTGTGTGGAGAACATATATGACTGACAAAAATAAAGTTTTATTCACTTTTAAAAAATCTTATCATATATCTCATAGTCGTGATTATTTTTGTTGTGTTGGTTCAAGTGTGAATTTGTACAATATAAATAGCGGTGATTTTATATCAAATTTCAAGGATATTAAACACCCTAATTATTCTAAATTCATACACGATAATAATTTAATAGTAAAGTCATCGTATGGTGATTATTATATATACGATTTGGATTTAATGGAGTGTGTGAAAATAATTCCGCCTCCTCCAAAAGTGAAGGGATCAATAACTGACTTTCAAATAACATCTGATGGTAAATACATAATAGATTTTTCATATGTTTTTCCAATACATCAATTGATGGTTATTGATGTAGAAACCGGAGCATATTCGTTTTTTGATATTGGTTTTTGTAGAGCAGGATTTGTTTTTTCTACAGAGATAGATTCGATATTTTATGTGGTGACAGTTTGTGCTGAAACGGTTGATGCACCTAATGTCAGTTTTCAAGTATATTATGAATTATCATATATGTCGGGTAAATTTGAATTGAAAAAGCTTTTTTGCGATGGCTGTAGTAAGGTAGCGAATGTTGACTATGGTTCAAATAAATTTGCATTTTCTGATTACAGTAACAAAATAGAATTTTTTGATGTGCGTAATAGACTTGTTGATGAATTGCAATACAACAAAAACGGAATCTTATATGATTTGAAAATATCTAAAAGCGGTCGCTATATTGCATTGGCTGAATCACAAAATATCTATATTTATGGCATAGAAAATAAAGAATGCATATGCAATTATGAAGTTGAAAATGGATGTTTTGTTGATTTTTTAGATGATGAAAAATTGTTAATAGGTACATGGAAAAAAGGATATTGTCTACTTATTTGAGGAATATAACTTTTGCCTAATATTTGGTTTTATCATATAGGTGATAGTTATATAGAAACAAAATTACCTTTTGGTGAGGAAACAGTTGGAGGGAGAGATCCTTTCAACTGTTTTTTTCAAAATACTTGACCGCGTGACAGAAATACAGTATAATATAGGTGTAGTAGAGAGCTTCAGCGTTTTGTAAACGGCTCTACTACCGTAAGCTATAAGTATAATGCAGATGGAATCAGAACGGAAAAGACCGTTCAAACATCTTCGACTACAACTCGATATGAGTATCAGCTCAACGGTTCACAGATAGTAAAAGTATTGCTAGTTGGTGCAGGTTTTGCGCAAATTAAGACAGGAACATCCAATTTTTCGTTTATTATGGCTTCCAATGGCGATGACCTTCGCAACCAAATGTATATAATGTACGGAATTATGCTTTATAATGAAGATCATTGAGGAGGTTATGATGATGAAAAGAACTATAGTGATAATTATATCTATAATATCAAGTGTTATTTTAATAGCATTACTTGCCTTATTTATTCGGGTTTATATTATTCCAGTTTTGAATATCGGAGACTCTCAAACAAACAATCCGGAAACTTTTTTAATGGCTTCGCAATCACCAGATGGCAAATATAATTTAGAAGCATATAGAACAGAGCCCGGTGCAACCGTTGATTTTTCAGTTAGAGTTTATTTGATAACAGACGATCGGAAAACTATTATTTATGATGCTTATCACGAATACGAAGCCAAAATCGTTTGGATTGACAACACAACGGTTTCAATTAACGAGAAAACTCTTGATATATCACAAGGAGATAAATACGATTGGCGTACGCAATAATTATTCTACAAGATAACTATGCCAGCAAGCATCGCGTTTGGTCACCCAAACACAGACTTGTCAGGAATATTCCTGAAACCTTTAAGGGCTTGGGGTTGCCCCAACAAACTGCCTTTTGTTCCCAAAAGGCGAGGCATTTTGTTATGGATGACAAGCCCTTCGATTGGGCAAAAAGAATATGAGAACAATTATCTGCAGGAGGAAATCACAATGAGATCAGTGTTTATGAGATATCCCGACGGTAAAGCAAAGGCTGTTACTTTCAGCTACGATGACGGAGTACCACAGGATAAAAGATTAGCGGAAATATTTACAAAATACGGAATGAAGGGAACATTCAACTTCAATTGCGAGAGAATGAGAGCCGTCAATTTTACAAAGGAAGAGATACAGGAGATCTTTCTTTCCAAAGGTCACGAGATCGCTGTCCACGGCGCAATTCACAGAGCGAACGGTAATCTTCGTCCCATAGAGGGGATAAGAGATGTGCTTGAATGCAGACTCGAGCTTGAAGAGAAATGCGGACGTATTATACGCGGCATGGCATACCCCGATACGGGTATAACTCTTATGGGAAGCTTTACTACTTATGAAGAAGTGAAAAAATACCTTACGGAGCTTGATATTGCATATGCAAGAACTCTCGGCGGTGATAATGATTCCTTCATGCTTCCTCAGGATTTCCACGCCTGGATGCCTACAGCTCATCACGGCAATTCCAAGCTTATGGAATATATTGAAAAGTTCCTTAAATTGGATATTACCCCCGCAGCTTACCATGCTTCAAGAGTCTCCCGTTTGCTTTATATTTGGGGGCATAGCTATGAATTTGACCGCGCAAACAATTGGGAACGTATAGAAGAGATATGTGAACGCCTTTGTGATAATGACGAGATATGGTATGCTACGAATATGGAGATATGCGAATACGTCAACGCCTACAAGAGTCTTATTTACAGTGCCGACGGACACAGGGTATACAATCCCACATTGTTTGAGATATGGATAGATATCGACAGTAAATTATACAGTGTCAAGTCCGGTGAAACTTTGATAATACCCGAGAATTGACTTTGGAAGGGAAAAATTATGAAAAAAGTATTGTTCTTATTGCTTGCGGTATTTATGGTGTTTACTTTGTGCTCCTGCAAGGTGAATTGGTTTACCGAAACGATCGAAGTGCCTTGGTATTACGTTGCCGTTCCAATCATACTTATCGTTGTTCCGATAACTGTCCTTGCGTATGCCACCATATTGAGGGCTACGTATATCTGCCCCGATTGTAAAACGGAATTCAAGCCGAAATGGAATCATTTCTTTGTTTGCTTTCACATGATGGGTGAGAGAGTGGCAAAATGTCCCAAATGCGGAAGAAAGGGCTTTTGCGAAAAGAAAAAATAATTATCATTGATCCAACTGCCGGGCAGTATCGTAACGATATTTCTAAGTTGGATCTTTTTTATTTAATTCTTCAAAAAAATAACTTATTCTACCTTATCTGAAAAAAACAATAAATAAATGAAAAAAAGAAAAAATACACGTATATGTTCCATTTACATATTTATTTTTCAGAAAAAGTATGTTATAATAACTGTGTATGGGTAAAGATAGCTTAATATCGTTAATTAATACTCGCAAAGCTTTTGCGGATCAAAGATACATACCGTTTTGCGAAACCAGTCGAGAATAATCGCAATCGGGAGAAAGGATATAACAATGGACATATTTTCACTTTTTGCATTGGCGTGCGGCGTAGCCTTCGTTTTGTACGGAATGCAGACAATGAGCTCCGGACTTGAAAAAGCGGCGGGCGGAAAATTCGAGAAAATACTTGAAAAGGTCACGAATAATCCGATAAAGGGTCTCTTTTTCGGTATCATCGTAACAGCGGTCATGCAAAGCTCTTCCGCTACCACGGTCATGGTAGTGGGCTTTGTTAATACGGGACTTATGACGCTTTATCAGGCTGTCGGAGTTATCATGGGTGCTAATATCGGTACTACCATAACATCCTGGATATTCAGCCTTGCGGGACTTGAGACAGATAATATCTTCTTGAAGCTTCTGAAGCCCTCGAGCTTCGCTCCTATATTTGCGGTGATCGGTATAATAATACTTCTCGGCTCCAAAAACGGAAAAAAGAGAAATTTAGGTGCTATTTTCCTCGGATTTGCCATATTAATGGAAGGTATGTCCATGATGACCAATGCCGTTGAGCCTTTGGCTGAGATCCCCGAATTCAGAAATATACTCATAGCAATGAGCAATCCCATATTCGGTGTACTT
This sequence comes from Oscillospiraceae bacterium, assembly GCA_015063605.1. Classification (GTDB taxonomy): domain Bacteria; phylum Bacillota; class Clostridia; order Oscillospirales; family SIG627; genus SIG704. The sequence goes on from SVTV01000044.1 coordinate 5,050, forward strand.
ACCGGTGCGATACTTACCGCCATAATCCAAAGCTCCGCAGCTTCCATCGGTATATTGCAGGCTCTCACCGTAACAGGTGCCATAACATACGGAAACGCAATTCCGATCATATTCGGTCAGAATATAGGTACCTGTGCCACAGCGCTTCTGTCGTGTATAGGTGCTACCAAGAATGCAAAGCGAGCTGCTCTTGCACATCTTTATTTCAACCTTATCGGTACAATCATATTCCTTGCGGGATTCTACGGTTTGAATGCGGTTCTTGATTTTGCATTTGTGGATTCTCCTCTCAGCACAGCTCATATAGCAGTAATACATTCCGCATTCAATATCGGCTCTACAGTAATCCTTTTCCCCTTCTCAAAGCTTCTTGCGAAGCTTGCAATGGCTTCCATAAAGGATTCGAAAACAGAGGAGCAGGTTCCGGTACTCACGAGCGTTTTCTCAATACTCCATCCTTTGCCGTTGATCAGTGCAGACAGGAAACGGGTAAAATGGCTAAGATAGTTGAAAAGACTATACTTGGTGCAGTAGCGCAGGTCAGAAAGTACGATCCTAAGACGATAAACGAACTCAGAGCAAGTGAGGATATCATAGATAAATATGAGGACGTTTTGGGCTCATATCTTGTAAAGCTCAGTGCCCACGAATTGAATTATCTCGACAGCCGTGAGATATCCAAGATACTTCACGTTATCGGCGACCTTGAAAGAATAGGCGACCATGCGGATAACATGCTTGAGGTAGTGGAGGAGATGCACGACAAGAACGTTTCCTTCTCCCAGGACGGAATGAGAGATCTGGAGAAGATGCTTTCCGCTGTGGAAGAGATCATAACAATAACCATAAAGAGCCTTGTGGAAGAGGATACGCAGCTTGCAAGCTCCGTTGAGCCTCTCGAACAGGTAATAGATCATATCCGTGCGGAAATGAAGCAGCGTCACATCAGCCGTCTTCAGGAGGGCGGATGCACAATAGAGCTCGGATTTATGTACGCCGATATCCTTTCCGACTGTGAAAGAATATCCGACCACTGCTCCAATGTTGCTGTATGCGTAATTCAGCTTCATGACGAGACCTTCGATACACACGATTACCTCAATACAGTTAAGAAGGAAAACAACGGCTTCTTCAAGAGCGAATACGAAAGACTTCTTGCAAAATACGATCTTGATTGATCTGTTTCATAGGAGATCGTAAAGAACAACGGAGATATGATATGGAAAATAAAACTATAGTCGCTGTTTCGAAATGCGACGAATATAACGCGGAAAAGATAAAAGATATCATATCTGCGTTAATAAGATCATCGGGAGTTGATCTTGATGAACTTATGAAGGACAAGAAAAAGGTGGTAATAAAGCCAAATCTTGTGGAAAAATGCCTGCCCGAAAGAGGGGCTACCACTCACCCCGCAGTTCTTGAAGCGGTGATAAATGTTTTCAAGGAGTATACGGACGATATTACTGTTGCCGAATGTCCCGGGGGAATGAATACCGCGGGTATTCTTGAGGGAATATTCAAGACCACGGGAATAAAGGAAGTATGCGAAAAATGTAATGTCACCTTGAATTACGATCTTACGGGATCGGCGGCGTACCTTGAAAACGGTGTTGCCATTAAGGAGCTTAATGTTCTCAAGGTGATGCAAGATGCGGATGTCTTTGTCAATATCGGCAAATTCAAATCACATTCACTTACTACCGTAACGGGATGCACCAAGAATCTTTACGGTGTTATTCCGGGTCTTGGGAAAATGGAGCATCATGCCATGTTCCACGAGGTGGAGGATTTCTGCCGTCTGCTTTGTGATATAAACAGAATGATGAAGCCGGATATATCCATAATCGATGCCGTGACCATAATGGACGGCAACGGCCCCACTGCGGGAAATGCCCGTCATCTCGGTTACATTGCGGCTTCCACATCCACATTTGCTCTTGATGATGCGATGTGCGGATATGTGGGAATAGATCCCCTGTCAACACCCGTCTTTGCGGAAGCGAAGAAGGAGGGACTGTATTCCGAATACGAGCTTGTAAGAGTGAACTTTGACGAGAAGGACGAATTTAAGATAACGGATTTTCTTTTGCCCGACAGCAAGAGAGGCTCGCCTATCTATAAGCTTACCCACCTTTTCGGCGGAAGATTTTCCGATTGGATCTCGCCCCGTCCTTATATTTCACCCGACAGATGTGTAGGATGCGGAGAATGTGCGAGAATATGTCCCAAAAATGCAATAATCATAAAGCAAAGAGGCAAAAATAAAAAGGGAAAGTATGCCGTTATAAATAAAAATATGTGCATACGCTGTTACTGCTGCCAGGAGCTTTGCCCCAAGAAAGCAGTTGATACAAAAACAAATCCCCTTGTAAAATTATTCTGATATAAGGAACGGTAATTAAAATGGCAATTGCAAGAGATCAGGTACCGGAAAGACTTAAATGGAGAACGGAAGATATATGCGAGACCATGGATGTATGGGAAGGCATATATAAGGAAATAGAAAACGAAATAGATTTTTCGGAATACGAAGGAAAGCTTTCCGACAGCGATAAGCTTTTTGAATGTCTTGAAAAACTCAATGCTATAGGTGTAAAGCTTAACAAAATAGCCATATACGCTTTTTTGAAGCATGACGAGGATACAAGAAATGCGGATTACGTGGCACTTACTTCGAGAGTGGACACTCTTGAAATGAAGCTGGCGCAGAATACGGCTTTTATAGATCCCGAAATGACATCCCTTCCCTCTGAATACCTTGAGGAGCTTTCGAAGAGCGATATGTTCAAGGATTATGATTATACACTCAGAAGGGTCATTCAAAGAAAGCCCCATGTTCTTACAAAGGAAATGGAAGAGCTTCTTTCCTTGGGCGGCAAGGTTTTTGATTGTCCGAGCAATACCTTTACGATGCTCAATAATGCGGATTTTCCTTTTCCCGATGTGATGATAAAAGGTAAGAAGGAGAAGATAACTCACGGTCAGTACGGCGTTTTTCTCCGCTCACCCGACAGAAATATCAGAAAAAGAGTATTCAAGGCTTATTATAAGGGCTACATGGATCATATAAATACCATTACTGCAACTTACTCCGGAAAGGTTGAAGCAGACGTTTTCTTTTCCAAGGCGAGAAAGTATTCAAGCTGTCTCGAAAAGGCTCTTTCAAGCGAAGATGTAGATGAAAAGGTATATACGAATCTTCTTGAAAGTGTAAATGAGGGTCTGCCTCTTCTTCACAGATACATGGCTGTAAAGAAGAAGACTCTCGGCTACAGAGAGCTTCACATGTATGATATGTATACCGCTCTTGTAGAGGATGCCGAGCTTGAGCTTGAATATGATGATGCATACGAGCTGGTCATAAAGGCTATGGCTCCTCTCGGTGAGGAATACACCTCTGTACTGAAAAAAGCTCATGACAGCAGGTGGATAGATGTGGAAGAAACGGAAGGAAAGAGAAGCGGTGCATACAATATAGGTTCTGCCGGTATGCCTCATCCTTATGTTCTTCTCAATTATCACAAAACAACGGATTCCATCTTCACCATCGCTCATGAGATGGGACATGCTCTTCACTCCTACAATTCCGAAAAGCATCAGCCCGTTGAAAAGGCATCATACCGCATTTTTGTAGCCGAGGTTGCAAGTACGGTAAATGAGATACTTTTGCTGAAATATCTTCTCGATACCTGCGAAGATATCAAAATAAGAAAATATCTTCTTTCCTACTATATGGATATGATAAAGGGCACGCTTTTCAGACAGACTCAGTTTGCGGAATTTGAATATATAGCTCATGATATGGCTGAAAAGGGAATACCGCTTACAAAGGATTCACTCAATAAAGCGTATTTTGAGCTTAACGAAAAGTATTACGGTCCTTCTGTAGTATCCGATCCCGAAATTGCTTATGAGTGGGCGAGAATACCGCATTTCTACAGAAACTTTTATGTATATAAGTATTCCACGGGTATAACCGCCGCCGCTTGTATTGCAGAAAAGATATACAACGGTGAAGAGGGAATGGTAGAGAAGTATCTTAAATTCCTTTCCTCCGGAGGAAGCGATAACCCCGTTGAGCTTCTTAAAATTGCGGACGTTGATCTTACCAAGAAGGATGCGTTCAAGACTTGTATGGATTCCTTCAAAAATGCTTTGGATGAATTTGAAAAAATAGAATTATAACATAAATAAGGCTTGTCTTAATGCATAAAAGCACAGAGGCAAGCCTGTTTTTAATTATTACATTATTCTATCGATGCTGATTCGATGTTTGATCTTCATTTATAGCATGATATGCTTCACGGTTTTAATTATTCGGTAACGGTACCGTCATCGGTTACTGTATCATCGGTTACTGTATCATCGGTTACTGTATCATCGGTAGTTCCATCGTCGATCTCACCGTCGTCGGTTGAGCTGTCATCTTTTTCGGATGCATCAGCTGTTCCGTCCTCATAACCATAATAGTATCCTTCATCGTGACCGTCGCAGTATCCTTCGTCATAACCGGATATATAACCTGCTTCATATCCGCTGTCATATGCTGTGTCATATACTGTGCTGTCATTTAAGGTGCTGTCAGAGCAAGAGGCGAGTACGGTAAGCATTGTTGCGCATATAATACACGTAATAATGATGGTATTGATCTTAGTTTTTTTCATCTTTGTTTCTCCTTTTTTGATCTTCGTTTACTTATACTCTGAGTCAAGAAGCTGTATTGTCGAAAAAATGTTTAATTCTTGGCAAGCTCGTATTTCACGTCTGCCATTTTTGCCACGTCGGGCGAGTGCGTTACGATGATGACGCACTTGTTTTGATTTTTTGCAAGATCGAGGAAGATCTCCATAATGGCTTCCTGCGTTTCACCGTCAAGGTTGCCTGTAGGCTCATCGGCAAGGATGACCTCGGGATCGAATGCGAGCGTTCTCGCAATGGCAACTCTTTGCTGCTCACCGCCCGAAAGCTTCAGAATACGGCGATCCCACAGCTCCGCGCCCAACCCCACCGAGGAAAGAAGCACCTGCGCACGTTCCTTCTTGTTTTTGATCTTCTTTCCGCTGATATCCATAGAAAGAATAACGTTTTCGGTGGCAGTCAGATGAGGCAGAAGGTTGTAACTTTGGAAGATCACGCCCACGTATCTGCTTCTGTAGGTATAGGGATTGACTCCGCTGATATTTTTGCCGTCATAGAGAATTTCACCCATTGTCGGCTTGGTAAGACCCGAGAGCATAGAGAGCAAGGTGGTTTTACCCGCGCCCGATTTACCTACGATGGCATAGACAACGCCGCCTTCGAAATCGAAGCACATATTTTTGATGACGAATTTTTTCTTATCGTAGGAATAATTTACGTCGTTTAATCTTAAGACACCCATTGTAATATCTCCTTATCTCTCACTCAATATCTTCAGCGGCTCATATCTGAGTACCGATATCATTCCGACACTGCTTGCGACAAGTGTCAAGAGAAGCGCAATTCCCATAAGACTGAGCAAAACGGTAAAGTCGGTGGTAGTGTTCAACTCGACTACGTAGTCAACTTCCGTGCCGTTGTTTCCCCCGGACATATAGCCGCCCCTGTTACCACCGGGACGGAAGCCGCCCATGTTGCCTTGGAAGCCGCCGCCGAAGTTCTGATTTGTGTTTTTGTTTGTAGTTTCCATCGATGCGACCTGCTCCTTGAGCATATAATCACCAATAGGTTCGGATACGGCAGCACCGATTCCCGTTCCGACAATGATGGCGATAAAGGTTACGACAAATGCCTCGGTCAGAAACTGCATGGCGACCTTGCCCTTTTTCATACCGATCGCCGCCAGAACACCGATCTCATACTTGCGTTCTCTTACCGTGAACATATTGAAGATGATGAGGATACCGCCACCTATGGCAAGCACGACGAGGAAGAAGATCATCGTGAACTTAGAAAGGCTCTCCAGAGGTACGATGCTCTTTTCGTATTCCATAAGGTCGCTTGAGGTTACGGCATACGCATCCATATCAAGCCCCATCATATCCACGTTGGAAACGAAGCTCTCGTATCTTTCGGGATTTGCGAACACGTAAGTGCCGCTGACAGAGGAGCGAAGTGCTGTCGAGGTGGTATTTCCGTTCTCGTTTTCCGTCACGTCTGCATTCTCCGCGCTGTCCTCAACAATGGCAGAAAGAGAGCCGTAGGACATAAATACGGTATTTGCGTAAGAGTCGGACGATTCGTTAAGGAACGTACCGCAGATAGTAACCGTATAGACCTGATCCTCTTTGTTCGGGTTGATCACGGTAAAGGAGTCGCCCACCTCAAGCTCATTCATCAGAGCCAGCTCGTAGCTGATCACACAGGTAGCATCCGTAGAGTCCTGCGCGAAAACGTTGCCTTCATAAATGATGTTTTCACCGCTGATGAAGGTGGTCATGGCATCGTGGGAGCTGTAACCGATAATGGTGAGATCGGTACGGTTTCTACCACCGCCCATCATACCGCCGCCAAATCCACCTCCGAAGCCGCCACCGAAGCCGCCCGAGGTGTTTTCGTAGATGATGAATTCCTCGGGAACGTTCACGCCTACGGATGAGGAATAATAGAATCCGTCCACATACTCGCTCTTTGCGTAGTAGGTGAGCTGATCCAGCGTCAAGGACTGCGAGAGCTGTCCCATCATCGAACCGGGGTCAAAGCTGCCGCCACTCGGTCTTGAAGAGCCGAGAGAACCCATGATCCCTTGTCTGTTGGCGGTGATCTGCGCCGTGATACTGAGCGAATCATACGCCGTTTGCTTTGCGGTTTCCGCGCTGTTTCGGACACTTAAAGCTACGCAAGCCGACACCGCGATCATAAGAACCAAAACAAAGATGAGTATGTTTCGTCCTTTGGCGCGAGTGATGCTTTTCAGGGCATTTTTTACAATGTACATCATGTACCTCAGTTGATTGTTTTTCGTTGCAACGGCTAAAGTATAGCAGACGAATTTCATATTTTTGTTATGGATTCCGAGAAAATCAAAAAAGTCAGCAGTTTTTTGTCTGCTGACTTTTGGGTATTATTCTATGGCGTCAAGTGCGATGTGCGCCGAAACGCCGTCGGCTTCGTTTTGTATGTGATAGGTGCCTCCGTGCTTTTCCATCACGGTCTTGACGATATACAAGCCAAGACCGATGTTTTTCTTGCCTTTGCCCGTATCTGTCCTCGACTTATCCGCGCGGTAAAAGGCATCCCACAGATGCTCCATATCCTCCTCTGCGATGGGCTTCCCTTGATTGTAAACACCGATCTCTGCCATATTGCCTGAGCGATGCAAGGAGAAGCGGATGCGCCCACCTTCTGCCGTATGCTGCATGGCATTGTTCAGAAGATTGCTGATAGCACGTTCAAGGTATTTGTTATCGCCAAGAACCATTATGGAATCGTCAATCGTTATGTCGGCTTCAAATCCAGTAAGCAGAGGCGCGTACTGACGGGCAACCTCGCGGCAAAGCTCGGAGAGGTCAATGGGTTCAAGGTTCATCTGAATAAATCCGCTGTCGATCGAAGATATTTCAAGCATTTCGGACACCATCGTGCTGAGCTTGTCGGTTTCTTCGAGAATGGTATCGCAATAATACTCCTTGTCGATGCCGTCCACGTTGTTTTTGAGATTTTCCGAGTAAAGCTGCAAAAGCGCAAGCGGTGTTTTCATTTCGTGGGATACGCCCGCAATGAATTCACGGCGCATCATTTCGATCTGCTTACGGTAGTCGATGTCCTTTTTCAGAGCTTCGTTGGCAAGGCTCAGCTCGGTCATACTCTCGTCGAGCTGCCGTGACATTTGGTTGACGCTCTTTGCAAGGCTTGCGATCTCAACGGTTGAGCTGCTCTCGTCGGCAACGTAGGAGAAGTCCAGCGTAGCGATCTTTTGGGAAACCGCTTCGATCTCGGTGATCGGTTCGGTGATGTTTTTGGAAATCAATACGGCGATCAATATACCTACGATCAACACCGCCAAAGAAATATAGATATTTGCCTCGGTGAACACCGATACACTGTTTTCAATGGAGTCCACCTTCAAGGTAAGCAAAAGCAAGACCTCGCGACCTTCGTATTCAAACTTACCGCCAAGTCGCAACTGCTCTCCCTCGCCCTGCATAGCAGGCATAGGAGATTCTACAAGCGTAACCTTTGGTTCGGTGGAGAAATCCATATTCAAAAACAGCTTGTCATTGGGAAAATTCGGTGCATTCGGTGCGGTGTGGTTCGGCATAGGCGTCCAGACCGAGTATCCGGAGGAGTACACCACCTTTCCGCCGTCCGATATCATGGTCTTGATGCCGTATGTGTCCTGCAACCGCTCACCGATCTCGTTGACGGCGGTGAGGTCGGAGGAATAGTCCTCCAAGATCTCGTCATACGCCTCGGTAATGATGTTCTTCTGCTGCTTTATAAAGAAGCTCTTAGAGAAGAACAGATTGAACATGACCTGTCCCGCAAGGGATAAGAGAACCAAGGAGCAGATGGTGAAAAGTATCTTATATCGAATTTTGATTTTCATATCAAACCTCAAATTGATATCCTACGCAATGTACGGTCTTGATGTAATCGGCGCAAACACCAAGCTTGTTGCGAAGCTGACGGATGTGCGTGTCGACAGTGCGGTAGCCGCCTTCAAAATCATACCCCCATACGTTATTGAGAAGCTGTTCTCTTGAAAAGGTGAGAGAACGGTTGACGATGAGATAATACAGAAGATCGTATTCACGGCGTGTCAGATCAAGCTCCTTGCCCGAAAGACAGACCGTTCTCGTCATGGCGTTGACCGTAAGCTCGCCTGCCACGATGTCCTTTTGCGCATCCTTTCCAAAGCGGCGAAGCACCGCTTCCACCCTCGCCATCAGAAGCGACGGAGAGAAGGGCTTGGTGATGTAATCGTCAGCACCCGAGGAAAAGCCCGAAAGCTGATCGTATTCCTCGCCCTTGGCGGTGAGCAAGATCACGGGGATCAGCGAGGAGGCTTCACGGATATCCTTCAGCGTAGTCAATCCGTCCTGCTCGGGCATCATCACGTCAAGGAGAATGATGTCAATTTCGTTAGTATGAGCGCAGAAAACGTCAAAGGCTTCGATGCCGTTCTTTGCCTCCAACACGCAAAATCCGTTTGCTCTGAAAAAATCACGCAGAGCGCGAACCATCTTCGGCTCGTCGTCTGCTATTAAAACACATCGTTTGTTATCTATCATACGATCACCTCTTTCCATCCATTATACATCATTTTTGTTATGGAATTGTGATGTAACTCATTATATGTGCTTAAATGTAATATATTGAGGTGTATTATACATAAATCAACGGCGGGTCGCCCCGCCGCATTTTGTATTTGCGGAATGTTATTCCGTAATCTTTTCCTGTTCCTTCCAGAATTCCGTAACCGCCTTTTGATATCCTTCGGTGTCTGTGGAATAGCTCGTGATATGTCCCGCTCCCGGAACAACAAAGAGCCTTTTATCGGATCTGCACGCCATGTAATTCTCGTAGGTCATTTGTATGGGAACGAATCTGTCGTTTGCTCCGTGAATGAACAATACGGGAATATTACATTTTTTCATAGCGTCAAGTGTGGAGTAATGATCCATGGGAAGAGATATCCTCTTTTTACAGAAGCTGTTCAGAAGATCCTTGCAGAGAGAATAACTGATACCTATATTATTTTCCGCCACATGCTTCCATATGCTGTAAGGAGATGTAAAGGCGCAATCGGAGATGATGCCCTTTACTTCCGAGGGAAGCTCTTCACCCGCCGCCATGAGAACGGTTGCACCGCCCATGGAAATACCGTGAAGATATACGGGAATATCATATTCATGCTCCTTAAGAAAACCGACCGCCCAATTCACCCATGCAATACAATCGTAACGCTCGAGAAGTCCGAAGCCGATATATTCACCTTCGCTTTTTCCGTGAGCTCTTTCGTCGGGATAGAGAACGATGCAGTCGTTATCATGCCAGAATTCCGATATCATACCGAAATCGTTTGCCCATGAGGAACGCCATCCGTGCATTGCTATAACCATGCGCTTTGGAGAGGAGGGAAGATAAAGATGAGCCGAAAGTGTCAGACCGTCCTTTGATACCGTTTGAACCTCGGGAAGATCAAGTGCTTTGAGCCTTTCGGCACCTTCGAGAATAGCGGGTGAAAAGAGATCGCTCGTTTTTTCTCCCGTTACCTTTTCCAATCCTTTTTTCGATGATTCCTCCGATGAGCTTTTCGGCTTGAAGCTTCTGTCCATAGCCATGCTCATAAGGTTTTCCGTATATTTGTATGCATATACGAGAGCGGCACCTACGCTCGCCGCAGCAATTCCCGCCCCGATGACCAATTTCAAACTGCTTTTTTTCATTTTTTATAAGATCAACCTTTTGTTTTAAATGTGTGGATTTCCCTTTATCGATCCGGCGGCTTCCATCAATACTTGATATGTTTTCGGAGTTCCCGCAAAAATACTGCAGGGGCGTGAAAGATCGGGAGATTTGCCGTGGATATCGGTTACGATACCGCCCGCTTCTCTGATGATGAGAGTGCCTGCGGCATAATCCCACGGCGAAAGCTTAAGCTCAAAGAACATATCTATCCTGCCCGATGCAACATGAGCCATATCAAGGGCTGCAGAGCCCGAACGGCGTATATCTGCGGCTGATAAAAACAGCTTCTTTATTAATGTAAAGGAATCCTCGGAAAGCGTATCCTTGTAGTAAGGACTTGCACCGAAGGCAATGAGAGCCACTTCCGGTTCTCTGTCGGAAACCGATATGGGTTTTCCGTTAAGCTCCGCACCTTTTCCAAGTTCCGCAAAATACATTTCATCCGAATAGGGATCGTATATGGCACCGAGCACAGTCGTTCCGTGGGATATCATAGCCAGGGATATGGAGGAACGCTTGTAATCGTGCATGAAATTTGTCGTTCCGTCAATTGGGTCTATTATAAAGCAATGCTCTCCCTTAAGCACTGATGATGTGTTATCTCCGAGAGCGTTGAGATTCTCCTCTGCAATAAAGAGCGCATCGGGGATAGCTTCCTTCAATTTTCCTGTCAAAAAGCCTTGAACAGCCACATCATAAGCTGTGACGAAGTTTGACGTACCGCTTTTTTCGGTAACGGAGGATTCCGCATCGCCGTGTGCCGAAAGCATTATTTTTCCAGCCTCACGAAGGAGACTTTTTATTATTCTAACCATTATTTCTGTTTTCATATCGTTTCCTTATTCAGTTCTGATCTTTCCAGACAAAATTGTAATTTATAGATTCTCCGCCGTCAACAAGAATATTCTGTCCCGTGCAGAATCTGTTTGTGACAGTAAGGAAATAAGCCCACTCGGCTATCTCCTCGACAGACGCCCATCTCTTTAACGGCGTTTCCTTCATTATTTCATCCCAAAGCATAGGATCGTTTATGACACATTCATTAAGCGGAGTGATAACGCCTCCGGGATCGAGACTGTTGCACACGGCGCCGTATTTTGCTATGCGTATGGCTACATTCTTTGTATATGACAATACTCCGCCCTTGCTTGCACAGTATTCCGGAAATTCCGATCCCGTATGTGCGCTTGCCGAACCGATATTCAGAACCGAACGTATTTTTGGCTGCACGGCATACTTCTCCGTAATGTATATGAGAGCCTTGAGATTTATGTCGATATCATCCTCGTTCTGTGTTCCCGCATTGTTTATCAGTATTTCAATATCGTCTATATCGGGAAGCATTTCCTTATTTCTCACATCGCAGAGAAAATGAGTGTAATGACTGTGAGAAATCCCGCTTTCTTTTCTGTCTATACCTATGACTTCATGTCCCTCTTTTAAAAAATGCTCTGCTATCGCCTTTCCGATCCCTTGGCTCGTTCCCGTTATAAGTACCTTCATTCTTTTCTATTCTTTCATATATTATTTTGCAATTTTAATCCTTTGCGCTTTCAATATATTATACTGCGTTTTTTCTTTAATGTCAATCTTGTTTTGATTGGATTCGGAAATAACAAAACAGGCGGTATTGAACTATAAAAATGAATTAGGGAATACATACGCTGTTTCAAGTGCAAATTCTATGATAGCGGCACTTAACTCCTTTTTTCGCTACTGTGATTGGAATGATCTGTGTGTAAAACAGTTTAAAGTCCAAAAGCAAGTCTTTTGTTGCGTGAATTCCCAAAGTAAATTCCACAGTAGGAAAGGTGAGGAATTTAGTGTGGGAAATCAGTGGAAGTTAGTATGGGAAAACAGGAAAAACGAAGAAAAAGGAGTTAAAAACAAGACGAAAAGTAAA
>SVTV01000045.1 GCA_015063605.1 Oscillospiraceae bacterium
TCTCCGCTTTTCTCGTTTTTTCGTGCCTGCATCTAAATCAGACACTCATGATGGCTGGGGAATAGGGATTCGAACCCCAACAAACAGAGTCAGAGTCTGTCGTGCTGCCGTTACACAATTCCCCAATTTGTATTATTTTCGTCTCAAGGCGGGTTCCTCTTGACAACGGTATTATTATAATACAAAAAACGATTTTTGTCAAGGGGAAAATTAAAAAAATATTGACTTTTTTTCAATTTTACGATAAAATATAAGGTGGATGCGTATGTATCGGAAGAATTAAGCGAAGGATGGGAAAAGCACCCTTATGAATAAGAAGATAATCACCTTTGACACTACATTACGTGACGGAGCGCAATCTCCCGGAATATCATTTTCTTTAAAAGACAAGCTTAGTATAATCGATCTTCTTGACAGCTTCGGTATAGACTATATCGAAGCCGGAAATCCCGGCGGAGTTCCCAAGGATGCAGAGCTTTTCCGGATCATAAAAGAAAAGAACTACCGTTCGAGGATCTGTGCCTTTTCACCCACATGCAAGGTCAATTCTCTTCCCGAAAACGATTTGAATCTGAAAGCCGTACTTGACACGGGTGTTAATCATGTTGCCATAGTCGGTAAGGCTTCAATGCTTCACGTTAACGAGGTGTTGAAAACGGATGGGGAAGAAAACCTCCGTATGATACGTGACACGGTAAATTATCTTGTTTCCAAAAACAAAAGTGTAATTTTCGATGCGGAGCATTTTTTCGACGGCTTTTACGATAACAGGGAATACGCTTTACTTGTATTAAAGGAAGCTTTTGATGCCGGTGCTGATACCGTAGTCCTTTGCGATACAAACGGCGGTTCACTGCCTTCGGAGATCGCCGAGGCTGTGCGTACCGTTAAGCTTCGCTATCCCGAAAAGAATATTGGTATTCATTGCCATAATGATATGGGCATGGCGGCTGCTGCCACGTTGCGTGCCGTTGAGGAAGGCGCTCTTCACGTACAGGCAACGTTCCTGGGCTTCGGAGAAAGATGCGGAAATGCCGACTTTACTACTCTTCTTCCCGTTATGATGTATAAAATGAACTGCAGACTGAATTGTGCCGAGCAGATGAAAAGTCTTACAATAATGTCAAGACGTTTATCCGATATAGCAAACGTTATTTTCGACGAAAAAAGACCTTTCGTAGGAGAAAATGCATTCACCCACAAAGCGGGAATGCATGCCGATGCGGTCAATAAGGATCCAAGGACATCGGAGCTTATTTCTCCCGAGCTTGTCGGAAACAGACGTAATTTTGCAATAAGTGAATTATCGGGAAAATCATCTCTCATATATAAGGTCAAGGAGATCGAGCCGAATATAGAAAGAAACTCTCCCGTTATAGATAAGCTTCTATCAGGAATAAAGACACACGAAAACGAGGGATATTATTACGAGAATGCCGATGCGTCTCTTGAGCTTCTGATACTTGAAGCATTGGAAAGAAGAAAGAAATACTTTTTACTGCGTTCCTTCAAGCTGTTCCTTTCGGAGCCCGAAAGTCACTCTCCCGCTACTGCAACAATTAAGATCGAGGTTGACGGTGCCGAGGAAATGACAGCCTCCGAGGGTAATGGTCCCGTTAATGCAATGGACAAGGTGTTGAGAAAGGCTTTACTTCATTTCTATCCTGTTATCGAAGAGATGCGTCTTATCGACTACAAGGTACGTGTTCTCGATTCGGATGCAAAAACAGAAGCTATAGTACGTGTTCTGATAGAATCGGGAGACGATTCATCCACCTGGAATACGGTAGGAGTTTCCACCGACATTATAGAAGCAAGCTGGCGTGCGCTCCTTGATTCCGTAGAATATTTTCTGTATAAAAGGGGTTATCCCGGATTGGAGAACAGCATATAACATGATAAGTGACAGCTACAAGACAATACGAAAAGAAACCTCTGCCGAATTCACGGAAAAGAAATCAGTTTTCATAGGCTATATATGTCCCATAGATACGGAAGCTGATGCTCACGAATTTATCCGCAAGATAGGCGAGAAGCACGTTTCCGCTACTCATAATGTATATGCATATATAAACCGCGAGGGCAATGCTGCAAGGTATTCCGATGCGGGCGAGCCTCAGGGAACGGCGGGAGTCCCCGTATTTGAAGTCCTCAAGCGTGAGGAGTTGACAGGTGTATGCGTTGTTGTAACGAGATACTTCGGAGGAATACTTCTCGGTGCGGGCGGACTTGTACGAGCATATTCGAAGGCTTGTGCCATGGCGGTAGAGGCGTCGGGTATTTGCGTGTACAAAAAGCATATCATGCTTTCATTTGAAGCCGATTATTCCATGGCAGGTAAGCTTAATTACGAATTACCGAAAAGAGGCGCTGTACATATCGAAACAGCCTTTTCCGATAAAGTTAAATACAATTTCATGAGTCTTCCCGAAAATGTGGGAAAGCTTGATGGCTTTTTATCGGATGTATCCGCAGGTCAACTGAAGCTTTGTACACTTGGCGAAAAATTTGCCCCCGAGGACTGACAAAAAAATGAGCTTGTATCAAACCTTCGAGGTAAGATACAAGCTTTTGTTTTTCAATTAAAATATCAAGCTGAAAATAAACACTGCAAATACGATTATTCCGAGGACTATTCTGTACCATCCGAAAAGCTTGAAGTCGTGTTTTTTCACAAAATCCATCAGAAATCTTATAACAGCAACAGATACTATAAATGCGGTAATGAATCCGAAAATCAGTATTGCAAATTCGGCACCTGTCATTGCAAAGCCGTATTTCAGCATTTTCAGAAGGCTTGCGCCGAGCATAACCGGAACAGCGAGAAAGAATGAAAACTCAGCCGCAGTCTGACGGGAAGCGCCGAGGAAAACACCGCCTAAGATAGTAGAGCCGGAACGGGATGTGCCGGGGATAAGTGAGAGACATTGAAAAGCTCCTACCTTAAAAGCGGTCTTATATGACATCTGACTTATCGATTTATACTTGAATTCTTTTCCCTTATTTCTGTTTTCAAGAAGGATGAAGAGAACGCCGTATATAACAAGGGTGCATGCAACAGTTATGTAATTGTAGAAAATACTGTCAAGAAGATCGTCAAGCAAAACGCCCAGCACACCTGCGGGGATAACGGCTATAATGACCTTTATCCACAGTCTGTAGGTTGAATGGCGCTGTTTTTCCGTCTTCTTTTTCGAAAAAGGATTCAGCTTATTGAAAAAGAGAACGATAACTGCAAGAATGGAGCCCAATTGTATGACAACTCTGTACATTCCCATAAAGCTTTCGCTTGCATTTTCAAAATTTAGAAACTGCTCAAACAGAATAAGATGTCCCGTACTGGAGATGGGCAGCCACTCGGTAATTCCTTGAACGATTCCGAATATTATTGATTTGATTATATCAAGAAACATATTAATTTTCCAATACTTTTACTATTTGTTTGTCTACTCATTTTTGAAGCATTACACTTTTGTGTACATTTCTGGCACCCGCAACGGGAATCGAACCCATAACTAACCCTTAGGAGGGGTTTATTATATCCATTTAACTATGCAGGCGTATTTTGAATTTTACCCTTACATTATAAACCAAATGTGTATATTTGTCAATAGCAAATAAAGAGAGTTTTTGTCATGTAAGGAGAGAAAGCTTTAGGAGAAAAGCCCGTCAAATCGATTTTTCGGCTAAATTCACAAAATAAAATTCACTAAAATCATTGACATAATCTTAAAGCTGTGATATTATTATAATGCGTGAATTATTTTGATTATTTCCGCATAAAATGTCCGAAAATAAGACCTCGGACTTATCCCGAAAGGAACGGTATTACAATGAAAAAGGTTACTTTGGGTACCGCCTCCATATGCTATGACAACAACACGCTTTCTCTTATTAGCGGAGGGAACAGGGCAGAATTTGTGCTTCCCACAAAGGAATGTCCCTCAGTGCGTCTTTCCTCTCTTGTCAATGTTAAGACCAAGTATTCATGGAGTGCGGAAGAAACAAACGAGCTTTTTAACATATGCGATAAAAATGCATTGGAGCTTTCCGATGTAGACATGTTCAGATGCGATATGGGCGGAGTATGCGCTCCGTATATTGTGTGCGCTCTGTCATTCAAGGGTGATAAAGCCGATATCAAGGCGGAGTTTTCCGTATATCACGATATCGGAATGTTCAATCTCAGACTCTTTGCAAAGAAGTCCGCTTCCGTAATTGAAGAGGACAGACGGGCAAACCTTACAAGAAAAGCCAATTACGACACTGTATTTTCAATGGTGCTTCCCGCAAATCATTACAAGGTGCACCGTGCCGAGCTTTTCGACAATTCCGACTATAACAACACCTATGTAAGAACGGAAGACGATCTTGCATATGCTTCCGGGTATCAGGTATACCGCGGACACTTCATGACGATAGAAAGCTATATGGATAAGGAAGCACTTCTCCTGGTAAGAGAAGCACCCTCCAGATTCGGTTCTCAGAATGTGAGAAACGAAGGCGACTTTATCATGTACAGCAACAGATACATCGATGTGAAGAACTGCGGACTTCCTTCCGAGCTCGGTGAAGATTATATAGACTGCTATTCCGTTACATTCGGCTGTAAGGGCGGCGATAACGCCTGCGAGGATGCTCTTGCGGAATACAGAAAATGCTACAGACATACATCGTGCCGCAATTCATTGGGCAAGCTCTTTACCATATCGAATACATGGGGCGACAGAGGCGAAGGCAAGAATATCAATGAAGCCTTCATGCTCCGAGAGGTGGAAAAGGCTGCCGCTCTCGGCGTTGATGCCGTACAGGTCGATGCGGGCTACAATACACCCGATTATAAGCCTCATCCCGAAAAATTCCCTCAGGGCTTTGACAACATAATGAAGCTCTGCCGTGAAAAAGGAACGGAATTCGGTATCTGGTTTGAGCCTAACAGAGAAAATGATTACGAAGCATGGGAAAAGGATGCCGACCATCTCATAGCTTATTATAAAAATGACGGTGTAACGCAGATGAAGGTCGATGCCGTTACTCTTTTGTCCCGCAAGGGCGAAGAAAATCTCAGAAAGATGTTTGAGAAATTCTACCGTGAGACAGAGGGAAATGCTCAGATAAACAACGATATCACCGCCTCCAGAAGGTTCGGATTCCTTTATCACAGAGAATATGCAAATCTTTTTGTGGCAAACAGATATACGGCGTTCAGAAATTATTATCCTCATTTCACACTGCGCGGATTGTGGCTTCTTTCCAAGTACGTTCCGTTGCGCAGACTTCTTACCGAGGTACCCAACAGAAAGCTTTTCAGCCGTGTATACCGTGAAAACGATCCCTTCGCACCCAAAACGTATGAAATGGATTACCTTTGTGCCATCGCCGCATTCTCCAACCCTCTTATCTGGATGGAAATGTATAACCTCGATGAAGAGGACAGCGCAGCATTGACGAGGTTCATATCTGCGTGGAAGCCTCATACCAAGGCACTTTACGATGCGGATGTTGTTCCCGTGGGAAGCGAGCCCGACGGAATCGAATTTACGGGATTTGATGCACGCACACAGAACGGCGGATATCTCATGCTGTTCAGCGGTCTTTACGGTACTCTCAATACCGTGGGTGTTCCCGGAATAAAGGATGCCGAGATTCTTTACAAGTCGGAAAAACTTTCCGATGATATATTCAAGCTCGGTGAAAACAGTATAACCGTGAATATTAATGAGCCCAAGAGCTTCGTATTCATGAAATATAAAAAATAATTTATAAATGGAGATAAGAACAATGAAAGAATTGAAGAAAAATTGCATGTGGTCTCTCGTAGTACCTACAAGTATGGGTGTAAGAATTACTCCTCCCGACGGACAGAGCGTTCAGGCGAGCAACACATTTTTTATGCAGGCAACAAGTGCTGAAAGTAACGTTGCAAGCATTTCCTCTTACCTCGGACTTCCCGTTAAGGTACTTACAACATTCGTAAAGGACAGTCCTATAGCTGCGTTCATCAAGAGCAACCTCCGTTCCAGAGGAATGGCTTATGAAGGCAAAGAAGTAGAGCAGGGCGGACCTTGGGGTTACCGTCATCAGTTCAACATAGCTGACAGCGGATACGGCTCCAGAGGACCCAGAGTTGCCAACGACAGAGCAGGAGAAGTAGGAAGAACTCTCTCCATCGACGACTTCGATCTCGAAAGAATCTTCGGTCAGGAAGGTGTTCAGATTCTCCACCTTTCCGGACTTATCGCAGCTCTTTCTCCCGAAACAAGTAAGTTCTGTCTCGAGCTTGCAAGAGCGGCTAAGAAGTACGGCACACTCATTTCCTTCGACCTTAACTTCCGTGCATCCTTCTGGATCGGACGTGAAAAGGAGCTCGGCGAAGTTTTCTCCGAAATAGCAAGCGTTTCCGATATCCTTATAGGTAACGAAGAAGACTTCCAGCTTTGCCTCGGCATCAAGGGACCCGAAGCAGGCGGAAAAGACATTGCTTCCAAGATCAACAACTTCAAGGAAATGATAATGAGAGTAAAGGAAGCTTATCCCAATACCTCCGTATATGCTACAACTCTCCGTCAGGTCATCAACGTAAACAGCCACCTTTGGGGCGCTATCATGCTCGTAGGCGACGAATGGCAGGTAGTTGAGCCTCGTGAGATCCGCGTTCTCGACAGAATCGGCGGCGGCGACGGATTCGTAGGCGGTATGCTTTACGCTATTCTCAAGAATTGGGAACCCGAAAAGTGGATACAGTTCGGTTGGGCAAGCGGAGCTCTCGCAACCACATTCCTTACAGACTATGCACAGCCTGCTGATGAAGAGCAGGTATGGAGCATCTGGGGCGGCAATGCAAGAGTAAAGCGCTAAGCTTTCCGATTGAAATGTCACAAGAATACATTAACGATCTGAAGGAGGCGCTCGGGCTGAAGACCTTGCCCTCCTTCTTCCCCGATATATACAAAAGAAAACTGGAAGACGGCACTCTGTTTGATGATACTTATGCTACCGAGGAATATATAAAGGGATTGAACGATAAATACGGATTGTTCAATGAGAAATATCTCGGATGCATCCTGTCATCCGCCGAAAAAATGCGTGAAAGATGCGACCTTATCGCCTTTATGAATATTGTATCCGAAGGCTTTTCCGATAAGGAAACGTATCTTGAACGAGTGAAGGAGATAACCATGCCCGCAGAGCCGGACGAGGAAGCCGATTTCATGTTCCTTTTTGCTATTCTTCCCTTGGTGGAGAGTCAGTATAAAGGATATCTTGAGCATGATCTTCCGGATGAGATTATAAAAGCTTCACTTAACAGATACCAGTGGGGAATACAGCTTGAGGAAATGAGAACGGGCAAGCCCGCCTTCGATTTTCTCGCTTTCAGATGGTGTCTGCGCTTTGCCCACGGAAGGATACTCCGTATAGAGCAGCTTGAATTTGAAATGGTCACGGACAGCAAATACAATATGATCGCTCTTGAGAATAAGACTACGGGTGAAATAAAGATACTTGCGGATAATGTCCGTGTACATCCCTCGGGAATGATAGTCGGCGCCGCGGGCTTTGAGGATGACGGAGAAGCCGATAACGGTAACCGTGTCGAAAAGGTCTGCGAAACGGAATTCGATTATATCGGATGTGCCGCAAATAAAATGGGCAGATACGAAGCCAAGCCCACGAGCTTTCTTAAATCCGAATGGAGAAAGATATACTCCCCGGGCGATCATTATGTCAGCGTTCATATTCCCAGAAATTCAAAAATAGACGACGCCAACAGACATATGTCATACGATGCGGCGAAGGCTCTTTTTGCAAAGCTTTATCCCGAATTTCATCCCGTGATGATGCACGGCTCTACCTGGATATTCGATCCCAAAATAGAAGAGATATTGGGAGACAAGTCAAATCTTGTGGGCTTTAAGCATGATTTTTCATGCTATCCCGTTGCAAGCAGCGGTACTGAGGTCATAAGATTCGTCTTCTTCGGAAAGTATTCTTCTCCCGAGGAATATCCCGAGGATACAAGACTCCGGAGAGAGGTCAAAGCATATCTTCTTGCGGGAAACAGAATACACGCCTATGGCGGTGTATGCAGGTTCGGTGATGCTTTTGTTCCCGAAAATGACTGATAAGATCCTTCGGATCAGGCAAATCCTTCGGATTTGACAAAATAAAGCAACGTTATAAAGTATAAACGGCTTTTGGCGCTGTACTCATGTTTGGTGAGACGGCAGCTTAAGTAATATATTTCATTATTTTGAAAGGAATTTTTTAAGATGAAAAATTCTAATTCGACTCGTTCATCAAGAAGAACGGGCTCAGACTTTATCCGCGTGATGGTACAGACGGCCATACTCGCATCTCTTGTTATTGTTTTACAATTCGCCGGCTCCTTTATCAAAATAGGTATGCTGCCGATGTCATTTGTCCTTGTTCCCATAGTAATAGGTGCTTGCCTTCTCGGACCGAAGGTGGGAGCTTTTCTGGGAGCGGTATTCGGTATTATAACCGCATTGATGGGAGTATTGGGTGTTGACGGCTTTTCCTTCTTGCTTTGGAGCGCCAATCCCATTATATTCCTGGTGCTCTGTCTTTTGAAGGCAACTATGGCAGGCTTTGTTGCAGGTTTGTTATACAAGGCGCTGGGTAAGCTTTTTAACGGTAAGTACAAGACTGTTCAGACAGTTATCGCTTCCGTTTCGGCTCCCATTGCGAATACGGGAATATTTGTTATAGGAATGCTTTTGTTCTACTTTAAGACAATGGGTGAGCTTCCCACCATGTTTCCCGATGCGTTTGGCTCATTCGGAAATGAAATGGAGCTTCTCTTCCTCGGACTTGCAGGATTTAACTTTGTAGGCGAATTTATTGTAAATCTTGTTCTTTCTCCCGCTATCGTAAGGATCATTGATGCGATAAAGGGAAAATTGGGAAAATAATTTCAGTTTAACAGATCCCTAAACAATTACGAAAGGTAACTATTTTTATGAGAATATTAGCTATAGGTGCTCATCCCGATGATTGCGATCTTTGCTTTGCGGGAACTGCCGTTAAGCTTGCTCGTGCAGGACATCAGGTAAAATTTATTTCCGCTACAAACGGTGACACGGGCCACCACATAATAGGCGGCGGTCAGCTTGCAAGAAGAAGATACAACGAGGTTCAGAAGGCGGCTAAAATAGGTAATCTTATAGAATACGAAGTGTTCGATATACACAATAACGGTATTCAGCCCGATATCCAGACAAGAGAAAGATTTATTAAGGCTATCCGAGATTTTTCTCCCGATATCCTTCTTACTCACAGAACATGTGACTATCATCCCGATCACAGAATAACGGCTCAGCTCGTTCAGGACTCTTCATATGCGATAATCATACCCAATGTTTGTCCGCTTACTCCTCCCATGAAGAAGCCCCCCGTAATACTTTACTTTTCCGATAATTTCAAGAGACCCTCTCCCTTTACACCCGAGATCGTCGTTGATATAAGCGATTCCGTAGACACAAAGATAGAGATGTTCAAGTGCCAGGAATCCCAGATATATGAGTGGCTTGCATATGCGGACGGCGAGGATCAGAACATTCCGGAGGAAGGTCCGGCAAGAGATAAGTGGATAAGAGAAAAGACCTCTATCAGTCACAGCTTCTCCGATGCCGATAAGTATCGTGAGGAGCTTATAAAGAAGTACGGCGAGCAGGGTAAGAATGTCGTTGCTTGCGAAGCCTTCGAATTGAGCGAATACGGAAGAAGACCCGAGGGCGAGCTGAACGATTTATTCGGTTTTTAATTTTGAATTCAGATCTTCTTGCGTTGATCGATTACGTGAGAAAAATTAATAAATATAAGGAGCTGATCCTATGATAACCAGAACATACAAAAAAACAGGCGAAGCTTTGTCTCATCTCGGTTTTGGCGGAATGCGTTTCCCCTTGAAGGAGGATGAAAGCATAGACAGAGCACATGCAGGCGAAATGCTTGTAAAGGCATATAACAACGGCGTTAACTATTTTGATACGGCGTACGGCTATCACAAGGGTGAAAGTGCAAAGTTTTTCGGAGATTTTCTTTGCGAAGAGCATGCAAAGGATATGCCGAGAGAAAGCTTCAAGATAGCAAACAAGCTTCCTCTTTGGGCTGTTAACGTAAAGGAAGATGTAGATAAGGTCTTTAACTATCAGCTTGAATGCGTTAAGACCGACTACTTTGATTTTTACCTTCTCCATGCCATGAACGGTGAGCTTTGGCAGAAGGCAAAGGACTTTGAAGTTTATGAATACTGCCTTGAAAAGAAGAAAAACGGGATCATAAAGAATTTCGGATTCTCCTATCACGGCACCGTTGCAGACCTTGAAAAAATGCTCGATGAGGGCGAATGGGATTTCGTTCAGCTCCAGTTCAATTATCTTGATTATTTTACCGGTAATGCAAAGGCGGAATACGATGCGGTAACAAAGAGGGAAATTCCCGTTATAGTAATGGAGCCCGTTCGCGGCGGTTCATTGGCTAATCTCTCTCCCGAGGCTTTGGCTGTCCTCTCAGAGGTAACTGATTCCTCACCCGCCGAATTTGCCTTCCGCTTCTGCTCAAGCTTTGAAAATGTATTGGTCATCCTTTCCGGTATGTCAAATATGGAGCAGACAGAGCAGAATCTCAAGACCTTTGAGGATATAAGACCTCTTTCCGAAGCGGAAATGAACGGCGCCATGAAGGTTGCGGCGGCAATAAAGAACGGAAAGTACATTCCTTGTACATCCTGCCGCTATTGCGTAGAGGATTGTCCCATGGAAATAGCCATTCCGGAGACATTTGCAAAGTACAATACGTATCTCTTCGGTCTGAAGGTCAAAAAGTCCGATTCCGATGAGGAGCCGGAAAATCCTCCTATACCCGATGAAATAAGGGATGAAGCAAATAAGTGTATAGCCTGCGGTGCGTGTGTTTCACGCTGTCCTCAGGGAATAAAGATACCCGATATATTTGAAGATATTCGGGAACAGAAATAAATTTATTCAAAAAAGGAATAAGTGAAAATGGAACAGAAAAAACATTGGTGGCTTAATCAGCCTCTTACGATAAGCGCGGTACAGTGCAATGACGGCGATCCCGATGCATACGTTATGGATGAATACGTTTCCAAGTCCTACTTCAATACGGAACAGAACCTTCACCTCGTGGCTAAGGGACATATGGGATATTACAGCGAAGCCGAGCACGGTGCAAAGCTTGATGAATATCTGAAGAAATCCCGTAAGTACGGTATCAGAGAGATCATTTACAACAATACTCACTGTATAGGTGATGCTATAGCAGCAGAACATCCCGATTGGCTCCAGCTTACAAAGGATGGCGGCAGAATGCCCGCATATTCCATATACAACCTTAATTGTGTCAATCCCAAGGGTCCTTGGCACAAGCACTTCCTTGAGGAAATAGCCGCTTTGTGCAAGCATGACATAGACGGTATATTCCTTGATGGTCCCGTAATGCGTGACAACGGATGCTACTGTGAAGTATGTAAGGCTGAATTTGAAAAGATGTTCGGTCACTCCATTTATGAAGCAACCAGAATAGAGCTTCAGAAAATGCGTGTAAATTCCGTTACACAGCACGTAAAAGAGGTTTATGAGCTTGTTAAGAGCATCAATCCCGAAATAGCCGTATATCTTAATAACTCCGCTCTCAGAGCAGACATCACCGGAAGCAACACAAGAGAGCTTTTCAACTACGTTGACATGATAGGTGCGGAAGGCGGCTTCCATACAGCAGCTATGGGCGTTACAGGCTTGTGGCACGTAAGCAGCCGTGCAAAGCATCTTGAAGGCATAGTAGGTGACACGCTTAAGGGCGAAAAGCCTATCGTATGCTTCTTTGCGGGCAACGAATCCGGCGTGGCTTATTACATGCACACTCCTGCCGAAACAGCCTTGACATATGCTCAGAGTTATGCAAACGGCTCCAATATCTGGTACGGCGTTCATTTCAATTCCTCCGAATTCAAGGATACGGAATCCGCTAAGGTTGCTACCGCAATGAATAAGTATATTCTTGATAACAAGGATATATATGCACCTTCCAAGACTTGTGCGAGAGTTGCTTTGATGTGGTCTCATAACACAGCGAACAACTATGCCGCAAGCGTAACGGACAGCGACTTCGTAGCGGCAAGAAAGACAGGTTACACAGACAGAGGCGACCACTTCGGTGCATTGTCCTCCGTTTACGATATGCTCGTAAGAAATCACGTACAGTTTGATATTATTGATGAAGTCAGCATCACAAACGGTACCATCTGCAATTACGATGCAGTCATCCTTCCCGAGGTTGCTTGTCTCTCCGATGAAGTGGCTCAGCTTATTTCCGAGTACGTTGCAACGGGCGGTAAGATATTGGGCAACTTCGACGTAGGTATGTACAATGAAGACGGAAGCTTTGCGGGCAAGTCCAAGCTCGCAGAGGTATTCGGCTTTAAGGGAACGCCCAAGATCGTAAGATCTCCCAGCATAGGAACATCCTATATGTTCAAGCAGAAGGATCATTCCATGCTCGATTCTCTCTCCTTCTTCAGAATTCCCACTCCTATACTCAATGCCGAGTATGAAATGGCAGAGGATGTTGATGTGCTTATGAAGAGTATCCATCCCATGCCCAGCACATACGCTCATATACCCGAGGACGACAGATATCCTTCTGTAACGGCTCATAAGTACGGAGACGGCTGCGCTTACTATATAAGCGGAAACTATGCCGAAACTGCTATCGGAAGAAACGTAACGGATTATGCAAAGCTCGTTGCGAAGTTCTGCGAGATATCATCCCGTCCCACCGTTATAAGCAACGATGCGGGTCTTTATGAGGTGGTTCTCAGAAAGCAGGAGAACAGATTTATTCTCCACGTAGTAAATCTTACAGGCGCTATGGCAAGACCTGTGGAAAAGATAGTTCCTCTTCACGACGTTGCATTCAAGCTCAATCTTGAAGGCTTCGGCATAGATAAGAACAACTATTCCCTCAGATCCGTAAGAAATGCGGAGATCGAAAACGTTTATAAGAACGGATGCGAAATATCCTTTACCTTGGATAAGATAGAGGATTATGAAGTGATCGTTATTGAATAATTTCGGACATATAAAATGAAAACGGGGTTGTCACATTTTTTGTGCCAACCCCCGAATAATATCGAGGATAGGTTAAAATGGAAGAAAAAAAGCGTTGGTGGCAGGAACAGCCCCTTACGATAAGTGCGGTACAGTGCAATCTCGGAGACGATGATGAATGGGTGCTCGACGAATACGTATCGAAGTACGGCTTCAGTACGGAACAGAATCTTCATCTTGTGGCTAAGGGACATATGGGATATTACAATGAGGCGGAGCACGGAAAAAAGCTTGACAGCTACTTGAAAAAATCCCGTAAGCACGGTATACGCGAGATTATTTACAATAACACTCACTGTGTGGGAGAAGCTCTTTCAAAGGAGCATCCCGATTGGCTCCAGCTTACAAAAGAGGGAAAGACTATGCCCGCTTACGGTATATACAATATAGTATGTGCAAATGTAAACGGAGCTTTCCATAAGAATTTCATAAAAGAGCTTGAAATGCTCTGTACACATGATATAGACGGTGTGTTTCTTGACGGTCCCTTGATGCACGAAAGAGGATGCTATTGCGAGGTATGCAAGGCGGATTTCGAAAAACGTTTCGGTCACTCCATATACGAGGCTACACGTCTTGAGCTTCAGACCATGCGAATCGAATCGGCAACGGGACATATCAGGGAAGCGTATGAGACAATAAAGCGAATAAATCCCGATATTGCTCTCTACATAAATAATTCCGCATTGAGAGCGGATGTTACGGGAAGCAATACAAGAAAGATATACGATTATGTCGATATCCTGGGCGCAGAGGGCGGCTTCCACAAGGCTCAGATAGATCCCGTGGGACTGTGGCACGTGAGCAGCCACGCCAAGCATCTTGAAGGAATATCGGGAGACCGCCTGAAAGGGGAAAAGCCTCTCGTTTGCTTCTTTGCGGGAAACGAATCGGGAATAGCTTATTATCTCCACTCTCCTGCGGAAACGGTCCTTTCTTATGCTCAGAGCTATGCTAACGGCTCAAACATATGGTACGGTGTACATTTTTCACCATCCGAGTTCAAGGATAAGGAGGCTGTATTGAAGGCGAAGGAGATGAATGATTTCATCCTTTCAAACAAGGATGCTTTTTCGGCTTCGAAGACTTGTGCAAGAGTTGCCTTGATGTGGTCGCAGAATACGGCGAATAATTACGCCTCCAGCATCGGAGACAGCGATTTTGTGGCAGCAAGAAAAGCGGGATATCCCGAAAGAGGCGACCACAGAGGCGCGTTGCTTGCCTTTTTCAATGTCCTTGAAAGAAGCCATATTCAGTTCGATATCATAGACGAGGTGAGCATTACCGACGGAAGAATATTCGATTACGATTCCGTTATCCTGCCCGAGGTCGCATGCTTGGGTGATGAGCAAGCCCGTATTATCAAGGAATACGTAAAGGGCGGCGGAAATATCCTCGGAAACTTCGATGTAGCTATGTACAATGAGGACGGAAGCTTTGCGGGCGGATCGAAGCTGGCGGATGTTTTCGGCTTCACTTCGAATGATCCCGCAAGAGTGAGAAGTGATATAGGTACTTCATTTATGTTCAAGCAGCACGATCACGAATTGCTCGAGGGTTTGACTATGGACAGAATACCGGCTCCTCTTCTCAATGCGAAAATGAGCTTTTCCGATGATGTGGAAATCCTTATGCGCAATACAGATCCCATCCCAAGTACTTATGCATCGATCCCGACGGAAAACAGATATCCTTCCGTTACATGTCATAAATACGGAAAGGGCAAGGCATATTATATCAGCGGTAATATCGGTGAAACGACATTGGCGCGCAATATAAGAGACCATGCAAGGATAATGCGTAACTTCTGCGAGATCACAGCCCGCCCCGTTGTGGTTTCCGATGCGTCGGGACTTTATGAGGTGGTCCTCAGAAGGCAGGAAGAAAGATATATTCTTCACGTAATAAATCTTACAGGTGCGATGGCTCGTCCCATCGAAAGCATTGTTCCTCTTTACAATGTACCCTTTGAGCTTTATCTTGAGGGCTTCGGTGTTGAAAAGGAAAAATTCTCCCTCCGCTCCCTCAGAGGTGCGAAAGCTGAGAATATCGCAGGGGATGGAAGCAAACTGTCCTTCACTCTTGATAAAATAGGCGATTATGAGGTCGTCGTTATAGAATAATTTGATCTTTTGCGAATAAAAATATCCCGAGGGGGAACAGTTATATTACTATCCTCCTTCGGGAAGTATCTTTTGTAACATAAATTTAACGTTTCACTTATTGAATAAATCGTAAAAATATGTTATAATAATTAAGCTGATAAGATATCGGTATAAAAATGAATCATGTATTCAATGTAAAAACATGGGAGCGTAATGGCTTCGACGGGGTTTTTGACATTGGGTAAGCGGGTAGAGCTTTTCGGAATCTCTTTAAAAGCCGGAACTTTAAAATTAAACGCTAATAACAGAACATTAGTAGCTGCCTAAGGGCAGATGTCGAGTAAAAGAGGATCGCGGCTTTTACATCGGCATGACACTCGCGATGTACGTGAATACGGTTTTGCCTTGCGCCGTATCATGATCCAAAGGCTGGCGCTTTCCGAAGTCTGATTATGGACGTCGGTAAGAGCGAGATCAAATCATAATCTGCACCCGGAGAAAGCTCGGTGAAGAGGATTTCGGACGCGAGTTCGATTCTCGCCGCTTCCACCATCTATGTAGTACGAAAAGACTACAACATACAAAAGTCCTTGATTTTCAAGGACTTTTCGTGTTTTTAAGGGCTTTTTTCAATGTCGTAATTTTTTGCTGAAAAATGCTTTGTTTTTACGACAACCAGGACTCGAACTCGCGAATATAATCGCACATTTGAGAAATCCCTCCTTTTCTGATATAATATAGACAGAAAGAAGGAAAGAGAGGACTTACAGATGAAAAACGGATACGCGATGGTTCGCAGACTCAAACTCACCCCCTTTGAACTCAGAGTTGCTATCGATGCTCTTAACGCCAAGAGACTCAAGGAGAAGGCAAACGGCATTTACAACCGCGAGACTTCCAACCTCATACTCCACCTGCTCGATGTCCTT
>SVTV01000046.1 GCA_015063605.1 Oscillospiraceae bacterium
ATAAGCATTCATCATAATATTCGCCTCCTTAACTTGATCTTCAAAAATGATATTGGCAACGATTTGTTTTTTCGCTACCGAAAATGCACCTGTGCGGTACATGTACAGTATACCATGTTTTTTGTCGGTTGTCAATCTCTGATAAATATTTTTTAATCAACTGTTGGTTTACGTTAAATTTGTGAAGCTCGAAAGAGGCTGACGAAAATGCTAAAATACAATAGCATTTCGGTTCAGCCTCTTTCATTTTTTGCATTTACGCAATATTATTCCGTCTGTTCGGATGTCGTACTCTCTGCTTGTGCAGAAACATCCAAAAGTATAGCATATACTTTCGTTATCAACGGTATACTGTCATCCGTCATCTTACCGTTGTAATAAACGAATATCTTATCCCCTACCTTCACATCATCATAGCTATGAGGATTTTCGGGTTCGAGGGATATTCTGTATCTTCCGCCGTAACCGTTGTTTTCCTCCGGGGTGCACTCGATAACCGCAGTGGTAATATCCATGCTCTCAACAACGCCGCGCAGATGCGGTTCGTAAGATATTATATAATTCATATCTCTTACACACGAAGTCATAAAGCATAACAGCGACAGAACGCTGAAGGTCAGTGTCAATATTCTTCTGTTTTTCATATTGACTTCCCCACTATTCGGTGCATACGTCAAAGGTTATTATAAGTCCTTTATAGCCTGCCGTAGCATATACCTTATAATACTCCTTGGGCGAAATGCTGAGAAGTGAGCTGTAGCAAAGATCATACGGAACAAAGATGTTTTCGGAAATGAATTTCTTGACCTTCGCATCGTCGGAATAAGAATATTCATCCTTTTCGTCCGCAACCCTGTTCATCACATCCCAATGAGTCTTATATGTTCCGCTTTGCTCGTCATATTTATCAACGCCGATAACGTATTTCGTAAGGGTCTCAAGATCATCGTCAACATCCAAGATACATCCGAATTCCCTCAGAATACCGATAGTATTGGTAAAGCTTTCGGGAATGCTTATTCCTCCGCTGTCATACTTGAAGCTTGTATTCTTAGCCTTAAGTATGGCAATATAGCGTGAAGGAGCGGTAAAATCGGAGGGCTTTGCATTATCCAGATCCTTTTTCAATGCCACCTTGAATGCGGAAAGCTGATTGTCCGATAGGAATTTCTTAGCGTATCCGTTGTAAACTCCGAGCTTGCAAAGAGCACTTTCGTATATCGTACAAGCGGATACCTCACCCGCAAAATCGGACTTCAAGATATCTTCAAAGGGAGTCTTCAGATCCGCAAATTCTGCTATATCGGATATCAGCTTATTTGATACCTTTTCGTCCCTCAAGGAGAAGCTGTCCTCAAAAATACCGTAACGTACAGTGACACGCATATAAGGAACATACTGCTTCATGAATTCGATATAATCTATGTCATGTCTTCCCACAAGCTTCAGAGAGCCGTGTATCGTTTCGAAAACAGGCTCATCGGAATAGAGCTTCTTTTCAAGGGGTACGTTCTGATAACCGTATTTTAACAATTCCTCATCCACATAGTATACATCCGGTGTGCTCGCGGTTACGGTAACACTCTCGCTTCCGTTTTCATACCCGTATGCAGTTTTTCTCGCCTTTATTATATCCATAGCAACCTTTTTAGCTTCTTCGGAGGATGATCTTGTAATAGTGACCTCCGTAGGTCCTGCGGTAACACCCACATAAAACTGATCGTTAAAGGAAAGCGTAACGCTTTTAAAATTCCGCTCCGTCGGGTCGGGAACATTGAAAACTCCGAAAATATCACCGAAAACGAAAATGGTAAGGAAAACAACACTTCCGAAAAGAATGAACATATGACGGGCATTTTTCAAAAGAAGTCTTAAGCTTCCCTCAAACAAAGCATTGAGACATATAAAGGAAAGGAAGCAGGAAATTATGCTCATTACGCAAATTCCGATTATTCCCGTATTGCTCATTGCTTCGAAAAGCATACTCACCGCAAGAGAAGCAACTATCATCGACATGTACTGAACCACATATCTTACCGGTCTGAAGGAGCAGGGCAAAACAGAATTTTCCGCTCTGCGGAGTGCAAATATAAAGCATCCTCCCGCAAGGATCGCAGTGGAAACAATAAACCAAATAAGATGAGAAGCAAAGCCCTCAAGAGCAAACGTTGTACCCTCAAGAGAGAATATCATTCTCAAGAAGGGAGAGGAGTTGAGAAGGAATTCCTCCATACCAACTATTTTCGAAAGATAATTCTCAAAGGTGCTTCCCGCCATATTCGATATGGCACAACCGAGACCGAGGAAAGCCACGATATAGAAATTCAATATACCGTAATTGACCATAGCGGCGCCTACCGTATTTCCCACAATATTGGCAATAACGGCAAGAGCTATAAAGTCATACATACGAAGGAATGCGGAAAGGATATATTTTCCCGCATATGACCAAAGCACCGAAGCCTCCACCACCTCCGTAGCCTTTGCGGCGGCAAGGGCAGGTACTGTCAGAAGTCCCGATACAACGATCGGAGCTATGGAAAAAATCAGAGTGCAGATAACGGAGGAGATGTAATACTCATATCTTGTTACGGGCAAGGCACCGTAAAAATCCGTATTCTTTTTACCCTTATCAAATGCAAAGCAATGCTTTGCAACGAAGAATACTATGGCAAAGCCGATGACACACGCTATTATTATACCCGTAGTGCCATAGATCTCTTCAAGAGAATCCTCAAGGGATACCATGTAATAGCTTATCTGCTCATCATAATACTCATCCATATCAAGAGCTGTCAGGAAGTTGTTGACACGGTAATAATCAACAGCGGTGTATTTTCCGTATTTTGTATAGTAGGCGTTTTCGGAGATCGTATTATATCCTTCTTCCCTTATTTCACGGGCAACATCATATGCATTTTCAAGATTCTGCATATTTCTGTTAAGACGCTCATAATCATCCTTGAAGGTCACGAACAAGAACACGGGTCCTGCAAGCAGATATATAACGAATATGATAAGCATTACGGGCCAGCCGTTTATCAGATTATTTTTAATGCATCCTATAATGCTGTTCTTCGTACGTGCGAGGGATTCATTTTTCATGGTTTTCACCTCCGTAAATAAGCTTATTAAGTCCTCTGCTGTTAAGCTCATGTGTAAATATCTCTTCAAGAGTCAGGGGGAGAGCTTCAAAATACACAAGCTCCGCACCGTTTTCGGAAGCGATATTCTTTATTTTTTCTTCCAATTCTTCATTTGTACCCACAGCAACAAAGGATGTAAGCTTTCCCGTCTTCTTAATATCGAAGGGCTCCATTCTGTCAACGGATATATCGGGCTTATCGAAAACTACTTGACACTTGAAGGTATTGTCCTTCATATCGTCAACGCTTCTGTTTATAAGAAGCTTTCCGTCATGTATAAGGGCGATATGATCGCAAAGCTGTTCAAGCTCTCTTAAATTGTGTGAGGAAAGAATTACAGTCGTTCCGTATTCGGCAACATCCGCCATAAGTATGCCTGCGGCATATTCTCTCATAAGAGGATCAAGTCCGTCGAAGGTCTCGTCGCAGAACATATATTTCGGCATTACCGACAAAGCAAGAATGACCTCTCCCTGACGTCTCATACCCTTTGAAAACGTATTTACTTTTCTGTCGGGGTCAAGTCCGAAGCTTTTAACGAGGCTTTCAAATCTTTCCTTCGAGTATGTGGGATAAAATGTGGAATAAAGCCTGCTCATATCGTGAAGCGTGCAGGAATTGAGATAAAACTGATCGTCGGAAATATACGATATGCGGCTTTTAAGCTTATTATTATCGAATACGACCTGACCGTCCACAAGGGCGGTACCGCTGTCCTGCTTGTATATTCCCGAAAGAATTCTCAGCATCGTGGATTTTCCCGCACCGTTCGTACCCAAAAGTCCCAGAACCGCCCCGGTCTTTACATCCATTGTTACATCGTCAAGAGATTTGACACCGCTTGACTTATATGTCTTTGACAAGTTTCTGATCTCTATCATTGGTTTCCTCCTTCACCGTTAAATGATGCCTTCACAAATTCCAGTATCGTTTTTTCGTCAACCCCCGCAGACTTTGCTTCCGAAAGAGCTGCGGAAAACTTGCGGAGTGCTTCTTTTTTTCTTTCTTCGATAACACTTTCCGTTTCCGATGAGACGAATACGCCCTTTCCCTGAACTGTATTGATGACGCCTTGTCTTTCCAGCTCGCCGTAAGCACGCTGTATCGTATTGGGATTTATACCCAGCTCAAGGGAAAGACTTCGCACGCTGGGGAGCTTTTCGTTTTCACTCAATGCACCCTTCGAAATAAGAAGCTTTATGTTCTCAACGATCTGGAGATAAATCGGCCGTCTGTCTTTAAAATCAACGGTTATCATAAAACGAATTTTCTCCTTTCGATCAACCTATAAAACAAACTAACTGTACTAATACGCTTAGTACAGTTAGAGTATATCATATAAATTTGTGCTTGTCAATAGTATTTTATATTTTTTTCGCCTTTTCGGAAATTTCTCTCAGGCGTCTCATACATTCATTGGCGCCGCGTCCGAAATAATCGTGGAGTAATACATATTCATTGAAAAGCTCGTTATATGTACGGGCATTCTCTTCATTGGGGTAATATGTACGGCTTATATTTCTGCCGTTTATCTTTGCAGCTTCTGTGATATTCTCAAAATATCCTCCCGCAACGGCGCCGTAAAGAGCGCTTCCGTATGCTCCGGGCTGCTTTACAGAGGAAACTGATATGGGGGCGTTAAAAACATCGCAGTATATCTGCATGAGAAGAGGATTCTTCTGCGGAATACCGCCGGAAGCAGTTATCTTATTGATCTCCATACCGTTTTTAAGAAGGTTTTCATATACTATTCTTGAGCCGAAGGCAGTCGCTTCAAGAGCCGCCCTGTATATGTCCTCGGGCTTTGTTTCGAGAGTCATACCGAGGATCATTCCCGAAACATCAGCTCTCTGAAGTATGCTTCTGTTACCGTTCCACCAATCGAGAGCCACAAGTCCCGTTTCGCCGGGCTTCTTATCGGCACACTTTTCACAGAGCAATGCATGAATAGATATTCCCCTTTCCTCCGCTTCGGCAAAATACTTTTCCGTAACGCAGTTTGAGACCACCCAATCGTAAAGATCGCCGGTACAGCTTTGTCCCGTTTCAAGAGAATAAAGTCCCGGTACTATTCCGTCCTTTACTATTCCGCAGATACCGGGAATATCTCTGTACTCCTCGCATGATGCGATAAGCACGGTGGACGTACCCATTATCATAAGGAGCTCTCCCGATGATGTTATTCCGCATGCAGGCATTCCCGCATGGGCATCCAAAACAAAGGAGGCTACGGGAAGCCCCTCCGGAAGTCCCGTAATAAGCGCACCGCGGGAATTCAGAAGTCCTGCTTTTTCGCAAGGCTTCGTAAGAGTATGACACAGCTTATCGGTAACGGTATTTCCAAATTCTTCATTCAACGATCTGAAATATTCTGTTGAAGGGTAACCGTCCTTCTCATTCCAGAACGTCTTGAAGCCTGCACCGCCGATACTACAGTTATCACCTCCCGTAAGGAATCTCGTTATAAAGTCACCGCCCTCGGAAAAGCGTGAGGCACTTTCGTACGCCTTGGGAGAGTAATTGAAGGTCTCCAATATCTTCGGGATCATCCATTCGGAGGATACCGCACCGCCGTATCTTGAAAGAAAGCTTTCATTTCTCTCCACAGCCATCTTCGTTATAAGCTCCGTTTCCTTTGCGGCTCCGTGGTGCTTCCACAGCTTCGCATAAGCGTGGGGATCGTTTTTGTATTCTTCCTTAAAGGAAAGGGGCATTCCCTCTTCATCGAGAGCAAGCACCGTTGAAGATGTGAAATCCACACCGAGACCTACAATATCGTTAGGCTCGATTCCCGCCGCTTCAACCGCTTTTTTAATTGCTGAAAGACCTTCTATGTAATCACGGGGATCCTGAATAGCATAATCCTTACCTAAAGTGGCACCGTATTCAAGCTTTTCGGTCATTACACCGTGAGCATAAACGCTTTCCACTCCGCTTTTTTCTTCTCCCGTCTCAAGATCCACCACAGCGGCACGGCAGGACAGTGTTCCGAAATCTATACCGACGGAGTATTTTTTCTTGTTCTTTTCTTTATTTATCATTTCGTATCCTTTCGAATCTGTATACGAACAGAATCACATTCAATTATTGCCGATAATTTTTCTGCTGTATGCATTATAATCTATTTTCAGCATTTTTTCAAGTTTTTTTCGTTAATAATACCGTGAAATTAATATTTATCGCGTATTGACTTTTTCTGCGGAACATGATACAATATAAATGTCCCATTTGGGACAAACGAAAGGAGGTATGAAGCACACAGATGAAGGAATGTTTTATCAAGGAATATCTTTCCGCAGTTAAAATGTGTCCGTTATTCAAGGATACTGAGGACGAAGTTATTGAAAAGATCCTGTCGGACGACAGATGCGAGCTGATCCTTTCAAATGCGGGAGACATGATATACGAAAAGCGCAAGGCTGTGCCGTTTTTCTTCATTGTGGTCCGCGGAAATATCAGAATATACACATCCGGAAGTAATTCGGATGTACTTCTGAACATACTTTCACCATCGGATGTGTGTGGAATAGCTACCGTTTTGTCGGAGGAGCACGAATTTCCCACAAAGATCATGTCATATGCGGATTCCGCCATTATATGCTTTTCAAGGGATCTGACGGAAAAGGTCATCGAATTATCTCCCCGCTTCGCCCTTAATTATGTTAAGGCGTTGTCAAATAAGATAATGTTCCTTAATAAAAGGATATCATCCTTTACCGCTTCGGATTCAGTTACTTCACTTTCATCATATATCCTCTCCAATGCAAAGGACGGTATATTGAATGTGGAAGAGGGATATTCGGCGTTGGCAAAAAAGCTCTGCATGGGCAGAAGCTCCCTTTACCGTTCCATCGATTCGTTGAAGGAATCGGGTGCTATCGACACCAACAAAAAAAGTATAGTAATTCTGAACAGAGATATTCTGTCGGAAAGATTATAAATAACACATAAGAAAAAGGAAAATCCCAATGAAAAACAAAAGCTTAAGATCACTTATTCTCATCATACTTTCCGTTATGACAGCTCTCAGCCTTTTCACCGGCTGCTCCTCTGAGGAAGCGGGTGAGATCCGCATCACAACTCTTAAGGGCCCCACAGGCATGGGAATGTCAAAGCTCATGGAGGACAATGAAGCAAAAACAACGGCGAATATATATACATTTACTGCGGCATCCTCACCCGATGAGGTAACAGCGGCTCTCGGAAGCGGCAGCGTTGATGTGGCGGCTCTTCCCATAAACCTTGCGGCAAAGCTTTATACAAAGCTTCACGGCGTTGAAGGTAAAGAGATACAGATCGCGGCTATCAACACTCTCGGCGTTCTTTACGTTCTTGAAAACGGAAATACGATCAACAGCGTTGCCGATCTCAAGGGCAAGAAGATATATGCCACAGGTCAGGGCTCAACTCCCGAATACATTCTCAGATATATACTTTCAAAAAACAATATAGACCCCGATAAGGACGTTACCATCGTATATGAAGCGGATCACGCAACTCTCGCTACCATGGTCGGAGCGGGCAAAGCTGATATCGCAATGCTTCCCGAACCCAATGTTACTGCGGCTCTCAGCGCTTCCGAAAATGTAAGAATAGCCCTTTCCCTTACAGATGAGTGGAACAAGGTAAGCTCCGGTGCATCTCTCGTTCAGGGTTGTATAGTTGTTCGCAAGGAATTTGCGGAAAAGAACCCCAAAGCATTCTCTAAGTTTCTCGATGAATACAAGGCTTCCGTTGAATATGTAAACGGATCTCCCGAAGAAGCTTCTCTTCTCATAGAAAAGTTCGGCATCATTCCCAAAGCAGCTGTTGCAAAGAAGGCGCTCCCCAACTGCAACATATGCTTCATAGAGGGCAGCGAAATGAAGTCTATGTCCGAGAAAGTACTGAATGTATATCTTGAAGCCGATACAAGCTCCGTCGGAGGAGCTCTCCCCGGAGAAGACTTCTACTTCTCAAGATAAAATGACAAAAAAAAGCTTTTCTGTCAAAAAGCTTGTACATATTACGATCGCGGCGTTTTTCTGGATATCTGTCTGGTACGCCGCGGCGTACTTTGTGAAAAGCGAGCTTTTACTACCGTATCCTCACAGAGTCATCGGCGCTTTATTTACCCTTATGGCTACCGGTGAATTTTATCTTTCCGTATTATTCTCCGTATTGAGAATACTTGGCGGCTTCCTTATAGGTATCGCCGCAGGACTTTTATGCGGTATCGTATCATCGTTATCAAAGCTTTCCGATATGCTCATATCACCTATGATGACTGTGATCCGTTCCACTCCCGTGGCATCCTTCATAATACTGACTCTTGTGTGGTTTGAGAATACAGCCGTACCCGTATTCATCTCCTTCCTCATGGTAACACCCATAATATATGCACAGACAATGCTGGGGATCAACAAATGCGACAACGATATACTTGAAATGACACGTGCCTTCGGATTTACTCCGGCAAGGTCTTTACTGCATTTCTGGATACCATCGGTAAAGCCTTATTTCATTTCGGGGCTTCTCACCTCAATGGGACTTGCATGGAAAGCGGGAATAGCTGCCGAGGTGCTTTGCTCTCCTTCTCCTTCCATAGGAAAGGATCTTTACGAAGCGAAAAAGTACCTTGAAACACCTGATATGTTGGCGTGGACCCTGACTGTAATAATCTTGAGTATGCTCCTTGAACGACTGATAAAGAAGCATCTTACACATTCAAAAGGGGGGAAACAGCTTTGAATCCCATAAAATTGAATTCTGTATCGAAAAGCTTTAACGGAAAGACAGTTTTTGAAAACATTTCATATGATTTCAAGGACAAATCTATAACAAGCGTAAGCGGTCCCTCGGGATGCGGTAAGACGACTCTGCTGAAAATAATCTCGGGGCTTATTCTTCCCGACTCGGGAACTGTTGTTATCTCCGAAAACAAAAAGATCTCCTCTATATTTCAGGAGCCAAGGCTCATGCCCTGGTACACCGCAATCGAAAATGTAATAAACATCTGCGGAAGCCGTGAAAAAGAAGAAAGCGTAAAGAAAGCCGAGGAGCTTTTCGATTACTTTGAATTGACCGATGCCAAGGACAAATATCCCTCTGAATTATCGGGCGGTATGGCAAAGCGTATTTCCATCATACGTGCCCTTGTTCACGGCGGAAATATCCTACTCTGCGACGAGCCTTACAACGGCCTCGATTTGCGAATGTGTCTTAAAGCCGAGGAGCTTTTCATAAATTACGCGAAAGAAAGCTGTGTCATCCTTGTCTCACACGATAAGGAAAGAACAGCGGCAGCTTCGGAAAGCTTAGATCTTTCCATGTGAAACTCAATATTATAATTGTCACAGAAGCAATCAACTTTGAAAAAATAACGTTTTTACGAAAAGACATATAATCCCACGAAGAAAGAAGGTAAATCATGAATACAAGATCATGGTCGGAGCATTTACAAAAGGGACTTGCCGAAAATGCATATCCTTGTTACGCCGCTGCGGTTGGACGGGGAAATGAAATATTTTTCCGTGAATTTGCGGGAAACCGTGCCTGCTTTCCCGAGCCCTTGCCTCTGACGGAAAATACTTTATTTGACATGGCATCCATGAGCAAGCTGATGGGAACAACCATGTCTGCGCTCAGGCTTATTGAAAAAGGCAAGCTTCATTTAAACGATAAGCTCGGCGATTTCTTTTCGGATTGCCACGGTAAAGAATCGATCACGGTACACCATCTCATGACACATACTTCGGGAATACCTGCGCATTTCAGAATGTGGCAAATGGATGCTTCACCCGACGATGCGGCAGATACCGTTCTTTCCTATCCTTTAGCCGCACCCACGGGAGAAAAAGTAATATACAGCTGTATGGGATATATACTGCTTGGAAAGCTTCTTGAGCTTATATGCGGTGATTCTCTCGATAAAATTGTAAAGAAAGAAGTTCTCACACCTCTCGGATTGCGTAACACCCATTACTGCCCCGACAAAAGCCTTGTCTGTGTCACGACGGAAAAGGCTCACGATGGGGATGAATATATTTGCGGCCGTGTTCATGATGAAAACGCTCACTTTTTGGGCGGAGTTTCGGGGAATGCGGGGCTTTTTTCCGATCTTAACGATGTGATCCTGTTTTCAAGAATGCTTTCAAATCACGGCGAAGGCTATCTTGAGCGCAAAACATTCGATCTTGCCGTTTCAGACCTTACGCTTCATTGCCCCGACAGCTCGCGAGGGCTCGGTTTTCAACTGTTCAGAAGCGGAACATATCCCGGAGGATCGAATATGTCCCCCGGAAGCTACGGTCACACGGGATTCACGGGAACTTCCGTATATGTCGATAAAGACAGCGGAGTTTATTGTATTTTGCTGACTAACCGTGTACATTTCGGACGGAATACAGATAGCTTTTTCGTATACAGACGTGAATTTTACGATAAAGTATATAAGGATATCAAGGAATCGGAAGGAGCTTTCTCGCTAATGTGATCCGTCTGCTGCGCAAAAACGCACAAACCTCCATATTTACAGAAAGGTATGCTCAGAATTATGATAAAAAGAAAAGTATTCAATGGGATCGACAGACCCGAAATATGGATTTCCCTCCTCAAGGGTAAAAAAATTGGACTTATAACAAATGCCTCGGGAGTTGACCGAGAATTGCGCCTCACGTCCGATATTCTCTTTGAAAGCGGAAATCTTTCCTGCATGTTTTCTCCCGAACACGGTGTGAGAGGAGATAAGCAGGCGGGCGATCACATAGACACATACACCGATGATCTGACAGGGCTTCCCGTTTACAGCTTGTACGGAAGCGGAGGCAGTCATATAAAACCCGAAATTCTTGACACTCTCGATGCATTGGCATTCGATATTCAGGATGTGGGTGCACGCTTCTATACATATATTTATACACTTTCCTTTGCGATGGAGGATTGTGCAGCCTGCGGAAAAGAAATGATAGTTTTCGACAGACTTAACCCTCTCGGAAGTGTAAAGCCTCAGGGAACGGTCCTTGAGCCTGAATTTGCTTCGACCATAGGACGATTCCCCATAGCTACACGGTTCAACATGACAGTAGGCGAATATGCTCGATTCATAAACGAAACGCAGAATATTCATTGTCAATTGACGGTCATTCCCATTGATGGATGGACGCGAGATTGCATATTTACCGATACCGACCTTTCATGGGTATCACCGTCTCCTAACATCCCCACGCCGGATTCCAACTTCTGTTATATAGGAACGTGCCTTGCGGAAGGCACAAACCTTTCGGAGGGAAGAGGAACTCCTCATCCCTTTGAAATGATAGGTGCTCCCTGGCTTGATCCCAATGAGGTGGTATGTGCAATGAAAAAGCTTGATCTTCCGGGTGTAAAATTCCGTCCCTGCCATTTCACGCCCACATTCTCAAAGTATGCAAACGAGCTTTGCCACGGTATTCAGCTTCACA
Source organism: Oscillospiraceae bacterium (assembly GCA_015063605.1). Lineage (GTDB taxonomy): Bacteria > Bacillota > Clostridia > Oscillospirales > SIG627 > SIG704. The sequence continues at coordinate 11,588 of SVTV01000046.1, forward strand.
TTACCGATCACCGTGAATTTCTTCCCTTTGAGACCGGTCTGTATCTGATGGATCATATACGGAACACATACAGCAGTTTTTCCGTGAGAAAGCCCTCCTCAAAGGGTATCCACTTCATTGATCTGCTTTTGGGATGCAATGATTTCACAAGAGGGGATTTTTGTATCGAAAGCTTTCTTGAACGCCAAGGAAAAAAGCTTGCGGAATACGAGGAACGCATAAAGCCTTATTATATGTATTAAAAAAACAAAAGCCGCTGATGAGCTCCGGATTAATCCGGGCGGAATGATCCGGGCGGAATAATCCGGTCGGAATGATCCGGGCGGAATGATCCGAATCATTCCGTGATAAACTTCTGCTCTCAGCGGCTTATTTATTGACAAAACCGATCAAAAATGATAAAATATATACACATCGGAAAAGTCATATATTTTGTTTTATGCCTTTGTAAGATATCCCTTGCGGTAAAGAAGCTCTGCGCAGAGAACGGCTCCGCCTGCGGCGCCTCTCAATGTGTTGTGGGAAAGTCCCACGAACTTCCAATCGTATACCTTATCCTCGCGGAGTCTGCCCGCACAGATGCCCATACCGTTTTCGGTCATTCTGTCAAGAGCTGTCTGAGGACGGTTATCCTCTTCAAAGTATGTTATGAACTGCTTGGGAGCAGAAGGAAGCTCTAACTTCTGAGGCTCGCCGGAATAATTCTTCCATGCATCGAGGATCTGTTCCTTTGTGGGATTCTTCTTGAATCTTACGAATACCGCAGCCATGTGACCGTCGGAAGCGGGAACGCGGAGGCACTGAGCCGTTATAGCGGGAGAAGATGCGGCAACGATCTCGCCGTTTTCAACCTTACCCCATACCTTCATGGGCTCACGCTCGCTCTTTTCTTCTTCTCCGCCGATATAGGGAATTATGTTATCGAGTATCTCGGGCCAATCGTTGAAGTTCTTGCCCGCGCCGGAAATTGCCTGGTATGTGGTAACAGCTACCTCGTAAGGCTCGTATTCCATAAGTGCCTCAAGCATGGGAACGTAGCTCTGAATGGAGCAATTGGGTTTTACGCATATAAAGCCCTTCTTTGTTCCGAGACGTGCTCTCTGGCTGTCTATTACATTGATATGCTCGGAGTTGATCTCGGGAATGAGCATGGGGACATCCTTTGTCCATCTGTGTGCGCTGTTGTTGGATACAACGGGAATCTCGGCACGTGCATATGCATATTCAAGCTCAATAAGCTCATCCTTTTTCATATCCACCGCGCAGAATACGAAGTCTACCTTTCCGCACGCTTCTTCAACTGCCGCCGCATCGTGTACAACGATATCCGCAACATTATCGGGAATAGGAGTCGCCATCTTCCAGCGTGTTCCAACCGCTTCTCCGTAAGTTTTTCCGGCACTGTTCTTGCTTGCCGCAAGGTATGTAATTTCAAAGTAATCATGATTGCTCAGAAGAGTTACAAATCTCTGACCTACCATTCCGGTAGCTCCTATTATACCTACTTTGAGCTTATTGTTGGAGTTGTTCATAATTGATACCTATCCTTTCTTAATATTACCGGTACACCGGCAGTCCGATCAAAAACGTTCAAAACCTTATTTATAATATGTTTAAGTTTAAAAAATGAAAACCAACCCCGATTGATACGAAGACGCCCAATGAGCCGCCGTATGTATCATCGGAATTGGCAACCATCCGTTTTTCGGCGAATTGACGACCGAAATTTATAAAATCCGAAAACTAAAAAAGCAATATTAATTAATACTTACGCTTTCTTGCCGCTTCAGACTTCTTTTTGCGCTTTACGCTGGGCTTTTCATAGCACTCACGCTTACGAAGCTCCGCTAAAACACCGCTTCTGGCGCACTGTCTCTTGAATCTGCGAAGAGCGCTGTCCAAGGATTCGTTTTCCTTGACCTTTACTTCTGCCACTTTTATCCCTCCCTCCGCGTTGGCAAAGAGATTTGCTGTTTGATGCGGATTTCACCGAATCAAAATGCTTACGTATCATTATACTATAAAAGTATAGCATTTGTCAATACTAAAAATGAAATATTTTAAATTATTTTAAAGGAATATAAAAAATGGTTAAAAACGATCAAAACAACTCAAATTATATTGAAAGAGCCGAGTATATAAAAGAAATATTGAGAAAAAATTCTTACCTTTATTATGTTGAGGATACTCCCGTAATAAGCGATTTTGAATATGACGCATATTTTCGTGAATTGGAGGAGCTTGAAAAAGCTCATCCCGATCTTTACGACGAGAATTCTCCCACAAGAAGGGTGGGCGGCGAAGTTTCGGAAAAATTCGAAAAGGTCACGCACCGTGTTCCTTTAAAAAGCCTCAAGGACGTTTTCAGCGATGAGGAGCTTATCGAGTTTTTAAGCTCATTGAAAAGAGAGCATCCCGAAAGCGAATTCACCGTGGAATACAAAATAGACGGTCTTTCCGTTTCTCTGGAATATGAAAACGGACGCTTTGTCAGAGGAGCCACAAGAGGCGACGGTCTTGTGGGCGAGGATGTGACCGAAAACATAAAGACCATCCGTTCCATTCCCATGACGCTTCCCGATAAGCTTCCTTACCTTTGTGTCAGAGGTGAGGTCTATATGTCAAAGCGTGTTTTCAACGAGCTTAACGATGAAAGAGAAAAGCACGGCGAAGCTCTCCTTGCCAATCCCAGAAACGCCGCCGCAGGAAGTCTCCGTCTTTTAGATTCCTCAATCACGGCAAAAAGAAAGCTTTCTTGCTTCATATTCAATCTTCAGGATGCCGAAGGCATTGCCTTTTCCTCTCACAAGGAGACTCTCGATTACCTTTTGTCACAAGGCTTCCCCGTCATTCCCGATGTCAAGGTCTTTTCCGACGAAAAGGAGATCGTAGACCGTATATGGGAAATGGGTGACTCCAGAGAAAAGCTTTCCTTTGATATCGACGGAGCGGTTATAAAGATAAACGATATTTCATTGCGCTCCCTTATAGGTGAATTACCCAACGTACCGAAATGGGCTGTTGCATATAAATACCCTCCCGAGGTCAAGCCCAGCCTTCTCAAGGATATCGTGATCCAGGTGGGACGCACGGGAGTTCTTACTCCCAATGCGGTGCTTGAGCCCGTACGCCTTGCGGGAACGACAGTATCACGTGCAACACTTCACAACATGGATTTTATCGCTTCCAAGGATATACGCATAGGAGATACTGTTTTTGTCAGAAAAGCGGGAGAGATAATTCCCGAGATCCTCAGCGTTGACGCTTCAAAGCGTCCTGTAGACAGTGTTCCTTATATTTTCCCATCGGAATGTCCCGTTTGCGGTGGCAATGTATCGAAGGAAAACGATGAAGCAGCGATCAGATGCACAAATCCATCATGTCCGGCACAGCTTGTACGCAATGTTATCCATTTCGCTTCCCGCGATGCCATGAATATAGAAGGTCTCGGAGATGCGGTAGCCGAACAGCTTTTCACGGAAAAGCTTATAAAAGATCCTGCCGATCTTTATACTCTCAAGGCGGAGGAATTGGAAAAGCTTGAGGGCTTCGGATCAAAATCTGCGGAAAACCTTCTCAGATCCGTGGAAAATTCAAGAACTCTCTGCCTTTCAAGATTGATATACGCCCTTGGCATAAGAAACATCGGTCAGAAATCGGCAAAAATGATCGCAGAAAGATACAAGACTCTCGATGCTCTCATGCATGCCTCTCCCGAAGAGCTTTGCACCATACCGGATATGGGCGAGATCATGGCGCTTTCCGTTTACAGCTATTTCTCTAACGAAAAAAATAAGGAATATATCGATAAGCTGATCTCGGCGGGGATCAATACAAAATACATCGATAATTCGGAAGGCAATTCCCTTTCGGGACTTACATTCGTTATCACGGGAACGCTTCCCACCATGTCAAGAGACGAGGCAAGCGAGCTTATAACGAAAAACGGAGGAAAGGTATCCTCCTCCGTCTCAAAGAAAACAAGCTATGTGGTTGTCGGCGAGGATGCGGGAAGTAAATTGAAAAAGGCTCAGGATCTCGGTATCAAGCTTCTGAGCGAGGAAGAATTAAAGGCAATGATATAAATTTTAGGCTTGTCTTATGCCGCAACAGCACAAGACAAGCCCTTTTTCTTTTATTAACCCGCCGGTATTAAATCTCCGGCATTTCTATAATGTACATTTCTCCCGTGTTGCAGTTGACACGCATGTAGGAAAACGGACCGCGGGAATTGGTGCTTATATCTCGATCTATAGTGCCGTCTTCTTTTACGGAAAACGCCGTGAACGTTGAATAAAAATATCCTTCGAATACATATAAATTACTCGGATAATATACAACAT
>SVTV01000047.1 GCA_015063605.1 Oscillospiraceae bacterium
TGCATAGCTTGCAGTCGCTTCGTAAAGCTCGAATGTGAAGCTTTCGCCCGCATTGAACGGTCTGCCGTTTATTGTCTTTTCTCCGGAAAGTGTTACATTTGCATTTCCTGTTACTGCATAAGTATTTTCAAAGTCAAGCTTGGACTTATCGGTTCCGTCTTCTACGGTTACTACCGTATCAACTGTACCGCCGTTGTCTACTACTTCAACCTTGATCTTGTATTCCTTATTGCTGTAGGTAAGTCCCGCTACGGTATTACCCGCACCCTGTTCCTTGATTACATAATAGTATGTATTGCCTACATCGGATACTCCATAATTCAGTATGAATTCATACTCGTGAGTGAGAGTATCCATTACTGCTGTATCCACGGGAGTGGAGCTTATTGCATAACTTGAACCCGCTGCCTTGTAAAGTTCAAATGTGAAGCTTTCGCCCGGTCCGAAGTTTCTGCCGCTTATTGTCTTTATACCGGAAAGTGTCACGTTGGTGCTTCCCGTTACCGTATAGGTGTTTTTAAATGTCACAAACACATTTCCGGCTACGGTAACATTATCGCTTGTATGATTGTTACTGTAAGTAACAGTCTTCTTAAGTCCACCTATTCCGTCATCTTCAACCTTGATAACCACAGTATATTCTGTAGTATCATATGTTATATTGGCAGAAGGAGGAGAAGGAACGACTTCCTTTACGATATATGTTTCCGTTTTAGGTGCTGTATATGTGAGCGTCGGGAAAACAAAGTTACCGTTGGAGTCATTTGTCACAACATATTTGGGTGTAGCACTTCCTTCTTCAAACAGTCCAAAGCTAAATTCATCAACATCAAGAGTCTTGCCGATCAAAGTCTTCTGACCGCTTATGATAACCTCTTCTATGCCTGCCACGGAATAAATGTTGGTGAAATCCAGTTCATCTATAGCTACACTTTCAGATGTAAATGCCTTTTGAGAGCTCATAACATGAGCTTCCATTTCGCCGTGTCCGTTATCCAACACATTGATAGTTATATAATACTTTGTAGTATCATAACCGGTACCGTTGGTAACAGCGGGAATACTTTCTTCAAGAACATAGTAATGATATCCCCTGTCAGCCATTGTGTAATTCAATGTAAAGGAATAATTGCCTGTTCCACCTGTTACAACAGCAGTCTGTATTGCAGGAACAGCAGAGCTTGAAACAGCAAAATCGGAACCTGTTTCGAAAAGATTGAAATCAAAGTTATATGATCCGGTACGATTATAGCTCTTCTCGCCCGAGAATGTAACACTTGTACCGGTTGCCGCATATGTATTCTCAAATGCAACATTTACTTCAGTAACAGGAGAACCATCAAGAGTTACCGTCTTTGTTATTCCACCCTGACCGTTATCCTTAAGGTTCACTACCAATTCGTATTCGACTTTACCGTCGGAATTGTATGTGATACCTTTGAGATCGGATCCGCCGGGAATGATCTCCTTAATAACATAAGTCATTGTCTCGTTGAGACCGGTTACATTGTTATAGCTGTAAGTAAGCGCCGGGAATACAAACTTTCCGTCTGCATTGTTTCTTACTGTGTACAAAGGAGTTGAATTTCCATCTTCGTACAAGCCGAATACAAATTCGCTTTCTACGATATCTCTGCCAACAAGAACCTTGGAACCGTTAACAATAACTTCTTCGTTGCCGTTTACCGTATATTTGTTGTCAAAGTTCAATGCGTTTACTGTAACATCACCGTTACCTACCTGATGTACATGCGTAATATTTGCATTGAGAATAGTCTTTTTGCCGTCAAGAGCCTTTGTGACATTTACGGTAACATGGTAGCGTGTGGTATCGTACGTAATTCCGGGTATCGTTCCGGCACGTTCCGATACTACGAGATATTTCGTACCTTCGGTATCGAATGTCACACCGTTAAAGTTGAATTCACCGTTAAATGTATTATAATCTACATTGACCGTCTGAATAGGTGTAAGACCCGATGTATTGAAATCAGCGCCTGTTTGGAAAAGATCAAATGTAAATACATCGCCGGCTCTCAATGCTGCACCGTTTACCGTCTTCTTGCCGCTCAGATCAACTGTAGGTGTAGAAACTACATTATCATCATATGTATTTGTAATTTCAAGAGGTTCTGCTGCGATATCGGAAATTACACTTCCAAGACCGTTAGCTGCCGATGGATCATAATGATAATATGTAACTGTGGGCTGTGCGCCTGTCGACCAATCAATAGCAACAACATACTTAATAGAATCATCATATGTCATACCTACAACTTGAAGATCAACAGGGGGTATTACCTCACGTAAATAATAATACTTTACGGTAGAATACTCGCTCTGCTTTACAGGTATAATAAAGTCCGCTACACCGCTGTCATCGGTCAATGCAGATGCAAAAGCATCAGTAGAGCTTACCGAAGAATACAACGCAAACAATATACCTCCACGATGTTGATTTATCTCAAAGCCGCCCTCGGTTACCACCTTATAAGCAGGGAATCTTACCGTTGTGCTCATATAATGGTTCGTGAAATCCTTATTAACAATCCATCCGGATACCGCATCACCGGTTAAGGTTGCACTGTTCTCATAAACTATTACATCATCAACGGAAAGAGAACCTGTTCCATGGTCGGCTACAGTCACGGTGAAGATAGCTATAGTAGCATCATATGAAATATCCGCAACCTTATCGGCAGGATTTGCAGGAAGTATCTCATGAACAACATAGGTATATATACCGGGCTTTTCATAAGATATTCCGCTCATATCGATTGTATAATCGGATCCGCTTGACTTAACAACATTAACAATAACAGGAGCACCTACAGCAACCGTTCCATGTCCGCCGACGGATACCTGCTGTAATGCGACCTGATAATGGTCTATTGCATTATCCCATGCTCTGCCGTTGATGTTTTTCTCACCGGCAATAATAACATTGGGCGATACGGGAGAAGGATCATAGTCGTTTACAAGCAATGCCTCGGACTGGGTATCTTTAACTATTTCTCCTTGAAGCTGTGCGGAAGGTGTAACAAGTGTAAATCCTGCAGGGAGGCTTGTTTCAGCTACCTTATATGTTACGCCTTCGGGAATGTTTGTAAAGAGGACGTCATGTCCATTCTTCAAAGCAAAGGAATATACGTACTTACCGCTTACCGATGTATCGGGAGCCGCAATTCCGGAGACTACGATCTGAGCAAGATCATTATCATCACCTGTCATTTCAACAGTTATGTCAAAGTCAAATAACTCGATTTCCGGAGATATAGCCTCAAAAGGATGAGTTACATCTTTTCCGACGAGCAAGCTTCCGTAACCCTTGGGAGAGTTTACGAAATCCACTTCCGCAAATGTATGAAGAGGAATAGTACCGGAAGCATTTATGCTTGATGCAGAATAGTACTGACTATACGCTTCCGTAACGGTATAGCTTGAACCGTTGGGAAGATCGTAAATATAAACCACATCGCCATCAGCCAATGTAACATTTATCTTACCTGCGACTATGGAAACCGTTTCTGTGGTAGTTGTGGAATCAGCCTTTACTCTGTATACGTTGCAAGACGCAGGCAACGGAGCGCCGCTCAATTCTATTTCAAAGCTGAATTCACTGGGAGCACCCGAAACTGTCTGTGACACAGTTTTGCTAAGCTTAATACCCTGAGCGGGAGTAGCCTTTACAAGACCGTTGTTGCCGTGATAAGTAACAAGATGATATTCGTCGTGTACAGCATCAACATGGTGAACTGCGATAGGATATTCCGCTATTACAAGAGTACCCGTTGTATTTGCGCTTTTATCTGTCTGTGTCGCATGGTCACGTTGAACATCTTCAACGAGATGGAACTGAGGCGTTCCCTTCTTGACAAACCAGCCCGCTTTTCCGGAAAGCTGAATAACAAGTGAAGGATCATTCAATATCTCCTCTGAGATACGGTTATACGCTGTCTTTACAACAGCATTTGAAGAATCACCTTCTACCCATTTATACTGAGTATAGTACTCTCCGCCCGCAGCAGGCTTAGCACCTGTATAAACATTATGGCTGCTGTCGAATATCTGAGCATTTTCCGTATAGTACATGCGCTGATTTTCAAGAGAAGGTATATACTGAGATACAGAAGTATACATTTTTCCGTGGTTGAATATAGAGTTATCGGGAGTAGTATCTATAACAAAAGGATTGCCTGTATCATCTCTCCAACGGTTAGTATAGAAGGTGTAGTTACCGTTGGAATCCTTACGGAAGCTTTCAGTTACCTTTTCGGTAATGTTAACGGGAGTAATGTCATCGGAAAGACCAACCTCAAACAGCAAGGAAATGGGCTTCTTTGCCGAATAAATAAGTCCGGTTACACTGGAGTCGGTAAGAACATCGCCGTTAACATTGATGGTATATGTAACCATGGGGATAAGAGCCGCAGGAAGGTTCATATCCACGATCTGTCTTCCCGTCGCTATTTCTTCTCTTACTCTGACGAGCATATGAAGCATAGATGTTTCAACATGGTTCTGCGTTACATCACCCATGTAAAAGTAAGAGCGAACGATATACTTCGCATTTGCGGGTGCAGAATCGGACGATCCTGTATAGGGGGCTATAAAGCCGTTATTGGCATCTGCATACCAAGCAATATAATTTGAGAAATTGCTTGCAGAAGTGTATGAGATAAATCCTGCCGCCTTCGCTATTTCTATAAGCTGAGAAGCCTGAGAAAGAGTGATGGAAAAACGTTCGGAAACAGCCGCAAGCACTTTATTCTCAAATCCCTGAAGATCAGCTGCTGTGTAGCCCGGAACACTTACTGTGCCTTTTGTTGCAAATTCCGCAAACATACCGCCGGATACGAGCTTACCGTCACCGATATAAAGACCCTTGATGTTTTTTACATCCATATAAGAACCTATTTCATCGGTAAAGGAAATAAATCCATCGGATTCATAATTCTGAGAAGCAACATAAGTGCTGTAGTATCTGGACTGAATTATGATCTCATTTACTATTGATTCAAAAGCAGATGAAAGCTGTGAAGCCTGAGCCGCCTGCCAATATCTGTCAACGTAGTCGAGAGATGTGAGCAAAGCGGGAGAAGAAGCTCTCTTTACTCTGAAATCTATATTATTGTTAAGATCTCTGATAACACCCGTTGCACCCTGTGCCAAAGCAAGATATTGGGTAGCATATCCGGAGAAAAGTGATGCCAAAGCATTGTTGGGGTCCATAGGGTTGAGCACGTTCTGAGCGTACTGATGTCCGGAGGAAAGATTATAACCCAACGTATAGAAACGCATATCATTGTCGTAATGAGCGGAAACCTCGGATTCTGCCCATGCCGCTGTAAGCATGGTACTGAATGCCGTTACTTCATCTTCACGGAAATTACTTCTGTCTGCGTTGCTGTTCGTTGCCGCATTGTACTTATCTATTGTAGTACCCGAAGATGTGGTCGTACGGTATGAAGGTTCACCGTCGCTCATAAGAACCATTATAGGTATACGTTTTGTACCGCCCTGTATCTTACCGTCTTCAATAACCGTATCAGCGTTCAAAAGCTGCTGAGCAGCGGCATATATACCACCCTGAGTATACGTGCCGGAAGCCTGCGATATGTATGACTGAGCTACTGTATTTCCGTTGCCGTCTCTTACGCCGGAGGAAACATAGATACGATTCGTACTACCCGGTCTTTGATAAGTAAGAAGATCTGTTGTAACGGAATAACTGTCAAGCGGAAGAAGAACGTTTGAGCTACCGTTGTATATTACAACACTTACACGGTTATAGTGATTAAGAGCGAGCAGCCTCTTTGCGGCTTCATTTGCGCCTGCCACCATATCGTCAATAGATGAAGATGCAGCCCCGCCCGTTCCCATACTTGTACTTGCGTCAAGCACGATGACCGTATCGGTAGGAAGATATGCATATCCGAAAACTTCGGAATTAGAACCTATCGCCGAAAGTGCGACAAGGAAATTTTCATTTCCAAATTTATCCTTTCCGAAATTCAACGAGCTGTGTATATCGGAAAAATAGCTGTCGCTTTTAGCCTCAGTTGCAGTGTAAACGGATTTATCTACATAAATTCCGCCTGCATATCTGCTGCTGCCTGCAGGAAACCACTTTGTCCAATTGCTCAAAGTCTTTGGATCTGCAATTGACGTACTTACCGGATCTGCAGATGTGATAGACCCTGGCAGATATATTACTATCTGCAGTACGCAAAGCATTGCTGCCAAAAATCTTGTGGAGAATGTTCTTTTCATACTTTTTTTCTCTTTCTTTAAATTATAGAATATACTTATAAAAGATTATACTTTAATTTTCGACAAGATCGGTTATTCAACTTAAGCTTACAAAACCACTGTCTTATTGTATCGGGAAACTCGAAAGCACCGTAAACAGCGCTTCAAAACCACGCCTATCGCTTATCAATAATTACAGTACTCCATTTTACAGTTACTCTATTTTAATGTTTTTTATTATATAATATTTTTTTCTGTTTTTCAATAGGAAATTGTAATTTTTTTAACAAACAAAGAAAAAAAAGACGCATGTCCGTTTCGCACACCCGTTTCAGAAGTTATATTTGTATTTGCCGGTATTGAAATGATAGTTCTCTTATGTTATAATAATCTCGGATACGCTGTGACCACATTCATGGATGTGTCAAATCTTCATTATATAGTAAGGATAAATGCAATGATCACCGAAAAGAATAAAAACTTAAGTCCGCTTATCCCGCCCTCCTCAAAGAAAGCGATCTCCATACCTCATTTTCCGGCAAGCTTTATGGCTGTGATATGGAGATTCTGGGGAATAGTAAAAACGGAAAAGATCGCACACATTTTAAGTGCATCCGTTGAAGATATAAAACGTTCCGCTTCGCTTATGGGTCTCGATCCCGAGATCAAAGCCTGCGATATATGGCTCAAGCGCGGATACATAACTATAATAAGGAATGCATGGCATCTTCTCGAGTACGATCAGATATGCACTCTTCTCGATTGGAGCGAGGAAAAGCTTGCCGTAGTACTGAAGGAGGATGATTTTCTCTGGCATAAACTCGGAGATATGAAGCCGTCGTTGGAAAGACCCGTTTACCGTCCCTTGACAGACGAAGAGATCATGGAAGCCGAAGAAATATCAAGGCTGATGAAATCTTACGGCGTATCGGATATCAAGAATAATTCCTTCAAATTTCTCGATGAATTTTACAAGGAATCGGACGTTACATTCACTCTCACCGACGATAGCGGTGATCTGAAATTCATTTATTCCTATTTTGCTCTTTACGGTGATCCGTTGCTTGATCCCGAAATAGATCCGTTCCCCGATGCGCTTTTGCAAAAATATGCGGAAAACGGTATAAACGGCGTATGGCTTCAGGGTGTTCTTTACCAGCTAACTCCGTATCCATTCGATTTTTCTCTTTCGAAAGGTTGGGAAAAACGTATCGAATCATTGAAGAAGCTTGTAAAAAGAGCCGCAAGATACGGCATTAAAATATTCATTTATCTGAATGAGCCGAGAAATATGCCCCTCTCCTTCTTCGAGAAGTATCCTCAATTCAAGGGGCATGAAAGAGGAGATGGCTTCGCCTCCATGTGCACATCTGTCAAGGAGGTAAGAGACTACCTTTACAACGGAGTATACGATCTTTTCAGCCGTGTACAAGGCTTGGGCGGATTCTTTACAATATCATACTCCGAAAACCAGACCCATTGTTATTCTCATTCCACCGATAACAGGAATGCGGGAAGCTTTTGCAATTGCCCGAGATGCCGTGAACGTAGCTTTGAGGATGTGGTATCGGAGGTAAATAATATAATGGCTCGCGCCGCTAAGGCAGCAAACCCATCTGCCCGTGCGATCGCATGGAATTGGGGTTGGGACACGGTCGGTGACGATAAGCCCGAAAAAATCATAAAGCTTCTGGATAAGGATATCATAGTTCAGGCGACGAGCGAAAGAAAGCTTCAATATGAGTTAGCCGGTGTAAAAAGCGAGGTCAATGACTATACCATTTCTCTTCAGGGACCTGGTCCCGTGGCAAAGGAAGCGTGGAAGGTTTGTGCCGAAACGGGTCACGAATCCTCCGCAAAGCTTCAGCTTAACACAACATGGGAGATGCCGGGTGTCCCCTTCGTCCCCGTTTTCGATCTTGTGGCACAGCATATAATAAATGTAAAAAAGGAAGGGGTAAAGCATTTCCATTGCAGCTGGACTCTCGGAGGTTATCCTTCCCCCGTCTTGGGAATGGTATCCGAGCTTCTGAAAAAGGACTCTCCCTCCCTTGATGATGTAACGGAATATATCATGACTCATTACGGTAAGGAGGAAGCGGAGACAGTTTGCAGGGCGCAGAAGATGTTCTGCGCGGCATACAGAGAATACCCCTTCCACATAGGAGTGGCGTACCGCGCGCCTCAGGCATCGGGACCCAAGTCTCCGTTCTTCACGGAGCCTACGGGATATGATGCCACCATGGTGGGATTCCCTTATGACTGTATCAACGGATGGCGCTCGGTATATCCTGTTGAAATATTCGAATCTCAGTTCCGTCTGCTTCTTGAAAAATGGAAGGAAGCTCTTGATGTGCTTTATTCTTACAAGGGTAAAAGAACGGAAATGTTCGACGATATTCTGAATACGGCAGAGGGAGTACTCGTTCACGTTGCAACGAATTACAATCTGATTAGATTTACAAGAAGCAGAAACGCTTATCTTATAAATAAAAATGAAGCGGACAAAAATACAATGCTCTCAGCCCTTGCGGGTGAAGAGGAAAATGTGAAGCACGCCATGGCGCTCTTCTCACGTGATTCCCGTCTTGGATTTGAAGCAAGCAACCATTACAGCCATACCATGCAGGATCTGAAGGAAAAGCTTTTAAACATAGCATGGTGCAAAAAGTATTACGAAAACAACTGAATATCGAAGCATATCAAAGATCAGGGGGCGTCGCATTAAGCGACGCCCCCGCTAAAACAGCGGACGAAAATAGGGGACGGGAACCCGCTATTCAGGGCTTGGCTCACGTTAGTGAGACAGCCCTAAACTCATTTATTATCCGACACACATCAGACCATCTTTTTTATAAGTTTATCTCTTCTTTCCATATAATGCTTCTTATCACCGGTAAGATCATACAGAGACACCTCCACATCAATAGCATTCTTGAAAAGATCAAACGGATCCATTATATTCTCTGCACGGTTATTGCTCCGAAGAAACACAGCAGTATCTCCCAACAACTCACTCAACTCGCTCAAATAGGTAAGAAGGTGAACTTTGTCACCGATATTTCTTTCATACATATCGCTAAGCAGAGAATAACCTTTACTGTAAGCATTGTATGCAGCCATATATACTTTCAGTTCGACAAACGAATCACCTATATTCCGAGCGACTTTTGAAGCAAACAACAAGTCATTATATAGTGCATTTTCCACATTTCCGCGTGTCACGATTTTAAAAGCACATGAAAAATTATTTACCGCATCTTCAAAAAGATTCTTTCTATATAACCATTCACCGTTAAAATTATAAGCACGGGCAAGATTGGAAAGATCATCTTTTTCCAATGTCTTTTCATAAATATCCTTAGATTGGCTTACTGCAGATTCAAAAAGATTATTTGGGTCAAAAGGCAAATCTTTCAACTCATCTTCATCAAGCTTTAAAACAGTATAGCACAATCTATGTACAGCAATGGTACAGTCACGAGCGGAATTGATATTATGAACCTTTTCATGTATATTGCCAAGAGACAAGACAACGCTGTAAAGAGTTTTCAATCCTTCCTGAACTCTTCCTTCGTTCAACAAGACAGACGCTTTATCGGATAATGCTGTTATAGTTTCTCTGATATTTAAAACACTGTCGCTTTTATCAAAGTACTTGAGAGCTGTATTTATATAAGATATGGCGCTGTCAAAATCCGCATTATGCCTTTTGATCTTAGCAGCTTTAGAATTGACCGTTCCTAACTCAAATGCGATACTGTCACCGAACCATCTGATGAAATCCACCTCGTACAAAAGAGCATGCATTACGATAAGCGTACCTCTGTCAAAATCTCCGAACTCCTCGGAAATGCTGCAAAATTCGAGAGCTGTATTCAAGAAATTCTTTGCGGTTGCTAACTCTTTGGTTCTCTTGAAACTATCTTCGTACAATGAAAAAAGACTGTTGCTGTATTCAAGAGCAAGATCTTTATCCCGTGGTACACTGTTTCCGTACCGGTACATATTCGCAAGCTCCGTAAAAGCCTTAGCATATCCTTTTAAATATGCTTCGTTCAAATATTTCAAAGCAAATTCGGGATTTCTTTCTGTCAACACTCCTTTCAAATACGCCATACCCAAAAGGTACTGCCTTTCGGCGCTGTTCGAGCGCTTATTACCGAAAACGCTGTCAAGGAATTCACTTATTCTAACGGTATCTTCTATTTCAACATCATCCACTCTGTTACGATAATCATCGGTCAATCCGCAATTTATAAAAAGTGTTTTTTTGTTATATTTTTTTGTCGTTACAAGCTCGCAATCAACCACATAGTTTTTTTCATTCCAAACATTATCTGTCTCAACGACTACAACCGCATCGGAATCAATAAGATTCTGTTCTATCTCGTCATCAAATCTCTCGCCGAGCGTAAGGTAATCGTCAAACCAACAAGATACATCGCAAAAGCTTCCCAAGGAGTGAATCGTCCTTATAACATTTTCCGCAAACAAATAATCCTTTTTTCTATAGCTTATAAAGATTTTCCCTTTAAATGCATCCTTGATTTTTTCATGCAGATTATCATCTGCGTATAAATGTCCCAGGAATACTTTCAGCATGCTCTTGTATGACGGTTTCATAATATTTATCGTATGAAGTCTGCCGCAAGTTTCGTTAAATCTTTCCTCAAGTCTATTTTCGCATATTATCGGAAGAATGGGAATATGTTTTTCTATCGCATACTGAAATTCAGCTCTGCAACATTGCAGATCATCTTCAATAAATCGATTTGTGACAGGCACCGCCAGCAACGATATCCGAGAGAAGAATGCGTCAAATTCTTCAGAAGTACACCCTGCATCATTCTTATTATATAAGATCAGTGAATCGGTAATACTTAATATATCGGAAGCAATTATTTCAAGATAATTATTGAGATCATCATTATGGCAGCAGAAAAAAATAATG
Organism: Oscillospiraceae bacterium; assembly: GCA_015063605.1. Taxonomy (GTDB): domain Bacteria; phylum Bacillota; class Clostridia; order Oscillospirales; family SIG627; genus SIG704. Next base: position 11,207 of record SVTV01000047.1, read on the forward strand.
TTTTTATATCCTCTGCAGCCACCGTCTCTTGACATAAAACCGATTTCAAACATACTTTTTTCCCTTTTAGTGCAATTTATAAAAGCACTTCTTTATTGGTTCCGTAAAAGATATCGCTTCTGTTGCTTATAAGCTTGAAGAACTCTTCCAGCTTAGCTCTGAAATCGGCGCTGTAATCCAATTCATATGAATGTCCCCATATATAAAAGAGCTTAGGCGTATCTGTTTCAAGCTCAACAAATCTTTCACCCAGCGAAACCATTTTTTCAAAATCTATATAATACACGGTAGGCTCAAACCGGTAAAGGTTATCCTGAGGATCGTATTTTTCATTCGATGTTATGGTACGGCTATATTTGACACCCGTATTGTTTTTTATGATCCGGGCAACACGCTCATCGTTGTTCACACCGCCCGAAGGATATGCCATTCCCACTATCTCATATCCCAAGATATCGGAAAGCTGCAACCTGTCCTTTTCCACCTGATATATTACTTCATCATCACCGCACATTGTAAGATTGGGATGTGTCAAGGTATGGACTGCGACCTCGTGGCCCTCATAAACGTATTTTACATCCTCGGAATGTATTCTGTATACGGCAATGCGCTGATTGTTGCGTATTGCTATCCCCTTTCTTCCCAAAAGATCGGAATTTATATTGAATGTACATTTCAAGCCGTATTTATTCATAAGCTCAACAAGGTATATATCCTGTGTCACTCCGTCATCGAAGCTGAAGGTTATCGCTTTGTTTTTTCCGTTCCAATTTGAATTCATTCCTTTTCTCCTTTATACTTCGTCAGTTATTTATAATATCCTTTTCATGAAGCACTACACCGTTATTTTTCAACCTCTCCTGAAGCTTTGAAACATCAAGTGTAGTAAAATCATCTGTCATCGATGCTGCCGTTCCGGCTGCCTGTCCCGTTACGGCACAGCAAGGTATCACTCTCATCACATCCCAGAGAGTCTCGTTTACCGATGTGCATCTTCCTGCGGTGATAAGATTCTTTACTTTTTTGCTGTAAAGTGTTCTGAAGGGGACCTCATACACAGGCCCGCGTTTTTTCCAATCGGATACCATACCGATGGAATCCTCGAAATACGTATGCATTTCGGAATCGGAAAGCTCATATTCTCCGACTATTTTCCGTGTCATGCGAAGCTGAGGAATCGTCGCAATGGTGGAGATCACCGTATTCGGATCGTTTTTCCGCTTTTCCAGCCAATCCTCAAATGTCCTTTGATGCGAAAGATATACCAATTCGGATATTTCCTCACCGTCAAGTCCCGTAAAGCGCCTTTGTGTATAGAGCTTTATTCCGTCGCTTAGCCGCTCTGCCTCGGGCATCGGAGAAGAACCGATCATCTGAAGCTTATATCCGTCATCTCCGGTGAAGTAATACCATGCGGCAAGAACATTTCCCGGCTTGAATGTATCGGTGGGAGCGCCTGTGAATTTTGCAATATCGCAATCCCCCGTTGCATCCACAACGGAGCGCACATTATATTCAAGTCTGCCTGATTTATTTTCTATATACAGCTTTGTTATGCGGTTATTTTCCGTTTCGGCATCCACAACATAGCTTCCGTAAAGAATGTCAACTCCGTTATCAACAAGAAGCTTTTCGACCAATATTGCAAAAAGCTGGGCATTGTACTGAACAAGATAACGCTTGTCCTTTTCAGTTCTTGTACCAACTCCGTCAAGCCAATTTTCGGGATATCTGTCTTCCGCACCGTATTTTATTGAAAGCTTCAGCAGCTCCTCCGCAATTCCGAAGGAGACCTGATGTCCGTATCCGTCACACAACGGCAGATATATCGTAACGAGACCCGCAGTACCCAAGCCTCCGAGAATATATTCTCTTTCAAAAAGTATTACGCTTTTCCCTTCACGTGATGCTGCTAAGGCAGCAGATATTCCCGCAAATCCGCCTCCGCAAACAGCCACATCATATTTTTTCATGTACACTTCACCACCCTTTTTCTCATTAAAAAATGTTAATTGTACCGCGTTACTACGCGCGTTCCATTTGACACAATTTCGGAAATTTTTACATACTCTTGAATTATTTTCTCTCTTTCACCATGTCTTGAATAGGCAACAACTCCGTCTACAATGCTTTTGGCTACATCCGCAAATCCTATAATATCGCCAATAACCGGAACAAACGATACGATACTTTTAACAATTTCAAATATCGGTGTGGCAACAGTAATCTGTTTAGGTTTGGTCAAATACTTATCATTCCCAAATTCACTAAATATCTGCCTGTGCAATCTATTCTGTTTTTCAAGCATAATGTTTTTTATACGTAACTCTAACGTTTCAACATAATTATTCCATTCATCTTCTATTTCGGACCAAGGGCTCATGATCGAATTCAAATAAAATTCCCGAACCTTGTGTGCTTTCAAATTCTTTCGAACTTCCACAAACTCCTCAAAAGTCATACAATCCAAAAAAATAGGATTTAACGCCCATGTAGGGCGCAGTCTGCTGATCTGCTCCTGCGAAGCGCTTTTTCCCTGATACTCTTCTCCTGTTTGAATATGAATTGGTATGTTTGAAAACTTTGTGTTTATATTGCATCCAAGCGCCCGTGAAATATTTATGTTATAACAGCTATATACATAATCATAAAGCTTGGCATACCGAATAGGGTCCAAATCACCGCTTTGAAGATGCTGACGCAAATAATCCAATATATCACGGAAAAGAGGAGCATTTCCCTCAAACATCACACGCAACTGCTTTTCCACATCATTTTTTTGCAGCAAAAAACCGCCTTTTTCAGGATCGGTGTTAATGCCGCAAGACAAGTTCTGTTGAAACATCGACGACATGTTTGAAGTTTCGAACTTATGTGTATTACACTTAACAGAGCTGAGATAACGTACATATTCTTCATCTTCCGGAAGATACGGAACCTTATTCGTACTTGTTCGCATAGCATGCCACGTATCTGACAAACTACTCTCTGAGTTGGCATTTTGCCGTATTGCTATCTCGATAAGTCCGTTTTCAAAAAGGGATTCTATACCTTTACAGCTATTATCTACATCTGAAACGCCGTATTTTTTTTGAATCTCGTCTCCGTTATAATTACCCATAAGTATGTTTAAGCGCGGATCTGTCAGTAATTGTGAATCACTCAAAACAATACTATCCCATATTAAAAGCTGGAACATAATTATTCTCCGAATGTCCATTACCGGCAAAATACTGTTATTGGGATCGATATCGCCTAAATAAACTCTATTCTTCATAAAACATAATCCCCTTTCTTAATATAGTACCGACAAGCTAAAAGCTCTGAGAGTGAGTCTATAAAATCTGCTTTATAATCTCTTTCTAACAAGGCTTCTAATGGAATTTCGAACACTTTATCAATCGCCTCAGTACTCTCAGGCTCAGGACTCCCTTTCAATCGACAGCCAAGAGCGACGAAGCATTCTATCTTACTGCTAAATACTGCCGGAGATTCACTATATTCGCCTATATGCATCAGCTTTTCACATACATAACCTGTTTCTTCCTTTAATTCGCGAATTGCGGCAATTTCGCTTGATTCACCCGGATCAACACTCCCTTTTGGAACCTCTATCCCCCATCCACGCATACCGTGTCTGTAGTTCCTTATCACAACGATGTTTCCTTCTTTTGTAACCGGCAAAACAGCGACACTTTTGTTGGAAGTGCTGTTTACCCTGATATACGTTCCACTGTTTCCTGAAGGAAACACCACATCATCATTAGATATCTCCATAAAATCATTTGAAAAAATTATGTTTTGTTTTATAATCTCAATCTCGCCCTTAGTTCTATCTCCCATCAAAAGCATAAAAGTACGCTCCTTGTTTTTTGTCGTCTTTAGTTTGATTATAGCACTTTGAAACTGAAAAGTCAATATTTACGTATAACCATCCTTGTTTTGCAGATACTAACATTACAAATATGTAAAAATAAGGAGATTTTATATATATGAAAGCCACAGGAATTGTAAGAAAGATCGATGAACTCGGACGGATCGTCATCCCCAAGGAAATAAGAAGGACTATGAAGATACGTGAGGGCGACCCGACGCTGACAACATTGACACCCACCACCCGATTTGTGTACGCTATGACGGATTTATCCAAGCGAATTGGAGTAGAATAACGAAAAAACACCCTGCACTACATAGTGCCAGACC
>SVTV01000048.1 GCA_015063605.1 Oscillospiraceae bacterium
AAAATTCGTACTAAAGCACGCCAAAAACGTTCAAGTTTCCGAAAATAGCGGGTTCCCGTCCCCTATTTTCGTCCGCTGTTTTAGCGGGGGCGTCGCTTAATGCGACGCCCCCTTTTTTCTTTACCGAAACAATTATGACGGTGATTTGAATTTATAAATGAAAAATTAAAAAAATAGGGTTCAGAATTAACGAAAAATGCTTGACTTTTTAAGACTGTTTGTATATAATAATAACAAACAGAGGTAAGACCTCATTTCCGGCGGATATTTCAGGCAATGTCCCCGGACAAATAAAAAACAATGAAAGGTACTCTATCATGAAAAAGATCAGTTTAATCACTGCTATCGTTCTCGCTGCTTCCATGGTTGCTTCCATGGCTGTTACAGCAAGTGCTGCAGACCTTCAGTTCAAGGCTGAACCTCAGTTCCGTGCATGGGACTCCGAGGAAACAGGCGTTCTCCTTCAGGATACCTTCGACGGCAACGGCGACAACTCTCAGCTTGCCAGCGGCGTTACAACCCTTAAGCCCCAGCCCAATCAGGACACGAAAGAGAACCCCGATTATCCCGATGATTCCTCCTACTACAGCGACAAAGAGCTCCCTTATGCTTGGGCTCTTTATGAAGATTCCACATATACAGACGCTTCCGGTGTTTACTCCTCCGGTTGGTACTGGAACGGAACAAGCGCTCTCTCTTGGAACCACGATGTAAAGGGTATCTCCGGTATCCGTACAAAGTTCATGCCCCTCAAGGCAGGTGAAGAAGTTTACGCTCACTGGCTCTTCGGTACAAACGTAGCTAAGGAAACCTACGAAGGTCCCAAGGAATACAAGATCGGCGCTTCCATCGAATTCTGGGACAAGGATCTCAAGAAGCTCGGCGAAGAAAAGTTGGAGATCGCTATCGGCGGCAGCGTAACATACGCAGGCCAGAACCCCGAAGGCAGACCTACCATGATCACAACATCCCCCGCTAATACAGCATACGTTACAATGTTCTTCTTCATAAACGGTGACAAGGGTGCTCATTGCGCATTCGATACCCTTATGTTAAAGCTCAACAGCAGTGCTGTAGGCGTTAACTCTCCCGAAGCATTCGCTACAATGTGCTCTGCAGCTAAGGCAGCTGACGATGCAGTAGCTAAGGCATACTGGGATGCACATCCCAAGGAAGAGCCCAAGGAAGAAGAGCCCGAAAAGCCCGCTGAAAACCCCACAACAGGCGATCCTATCACTGTAGCTGCTATCGTTGCAGTTGCTTCCCTCGCAGGTGCTTCCGTTATCCGCAAGAGAAAGTAATTTAAAAAGAAAATTCAGTGCTCCTTTTTCCAAAAGCCTGATAAAGATCAAGGAACGATAAAGCGTATTATCCGCTTTCAAAAGAATTCAAGCTCCCGCAAATGTAAAGCTGCGGGAGCTTTTCTTTGTTATAAATGATATCATCACATTAAAACTGAAAATCGGACACAGATATTCTTTGACAAATCAGCTATTTTGATGTATAATACAGTAGATAATATAAAAACGCAGAACGAACATTTTGAAAGGAGAGCTTTTAATGAAATGGCTTATAGCGTCTGACATTCACGGTTCTTCATATTACTGTGAAAGGCTTCTTAATGCTTACCGCCTTGAAAAGGCAGACAGACTTCTTTTATTGGGTGATATACTTTACCACGGACCGAGAAACGATCTTCCCGAAAAATATGCTCCGAAAAGCGTTATATCAATGCTTAACGAATTGAAGGATGAGATCATGTGTGTCAGAGGAAACTGCGATACCGAGGTGGATCAGATGGTATTGGAATTCCCCATAATGGCTGATTATGCACTTATCTCCGAGAAAGACCGTATGATATTTGCAACTCACGGTCATCATTTCAATCTTTCTTCCCTTCCCCCTCTGAAGAAAGGAGACATACTTTTACACGGGCACACCCATATATCGGCTTGTGACACATCGGGAGATGTAATATATCTTAATCCCGGATCCGTTTCCATTCCCAAGGGTGGAACGCCGAACGGTTATATGACCTTTGAGAACGGCGTATTTTTATGGAAGGATCTCTCAACGGAAAAATACATGGAATTAGCTTTATAAAACGGAGGACAGCATGAATATTCTTCATATGAAATATGCGGTGGAGATCGCCCGTGCAGGCTCCATAAATAAGGCTTCCGATATATTGCTTATCGCTCAGCCGAATCTCAGCCGCTCCGTAAAGGAGCTTGAAGCAGACCTCGGTATAACAATATTTGACAGATCGGCAAAGGGTATGTTTCTCACACCCGAGGGAGAGGAATTCATCAATTATGCCACAAGTATACTAAATGCAATAGAAGAGGTTGAGGATATATATAAGGGCGGTCATCACATACGCCAGCGGTTTTCCATATCCGTACCACGCGCAACATATATCGCCAATGCCTTTTCCAAATTTACGCAGAATCTTTCCGGCGATCCTGCGGAGATATTCTACAACGAAACGAATTCCATGCATGCCATAGACAATATCCTTTCATCGGGGTATAAATTAGGTATAATACGGTATGCCGAGAACCACGATAAATATTTCAAGGACATGCTCAACGAAAAAGGCTTGAATTATGAGCTTCTTGCGGAATTCAGATATTCTCTCGTGGTCAGCATTGATTCGCCCTTGGCGAAGCTTGACGAAATTCACCTTAACGATCTGACTCCATACATCGAGGTAGCTCATGCTGATCCCTTCGTTCCCTCTCTTTCCGCTTCGGAGGTACGCAAGGAGGAATTGCCCGCAAATGTGAGCAGACGCATATTTGTTTTTGAAAGAGGCGGACAGTTCAATATTCTCTCGGAGAACAGCGACTCATTTATCTGGTCGGCACCGCTGCCAAAAAAACACCTTGAACGCTTCGGACTCGTTCAGAGAGAATGCAGTGATAACAAAAAAATATATAAGGATGTTCTTATATATAAAAAAGATTATAAGCTCACAAAGCTTGACAATATGTTCATCACGGAATTATGCCGTGAAAAAAGGCTTTGTTTTCCCGAGCAATGATCTTATATTATACCATTTTATTTTATTAAGCTTTTTATTTTGGAAAAAAAATACCGCTTTTGATCCGAGAATGCTTCGTGAATTCAAAAGCGATTTTACCCCCGTAAGCATAACTGATGCAATGATGCATCGAGGCGTTATATCAATATATATAACACCATATACTTTTCTTATAATTCCCAAAACGCCGAAAGTGTGTTAAAATATTAACGTCAACGGGAGAGAGCTCCCGCGGTCAAAGCAGTAGACCGCGATCGGTCGAAAGCAGTCGGCCGAAAATCAAGTCTTACGTTAAATTATTATACATTTTTGGAGGTCATTCAATATGGCACGTTTTACACTCCCCAGAGACCTTTACCATGGTAAAGGTGCTCTCGAAGCACTCAAGACACTCAAAGGCAAGCGCGCAATGATATGCGTAGGCGGCGGCTCAATGAAGAAGTTCGGTTTCCTCGATAAGGCAGAAGCTTATCTTAAGGAAGCAGGAATGGAAGTAGAGCTTTTTGAAGGTATCGAACCCGACCCCTCTGTTGAAACAGTTATGAAGGGTGCGGAAGCAATGCTCAAGTTCCAGCCCGACTGGATAATCGCAATGGGCGGCGGATCCCCCATCGACGCAGCTAAGGCTATGTGGATCAAGTACGAATATCCCGAAACAACATTCGAAGATATGTGCAAGATATTCGGTATCCCCACACTCCGCAAGAAAGCTCATTTCTGCGCTATTCCCTCTACATCCGGAACAGCTACAGAGGTTACAGCTTTCTCCATCATTACAGATTACAGCAAGGGTATTAAGTATCCCATCGCCGATTTCGAGATCACTCCCGATGTTGCCATCGTTGATCCCGAGCTTGCGGAAACAATGCCCAAGAAGCTCGTTGCTCACACAGGTATGGACGCTATGACTCACTCCGTTGAGGCTTACGTTTCCACAGCTAACTGCGACTACACAGATCCTCTTGCACTCCATTCCATAAAGATGATTAAGGAAGATCTCGTAGATTCCTACAACGGCAATATGGACAAGCGTGCTTCCATGCACAACGCACAGTGCCTCGCAGGAATGGCATTCTCCAACGCTCTTCTCGGTATAGTTCACTCCATGGCTCACAAGACCGGCGCCGCTTTCGCCGATTTCGGTGCTCACATCATCCACGGCGCAGCAAACGCTATGTACCTTCCCAAGGTAATCGCATTCAACGCTAAGGACGAAACAGCAAAGAAGCGTTATGCTGATATCGCTGATTTCATAGGTCTCGGCGGAAGCACAGCAGATGAAAAGGTTCAGCTTCTCATAGCTTACCTCCGCAAGATGAGTGAAGATCTCAACATTCCTCACTGCATCAAAGAATACGGCGCAGACAGCTATCCTTGTGCTCAGGGCTTCGTTCCCGAAGAAGTATTCCTTGAAAGACTTCCCGAAATAGCAAAGAACGCTATAGGCGACGCTTGCACAGGCTCCAACCCCCGTCAGCCCAGCCAGGAAGAAATGGAAAAGCTCCTCAAGTGCTGCTACTACGACACAGAAGTTGATTTCTGATCGTAAAAAAACAATTGTAAGAATACAATCCCTGTAAAACGAATAAAACGTTTTACAGGGGTGAAAATAAAAAAGTATATTAGAATATATAGATCAATGAATTAAATTTACGGAGGTACCTATAAATGAAAGGTTATGCAATGTTATCAATCGGTAAGACCGGTTGGATCGAAAAAGATATCCCCGCATGCGGTCCTTTGGACGCAATAGTTAAGCCCTTGGCAGTAGCTCCCTGCTCTTCCGACATACACACAGTATGGGCAGGCGCTATCGGCGAACGCCACGACATGATACTCGGTCATGAAGCAGTAGGAGAAGTTGTAGAAGTAGGAAGCATGGTCAAATGCTTCAAGCCCGGCGACAGAGTTATAGTTCCCGCCATCACTCCCGATTGGAGTGCTCTTGAATCTCAGGCAGGTTATTCCATGCATTCCGGCGGAATGCTCGCAGGCTGGAAATTCTCCAACTTCAAGGACGGCGTTTTCGCTGAATATTTCCACGTAAACGAAGCTGACGGCAACCTCGCTATTCTTCCCGATTCCATAGACATTGCTACAGCTACAATGCTCGCTGACATGGTTCCCACAGGATTCCACGGTGTTGAGCTCGCAGACGTTCAGTTTGGCGATAAGGTTTGTGTTATAGGTATAGGTCCTGTAGGTCTTATGGCGGTTGCAGCAGCTGCAATCCGCGGTGCATCCTACATCTACGCAGTAGGTTCTCGTCCCAACTGCGCACAGGTTGCTAAGGAATACGGCGCAAGTGAGATCATCAACTACAAGAACGGTGACATCGTTGAGCAGATCATGACTCTTACAAGCGGTAAGGGCGTTGACAGAGTAGTTATCGCAGGCGGAGACAACGATACATTTATTCAGGCTATCCGGATGCTTAAGCCCGGTGGAAAGATCGGTAACGTAAACTACCTCGGCGAAGGCGATTACGTAAGAGTTCCCCGTACAGAGTGGGGTTGCGGTATGGGTCACAAGTCCATCGCCGGCGGTCTTATGCCCGGCGGAAGACTCCGTATGGAAAAGCTCGCTTCCCTCGTTGAATCCGGAAGACTCGATCCCTCCAAGCTTCTCACACACAAATTCAACGGCTTCGAGCACATGGAAGAAGCTCTCCTCCTCATGAAGGATAAGCCCAAGGATCTCATTAAGCCCGTAGTTATTTTATAATATAGGTTGTTTTCAAAGTAGAAAGGCTGCTGCTAAGCATCAGCCTTTTTACCCATGAAAAAAAGGTATTCCTCATCTTATCTTTGAAAGGAGATATACGTATGGAGAGCAAAAAAATGATAAAAAGAGATAAAAACGGTTTGACAGAGGAAGAATTTCTTGCAAGTTATTCCTCGGATAAATATCCCAAACCGTCACTCACTGCGGATATTGCGGTTTTTGCTTATGAAAACAATGAATTATATCTTCTTTTGATAAAGAGAGGCGGTCATCCGTTTCTTGACTGCTGGGCTCTTCCGGGAGGATTCGCAAATAAAAACGAACCTATTGAAGAAACAGCAGCAAGAGAGCTGGAAGAAGAAACAGGCGTCAAGGGCTTGTCCCTTATTCCTGTAGGACTTTTCTCAAAGCCCGGACGTGATCCCCGCGGCTGGGTAGTAACACAGGCTTATACAGCTTTGGTCGAAAAGTCCGGCTTAAAGCCGAAAGCCGCAGACGATGCAAAGGAATCCAAATGGTTCAGGATCATCCCTACGGATGAAAACAGCTTCACCTTGAACCGTGAAGACATTTCGATTCCTATAAATAATACCTACGGCAGCAGCAATATCGCATTTGATCATACGGAAATAATATACAGATCATATCAGATGGTCAGAAACATCTATCGTTAAAAACGATTGTACTCGGTGCAGGAGCGCCGTAAACAATAAATATTACAAAAATGAAAAGGAATTTGAAAATGGGTTACTTCACGGAAAAAACAGTTATTATTACAGGCGGCGGAAGAGCTAAGCCTCTTGAAGACGGCAGTGCAGGCTCCATCGGTTACGGTATTGCCATAGCATTCGCTAAGGAAGGCGCCAACCTCGTTCTCACAGGACGAAACACAACCAAGCTTGACGAAGCAAAGGAAGAGCTTGAAAGACTTTACGGAATCAAAGTTCTCTGTGTTCAGGCAGACGTTAATTCCGGCACAGACAGCGAAGCTGTTGTAAAAAATGTTATCGACCTTACAGTCAAGGAATTCGGTCGCATTGACGTTCTCATCAACAATGCACAGGCTTCCGCATCGGGCGTAACATTGGCAGATCATACAACAGAGCAGTTTGACCTTGCAATCTATTCCGGACTTTACTCCGCATTTTATTACATGAAGGCATGCTATCCTTACCTCAAGGAAACAAAGGGTTCAGTTGTTAACTTTGCTTCCGGCGCAGGCCTTTTCGGAAACTTCGGTCAGTGTGCATATGCAGCCGCAAAGGAAGGCATACGTGGTCTCTCCAGAGTTGCAGCAACAGAATGGGGCAAGGACGGCATAAACGTTAACGTTGTATGTCCTCTCGCATGGACATCCCAGCTTGAACAGTGGAAGAAATACAATCCCGAAGCATTTGCAGCAAACGTTCATATGCCTCCCATGGGTCATTTCGGTAATTCCGAGCTTGAAATAGGAAGAGTATGTGTACAGCTCGCTTCCCCCGACTTCAAATATATGTCCGGTGAAACATTAACACTCGAAGGCGGTATGGGTCAGAGACCTTAAGCTCAAAAGACTTAAGGTAAATGTCTCAATTATATATTTGAATATATTTTCAATCACGGATACGGCATCTCTGTCTCCGAGATATTGTAATCTTTATTCTGTATCCGTGATTGTGAAATAATGCTAAAACACAAAGGAAAACAAGGAGTTAATTTGACAATGTATAAGATCGTTCGTAAGAAAAATTTAAATCCCACCGTTACGCAAATGGAAATAGATGCTCCCCTTGTTGCCAAGAAGGCAAAGCCGGGTCAGTTCATAATCCTCAGAGTAAACGATGACGGCGAACGCATACCTCTCACGATTGCCGGAAGCAACCCTGTTGAAGGAACAGTAAAGATCATATTCCAGATCGTCGGTGCTACAACAGAGCTTCTCAACCACAAGAACGAAGGCGAATATATAAGCGACTTTGTAGGTCCTCTCGGCGTTGCTACACATACCGATGGTTTGAAAAAGGTATGTATAGTAGGAGGTGGTGTAGGATGTGCAATAGCTATGCCTGTTGCCGAAGAGTTCCACAGACTCGGTGCTAATGTTACAAGCATCATAGGCTTCAGAAACAAGGATATCGTTATTCTTGAAGAAGAGTTCACGGCTTGCTCGGATAAGCTCGTTCTTATGACAGATGACGGCTCTTACGGACGCCACGGCAATGTTACAGTTCCTTTGAAGGAGATGCTTGAAGCAGGCGAAAAATTCGATATGATAATCACTATCGGTCCCCTGATTATGATGAAGTTCGTAGTTGCAACAGCTAAGCCTTTTGATATCCCCGTAACCGTTTCCATGAATCCCATAATGATAGACGGTACAGGCATGTGCGGCGGATGCAGACTTACTCTTAACCAGAACGGTAAGAAAGTCACAAAGTTTGCTTGTGTAGACGGTCCCGATTTTAACGGATACGAGGTTGACTTTGATGAAGCAATGTCCCGCGGTCGTATGTATTTCGATTTTGAGCGTCATGCTCACGAAGAGACATGCAATCTTTTCAAGAATGTGTAAACGGAGGAAGAATCAATGGCTATAAACCCTAAGAAACATGAAATGCCCACTCAGGCACCCGAAAAAAGAATACTCAACTACGATGAGGTTGCTCTCGGATATACAGCTGAAATAGCTATCGAAGAAGCAAAGCGCTGCCTCAATTGTAAGAACAAGCCCTGTGTAGCAGGTTGTCCCGTTAACATAGATATCCCCAACTTTATCATGAAGATAAAGGACGGAAACTTTGAAGATGCATATCAGTCCATAGCCGAATCCTCTTCTCTTCCCGCAGTTTGCGGCCGTGTATGCCCTCAGGAAACACAGTGTGAGATGAAGTGTACACTCGGCATCAAGTTTGAGCCTGTAGGAATAGGAAGACTTGAGCGTTTCGTAGCCGATTGGCACAATGCAAATGTTGAAGCTTCTCAGGATAAGCCCGCTTCCAACGGTCATAAGGTTGCAGTAGTAGGCTCCGGTCCCTCCGGTCTTACATGTGCAGGCGACCTCGCAAAGAAGGGCTATCAGGTAACAGTATTTGAAGCTCTCCACACAGCAGGCGGCGTTCTCGTTTACGGTATTCCCGAATTCAGACTTCCCAAGGCTATAGTTGCCAAGGAGGTTGAAGGTCTTAAGAATCTCGGTGTTGAGATTGAGACAAACGTTGTTATCGGTAAAACTCTTACCATCGACGAGCTTTTCGATATGGGATACGAAGCAGTATTCATAGGCTCCGGTGCAGGACTTCCCAAGTTCATGAACATTCCCGGTGAATCCTTGAAGGGTGTTTACTCTGCTAACGAGTTCCTCACAAGAATCAACCTTATGAAGGCATACAAGGACAACGGTTCTACTCCCATTCAGCACAGCAAGCACGTAGCTGTAGTCGGCGGCGGTAACGTTGCCATGGATGCTGCCCGTTGCGCAAAGCGTCTCGGAGCAGATGTATCCGTAGTATACCGCAGAACAGAAGCAGAGCTTCCTGCTCGCCGTGAAGAAGTTGAACACGCTATGGAGGAAGGCATCAACTTCCTCTTCCTTACAAATCCCGTATCCATCTCCGGCGATGACAAGGGCTTTGTAAACAAGATCACCTGCCTCAAGATGCAGCTTTCCGAACCTGATGAATCGGGACGTGCAAGACCCGTTGAAATCCCCGGAAGTGAATTTGATATTGAAGTTGACTCAGTAATTATGTCTCTCGGTACATCTCCCAATCCCCTTATCAAGAATACCACCGCAGGTCTCGAAACTCAGAAGTGGGGCGGTATAATCGTTGAGGAAGAAACAGGACTTACATCCCGTGAAGGCGTATACGCCGGCGGTGATGCTGTTACAGGCGCAGCAACAGTTATCCTTGCAATGGGTGCAGGTAAGACCGCAGCCAATGCAATAGACAAGAAGCTCAGCGCTAAATAATCGATTCGGTAATTTCAAGTGCGCCGTCATGTATAAAAGCACGGCGGCGCATTTTATCAAAAAGGAAAGGAGCACCGGAAATGTTGAAGCCCGACAGAGTAATTGCGGTAAGAAATACGAAGATAGTATACCGCGACGGAAACAGATGCATCAAAATATTCAAAAAAGGTCATGCAAAGACCGATATAATAGCAGAAGCACTCAATCAGGCAATGATGGAGAACACTCCGGGTCTGCTTGTTCCGAAAATACTTGAAGTAACCACGGTCGATGAAAAATGGGCTATCATTTCAGAATACATAAGAGGAAAGCCTTTATCGAGACTGATGGAGGAATATCCCGAAAGGAAAAACGAATATCTCGATCTTTTTATCGATCTTCAGTTACTTATACATTCACAGACGGCTCACACTTTAAACGAGCTTCACGAGCAAACTCACCGTGAAATAGATGAGACGAGCCTTGGTGAAGAAGTAAAGGAGCTTCTTCATAAGCATCTTGATACGCTTCCCGTGAAAAATTCGCTGTGTCACGGTGATTTTGAACCTTCGAACATTATTATAGCTTCGGGAAGCGACCCTTATGTTACAGATTGGTCTCATGTAAGACGGGGAGACCCCGATGAGGATGCAGCAAGAAGCTACCTTCTCTTCTGGCTTGACGGAAATATAGGTACTGCGGAAAAATATCTCGAAAAGTACTGCAGTAAAACAGGCAATAATAAAAATAATATCCTGCGTTGGATTCCTCTCGTAGCCGCTTCAAAATACGTAAAAGGAAACGAACAGCAAAGAGAATTCCTGCTTTCGTGGATAAACAAAGTAAACAATTCCGAAACAAAAGGAGAAACACAGTGAAAGTAACAATTTGCATCGGTTCTTCATGCCATATAAAGGGCTCTCGTCTTGTAGTTGAAGCTCTCCAGGAACTTATTTCCCAAAACGAACTTGACGATAAGGTTGAGCTTTGCGGAGCGTTCTGTATGAATAAATGTCAATCGGGAATATGCGTAACGGTCGATGACGAGCTTTTCTCCGTAACCCCCGACAAGGTTAATGATTTTTTCCAAAACAATATTTTAAGCAAGCTCTGACCGCATAATAAGGAGAAGCACAAAATGACGAAGTGCCTTACTTTAAAGAAATCAAATTGCAAAAACTGTCATAAATGCGTGCGCCATTGTCCCGTAAAATCAATAAAATTTTCCGGTAATCAGGCACATATAATAGAAGATGAATGCATTCTCTGCGGTCAATGCTTCGTTGTATGTCCGCAAAATGCAAAAGAGATCGTGAACGATACCGAAGCCGTAAAGGTAATGATACAAAGCGGAGAAAAGGTCTTTGTAAGTCTCGCACCCTCCTATGCGGCAAATTACGATACGGGTATTGATGCAATGAGCAAGGCTCTTGCCAAATTGGGATTCTGCGGCGTTGAGGAAACGGCTCGCGGAGCGGCTGTTGTCAAGTCCGAATATGAGAGAATGATACGTGAAGAAAAAAGAGATATTATCATATCCTCATGCTGTCATTCCGTTAATCTTCTTATACAGAAATATTTTCCCGAAGCACTTCCCTTCCTTGCCGACGTTGTATCTCCCATGCAAGCCCACTGCATGGATATAAAAAAACGCTATCCCGATGCAAAGACAGTATTTGTAGGTCCTTGTGTATCAAAAAAGGATGAAGCTTTAAGATATCCCGGATACGTTGATGCCGTACTTACATTCGATGAGCTCAGTGATTGGATGAGATCGGAAAACATAGAAATCGAGCATAAAAAAGAATACAAAGAGGAAAGCCTTACACGTCTTTTTCCCACTACAGGCGGAATACTGAAAACAATGACGGAAAGGCATCCCGATTATACATATATAGCAATAGACGGCGTCGAGAATTGTATATCGGCAATTAAGGAGATACTCTCCGGTAATATCCATTCCTGCTTTATAGAAATGTCTGCATGTGTCGGAAGCTGTATCGGCGGTCCCATAATGGAAAAGCACAAGGCTTCGCTTTTAAGCAATTATCTTAATATAATCAACTTTGCAGGCAAAAAAGATTTCAATGTATCAAGACCCGATATGTTTTCGATAAAGAGATCATTTGATATTTTACCCGGAGCTCAGAAGCAACCGTCCGATTATGAGATCACGGATATATTGAGAAGGATGGGCAAATTCAGGCCCTCCGATGAGCTTAACTGCGGTACTTGCGGCTACAATACATGCCGCGAAAAGGCAGCAGCCATCTATCATGGAAAGGCTGAAATATCAATGTGTCTTCCCTTCCTTAAGGAAAAAGCCGAAAGCTTTTCCGATATGGTCGTAAAAAATACCCCCAACGGTCTTATTGTACTTAATGAGGAGCTTGAGGTGCAGCAGATCAATGCCGCCGCAAGAAACATCCTCAATATCAGAGCCGCTTCCGATATTCTGGGAGATCAGGTAGTGCGTATACTGGATCCCAAATTGTTCCTCGAGGTTCTTCATACAGGTAAGAATATATATGACAGGCATCTTTTCCTTGCTGAATATAAGCGTTACATAGAACAGTCTGTTATTCATGACAGAGAGTACCATCTGTTGCTCTGCGTTATGAGAGATATAACCGACTTGGAAGCAGAAAAAGAACGTAAGGAAAGAATAAGCCGTCAGACAGTAGAAGTTGCCGATAAGGTCGTAGATAAGCAGATGCGTATAGTACAGGAGATAGCTTCTCTTCTAGGCGAGACTGCAGCAGAAACAAAAATTGCTCTTTCCAAGTTAAAGGAGTCTATCTCAGATGAATGACCTTTGCGCCGATATCGGATACAAAAGTATAAATCATTACGGCGAACAGCTTTGCGGAGACCATGTAGATGTTGTCGAAAAGGATGAAAGCTCAACCGTCATCGTTCTTGCTGACGGGCTCGGAAGCGGAGTAAAGGCAAGCATCCTTTCAACTCTTACATCAAAAATAATCTCAACAATGATGGCAGCGGGGCTTCCATTGGAGGAATGCGTTTCCACCATTGCGGCAACTCTTCCCGTTTGCTCCGTGCGCGGAGTAGCATATTCCACTTTTACAATAATACATCTGAAAAATAATGAGACAGCAGAGATAATCCAATATGATAACCCTCATGTAATTCTTATCCGCGACGGAAAGAATTACGATTATCCCATGACTGAGCTCGTTATTGACAATAAAAAAATATTCAGATCCGTTATTGCTCTTAAAGAAAACGATATTTTCATCGGAATGAGCGACGGATGCCCTCATGCCGGAATAGGTCTGGCATATAACTTCGGATGGAAACGCAAGGATATAATAGACTTTATGGAAACAATATCCGATGTGGGTTACACTGCAAAAACGCTTTCAACTATTCTTATAGATGAATGTAACAGGCTTTACGGCAATATGCCGGGAGACGATGCCACAGCTTGTGTAGTAAGAATAAGAAAAAGAATACCTATGAATCTTCTCTTCGGTCCTCCCGCAAACAAGGATGATTGCGACAGAATGATGTCTCTTTTCTTCTCAAAGGAAGGTAAGCACATCGTATGCGGAGGAACTACATCGGGCATTGCGGCAAAATATCTAAACAAGCCGTTGAAGCCCAGTCTCAGATTTGAACGATCCGATATTCCTCCCATAGCGGAAATAGAGGGTGTGGACCTTGTTACGGAGGGCGTTATCACCGTAAATAAGGTTTTGACATATGCCAAGGATTACCTTGAGCAGAATGAATATTATGAAGATTGGAGTCTGAAAAGAGACGGTGCGGCTCTTATTTCCCGTCTGCTTTTCGAGGAAGCAACCGATATCAATTTCTTTGTGGGAAGAGCCATAAATCCCGCACATCAGAATCCTGAGCTTCCTATAAACTTCAGCATAAAGATGAATCTTGTGAAAGAGCTTTCAGAGTGTCTGAAGAAAATGGGTAAAAGTATAAAGGTAAGTTATTTTTGATATGCAAAAGTAAGTTATTTTTATAAATGGGTGTTGAACGAGGAGTATGCACATAGGTGCACCGCTCCAAAATCGAAATAGTCCTCCGATTTTTCGGGGTTACGAATTTTTTCGTAACCCCATCGTTCATTTTTTTACCCTATTGACAAAAAAGACAATGAAAGCTATAATATCACAAGGATCAGAAATAAAGGAGGGACAGGTACGGAAAGACTTATATTTCATATTGATGTAAACAGTGCGTTTCTTTCGTGGGAAGCTGTCAGGCGCCTTTCCGATGGTGAAAGCGACATTCGCCTTATTCCTTCGGCGATAGGAGGCGACCGCACAAAGCGTACGGGTGTAATACTTGCAAAATCCATCCCCGCAAAGAAGCTTGGCATAAAAACAGGCGAGCCCATTGCTTCCGCATTAAAAAAATGCCCCAACCTTTTTCTCGCAAGACCCGATTTCAAGCTTTACGAAAAGAACTCCGAGGCTTTCATGGATATATGCAGGAAATACGCTCCCGTTGTGGAAAAGTTCTCTATCGACGAATGCTTTCTTGATATGACGGGCACACATCTTTTGTATCCCGACCCCGTAAAGACAGCATATGAAATCAAGGATACTATTCGTAATAATTTAGGATTTACGGTAAATGTGGGCATAGGCTCAAATAAGCTTTTGGCAAAAATGGCAAGCGATTTTGAAAAGCCCGACAAGGTACATACGCTGTATTCATCTGAGATAGAATCAAAGCTTTGGTTACTGCCCGTAAGAGAATTGTTTACCATCGGAGATTCCACTGCAGATAAGCTTGAAAGATCGTATATACGTACGATAGGTCAGCTTGCGAAAACCGATGTTAATATAATAAGATCACTTATCGGAAATAAAATGGGAGAGCACCTACACCGATACGCAAACGGGATCGATGATTCACCCGTTCTCGAAAAACCGGAGGATCCGAAGGGATACAGTATATCCACTACATTGGAAGAGGATGTTACAACCTTGGAGCAGGCACACAAGATACTTCTCGTTCTGGCGGATAAGGTGACCTCACGTATGCGCTCGGATAATGCAAGAGCATATTGCATCGGAGTTACAATACGTGCCAATGATTTCAAGGACAAGTCCCATCAGAAAAAGCTTGAAGAGGCAACAGATGTGACCTCAGAAATATATGACACATGTAAAACACTGTTTTATGAGCTTTGGGACAAGCACACTCCATTGCGCCTTTTAGGCGTATCGTTGACAAATATTACTCATGATGAATCTGTTCAGCTCTCGATTTTCCCCGATGAACAGAAGGAAAAGGACAGAAAGATCGACAAGACAATTGATTCCATACGCTCAAAATTCGGCAGTGATACCATTATGCGCGGTTCATCATATAGATCGGGAATAAGAGCGGGAAAAAAGTAGATATTTTATCGCTTTATCACGATAAAATACGTGAATTCCCAAAGTAAATTCCACAGTAGGAAAGGTGTGGGATTTAGTGTGGGAAATAAGTGGAAGTTAGTATGGGAAAACAGGAAAAACGAAGAAAAAGGAGTAAAAAACAAGACGAAAAGTAAAAAAAGAGTATGACTAAAAAGCCTGAGAGTAAAATTTCCCAGACTAAATTCCACCTATGTAGAATTTACTTTAAGAAAAAAGCTTCAGTAATTTAGAGGTTTGAATAACGTCTTTGGGTGCGATAGAAGAAATCCCCAAAGC
>SVTV01000049.1 GCA_015063605.1 Oscillospiraceae bacterium
AAACCGCTCTGGAAATGTCATAATGGCTGTAGGTGGGAGATGCTTTTCAAAACCTACTGCTTTTTACGAATTTTTTACAGAAGGTCACCATACAAGATTCTACATGACGCTAAAGCGTACACCATTAAAAAAATTTTTAGAAAAGATCGGCTTGAACGTAGATTCCAAAGCCTTTTCGGAGTTTTATTCACTTCAGAAAAAGCTTAATTCTTTTGGATATTCAGCTATTGATTTAACTTGAATTGTTATGTCAGTATACATAGATTCGTTTCCAAGCATGGCGTTGCACCCCGGAAGATAGCGGTCAAGTGCAACTCCCTTCATCGCCAAGGGGGGATTATACCCTCGGCAAAATCATCGTGCAACGCACGATTTCATTCATTTCGGGTCCCACGACAGATTCGAACCGACGAAAGCCTTCCTCCGGGAGGAAGGGGGACCACGAAGTGGTGGAAGGAGCCTGCGCGACTTTGAAATCTGATGGAACTTTACGGTAACGCGCTCTCCCTCAGTCGCCTGCGGCGCCAGCTCCCTCCCAGAGGGAGCCTATTTATGTGAAACGGTTGAAATGTTTACAAAATTATGGTATAATAGAAAAAGAGAAAGGCGGTGGAATAATGAAAGCATCTTTTTATAAAAAATTGCAAGATGATTTTGTTATGATTAGATTCATGCAATATCAGGATTCCTTTGACCAAGGAAAATATGATTCAACAGTTCTATCCATCAGAGAAGCAAGGAAAAAGATAAATATGCATTCAGCACCTGCTGAAAAAAACATCTTGCTTTATTGTATCGATACCTTGTTTGAAATCTTAAATGAGGGCGATAAGCAAAAAATTTTTGATTTTGCTGATGCTATACATAACATCCCCGAAATATATATGCAGAAACGAAATTTGTATTCGTTTCGCAAAGAATTGAAAGCATTTCAAAAGAAATACGGTAAGCATTATTTTGCATTTATAAACGGGGTAAAACCTCATTTCACAAAAAAAGCACCAGAGAATAAATGGGAATATTTTTCTGCTGCTTCTGATGAAGATTTTAAAAGACTGCACCCCGTTGGATATAAGTGGCTTTGCGGTATAGGGATCACTGCGTTAATGCTACCACAAATTTTTTATTTGATATATGTTATAGCCATAAACCCTGCACCAAACGAATGGACACTGATGCTGGGATATGTCGGTACATTCATTGTCGGTATAGGTCTATTTAATATTGTCGCAGCTTGGATACATCAATATCTTGGTCATTTGTTAACGGCGGTATGTTTGTTAGGTGGTACGGCACTTACTTTGTTTTCAATGTATTTGCTCTATACATAGGCTTCGTTACAAGCATGGCGTTGCGCCCCGGAAGATAGCGATTAAGTGCAACTCCCATACACGCCTGTGGTTTAGTCTACCCTCTGCAAAATCAGTGTGCATCTAAATCAGCCACACACGGTTTTGCATCTAAATCGGATACACATCACAAAGGGGCTGTCACATTAAGCGACAGCCCCGGTGCCGTAGGCGACTGAGGGAGAGTACGTTACTATAAAGTCAATCCAGACAATAAAACACGCATACTCCTTCCACCATTATTGCGTACCCCTCCTTTCGGAGGAAGACTTTTCGTTGGTCTCATTTTAACACAGTTATGTCAAGCACTTGATAAAATACAAAGATTGTGTTATAATAAGTAGGTGGAATATCCATACCGTATTATACATATGCGGCTTTATTATTCAAAAAACAATAATTGCGGAAAGGAGTTGGATTTACGAAAAAAGTTTTATTATTCTTAAACAACAAGCTTTCTGTCACACAAAAAGCGGCAATAAGCTTTGTTCTTGTAATCCTTGTGGGTGCTTTTCTCTTAACACTCCCTTTTTCTTCAACGGATAACACTTCAACACCGTTTATAAACGCCCTGTTCACAGCAACATCCGCTTCATGTGTCACAGGTCTTGTAGTTTACGATACCTTTACACATTGGTCTCTCTTCGGTCAGACGGTTATCCTTCTGCTTATACAAATAGGCGGTCTCGGTTTGATGTCTGCTTTGTACATGATCTTTTTTGTGAGGAACAAAAACCTCGGCTTGAAAGAAAAGGAGCTTGTCAGAGAATCCTTTTCCCCGCCTGCCTTTATGGGAGTAAAAGAGCTTTCGAAAACGATAATTCTCGGAACATTTTTCTTCGAGTTACTCGGTGCAATTTTTCTTTCCGTAAGATTTGTTCCCGAATTCGGTCTTTTCAGAGGTATATATTATTCGATATTTCATTCGATATCTGCATTTTGCAATGCCGGATTTGACCTCATGGGAATAAAACAGCCCGGCTCTTCACTGAATCTTTATTACGACGATATTCTCGTCAATATAACGATCATTATGCTCATAGTGATAGGCGGCCTCGGCTTCTATGTATGGAGCGATATAGCAAAAAACAGGCATCACGTATCAAAGTATTCTCTTCATACAAAGATAGTACTTACATCGACACTTCTTCTCATAGCCATACCTGCGGCAATTATATTTGTGATAGAATATTTCGGCGGCTCTTTTTCCGAGCTTTCTCTTAAAGGTTCTGTGCTTTCTTCTGTTTTCCAATCTGTCACATTGCGTACAGCAGGTTTCACCACGGTTGACTATACTCTTCTCAACGACGGGATAATTATGATAATGCTCGTGGTCATGCTTGTGGGCGGTTCGCCGGGTTCAACTGCCGGGGGAATAAAGACAACAACATTTTCCGTTCTTGTACTCTCAATATCGTCTGTCCTCAAAAACAGAGAAGCTCCGGAATGTTTCGGGCGGAGGCTTGAGCTCAATGCATTGAAGAAGGCTGCGGCTATTCTGATTGTATATGTAGCTCTTGTTATCACGGGGATAGTAATCCTCTGTTTCATGGACGATGTAACATTAAAAGAAGCTGCATTTGAATGCGTTTCAGCAACTGCAACAGTCGGTCTGACTCTGGGAATAACGAGCTCTCTTTCCGTTATATCAAAGATCACAGTTATTCTTCTTATGTTCTTCGGAAGGATCGGTTGTCTTTCGATGATCCTTGCCTTGAGCAAAACTTATAGACCCACATCGGCGCAAAAGCCTTTGGAAAAGATAGCAATTGGTTAAAAAATATAGAAAGGGTTTAATATGAAATCGGTACTTATTATAGGTCTGGGAGAATTCGGACGTTTTTTGGCTTTGAAATTAGCATCTTTAAAAAATGAAGTAATGGTGATAGACAAAGACGAGGAAAAAATCAACGATATTCTTCCACTCGTATCCTCGGCACAAATAGCAGACTGTTCAAAGGAGTCTGTAGTAAAATCTCTCGATGTTTCGTCATACGATATTTGTGTTGTAGCTATGGGCGGCAGTTTCCAAAGCTCATTGGAAATTACCTCCCTCTTAAAAGAAAACGGAGCTAAAAGAGTAATTTCAAAGGCAAGCGGTTTGAACCATGCAAAATTTCTCTTAAAAAACGGAGCTGATGAAATAGTATATCCTGAGAAGAACGAAGCTGAACAGCTTGCGGTAAGACTCAGTGCATCAAATATTTTTGAATACATTGAGCTTTCCGATGATTGTGCAATATATGAGATCCCGCCGTTGAAAAAATGGATAGGAAAGACCATTATGCAGAATCATATACGCCACAATTACAACATAAACATTCTTGCCGTTAAAAAGGACGGATTCATGTACACAAATCCTCCCGCAGAATATGCTTTTGACGGTGGAGAGCACATTCTTGTAATGGGACGCAAACAGGATATAGAAAAATTGGTAGATTGATACTTTCCGAGTACGAAAGAAGCGTACGAGAAGCTCAGACTTTTCGTACGCTTCAGTTTAGCTCATGATTTCAAAGCCAAACACATTTATGAAACACCTTCAGCAATTACAGTTTGTGCAAGTATTTCGCTTTGTGTAACCATTCGAGAATTGATTGCATCCGTTATTGTAAATAACTCCGCCGCAATTATCGCATCTTGTTATCTGAGGTGAAGTGTTGCCGCAATTATAGTTTGCGTTATTTGCGGGCACGACTGTATCACCGCAGGAACAGCCGCTATCATTACCGCAATTGTCATTGCAGTTACCACCGCAACCGATGCTGCTTCTTCCGAACATACCCGAACCGCAAAGAGACGGGCACATTCCGTTAACAAAGAAAGCAATTATCGCAATTATGATACCTTCGACTACAGATACGGTAAGTGCCTCTGTGGTATCACGGGAGGAATTCGTATTGCCGAAGTAGAACGTATATATCATAGAAAATGCTATTGCTATCAGGAATATGATAAACATCATTTCCTCTTCGGTAAGCTCCGTATCTTTCATGGATTCATAGACTATCTCAAGAACGGGAACCGACAGAAGCAATTCAGCCGCTATAAAATCACTGTTGAAAAACATAGATCTCCTTTCTGCAGGATTATATTTTTTGAGTATCGGAACTTTTCCCGACCTCCCTATATAATATGCAGAAAGGAGATAAGTGACATTATTTATTTTTTCAGATAAGCTCTTTTACCTTTTCGGCATAGACCTTTCCAAGGAAGTCTGCGCCGAAGGGTGTGGGATGAACACCGTCTGCGGCATAATCCGTAGGCGGATTCTTTATAAATTCAGCTGCGAGAAGACCGTCGCATGGAATATAGAGATCTGCATATTCGATAGCAAGCTTTCTTACTATCTGGATCTTGGGATCAAGATCCTCGCGGAAAAACAGCTTATCTGCAACCGGAATAAGGAAAGGCTCCATCATAACTATTTTCGCATGGGTCTTATCCTTGATCGTCTGAAGTATCGTTCTGTAATTATTCTCAAAGTATTCGTTTGTAAGCCAGCTTCTGTCGGAAGCATGATGCCATACGTCGTTGATACCTATGAGTATGGAAACGATATCGGGGTCTATGTCAACGAAATCAGACTGAAGACGTGCAACGAGATCCTTTGTCTGATGTCCGCCTATGCCGAGGTCTATAAACTCGAAGTCTGTATCGGAGCACATTTCCTTTAGATACTTTGCCGCATACAATGGATAGCCTCTTCCGAGATCGTGGTAATCCTCACGGTTTCTGCCCGCATCCGTAATACTGTCGCCCTGGAATAAAATTTTCATAATAACCGATTCCTTTCGTCATTGTGATCTTAAAACTTCTTTTTGATAAGCTCTCCGCTTTCGCTTATCATAATGTAATCTATACCGAGAGCCTTTATTCTCTCATATCCGTCCTTTATTGCATCTCCGATGTGGCATGCGTAATGAGCATCGCTTCCGATAGTGAACATCTCACCGCCGAGATCTCTGTACATCCTCAAGCAGAAATCAGTGGGGATACATTCATCCAAGCCCTGTCTGATACCGGAGGTATTTATCTCAAGAGCCATATTGCAATCTATAACCTTTTTGAATATCTCCGTTATTATGTCGGTCTTATCGGCAAAGGATATCAGATCACCCAAGCCGTTTCTCTTGTAATATCTTACAAGGTATCCGAAATGGGCAAGAGTATGGAACCTTTCCCTTCCCCATTCAATATGAGTAAGAGTCTCCTCAAGATATCTTTCCCAAAGACTTATTAGCTTATTTTTCGGAGTATTATTATAATCTATGAAATAGTAATCCATTTCATTTTCAACATTATGAAGTGAACCTATTATAAAATCATATTTATACTCATCAAGAAGCTTCAAAGCCAGTGGTTCGTTTTGGGTGGGCTGACCAAGCTCTATGCCGAAAAGCACCTTGAGACGTCCTTTATAGCTTTCACGCACACGCATCACATCCGCATATACGTCGGACATGACGGTCGGAGGAAAATCTATCCCTTCGGGAAGAGGATTCACATCATAGTGATCCGTTACGGCTATCTCCGAAAGTCCCGCCTTGAGCGCCGCTTCGCACATTGCCTCCAATGTATATGAAGGATCCTTGTCGCCGTCGGACGAATGACGGCTGTGCATATGATAATCTACAAGATACATTATTTTCTCGTAATTGCTGTAAGACCGAAGAGATATGTTGATGCGGGAGCATTATCGACTGCGGTAAGCGTTACCTTCTTTATCGTCTTTTCGGGAGAAGGATTTACCCATTCGTATGAACGGAGAGAAATATCGCTTCCGTCATCGGTCTTTCCTGCGAAGGAATCATCTATCGCATATGTTCCGCTGTAGCCCTCATGACGGTAGTAGCCGCCTTCAAGAGGAGTTCCGTATCTTTCTTTTACGTCATAAATATTATATCCGTATTCAAAATCGAAGGAAGCGGTAGAGCCATCTTCATATTCTATAACCGCGTCGGAAAGCTTTATCATCGTCTTCCACGCTATGCGCATAACGGGATTACCCGCTGCAGCAAGGAATGCAAGGCTGTCCGCCTTATCATTTACATCAACGGTAATGCTTAAGGGTGCGCCCGCAGGGTTGCCCTGTGCGGCAACAGCAGCCGCATTGCCAAGATCGAAAAGAATTCCCTTCAATTGCGCATTGCCCTTAGGGATGTTGTTAAGTATGGAGGAAGGTATTCCCTTGGTTGCTTCTACAGCCAAAGCTTTGAATGATCCGTTTCGGGAAGGAAGCTGGTTATCCGCATCGAAGCCGATCCTTGAGCGTATTTCGGGAAGTATTCCCGTAATATATTTTGCATATGTAAAGAATGCGCGGCTGTCGTATTTGTCCGACCACATCATGTTTGATGTAAAGATCGTATCATACATCTTTCCTTCATAGGAGAGAACCTTTTCATCTATTTCCACCCATGTGGAGAGCTGTGCGCCTACCATGCCTTCACGGCGTATACGGGATTCGTATCTGGGGAAATGGCTGGAATACATGTTACCTACCGCTACATTGAAGCCATGCTCGATAAGACGTGTTTCGGTATCCTCATTGAATCTGAAGTACCAGATAAAGTCAAGGAGAACGATATCCTTGGGAATAAGATCTATTGCATCGGGTGCGGCATACCAGTTAATGTTGTTGACCATGTCGCCCCAGATTATCATGCCCAAGCCCTTTTCCTTAAGGTGTGCATGGATCCTGTTGATATCGGAAGCGACCACCTCAGCCGCTGTCTTATCCTTACAGATGGGACATGCGTTATGAGTGTATACTTCATCGTGGCCCATATGAACGTACTTTTTGGGCTTGAATACTTCGATCACTTCATCGAGAACGTCAAAGAGGATCTCGTAGCTCTTCTCGTTGCATGGACAATAGGAATCCGGATAAAAGTCATTTGTGGGAATATCGGCAAGTCTCAGATCCTCGGGAAGGGGCTTCTTCTTTTCTTCGGAAAGCTCTGCTATTTCGGGGAACGCCTTGGTGAGATACTGAACATGGCTGAGAGACTGTACCTCAGGAACTATTTCTATACCGTAGGAGTTGGCATAAGCGATAAAGTCACGCATTTCATCCTTTTCGATGATGTCGCCGTTGGCATCCATATCAATATGACCGCAGTAAGGCCATTCGCCCGATTCCATTTTCTGCTTAATCGTTACCCACATCTCGTTAATCTCAGGATGGCTGTCATATCTCATACCGCCGCCCAATTCGAGGAAGATAACATTGTACTTCATGGGAGCAAGAATATATTTTATAAGTCTTCTTGCAAAAGGCATCTTGCTTCTTGCGGGGATACCCATGTGGAAGCCTCTCATCTTAAGGAAGGGCTTATCGCATATCTTTACCTTGGGAATGAATCCGTCGCTTGTAAGCTGAAGGAGTGTACCTACAGCATAAACAAAGCCTTTTCTTGTGGATGCAGTCACTATACAACCGTTGCTGTCGGATACTATTTTATATTCCTCTTCTTCAAGAGAAGGATCTGCGGAGAACTGCATTTTTACACATGTTCCGCTGTACCAATGGTTATTGTATGCACCGAGAGACAAGCCTTTTTCGGAGAGCATTTCAAGATACATTTCCTTTGCGAAAACAGCATCCTCGCTTCTGTCATCATCCGCACCGCTGAGCTCTGTGAGGAGCATCTTTTCACCTTCAAGATACTCAATATTATTTGGTATGGGGAATATGCAGTCATCATCAAATACGCCGCCGAAAATATCAAGACCTCTGATTATTATGTTTACAAGGCAAGCTTTTAGGCGGATAATAACAGTATCTGCGGATACGCCTGCTGTAAGCTTTATTTCGCCGGTATATCTGTCATTACCCTTCAAAACGGCAGCTGTCTTGAAGCCTTCTTCCGTTTTATAAAGTATCTCTGCACTTTTAACGGCGCTTGAAGCGGGAAGAGTAAGATACAAAGTATCTATAAAGCATGTCTTTGAGAAGGAAAGAGCTATGTCAATACCGGAAAGAAGCATATCGTCCCACTTGACACCCATATCTTTTCCCAAAGCTAAAGGAGATTCGGAATAATTCATTTTTACGATCCCGTCCGCATTGTCTATCAAAGAGATCGGGACGGAAGTACCTATTCTTGTAAAGGAGATTTCCGCATTTACGCCGGAATTACCCTTAAGTAAAGAGCCTATATACATATTTTATCCTTTCTTTTTTGCCCGGATCAAGGTGTCCCGGGATAAAAAAACGACTCGTTTTAACGGTGACGCTCATACAAAATAAGAGTCACATTTATTAATGAAAGTATAACACGTTACGAAGGAAAAGTCAATAAAAAAGCAAAAATATAAAAAAAATATCGCCCGAGCCTCAAATTATTGCGGAAGCTTCGGGCAATATGTACTTTTTTGTTTATACTCAGTCCTTCAAAACCTTAAGGAATGCAAGAACGAGAATAACGATACCTGCCAATACGTAGATCTCAACAAGGCTGCTCAAAATGCCGAGAAGTAAACCAATGATGGCACCTACTACGGGTATCCAGCCTGTAAGCAATCCGGAAATACCGATAACCACGCCTGCCAATACACCGACTATAAGATATACTATTATACCTATGATTAGATTGGCAACGTCCTTAGCATATTTGAAGGACAAGGGGAAAAATTTCTTCAAAGTATCCATAAATAAACTCCTTATAAACAAAATTTCTTTACTATATTATAACTCTATTTTTCCGTAAAGTCAAGAATTATAATAAAGAATAGCGATTATTGTAATATTTTCGTAAAAAAATTATCGTATATTATCGTAAAATTTTTTAATAAGCTTTTCAGACACCTTCTTCATTTCACCTTCATCAACTTTCAATACTCTTCTGTCATAAGTCATCAGTCCGTTAGTCTCATCCTCAACATCGCTGACCTGAGTAAGCACCGCTCCCGAAAGCCCCTGCTCTATTGCCGGAAGCACCTCATCGAGATAAAGCGAAGAAAGTGCTTTTCTGAAATCCTCAACTTTTTCATAAAATCTGTAACCGTATGTCTTATCCCGATTGAAGGAATGATCTTCTATCTTACATGAATAACCTCCGAATTCAGAAAGCACCATAGGCTTTTTCTTATTCCACTCGAGCTTTACGGGCTTGAAGTAAACGTGTTCGCTCTCCACGTCGCTGTCCTTCTCCTTGAACCAACCCGAAGCCGTATCATAGATACGCGAAGGATCCAGCGACTTAAAAAGCTTATAACATTCCGATGACGAGAACTGTCCCCATCCCTCATTGAATATCGTATAGTAAACGACACTCGGATGATCGTACAGATTTTCTATTATACCCTTCGATGTTTCAATGAATGCTTCCCTTCTTTTTTTTGAAGCTCTGTGGGAAACTCCTTTTTTTAAAAAAACCGTAGGAAGAGCAGTGTCCAGAATAAAGCTGTACTTACCGTTATTTATCATATCCTGAAATACGATCATTCCGTATTTGTCACAATAATAATAGAATATATCCGGCTCAAGCTTGATATGCTTTCTGAGCATATTGAATCCGCATGCCTTCATCTTCAATATATCGTTTTTATATCCTTCTGCTGCGGCAGGGGTAAAGATCCCATCACTGAAATACCCTTGGTCAAGAAGTCCGTGGAAGAAATACGGTTTGTCATTCAAGCATATATATGAGATCCCGTTTACCTCTTTTATCGAAATAGTCCTCAAACCAAAATAGGACGATACCTTGTCCTCGCCGCATATAAGATCGAATTCATAAAGATACGGATCCTCGGGAGTCCAAAGATGAGGCTCGTCAAGCTTTATTTCAACCTTGTCACCGCAAAACTCAAATTCTTTAATCCCCTTTTCCGTTTTAAGAAGGAGCATTTTTTCGGATACACCTCCGAAAACACTTATCACAGCACCCTTAAGATTAGTATCGATCTTAATTCTTTCTATATACTCACAAGGTACGGTCTCAAGCCACACTGTCTGCCATATGCCGCTTATTTTGGTATACCACATACCACCTCTGTCCTTCCTCTGTTTACCATACGGAAGGTCAATATCAAGAGGATCTCTTACTTCTACCGAAAGAAAATTCACCCCGAAAAGTACTTTATCTGTTACATCGAAGGAAAACGGCAGATATCCGCCTGTATTTTCTCCGACGAGCTCTCCGTTCAAGTAAACCTTGGTATACTGATCTACCGCACCGAAATGAAGTATGATCTTTTTCCCGTCTGTTTTTTCATCAAAAACAAAACTCCGCTCATAGATCATCACTTCATTATCCTTGATCTCACGCTCAATACCGGATATCCTGCTTTCAGGAGGAAAAGGCACGACTATTTCGCCCGCATACTCTTTTTCTTCTTTACTTTTCAAGGAAAATTTCCATTTTCCATTAAGACACATCCAATTATCTCTGACGAGCTGTGGGCGGGGATAAACGGAAAACGGTATTTCCGATAAAGAAAGACCGTTTTCAAACTCCGTTTTCAGAGATACAAAATTCGTTATTTCGGAACTGCTCATATCTTAAAAGCCTTATCCACGGGGAGAGAGCATATAACTCCCTTGGCATCCGTACGCATTCCGAATTTTTTATTTACATTTTCCATTATGCTTCCGCAAATACTGTTGGGTGCAAGAATGGTAACTATTTCTTTTTCTTCGGCAATATCAACGCCTACAAGCTTTTCGGCGCTTTCGGCATCCGCAAGCCTTGCTTTGATAACGGTTCCGCCCGTCGCACCGTATTTCTTTGCTTCTTCCATTACCTCATCAACATAACCGTGATTCAATGTTATAAGTATAAGGCTGTGCTTCTGTTCGCTCTTTTCCACCGTTTCCGCTCCTTTTTCATTTGTTTCACTTGTATTTCCCGAAATAAGGCGGGACACCACACGGCTTATTGCCGAAAAGGAAAGCACCATCGCCAAGCCTCTGTACCTGAAGCTTGCTCCTATGCTTTTTTCATTCTCAAGCAAATAATCCTCTACAGCCCTTTCTGAGGCATAGCTGAATATAATATCCTTATCGTTGCTGCCCAATCCGAAAATATCCATCATTTCGGAGGGGGCGGTACCGAAACCTACCGTTTGAAAATTAAAACCGATATTCTTTTCTTTAAGCATCTCCATGTAAGCCTTACCCTTACCGCGCTCTACTATGGAGAAGATCATTTTGCTTCGATCCATTTCGGAAGTACTCATACGGTTTCCTCCTCCGATACATTGTAAATATCATCATAATAGATGATATCGTCTTCGATCTGAATAAATTCTTTATGTGCTTTTTCTCTCATTCTGCGTTGCTTGATATGTCCGTTCAAGCCCATGACCTGAATCGTAATGAGAGGCGTCATCGCAACCATTGCAACGATGCCGAACGCATCTGTCATAAGATTACCGCCGAGCATTTCGCATGCACCCATGGCAAACGACAAAATAAATGTGGTAGTCATTGGACCGCTGGCAACTCCACCGGAGTCAAATGCAATACCCGTGTATATAGGCGGAACAAAAAATGTTATGACAAGCGACACGGTATAGCCGACGATAAGAAAAGGAAGAACGGGAATTCCCGTAAGAACTCTGAGCATCGATATTCCCAAGGATACGGCTACACCTATTGAAAGTGCATATCCGACAGCATTCTGGGAAATAGCACCGTTTGTAACTTCTTCTACCTGCTTTTTGAGAGAGTGAACGGCAGGCTCTGCGGAAACCACAAAATAGCCCATTATCATACCTATCGGAATAAGAAGCCATCCCGCTTCTCCTCCCGAGATCTCCGAGCCTATAAGACGTCCCGCAGGCATAAAGCCTACATTTGCACCTGTAAGGAATAAAACAAGTCCCACAAAGGTATACAATAAACCAACGCTTATCTTGATTATCTGATGTCTGTGGAATCTTCGAGAAATAAGCTGGAACACCAGGAATACTCCTACTATGGGCAAAAATGCCACAAGGACCTCCTCAGCATAACGAGGGATGGCACGAGCAAATTCCATAAAAGCTTCCACTGTCGTATCTATCTGTGCAAGCACGGTTTCCGTGGTCTCAGGTTCCGGATTGAAGCATATGCTGAGAATAAGCACGGAAAGTATGGGACCGATACTGCAAAGAGCTATCAGACCGAAACTGTTCTCATTGGAGCGCTTATCCTTTGAAATGGATGCCATACCGGCACCGAGCGCCATTATGAAAGGAACTGTTATGGGACCCGTGGTTACTCCGCCCGAGTCGAAGGCTGTGGGAATAAAATCTTCGGGAGCAAAGAAAGCCAATGCTATTATAAATATATAGAACACAAGCAGCAATCGGGATAAAGGTACATTTTTCCGTGCTCTGTAAAGAGCAATGGACAAAAACAGACCTACTCCGATAGCAACGCTTATAATAAGCACGCTGTTGGGAATAGAAGGAACCTGCTCCGCCAAAACCTGAAGGTCGGGTTCGGCTATTGTAATGAGCACGCCCAAAACAAAGCATATTATCAACGGAAAAAGCATCTTCTTAGATTTGTTGAGCTGTACACCTATGCCCTCTCCGAGAGGCTTCATGGATATTTCGGATCCTATTGTAAAAAGGCTCATTCCGAATATAAGCATTATAGTTCCGAAAAGGAAGAGCACCAGCACACCGGCATTCATCGGAGCCACGGATACACTAAGCAGCAGAACTATTGCCGAAATGGGCAATACCGAGCTTATCGCCTCCGCCAAAGCTCCTCTTAATTGTTTCAAATAAATCCCTCATCTCGCATATGTAAATCTACATATTTATTATATATAATTATTATATCAAAAATACGGCAAGGTGTAAATAGCAATAAAAAATCATATCAACTAATTTTTTGTTTAACAATTGTAATATTATTATACTTTTTTCACACTTTTGATCAAAATCACTCTGCGGGGTTGCACAAGTCCCGCTTTTTTGATATAATGATAAGGTGTTTCCACTCAAGGAAGCTTTCACTATAATTTCAAATCTCATAAGAAAGAATATCATGAAACAGAAAACTCAACTCAAAGGAGTAATAATGCTCCTTCTTACGGCATTTATATGGGGCTCGTCATTTGTAGCTCAAAGCATAGGAATGGAAGAGGTGGAAGCCTTCACCTTCAACGGAATAAGGACATTGATGGGTGCTTTTGTACTTCTGCCGTTTATCTTGATAAAGGATAAAATGCAGCGTAAGGGAATGACGTCCGAAAAACTGAATGAGGCAAAAGCCGCAGACAAAAAGGTCATTATTGCGGGAATGATCCTGGGTGTGGCGCTTTGTCTTGCAAGCAACTTCCAGCAATTCGCATTCAATTATTCCACATCGGGAAAGATCGCCTTCATAACGGCTTTATATATGTTCTTTGTTCCCCTTATCGGAATATTCCTCAGAAAAAAAGTTCCGCTTCTGACATGGATATGTGTCGTATTCGGTTTTATCGGATTGTATTTTCTCAGCATCGATCCAAACGATCTTTCCGCTATAAACTTCGGTGATGTCCTGACGCTTATATGCTCGATATTTTTTGCCGTTCACATTCTCCTTATAGAAAAATTCGCTCCCGATGCTGACGGAATAAAGCTTTCCTGCATTCAGTTCTTCACCTCGGGTACGATATCATGTATACTCATGTTCATCTTTGAAACACCCGAGCCGAAGGCTATCGCCGGCGCCATTCTTCCTCTTCTCTACTCCGGAATAATGAGCTGCGGCTTCGCTTACACCTTCCAGATAATAGGTCAGAAATACACAGAGGCTACCGTTGCTTCCCTTCTTATGTGTATGGAGTCGGTATTCGGCGTTCTCTGCGGTGCTCTGATACTCCACGAAACGCTTTCGGGACGTGAGATATTAGGATGCGTCATTATGTTTGCGGCGATAATCCTTTCACAGCTTTCGGAGACGATAACCGAAAAGATAAGAAATCTTAAAGGGAAAAAGTAATTTTACTAAAAAGATTCAAACAATGATCCAAAACAGAAGACAGAAAGCATCGATACTTTTTGTATCCGCTCTCTGTCTTTTTTCATGCTTATTAATATATTCAATACAGCTTCACGATCTCAGCCATCCGATAACGTATATCAAATCGGCGGTCAAAACTATCGACCAATGTAATACAACAAGAAGTATTATCGTCTCAGCAGTATAATTCGGATCGCTCAAAAACAGTATCAATGCAACCGGAAACAAAGCCACCAACGCTATTCCCATTATGATGATACCCTTTTCAAGAATACCTGTCTGATATTCATCGTAATCCTTTTTTCGGATAAAAGTTATAACGTCGATCACAAGTGCCGTTAATATGTATGCATAGCCGAGAAACTTCATATTACCTTGCCTCAGAAAATCAGACCACCCGTTCCAGAAGGTGCTGTTCAAAGTCTCCCCATGCTCTAAAATGCGCTCAAACTCAATATGCCCCGAAATCAGAATGAACACAGACCCGTAGAATAATGACACAAGTGTTATAATAACTGCATTGATTTGCGGTTTTCTCAAAAACCTCATTTTCTCACACTCCCTTCGAAATCAAAGATCTCTTCAATTGCCAAATCAAAGTATTTTGCCAGATCATATGCCAGCCAAACAGAAGGATCAAACTTGCCTGTTTCTATAGCATTT
This sequence comes from Oscillospiraceae bacterium, assembly GCA_015063605.1. GTDB lineage: Bacteria > Bacillota > Clostridia > Oscillospirales > SIG627 > SIG704. The sequence continues at coordinate 14,965 of SVTV01000049.1, forward strand.
ATCGCTTGGCGTGACACTCCCACCCTTTCGCCCAGCTCTTTTTGGGTAAGTCCCGCTCTTTCCCTGAGCTCTTTTACCTTATTAACCAATACAACACCTCCGTTTGTGTAAGGTTTACCTTACATTGTAATTATACATTATTTTCGCGCCCGTGTCAAGTATACCTTACACTATTTTGTGATTGAATCGAAATAAAAAAATTCCCCAAAACAACAAAGCCGCCGAGAGCGACCAAAACGGTTACTCTCGGCGGTGCAACTTATGTGCTTTCAAAATATGGCTTGGTTCTGTTACAAGTGAAATCGTAATAGCATTGTCTTGCATTGATGAATTGGTAAGCCATCATCAACAGCGGACGGATTTCGGGATTGCTCCACTTATGATACACCTTGATTATGCTATCATCCAATG
>SVTV01000009.1 GCA_015063605.1 Oscillospiraceae bacterium
GGAGATTCCTCTTCGAGTAACACACAATGATACAAAGATCAATAATGTACTCTTCCATGAAGAAACCGGTGATGCACTGGTGGTTATCGACTTGGACACTGTTATGCCCGGTCTCGTAGGACATGACTTCGGTGACGCTATTCGATTTGTAGCAAACTTTACCGGGGAAGATTCTGAGGATACAAGTAAAACCGGTTTGAATCTCAACATCTTCTGGGCATTTGCAGAAGGATTCTTATCCCAAACAGCTAAAACGCTCACGGACTCCGAAGTTGATACTCTCGCACTCAGTTGTTTCGCAATAACTTGCGAGTTATCAACACGTTTTTTGGATGACTACATCAATGGCGATAAGTATTTTAAGATCAAAAAAGAAGGTCATAATTTAATCCGTACACGCTGTCAAATTGCATTGGCGAAAGATATTTTAAAAAAGCTGGATGCCATGGATGCGATTGTGAAGGCTTGCGTGAAAAAATATAAATAAGAAACAGTATACCCACAAAGTATATAGCCGGAGCTAAAATGATATTAATAAGCCTTTAAGAGCAGATAATGGTAATCCATATGGGTTATGTACTTTGTAGTCTTTATTTGTTTGCGAAATGGTATAAGGTGTTTTACAATATTTAGTATATGCATGTTAATAATCCTTATAACTGCAAAAATAGATTTCATACGTGAACGCACTTATCTATTCGGTATGATCTCCGAGGCATTAGATAGTGGAAAGATTCCAACAAGAATATGCCATAACGATTGTAATTTGAATAATATATTATTTGATGATATTACTCATCTTCCAGTTGCAATAATTGATCTTGACACTGTAATGCCTTCGTCTCCTTTGTATGATTTCGGAGACAGTATGAGAATAGGTACAAATACAGCTAAGGATGATGAAAAAGATCTTACTAAGGTATCTTGTGATCTTCATCTTTATGAAGAATATGCTCGCGGTTATCTTGAAGCATGCGGCGATATCCTTACCAAGAATGAGTTGGAATTGTTGCCCTATGCTGCACTTGTTATTACAGCGGAAGATGGAATACGATTCTTGATGGATCATATAAACGGAGATACCTATTACAGTATAAACTACGAAGGTCAGAATCTTGATCGTTCGCGTACTCAGTTAAAGCTTCTTGCGGATATGGAAAGAAAGCTTTCGGTAATAAGAAAGATATTGCAGAATATCTATGACGATCTTGGTCTTGTGGCAAAGGTTCTGTAAAATTTTGAATATATTGATTGAGTTGTAATAGTAGAATAAGAGCTATAGAACCTCTGAATAAATGAAATTGCTTACAGGAAATCAAAGGTGAAATTGCAAGATTTATGCTAAACTTGTCTAATCATATTTATTGATAGTACTTCAATTCATATTAGTTTTCTTCCGGTATTTTCTCAAGTCAGTAGTTCTTAGAAATGCTCTATAGTTTTGTCGAACTTGAATTTCCGGTTTTCGAGTAAGAGACAAACTTAAAGTATGTTTAAGCTACGTGATTTGTGTTTTTTCCTGTTAAGAATTAAGTAATCTGAATTGTTTACTAATATACCCCAAAAGGGTAAAGTGTGATCTAATACCGAAATTAGATCACACTTTTATTAAGTACAAAGCTCTTCTAATAAGCTAATAACTATTACGCCTTAATCCTACACCGTAACCGAATAATTATATTTAACCTCCACAATGTGTCCCTGCGCTATTCGGTTTATACGCTCGATTTTCGTGCATCGTACGGGTGTCATGATGTTGACCATCTGTCCGCCTACGGAGCCTGCCTGTTTACTTGTGAGGTCGCCATTGTAGCCCTGCTTGAGGTTAACGCCTACTTCGCTTGCCGCTTCCATCTTGAACTTGTTGAGTGCTTCCTTTGCGTCGGGAACGAGTGTCTTATTACTTGCCATTTATTTTATCTCCTTAAATTTAACGTTTTTGATTTTTGTTTTTTAAAATTCAGAGTCATACGGATATTACCGTGTCTCTCATTTTATTCGCTCGATGTGAATGTGTTTCTCATCGGCTCGCAAATATTGTGTTCCGATATCTGAGTTTTATTACAGGAAAAATAAGACAACCGGATCCCTTTGATGAAAGCGTTCATTAATTAAGAAAACTAAATGAAAAATGATTTTAGGATGAAAAAATCCCGTCTGCTCTTTACATATTTGACAAAATAGGATATAATAATAAACAGTAATGATAATGGGAGGAAATTTGTTATGAAAATAACTGACAATATAAAAAGCGGTTTTAAAATATGCTCCGATAAGATATCGGATCTTGATAAGATAGTTCTTTCGGGAAATGCAAAGGCAGGGATCTCTGCGTCAAATCTGAAGACTAACAAAAAATATAAGGGTGTAACTGTTGACGCTGATACTCAGATTACTGCTCTTCAGCTTGCAGTAGCCGGAGTTGCCGTTATCGGTGCGGCTGCGATTGCTGCGGCTGTTATTTCCAAGATGATCGAGAAGAAGGTCATCAAGAAGCTTAAGAAAAAATATATCCTTATCCCCATGGAAGGAAACGATTTCGGTTGCGGATGCGGAAGCTGTAATGAGCCTGATATTTGCTACGATTATTGCGATGAGGATCATGATATGTCAGAGGATGATTTCTTGAGATTTGATAATGAAGATGATGAGGCGGAAGAAACCGAATAATTTATACTTTGTGCTTTTTAAAGTTAAATAAATATTTTTTAAATTAATTGAAAAATATCCTTTACAAAAGCATTTTTATGTGTTATAATATACGTTGGTTTGGATTGCAGTTTTATCGCAATTGAACAGCCGTCACTCGGTATGGGACAAAAAACACCTTACCTATACCTGGTGGCAGGATAAATATTTACGGAGGTGCAATATAATGCTTCAGAAAGAAGAAAAGCAGAGCATAATCGAAACTTATGCTATTCATGAAGGAGACACAGGTTCCCCCGAGGTACAGATAGCCGTTTTGTCCAAGAGAATTGATACTCTTACAGAGCATCTTAAGGCTAACCCCAAGGATCACCACTCCCGCAGAGGTCTTTTGAAGATGGTTGGTCACAGAAGAAACCTTCTCAACTACCTTACCAAGAAAGACATCAACCGTTACAGAGCGATTATTGAGAAACTCAATATCAGAAAGTAATCGACTGGAACCCAGAAGAGAGACCGGCGTTTCACAAGAACGCCGGTTTTTCAAAAGTTTGAATAAAAGGCCCTGTATGCATTTTTGCTTTCAGTAAAGTGAAAAAGCGATTAGCATTTACAAAGCTTTCCCGAAGTGCTTGGGAGACCTTTTTAAACGCTAATCGCATACAGGGGAATAGAAATAAACATTTGTTTTAAAAAGAAAGGAATATCATGTTCGAAAGTTATAAAGTTTTTAAGTATGAATTTGCCGGACGCCCCCTGATAGTTGAAACAGGCAAAATAAGCCAGCTTTCCAACGGCTCCTGCCTCGTAAGATACGGCGATACAGTTGTTTTGGCTAACGCTACCGCAAGCGCAAAGCCCAGAGACGGAATAGACTTTTTACCCCTTTCCGTTGATTTTGAAGAAAGATTATACGCAGTCGGAAAGATCCCCGGCAGCTTCCTCAAGAGAGAAGGCCGTCCTTCCGAAAAGGCGATACTTACATCCAGAGTTATAGACAGACCTATAAGACCCCTTTTCCCCAAGGATCTCCGCAATGATGTTTGCATCTCTCTCCTCGTTCTTTCCGTTGAACCCGATTGTTCTCCTGAAGTAACAGGTATGATAGGTGCTTCCATAGCTCTTTCCATATCCGATATACCGTGGAACGGACCTATCGGTGGTGTTATGGTTGGTCTCGTTGACGGCAAGCCCGTTATCAACCCCACAGCAGAGCAGAAGGAAAAGTCCACTCTCGAGCTTACCGTTGCAGGCTCCGAAAAGAAGGTCGTTATGATCGAAGCCGGCGCAAAGGAAGTTTCCGATGAGGACATGTTCAATGCTATAATGACGGCTCATGAAGAGATAAAGGATGTTGTAGGCTTCATCAATATGATAACAAACGAAGTTGGTAAGCCCAAGTTCGAATATCCTTCCTGCGAAGTTGATCACGACATGTACGAAGATATCAAGGAGTTTGCTATTGAAGATGTAAGAGCGGCTCTTGATACAGATGATAAGACCGTAAGAGACGAAAGAATGGCAGTTGTTACCGATAAGGTATACGCTCAGTTCGAAGAGAAATATCCCGACAGTACAGCAGCTATGAATGAATGCCTCTATAAGCTGCAGAAGTACGTAGTACGCCGTTGGCTTCTTGATGATAAGAAGCGTGTTGACGGCAGAAGAATGGATCAGATCCGTCCTCTCGCAGCAGAAGTAGGCATTCTTCCCAGAACGCATGGCTCCGGACTCTTCACAAGAGGTCAGACTCAGGTCATGACAATTGCTACATTGGGTTCCGTACGTGACAGCCAGATGCTCGACGGTATAGATGATGAAGATCTCAAGAGATACATGCATCACTACAATATGCCCGCATATTCCGTAGGCGAAGCAAAGGCTGCAAGAAGCCCCGGACGTCGTGAGATCGGTCACGGTGCTTTGGCTGAAAGAGCTCTTGAGCCCGTAATTCCTCCCGTTGAAGAATTCCCCTATGCAATAAGACTCGTTTCCGAGGTAGTTTCCTCCAACGGATCCACATCTCAGGCTTCCATATGCGGCTCTACACTTGCTCTCATGGATGCAGGTGTTCCGATAAAGGCTCCCGTTGCAGGTATTTCCTGCGGTTTGATAACAGAAGAAGACAGATGGATGACCATGATAGACATTCAGGGTCTCGAAGACTTCTTCGGCGATATGGACTTTAAGGTTGCAGGTACTAAGAAGGGTATCACAGCTATTCAGATGGACCTTAAGATCGATGGTCTTACTCCCGAGATCATCAAGAACGCTCTCGAAACAACACATGAAGCAAGAAATTATATCCTCGATGATATAATCTGCCAGTGTATTGACAAGCCCCGTGATGATGTATCCGCTTACGCTCCCAAGATGATCCAGACAAAGATTCATCCCGATAAGATCAGAGAAGTTATAGGTACAGGCGGAAAGGTTATTCAGAAGATCTGTGCTGACAGCGGTGCTAAGATTGATATTGAGGACGACGGAAGTGTATTTATCGCAGCTGTTGACAGAGAAGCGGGTTATAAGGCTCTCGATATGATAAATGCTATCGTTCTCGAACCCGAAGTAGGAACAGTATATACAGGAACAGTTACAAGACTCATGAGCTTCGGCGCATTTGTTGAGTTTGCTCCCGGTAAGGAAGGTCTTGTTCATATATCCAAGCTCTCCGACAAGAGAGTTGAAAAGGTTGAAGACGTTGTTAATGTTGGCGACGTTGTAAAGGTTAAGCTTATTGAGATCGATGACAAGGGAAGAATGAATCTTTCCATAAAGGATGCTGAATAAGCGTATAAACAATTGACATAAGGCGATGCGGTCTGACCGTATCGCCTTGCTTCGATTTTATGGGGATGATATAAATCTTGTTTTTGAACAAATACCTACGATAAGCGTTACGATTTTTGCATTAATAATGATAAGATCAAAGGCTTTCAGAAAGGAACGGATTAGAATATGAAAAGAATATTTTCATATCTTGCTTCTTATAAATTACGTATAGCGCTCGGTATGACAATAAAATTCATCGGCAGTATCATGGATCTTATTTTGCCTTTGATATTGGAGCATATTATAGATAATGTAATACCGACAAGGGAACAGGCTTTTGTTTTTGCGTGGGGAGCCGTAATGCTTGTTTGCTCCGTAATAGCGTTACTTTTTAATGTTATTGCAAACAGGATGGCTGCGGCCGTTTCCCGTGATACGACCGAAAGAGTGCGTCATGATCTTTTTGAGAAGATATCATATCTGTCCGACAAAAAGATCGACGAATTCTCTATACCGTCTCTTATCAGCCGTATGACAAGCGATACATATTACATACATCGTGTAGTCGGTATGCTCCAGAGAATAGGCATCAGAGCTCCTATATTGCTTCTTGGCGGATTAATAATTACTATGTTTCTTGATCCTGTAATGTCTCTTTCTCTCATAGTGCTTTTGCCATTTATTTTCATAATGACAAGATTCATTTCAAAAAAAGGCGTACCTCTTTTTACAAAGCAGCAGGAAGCACAGGATGAAATGGTAAGAGTTGTCCGTGAAAACGCAGTTGGTATCCGTGTAATAAAAGCTCTTTCAAAGATTGATTATGAAAGAAGACGCTTTTCAGAGATCAATGACGAGGTAAAGAGAAGAGAACTTAAAGCCGGAAAAACAATGGCTTCCATCAATCCCCTGATGCAGCTTATCCTCAATATCGGTCTCATCCTTGTCGTTATAATAGGTGCAATAAGAGTAAACAGCGGTGCTTCTGAAGTTGGTAAGATAATAGCATTCCTAACATATTTTACAATGATATTAAATGCTATGATGACAATTACCCGTATCTTTACAATGTATTCTCAGGCTGATGCATCGGCAAAAAGAATCGATGAGGTGCTTCGTACGGAAAACGAATTGCAGGTTGCCGAAAGAACGGAAGTCGATGAAAATGAAGATCATCCTCACATTGAATTTAAGAATGTATATTTCTCGTATCTTAAGCAGGGTTATGATGTAAGTAACATAAGCTTTACCTTGAATAAAGGCGAGACCTTGGGAATAATCGGTGCTACAGGATCGGGTAAAACAACGCTCACGAGCCTGCTTATGCGTTTATATGATGTAGATGAAGGTGAGATACTTGTAAACGGCAGAAACATAAAAGAGTATCAATCTCACGAGCTTCATGAAAAATTCGGTGTTGTATTTCAGAACGATATTCTCTTCGAAGATACGATCGAGAACAATATACGATTCGGCAGGGACATCTCTGATGAAAGCATCAGAAATGCGGCAAGGTATGCACAGGCAGCGGAATTTATCGAAAATGATAAAGGCTATGACGGCGCGGTCGCTATCAAAGGTGCAAATCTTTCCGGCGGTCAGAAACAGCGCTTGCTTATTGCGAGGGCATTGGCAGGAGCGCCTGAGATTCTGATCCTCGATGATTCTTCAAGTGCTTTGGACTATAAGACAGATTCTATCCTCAGACGCGAAATAAGGACTCATTTCTCCGAGACAACATCTATCATAATAACCCAGAGAGTTTCGTCCGTTCTGTATGCGGATAAGATAATTGTTCTGGACGACGGTAAGATCGCAGGCATAGGAACTCATGAAGAGCTCCTGAAAACTTGCTCGGAATACGAAAATATAAGCAGGCTGCAGTTAGGGGTTTAAGATATGGATAAGAAAAGATACGAAAAACCTGTTAACAAGAAATATGCGCTTGTTCGCTTATTCAAATATCTTATGCGACATTGGACTCTCGTAATGCTTGCACTGTTTTTGGCAATATCCGCAAATCTTCTTGCCCTTGTCGGACCTAAGCTTTCGGGTGATGCTATAGATCTTATTGAATACGGCGCAGAAAACGGCGGTGTTGATATAAACGGAGTATTGGTCTTTGCCGCAAAAATGCTTGTTATTTATATTCTCTCTTCCGGTCTGTCATACCTTCTGACAGTTACAATGATAACCATAAGCCGCAGAGTCACGCACTCAATGAGAAGTGATATCTTCAATAAGATAACATCGCTTCCCGTAAGCTACTTCGATACACGTCAGGTAGGTGACATACTAAGCAGAATCTCCTATGATACGGATACGATAAACGCTTCGCTGTCCCACGATTTTATTCAGATACTTGCGAGTACCATTACGATAACGGGTGCTTTCATAATGATGGTCACTATAGCTCCAATGCTTGTACTCATCTTTGTATTTACTATACCGTTATCGATTTTCTGTACATATAAGCTTACAAGCATTACACGTCCCATGTTCAGACGCCGTTCCGAAAAGCTCGGTATGTTCAACGGTTTCGTTGAAGAGATAATCTCGGGACAGAAAACGTTGAAGGTGTATTGTCAGGAAGAGAATACGATAGCAAAACACGATAAGAAAAATAAAGAGACCGTAGATGCGTACTATGAATCTGAATACCATTCAAGTAAAGTCGGTCCCACGGTCAATTTTATAAATAATTTGTCCTTCTCTCTTATAGCAGTGTTCGGCTCTATTCTTTATATGCTCGGCGGTTTGAGTGTAGGTGATATCTCATCCTTCGTTCTTTATTCGAGAAAGTTTTCGGGACCAATAAATGAGATAGCCAACATATTCGGTGAATTGCAATCCGCTCTTTCTGCGGCGGAACGCGTATTCCGTCTTCTTGATGAGCTTCCCGAAGCGCCTGACAGAGCCGATGCTATGAGTCTACCGTCTCCTAAAGGAAATGTACGTCTTAAAAATGTCTCCTTCGGCTATGATCCGGAAAAGGTCATTTTGAAGGATCTATCCCTTGATGCTTCACAAGGCAAGCTTATTGCCATAGTAGGTCCCACCGGAGCGGGAAAAACCACGCTTATAAATCTTCTCATGCGTTTTTATGATGTCAACAGCGGAGATATTACACTTGATGATATTTCCATCTATGATATCAAGCGTAAAGATCTCAGATCCGCTTATGCAATGGTTTTGCAGGATACCTGGCTCTTTTACGGAAGCGTTGCCGATAATATAGGATACGGTAAGGAAGGCGCTTCAAGAGAAGAAATAATCGAAGCTGCGAAGGCTGCCGGTATAGATGGATTTATTAAGAAGCTTCCGGGGGGATATGATGCTGTAATCAATGACGATGCAACCAACATTTCCAAAGGACAGAAACAGCTTATTACCATTGCACGTGCCATGCTTGCCGATGCAAAGATGCTTATTCTCGATGAAGCCACATCAAATGTTGATACCACTACGGAGATCAAGATACAGGATGCTATGCGGCGTCTTATGAAGGATAAGACCTGCTTTATAGTTGCTCACAGGCTTTCCACTATCAAAAATGCCGACAAGATCCTTGTAATGAGAGACGGTAATGTTATTGAAGCGGGTAATCACAGTGAGCTTATGGAGCAAAACGGCTTCTACAGCGAGCTTTTCCGTTCACAATTTATGTAAAAAATTATGGGGGCGTCGCATTAAGCGACGCCCCCGCTAAAACAGCGGACGAAAATAGGGGACGGGAACCCGCTATTTTCGGAAACTTGAACGTTTTTAGCGTGTTTTAGTACAAATTTTTACGTAATTTCGGTGCCAAAACGATGAATTTTATTCGATGAATTTTATTCATCAAGTTCAATTTCAGGGCTTGGCTCACGTTAGTGAGACAGCCCCGTATCGTAAAACAATTAATCCGACCTATGGTTTTGATCATAGGTCATTTTTTTTGCGATGTGCATCGGTGATAGAAGGGATCCCTTGCCAAAGGAAAACTGACTGAGAGATTAACAACCCCTCCGAGCCGCCATTCAGTGTCCAACATACCTTATACCGGGAAGGCTTTAGTGCGGTGCAAAACCGCAAATACGCACTACACCGAAAGGTGTATAGAAGTGCGCCCTTTATCCGTTAGACAAATTTGAATTAAACTTTTAGTTTTTTGTATATTCGAACAAGCGGTACAGCTTTTGGGAGAAACCGCCTGCGTATAGCTTGGCAAAAATAAACCTTTCAAATCCTTTTAATTCGTCTATGTATTTTTTCGGTATCATTTCGAGTTCTTTTGTAAAAGCGAATTTATCATTCTGATAGGCTTTCGGATCGTCTATGCCGTAAACCTCTGTAACACCAACATCATTTATCGGGTTTCTGTGCTTTGACATTTCAGCGGCAAAAGAAGTGTAACAATCCACCAAAAGCGTAACCTTTTCAAAATGCGCGCACAGACTATCTGCAAGACTTTGCATCTCCTTGACAGTTAAGTACATACTCACGCCTTCCATAACAACAACGGCACACTTCTGTTCGGGAACGCTTGTCAGCCAACTGCCATCCCTTACATCCCCTGCAATCATTTGATAGTTGTCTGTTTCGGAATAGTATCGTTTTCTTTCCTCTATAACTTCAGCAAAATCCACATCGTACCACATATGATCTTCAGTTCCGACTCTTATGATGCGGCTATCCATTCCACAACCGATGTGGATGATCACAGAGTTCGGCATAGCTGCCATTTGGCTCTTTACCCATTCGTCAAACACGGCAGAGCGAACTCCCATATAGTATGCAAGCCATTTGGATTTTGATTTTCCTTTGAGTGTGAATCCCGCCGTTTCCCAAATATCTTCGGCTTTTTTATCATCAAGGAACAAGCCCTTTTTACTCACGTAGGACTTACCGTATAAGGGGATGTATAGTGTTTTATTTACGCTGTTCATATAACTTCTCCAAATTCTTATTTATTGGTCTATATGAGTTATTTTATCATGCGGCAGCAATATATACAAGAACAGTCCCGGCAGGCAATTCTGCCGGAACCGGAACTATTTTACTAGAACCCGCCATTTTGCAGGGAATGTTTTTTATATACTAAACTGTATTTGATCGGGATCATTCCGAAGCCTCGGGAAGATCATAAGTAACTATGTCCTTGAAGATCTGCTTCGCAATTTCAAATCTGTCTTGTGATTCTTCAGCGCCTATTCCGATCATGATAGGATATCGCAAGCATACAAACGTATCGGAAGGAAGATTTGAAAATCCGGGAAGAGCGTAAGCATCGAGAGAGGAGAGAAGAAAAGCATTCTCGTCAAAAGCGTTCTCGGGTGCGGTATCTAATATTTCGGATAAAGGCACTATCAGATTCTGTTCAAGCAATTCATAATAATAATCGTGATCAAGAAGATATATGAGCCCGTCACCGCCGAATACCTCGTTTCTGTATCTTTCAAGAGATTCGAGATGGAGAGTCTTGTTTGCTTCATCGGGGACTACGGTGATCTCGATATAGCTTATCTTTTTTTCTCCGTCGCCGTTGTAATCATCCTTCATGATCTGTGACACAGAGGCAGAGAAGCTGTCAAGCTCCGCACGGGATAAAGCGTTCTTTCCTACGTATAATACAGTAGCATCGGAATCGAGCTTTGAGGAGAATTGTACAGCGGAGATAACGAAAAAAGCAAGAAATATACCGCCGACTATTACTACTCCTTTATAATAATACCAAAAGTTTTCTATTTTTTTTATTATGTTCATAGTGTTTCCTGTAATGCCGTAATACGGTTTAATTTATTTGAATTTCTGTAAATAGTATATCACAAAACACTATTTTTTTCAAGAGTTTTGATTTGGTTTTAATGTATTGTGAAGGTATTTTCAGAAAAATACAGAAAGAGTCATTTCATGCAAGTTAATAAATGTTATTCATAGTTCTTCTTCGCCATTGAATATTTCATATTTCTATGCTATAATAAATAAAAGAAAAAGAGTCATAAAGATTCTATAAGAATCGTTATAACTCATGAAGATTGCATTGAAAATTTTGAATAAATATGCTATTCTATAAAAACTAAATATAGGAGGCTACACTATGAAGGAAAGACGATATCCATTCAGTTTGTTTTTGATTGGTTTTATCACAAATATTCTCTTTCACTTTTTTTGGCTTTTTATCCCGAGCATTATCTTGCTAATTGTGGGTATTTGGGTTGATTGGTGCTTGTATGTAGGTCTTGCTTTGTTGGGCATTGATATTATTGCCTCATTCGTTGAGCAAATGAAAATTAGACAAGCAATGCTCTCCGACTCTGACAACGAACAATTCCGCCAATTCCAAGATGCAGTATCAAGAGACGGCAATGTATTTGAAAACATTAGAAGTTTTGTTGAGAATGCTGCCGAAGAAGTAGACGACGAAGAAATACAGAAAAACAATTTTGTTGTTGATATGTGTGATGCCGTTTGCAAAAAATGCGAATATGGTGATGACATTGAAAAATTGAACGAATATGAGAGAGTTTTCTATGTCACTCAAATATTGGAGCAGGAAGTAAACAATGGTGGTTTTTCTCAATTCTTCTTTAATTCAAGTGGTGATTTTTCAAACGAGTTAGTAGGTGCATTCACAAAGATAGGCGCATTAAAAACTGCAGAAATCTGCAAAAAAGCATTGGCAGTATTCAATGGCAAAGTTCCCACCGATAGAGATGAGCGTGAAGAATTACTTGATAGTTTGGATTGCGACGATGTGTTAAGCGAATGCGATGATGAATTTTACGAGTATGAGGATAATTTGGAAGAACTAAATTACGCATACATTATGGACCATCGTAGTTTCTTTGATTAATTACATAATATACAAAAATACCCTATGACTTTTGACGGTCATAGGGTGTCTTCCTTTTCATTTGTCGTAAATGTGTCGTAAATCGGTTTTAATAGAGTTTCAAAAACCCTGTAATAACGCTATTTTACGGCATTTTCTCAATCGAGGGGTTTCATCGTCGGGAATAGGAGATTGCCCCTCAAAAGCCGTCTCTCGAGCTCGCTAAAGGTCGCTGTATATCGAGAAAAACGGGTAAAATTCACGTATTTCATATATGCTCCCTCCAGGTCATATAGGGCCATATTAGGGCAGTCATTTTTGGTAAATTTGTGGTAAATTTCATCCCTACCAAGTGCCCCGCGGATATATAATAGTATAGCAGATAAAAAGGAAATTGTTAAGACGACTGAGCGAGCTCCTGAACGATAAAATGTGAAATATCATTAGCAGAAAGCCCTGCTCTGGTTAACAAATTGAAATTTGTCAGCACGATATTTCGGACAAGTTTTTACTTATAACGGTTTATTGCAAGCCATGTAAACTTTATCATTTATTATGTCAATTTTGGTAACACAAAATTCCATTGGAGATATAATAACCTCGTCCGGCTCATTCTGAACATCCTTCATTAAATCAAGTCGAATTACAGGAGTTCCTGCTGGTACAGTTATTTCAAACAGTATACACTCTTCTGAACCATACATCTTATTTTCTGCTATGTGTGGATTTAAACTGCATGAAGAAAATCCTAAATATTTTAGACACTGTCCTTCGATTATATTGCTTGTAAACTTTGTTTTAATGTTTCTGTACAGAGTCATGTCAGTTTCCAAAGGTTCTAAACAATTCATCATATTTTCAATGTCTTTTTTCGCCCTCTTGATAATTTCGCTTTTCACATCGTCATTATCTATTACAGGAAATCTTTTTTGATATATATTATATAATTTCTCACCTTCTTCTTTGCTGCAATGCCATCTCACATCGAATCCTTGGTCAATGGCTTCTTGCATAACACATCTGCCGTCATCATTGATGATATGAATGAATTTGTCGAGAGTACTTTCATCTTCATTCCATAGAAGACCGTTTATCAATAAATAATCATTTGTGGTATAAAAATTTAGCGTTTCCTTTTGTTCTTCGGTCATGGCATACCTCCATAAATTGCAATTTACCTAACTGAATTATACTCTACGTAATCGTTGTTGTCAAGATAATGCAAAAAGAAAGTGCCTTTTGAAATCAGCACTTTCTTCTGCAAAATTGGTATACTTTTGGTAGACCCAAACCATCCCCACCGCGATTTTCTCAAAATCGGCTCAAATCAGCGATTTCACGGGCAGTTTCGGGTGGTTTTATAGGTTATCGAAGCCTTGTTTAGTCCACGGGCTTCATTGTCGGGAAGAGAAGTACGTCTCTTATGGAAGCGGAGTCGGTAAGAAGCATAACAAGACGGTCTATACCGAATCCCAATCCGCCCGTAGGAGGTAAACCGTATTCAAGAGCGGTGATGTAGTCATAGTCTACCTCTGCCTTTGTATTGGGTTCTGCTGCACGCTTAGCCTCAACCTGCTTTTCGAAACGTTCCTTTTGATCGATAGGATCGTTGAGCTCTGAGAATGCATTACCGAATTCCGTAGCATTTATGAAATATTCAAAACGCTCTGTGAACTTGGGATCGCCGGGCTTCTTCTTTGCCAAGGGGCTGTTTTCAACGGGGTAATCGTAAATAAATGTGGGCTGAATAAGATTCTCTTCAACATACGCATCGAAGAACTCAACAAGTACGGTACCGCATGTCGCATCCTTGGGAACCTCAACATGATGTTCCTTAGCGCAAAGGCGTGCTTCTTCATCCGTCTTCCATTCGTTGTAATCAACACCTGCATACTTCTTAACAGCTTCTACCATTGTCATGCGCTGCCAATTGCCCATGTCGATCTCCTTGCCCTGATATGTAATGACTGTACTGCCGCATATCTTCTGCGCAAGCATTGTATAAAGCTCTTCAACGAGATCCATCATACCGTGGTAATCTGTAAATGCCTGATAAAGCTCAACTGTTGTAAACTCGGGATTGTGCTTTGTATCCATTCCTTCGTTTCTGAATATACGACCAACTTCGTATACTCTTTCCATACCGCCGACGATAAGACGCTTCAGATAAAGCTCTGTTTCTATACGGAGATACATATCCATATCAAGGGTGTTGTGATGTGTAGCAAAGCTTCTCGCCGCAGCACCTATTTCCAACGGAACGAGTATGGGAGTATCGACCTCAAGAAATCCCTTGGAATCGAGGTAATTGCGTACTTCCTTCAATATTGCGGAACGCTTATAAAATACGTCCTTAACTTCGGGATTCACTATAAGGTCTACATATCTCTGACGGTAACGCATATCTGTATTCGTGAGACCGTGGAACTTTTCGGGGAGGGGAAGAAGCGACTTTGCAAGAAGCTTTATCGTTTCGCAGTGAATGGATATCTCACCGCGGCGTGTTTTGAATACCTTACCGGTAAGACCAACGATATCGCCTATATCCCACTTCTTATATGCGGCAAAAACTTCTTCACCGACATCATCTATCTTTATATAAACCTGAATGCGTCCCTTGGAATCGGCAACATCTATAAAATTAGCCTTTCCCATATCACGTCTGGACATTATTCTTCCGGCGATGGATACATCCTTACCTTCATATCCTTCAAAATCAGCACGGATATCGGCGGAATATGCATTTACATCATACTTTACTTCCGTGAAGGGGTCATTGCCCGACGCCTTAAGCTCAGCAAGCTTTTCTCTTCTTATGGCAAGAAGCTCGTTTAAGTTTTCTTCGGGAGCTTCATTTATATCGTTAACTGTGTTGTTCAAATTCTCTGACATAATTAAGATATTCCTTTCTTCATTGACGTTTCCGAAATAGTTTTCGGATCATTATTATAATATTGCCAATACCTCTATTGTAATTTCACCGGCAGGTGTTACAACATTTACCTTATCTCCGGGCTTGTGGCCGAGAAGTGCTTTTCCGATGGGGGATTCGTCGCTGATAAGATTGTTGAAGGGATCAGTTTCTGTAGAACCGACTATCTGATATTCTGCTTCTTCTTCAAGGAAGTTATTGAATATCCTTACCTTTGTACCTACAGAGATAACGCTGCTTGTTTCATTGGAGTTGATGATCTTAACGTTTTTGAGCATCTGTTCCAACTCGAGTATGCGCTTTTCAACTTCCGCCTGCTCGTTTTTCGCTTCGTCGTATTCGCTGTTTTCGGAAAGATCGCCGAATGCTGTAGCCTGCTTGATAGCGGCAGCAACTTCTGTTCTACGTGTGATCTTTAAAAATTCAAGTTCGTCCTTTAATTGCTGTAAACCCTCTTCGGTTACAAAGGTGTATTTTTCCTGCATAATAATCTCCTGTATTGTAAATTATATAATTTTTAACTGTTTAAAGCTTTTATTGCCTCTTTGAGCTCATCGGAATAATCATCTACCGTTGCTCCGGGAGGCGTATAAGGTATATCATCTATTTCAAGGGATATATCCGGTTCTATACCGTTTAATGATATGTCAAAATCCGATAATGATGATGAATATATGAGATTGGATACAATGACCGCCGATCCGTCGTAAAGCGAATAGACCTTTTGCTCTGTATTTTTCCCGAATGTTCTTTCACCTACGATCTTTGTTTTCGCCGCATCACGCATTACCAAAGCGAAAAGCTCGGCTGTGCCTGCTGTATGCTCGCTTGTGATTACTACACAGTCAAGAGTCTCATTTCCGTCGTCACTTTCCATTATCGTGACATTTCCGGCTTTGTCGAGATACTTGATCGTGTCTGTCTTCTGCAGAAGAATATCCAATATCTGATTTGCGTATGTAACGCTTCCTGTTTTTGAATTTCTGATATCTATTATGATACCGGAAACAGCATCTTTATTTTGTTCTATTACGGAGCAAGCCTCGCTCACAGTAGAGGAATCGAAGGCTCCCATATAAATATATAATGCGCCGGAATAGAGTATCTTGTAATCAAAGTTGATTATTTCGAAATTCTTTTCTTCAAGGGTAAATGATACTATTTTTTCGTTGCGAACAAAGTCGAGCTTTGTCTTGCCTTCAAAATCTTTGTTATATTCGGAAATGATGTTCAATAACCTTTTTCCGCACATATAAGTACCGTTTACGGAGTGGGGAATATCACCGACCTTGATCCCGGCTTCTTCGGCAGGGCTTCCGGGATGAACATATTGAACATATACTATCCCATCCTCTTCATTACAGAACAGATCGAAGCCAAAAGGCGTATCAGAACCCGAACGGGTTTTCTCAAAACATGAATACTCATCCTTTGACAGATATGATGTGTATACATCTGAAAAACCGTTTACATATCCGGAAAGAAGGGAATCGAGAGCATCGTCGGTCTTAGCACCGAGAATGGCATTTGACTCAAGAATACTGTCAAGCTCGCTGTATTTGTTATATTCATTTCCAAGATTTGATATCTCGATCAACTTATCCTTGTAAATGTTACCGACTACAAAATAAGTGATCTGAAATGTAACGAATACAGCAATGAACATCAGAGCCAACGCCGATCCGAAAGTTATCTTTTTCTTCATAAGCTTATTTAAAACGTAAGTCGAATCAACGTTCCTTTGCTTTTACATTTACATATTCACTCGGCTCAACGTCTACACCGTCGACCCTTACCTCAAGGTGCAGATGTATGCCGTTCGCACGTCCGGTGTCACCGACATTTCCGATCTTGTCACCGGCTTTAACCTTTGTACCTACTTTGGTTGTGATCTTGGAAAGATGTGCGTAAAGTGTCACTATGCTTCTGCCTTTTTCATCTACTCCGTGATCTATCATAATGCAGTTGCCGTATGTACCTTTTTCGGAAGCGTAAATAACCGTACCGTTACCTGCGGCATAAACATTTACCTTGGAGCCGTTTGTACCGATATCTATACCTCTGTGATATGTTTCTTTTTCACCCGTTACGGGGTGTGTGCGCCAGCCACGGGGACTTGTGATATAGTAATCCTTGTCCAAGGGCCAACGCATAAGTCCGCCTGCGTACAATTCAGCTTCTTTATCCTTGATCTGTTCGGCAAGAGCCTTGAGCATGGATTCGATATCCTGCATATCCTGTTGGGATTCGCGTTCAAGCTGTTCGTACTTTACAACGTCCTTTTCATATGCCGCTATAAGATCTGCGGCTGCTTTTGATTTTTCAATAAGCTCCTGCTCGCTTTCAATACTCTTTTCAAGCATATCAGCTACCGAATCGGCGGCGCTTTCACGAAGCATTTTCTTTGCTTCGAGCTCATCCTTGTCCATTTGGAGCTTATCAAGTATTCCCTTGTTAAATGAAATGAGATCGGTCGTATATTCGATTCTTGATAGAAACTCCGCAAAATTTCCCGAAGAAAGAAGGAAATCTATAAGCTCTGCATCTCCGTTTTCGTAAATGACAACGAGACGATCCATGAGCTTATTGTAAGAAGCATACATTTCTTCCTCAAGAGCCATTATCTCATTTTCAATTTCAAGAACCCTGCCTTCATATTCTGCTATCAGCAGATTTATAGTGGAGATCTCCTCTCCGATGAGATATAACTCACGGTCAAGAAGATTTTTCACTTCGATGGCTGAATCCTTTTTGTTTTTTGCTTCTGCTATTGAAGCGGTAATGTTATTCTTAGATCTTCTGATCTCAGCAAGCTGATTCTCGAGATCCTTGTAAGTGTCTTTATCTTCTTCGATTGTCGTATCCGCGATAACCTGCAGGCTCAAAGCAGAGAAGAGAAGAAGCACTGCCATAAAAGCAGAAAATATTCTTACCGATGTTTTAAAATTGCATTTCATATTAAAACCTCGGAATTATTTCAACCGCTTCGGAAGGATACGTATGTATGTTCCGGGATCAACCGGAGTACCGTCAAGCATTACTGTCAAATGGAGATGGTTTCCGGTCGATCTTCCTGTCGATCCGACATTACCCAATTTGGTTCCGGTTTGGACCTTCTGTCCATTTTTAACGGAAATTCTTGACATATGAGCATATAGCGTAACTATATTTCTGCCCTTTTCATCGAAACCATGGCTTATCATTACGCAATTTCCGTAAGTGCCTTTGACTCCGGCATAAATTACCGTACCGGGACCCGGTGCTGTTATGGGAGGCTCTCCGCCATAGGTTCCTATGTCTATTCCGTTATGATATGATTGGAGCTGCCCTGTTACGGGATGAGTTCTGTATCCGAACTCACTGGTAATATAATAGGTCTGATCCAACGGCCATTTCATAAGACCGCCGGCGTACAGCTCTTCTTCCTTATTTTTGATCTGCTTTGCAAGAGTTGTCATGATATCCTTAAGATCATCCATGTCCTGCTTAGCTTCTCTTTCAAGCTGTTCGTTTTTGACAATGTCCTTTTCGTATGCCTCGATCAGCTTGTTTGCATCAGCCTTCTTGGTCTCGGTATCGGCCTTCTTTTCCTCGCAATCCTCAAGGATCTCCGATAATCTTGAATTTGCTACATTCAACTGGGCGACTTTCAGATCCAACTCCTCTTTGTCGCTGTTGATACCGTTCAATACGTTTCTTTCGAATTGCATAAGATCCGAGATATATTCAAATCGCGATAAGAAGTCGGAAAAATCTCCCGATTCAAGAAGAAAATCAATATATTCAGCACTTCCCATTTCATGTATAGTAACTATTCGTTCCTTGAACTTTAAATAGGCATTATACATATCGGCTTCAAGTTCTGAAATATCTGCGCTGAGATTCTCTCCGCGCTTATTGTATTCGGATATAAGCTGATTGTATAGATCTATCTCCTCGATTATAAGAGATATTTCTTTATCCAGCTCAGTCTTCAGTGCGATGGCGGAATTTTTATCTTCCTTTGCTTTTCTTATACTTTCCTTGAGCTTGTTCTGTGAGGATTTTATCTCACTTAACTGATTCTCAAGATCCTTATACTTGCTTTTATCTTGCTCCAGCGTTGTGTCGGCACTACCGGGTATGAGAAGGCAGGATGCGATCATGAAACAAGCAAGGATCAAGGCTAAAACATTTTTCGCTCGAAGATTCTGTATCAATGATAACATAATAAACCTAACCTTTCCTGATTTTATACATTTGTGTATCGGCGGAGTGATATCACACTTCCTATAACCGATGTGGCAATACCTATTACGAAAAATCCGAGAAGCAATGTAGAGCTTAATGCATCGAAGGGAATTACCGTTACGATATCGTAATTACCGAGAAGCTCCAATGCAAAATACTCATACAGATAGTATTGTACGAAATATGCGATTCCCGCCGAAAAGGCACCGATTATGATACCCTGGAGAAAATACGGGAACCCTATGAAAAACTTTGTGGCGCCAACGTATCTCATTATTGCGATCTCTTTGCTTCGTGTGGATACGGCGGCGTTTATCGTATTGATAATTACAAACACGGAAACGACAAGAAGTAAAACAACGAGCCAGACAAATACGAGAGAGAAGACATTCTTCAGATCTTCTATTTTCAAAGCAACGTCCTGTCTGCTGTTATACTTTACTATTTCGGGTATCTGTTCAATGTTGTATATAACATTGGAAACATCAGAGGCGCTTTTATACGTTATTCTGAAGGAAGGCTTGAAAGGATTCTCGTCTCCGTACATCTCCAAAAGATACGAGAAATCACCGAAATCGCTTTCCATTTCTTTCATGGCATCCTCGGAAGAAACATATACGACCTCAACAATATTTGTAAGGCTGAGAAGCTTGTCACCAATCTCGGCTATTCTTTCCTCTTTTGTGGATTTATCCATAAAGACAACTATTTTATTATAGCTGTCTATATCCTTGAGGTTGGCATCAAGATTCTCATATAAAAGCCATGCTGTTCCGGTAACAACAAGTGAACTGAAGAGAACGATTACCGAAGCGAGATTCATAATACCGTTTCGGAATATTCCGTTGAAGGTCAGCTTGAAATAATAAAAGAATTTAGGAACCCTAAGCTTCATCAAACATACCTCCTTGTTCTCTGTCGCTCGTAAGTTTTCCGTCGCTTATCGTTATTACACGCTGCTGGTAATAGTCAACGAGACTCTTTTCATGGGTTACCATAACTACGGTCGTTCCGAGTTTATTTATTTTCATGAGAAGATCCATCATCTCAACGGTGAGAAGGGGGTCGATGTTGCCTGTAGGCTCATCTGCTATCAATAGCTTTGGTTTGTTTGCGATAGCACGGGCAAACGCAACACGCTGCTGTTCGCCGCCCGAAAGCTCGTTGGGGAACGAATTCTTTTTATCTTCAAGATTTACAAGCTTCAGCAGATTATTTACTCTGTCCCTTATGACGCTTTTTCTTTCTCCGACAACGTGCATTGCTATAGCAATGTTATCGAATACATTGAAATTGTCGAGAAGACGGTAATCCTGAAAAACAATGCCCATTTTTCGCCGTAAATGGGGAACCATGAATCCGGGCATTCTTTTAAGGTCATAGTTGCATACTTTGATGGTGCCGCTGAGAACCTTTACTTCACGCATCAAAAGCTTTATCAAAGTTGATTTTCCGGCACCCGACGGTCCGACGATAAAAACAAATTCACCGGGATCTACCTTGAAGGTGATACGCTTTAGGGCCTTTGTGCCGTTTGAATATTTCTGCGTTACGTTTTTGAATTCTATTATCGGCTTTACAGTTTTAGTGCTGGCTGACATCAGAATCTCCAATCATATGTAACGAGAGGGCTTGGAAGCCATATACTTATTGACCATAAGAGCGACCTTGAAGGTTATTGCATGATCGAATTCTCTCAAGTCAAGACCTGTAAGCTTACGGATCTTTTCAAGTCTGTATACGAGTGTATTTCTGTGAACGAAAAGCTTTCTGGATGTCTCGGAAACATTGAGGTTGTTTTCGAAAAAAGCTTGTATCGTTATCAAGGTTTCACGGTCGAGGGAATCAAGAGCACCCCGCTTGAATACCTCCTGAAGGAACATTTCGCAAAGTGTTGTGGGAAGCTGATATATAAGACGGCCGATTCCAAGGCTCTGGTAATTGATGATGGACTTTTCGTTATCGAAGACCTTTCCGACTTCAAGGGCGATCTGAGATTCCTTGTAAGACTTCGCAAGGTCTCTTATAGACTCAACAACTGTACCTATACCGACAGTGACCTTAATATAAAACTCGCTGTTTACAGTATCTACTATACTTTTAGCAACCTTTTCGGCTTCTTTTGCCTCTATTGCGCTCTTAAGCTCTCTTACAAGTACAACATCCGTTTCACCTACTGTAAGTACATAATCTTTATTCTTATCCGGGAAGAGATTCTGGATAACGTCAATGGGGACGATATCTGCTTTCTGAGAAAACTTGATGAGATATACTATTCTGGGAGTTTCCGTATTAAGATGAAGTTCCTTGGATTTGGCATATATATCTGTAGGAAGGATATTGTCAAGAATGATATTTTTTACAAAGCTTGATTTGTCATATTTTTCGTCATAAAGTGCCTTAATATTGCTTAAAGAAACACACATCAAAGTAGAAAGATTTTCAGAAACGCTGTCTTCACCTTCAACAAAAACGATGTATTCTGTTTTACCGTGATTGTTGATTGGACAGTAAGTATAACCGCCGAGGAAAAACTTGTCGTTTGTATAGAGTAATTCTTCCTTGATTCCGGATATCGTTTCGCCTATACGGGAAAGCTCGCTTGAGGCTAACACAACACCGTTTTCATCTACGACGCCTATTATGCGGTCTATCGCATCCTTCATTTGATGTACTATGCTTTGAAAAAGTCTGTTTGACATAATTATATATCCTTTCTTATTTGAATTTAATTAATTTATGTTAATTGAATTAATTACGTAGTTTTTTAATTATTCCTCGATGATTTGTACAGCTTTCGCAATACCGAATATGATAAACCAAATCATGAGTCCTGTTATAAAGTAAATCTCATAGCCGCTGACAAAACGTGAAAGTACCAGGGAAGCGGCAGATACTGCAAAGGAAATGGCAAAAGGAAGAACGGTTTTATTTCTGAAGATCCCCGTATTCTTATTAATTCCTTTAAGAAGTGATATTGCCAGAAGCGCCAACATAATAATTGCGCAAACCAATATCGCAATTCCCATAATGCCCGAATCCACATCACCGAAAAGCTTTATGATCCATATCAATCCCGCACATACAGCAGTATAAAGTGAAAAAGAGTAAAAATCCTTTTTGAAATGCAGATATATAAAATAAAGTATTATAAATGCTATATTTATAACTATGAATATGGGTATATATCTGTGAGCCGAAAGCGCAAACACAACAGACCAAATTGTGAAAAGGGAAGAGAAATAGAGAATCAAAGGAGGGGTGAAAAGAAGGCTGTCTTCAGGTATTGCATTTTTTTTGATCTTCAAAACGTAATAAACAGATGCTCCGAGAGCACCGACGCTTAAAATGATAAACAACCAGGATACCTGCCACATATAGGCAGTAAAAGTCATATCGTCGATCATTGCAAAAAGGACTATTACAAAAACGGCTGAAATTAGCGATGCCCAAAAGCATCTTTTTGATTTTTTATCGGAGCTTGCTCCTGAAACGATCCCCATGCCGTTTCTCTTTGAGAGATTGTGTTTTTCTGTCTTATGTTTCTTAGTCAAAGTATCCACCTCATGATAGGTAATAATATTTTTGTATGTATGAACATACTTACATTTCCTCGTAAAGGATCATGGAAAGGGCAGCGATAGGTGCGGTTTCCGTTCTGAGTATCAATGGTCCGAGAGAAACCATAGGTATGTTGTTTTCTTCAAGAAGAGCATTTTCGGTTTCATCATACCCACCTTCGGGTCCGACTGTAAATGACAATGTAACGGTTTGTTCCGGGGAGACGTGAAGCTGGTTGTTTGTGAAGAAGTGCTTCAATGAAACTGTAGCATTTTCGTGGCACGAAAAAAATACATCTGTATCTTTTAATCTGCGTACCGCTTCCTTGAAATCAACGGGAGCCGATACTACAGGCGGCGATGAACGGTGCGATTGCTTTGCTGCCTCGTATGCTATTCTGTTCCAACGCTCGACCTTGTGAGCGGCTGATCGCTCATCCGGGACGGAAACGCACCGCTTCATATAAACAGGAACTATTTCGGATACACCGAGCTCTGTTGCCTTTTGGACTATAAGATCCATTTTATCACTTTTTACAAAAGCTTGATAAAGTGTTTTTTTGAATTTAGATTCAGTAAACTCAATCCTTTTTGAAATCAATAGTGTGACGGAATATGCGTCTATTGTCTGAGCAGGTGCCAATTCATCTATGACACACAAGAAAGCCGAACCATCCTTATCACAGACGGTAACGGCATCCGACTTCTTTTTTCTCAAAACATTTATTATATGATGTGCATCATTTCCCGTCAATTTGAAGCTCTCGCCGGGTGTTCCGCCGAGCTTATCGGGTGAAAAAAAACGGTGCATTTTCAATTTTCACTTTCTCTAAAGAAACTTTGTACACTATGCATAAGAATTATACACCAAAGAAAGCGATTTGTCAAACATTTTTAGACGTATTTTGTGCATTTTTGATAAAATTTATCGTTTGTTCACATAAATCGACCGAAACAAACGGTATATGAGCCTTTGAAGGGCTTTTTATACCGCTTGAATGATCATTTCTGATTAATTTGCCAGCAGAGCTTCCGGGATATGGTCGTTGACTCTCTTTTCAAGATCCGCGATAACGGGATTTCCTCCGTAGTTGATCGCGCTTCCGTGAGTATCGAGTATATCCTGTGTCACATTCTTGAGAAGATAAAGCTTTATGTTTCTGTAGTCCTTATCGTAGTAATTGAACGTAGGTGTAACCTGAACATTTTCGATCTTAACGGGCGCCGCACCGTCCTTGGTGATATCGAACGTTACAAATGCACCGAGCATATACTTGATATAAAGCATCGTTGATACGGCATTTCCGAGAGAATAGCATATTAGCGTTTCTCCTCCGTCGTTACGCTGTTTCATTTTTATCGTTTGAAGCATGTGAGGATGATGACCGATGATAACGTCAACTCCTGCATCTACAAGTGCTTGAGCAAGATTTTTCTGATCGTTGTTCTCGTAGTATTGATCCTCGGTGCCCCAATGGAGCGAAACTATAACACAATCAGCAAGAGTCTTTGCCTTTGCGACCTGATCTAATATAACATTCTTTTCGGCATAGGGAATGAACACATTACCCGAGCTGTTGTCATGTGTGTAGTTGACAAAATCAGTATAGGAAAGCATCGCTATCCTTATACCGTTCTTATTGACAACGGTTATATTCTCAAATTCATCCTTTGTCTTGTAACCGCCGATAAGAGTAATGCCGTTCTGATTTCTCCAATAATCAATACTGTTTATAAGACCGGAGGTCTTCATATCGAGCATATGATTATGCGCCGTATTCACGATATCAAATCCTAAGGATATAAGCTGTTCGCCCATTGCCCGCGGTGAATTGAAATCAGGGTAACCTACAGGTTTTTTTGTTTCATCTGCACATATTAGAGTTTCTTGATTCACAAAAGCAAGGTCAGCATTCTTTACAAAGGGCGCGATCTCAGTATACATATGGGAAAAGTCGAATCCCTTGGAATAATCATCCGCTGTACCGCCGGCTTTGATTGAGGCATCGCGCATAACATTATCGTGAACTATGTTATCTCCCATTGCAAAGAAGGAAACACTTCTGAAACCTTTCCCGTCTTCATTTTCCGTAGACGGAGGCTCTTCTGTGGAGGAGGGAGCGGTATCGGGAGGATTGTCCTCTGTTTCACCTGTGGTCCCGGGAATAAGTCCCTCTGCGGTCTGTGTATTTGATCCCGTTTCGATTTCTTCTTCGGTTGCGGGATTTGAATTCTCCTCTGATACATCGGGCGGTGCGACCTCGGACACCACTACAGCAAAATAAACGAGTCCTGCCAGTATCAATGACAGAATAAACAGCGTTAAAATGCGTAATTTCATATTTTCTATGTATACGCTCATAGGAGCGTATGGCCTTTCTTAATATTATTTGACAATAATTGACATAGGATAAACATCAAAGCTGTTTTTTGATCTTATTTATAGCACCCTTTTCAAGTCGGCTTACCTGTGCCTGGCTGATACCGATCTCTTCCGCAATTTCGACCTGTGTTTTACCTTTGAAAAAACGCATGATCAAAATGTTTCTTTCGCGTTCGGGGAGTGTTTTCATAGCTTGAGAAAGAGCGATATTTTCAGTCCACTCATCCATCCCGCTTCCGGGATCAGCGATCTGCTCATAAAGATCAATAGAATCCCCGTTATCGGAATAAACCGGATCGTAAATTGAAGCCGGTGTCACTATAGCTTCAAGAGCCTCAGACACTTCGGGGGCGGTTATCGTTTTTGAGGATCTTTCATCTGTTTCACTGTCGCTATTATCGCAAGCATTTTTGTTTAATACTTCTGCGATCTCTTCAGGAGAAGGATCACGTCCCAACTCGGAGCAAAGCTTTTCCTTTACAGCTAACGCTCTGAATGCGAGTGTTCGCATTGATCGGCTTACGCGTATCATATTGTTATCTCTGAGATAACGTTTTATCTCTCCCTCGATCATCGGTACGGCATAAGTGGAAAACCGTACATTCTGCTCAGTGTCGAAATTATCGACTGCTTTGATGAGCCCTACGCATCCTACCTGAAACAGATCATCGGGATTCTCACATCTGTTTGAGAACTTTTGTACTACGCTGAGTACCAGACGGAGATTTCCGCCTATTAATTCTTCCCGGGATTGTGTGTTTCCGTTTTTCATATCTATCAGCAGTTTTGTTTTTTCTTCCTCAGTCAATACCGGCAGCTTCGCGGTATTAATACCGCATATTTCAACCTTACCAAACATTTGAAAACCTCCGTAAAGACACATTTGTCTTTATGAAGTATTTCCAAAGTCATAGAATGATAATCAAAATTTAACTTGGCAAAATATTCTTGTAAACCGGATTTGTTAAACGATTATTTCTTTATATCATTAAACATCTGCTGAGCAGCTTGAACGTCAGCACATACTATATAAATGAGGTATGTGCCATCCTTGATAACGAGTGCGGATTCAAGCTTAGGAGTCTCTTCAGGTGCATATCCGGAAAATTGAGAGATTCTATTCTCTATATATCTATTTATCTTTGTACAGTATTCATCCAATTTTTCAGTTGAAGGTGCTTCAGCAACGATAAGTTCATCTGCTGTTACTCCGGAAATACCTGCGTAGCATACTTTCCATGGAGAATCATCCAAAAAAGAGAATACATTGGACACAGAATTGTCTCCAAGCTGTATCATTTCCTCGGAAAAAATATTTGTACTTGTTGAAATATCTGATACAAACTTTTCAGCTTGCTCTCTTGTTATGGGTAAATTGTTCTTACTGCAGCTACAAAGCAAAACTGCGGCCAAAGCTAAAATAACGGCTGTTAACGAAATAAGTTGTGCTCTTTTCATTTATATGCGCATACCTTTCTATCATGTTGGAGGTTTATGTATTTAACGTCAAATACAATACTTCATATTGTTAAATGCGGTATAATCTTCATGTCTTGAAAATTGTAATTTATACCGATCGTTCTTCATCAATCGCATGTTCTTTTAAATACTCATACCAAAGATTTGTATATTTCAAACTTGGATGAACTCCGTCTAATGAAACATCGTCAAGAAGATATCCGTCTTCGCCTGTCATTATGGATGCAACATCCAAATAATAAACTTTCTGCCCTGATAGTTCTTCGCAGATCTCCATTTCATATGTACGGAAAATAGAAGCAGCTTCGTTATTGTATACCGCATCTGTTCTTTTTTCGGCCTTCGGGGCAACGGGCAAGGTGCTCTGAACGTATATTACAGCATCCGGATAATAGCTTCGTATAAGTTCAATTAATTTTTTATAACTTGTTTTAAATATATCAAAATACTGCCAACCTTGTTCGTTTGTTCCAAACATTAGGTAAATTTTTTTAAAATGCGGGTTCTTTTGGAATGCTTCTTCAAGAGTTAACAGTTCTTTTTTCTCGTTGTTTCCGGAATCATCAGATTCTATAAAACGCTTTGTCGAGATGTTACTTATCATTACTCCTCGGTAATAGTATGAGTTTGTCTTGACATTAGCATAACGGATGAAAGTCTCTATCATGGAGTCTCCTATAAAAAGAGCATCTTGAAAATAGACATTATCGACTTTTTTATACACTATTTCTGTTTTAAGGTATTCTCCGAATACTTCCTTTTCCAATAATTCCCGTATACTCCTTGTCGAATCATTTATCTCAATGGGGATCAACGATTCATTGTCGCTATCTTTAATAATTTTGAAAGTTAGATATCCGGTTTTGTCATCCGAATTCTCAGGTAAAAGTGCAACGTATGTATTGTTTTCAAATACTATATTGCCTAATATATTGTAAATTTGTTCATTCCCATCGGTATCAATAATATTTATCGTTTTCATTTCCGTAATAGACAGATCAGGTTTATTTTCTTCGGTTTTGACCTCGGTATCTGTTATTGGCGGTTTTTGTGTATATTCTTCTGTCCCGAATGTGTCTGTAGGATCATTAGTCTCTTTTGTACTCGAGGATGTTTGTGCCGAAACAGTATCGTGAGTGGATTCATCAGTTTGGAAGGAAAGGGTATCGTTAGGAATGTCATGCCAAAACATATAATACAAACACAGTAAAGTAATGAAAACCAATGACATGAGAATCAAGATTGATGCGAATAATATATTATGTTTATTATAATTTGCTTTATTGTTCATATAAGTACCTTTCGATATCAAAAGGGTAAACGTCAAAAGTTTAATCACAATAATTATATCATGATAATTGATTTTTGGCAATACCGGAGCAGATAATTTTTTTTATTATATCGGGTATAAAGGCACCTTTTTTTGAAAAAGATAATAAATATTAAAAATATAATAAAATAGGCAATAATTTTAGAAAATACTCTTGACTATTTGGCAATTACGGTGTAAAATATCCATAACAGATTCTGGCAATATATATGGTGCGGCGTTCCGCACCGGAAAGAAGGTATGAAATGACAGAAAATATGGAAAACTTTGATTTTGAAACAGTTACCCTTACTGATGAAGAAGGCGTTGAAAGAGATTTTGAAGTAATAGGAAGTCTTGATCTTGACGATAATGTTTATCTCGCACTCGTTCCCGCAGACGGTGAGGATTCCGATGAATACATCATTTTGAAGCTCGTTGAAGAAGACGGCGAAGAAGTTCTCATTACTATCGATGATGACGATGAATTTGATAAAGTGGCTGACGCTTTCGAAAATGAAGTTCTTGCTGAATATGATTACGACGAAGAAGAGGAAGATGAAAGCGGAGACGAAGAGTAATTTGCTGATCGGATCTTAAAACATTTTCCTGCTTGATTCGTGATGTGCGTGTATTTAAACCCACAATATTGAAAAGGGATCTTCCTTCCCAAAGCTGTTGCAGACCTCCCGCTTGCCATTCTGCGAGCGGAAGCTGGGAGCATGAAGGCCTCGGAGAATTTCCCACCCTTGCTTACGCAGGGTTTTCAATCGTGCACACACGGTCCGGTGGGGTAATAAAAAAAGCAACACAGAGAATGCCTTTACGGTAAACTCTGTGTTTTCTTTTTTTGATCGTCTATTTGAATTCTTCGTTCAAGAGTTCGGTCATCGGTATACCCTCGGCTTCGCTAAGATCAATTTTGAGGATCTTTGCGAATGTGGGAGCGTGATTTACCAGAATGCTTTCGGGTAAGAACGAACCATTTTTGAAAGCGGGACCCTTGGCTAAGAAAACGGGCTGAGGTCCTTTTTCCGGCATATACCCGTGGGTAGCATGTCCCGAACGGTAGTCGCTGTTGTTCATATTGGTTATCAAGGGACGGACATGCTTATCACCGAATGATGTATATCCGTCTGTTTCCAATACGAAGGAGAAGTTACCGCTTAAGCCGTATCGCTTATCGGCTTCCTCAGTAGTGAGTACTTCGCTTATTCCGTATACCTCGGATCGGCAAAGAGAATCAAGCAACTCACTAACCTTTCCGAAAAGCTCCTTATCGTTTTTGTCTCTGAGATATACGTATGCAGACATTCCGACAGAGCGGACACATGCGTCCCATGAAACGATCTTGTTATTCTCGTCAAGCGTTATGAGTCCTTCTTCAGCAAGAATGACATTCAGGTTTATGACACGGTTAATGTTCATTTGTCCATGGTCACTGAGGAGAACAATATTGGTTTCATCCCATACGCCCGCTTCGATAGCGGCTTGGGCAAGGATACCTATAAATTCATCAGTCTCGGCGACGCCTTTAGTAACGGCAGGAGCAAAAACACCGTGAGCGTGGCGGTATCCGTCGATATTTCCCGGATGTATCATTAGAAGATGGGGCTTATACAGCTTGATCATTTCGGCGGCACATCCGATGACAAAGTCATCACAAAAAGGATGCTTTCTTTCTCTGTGTATAGGCATATACTTGTCTATAACATTTTTCAATACATCCTCATTGGATCCGCTTCTTGCAAATGCACTTCTGGGATCATCGTCCTTGCCTTGAGCCCAATACTCATCAATGAGATAATCGATATCGGGGTGATTTCCCGTAACGGGCCAGAATACAGCAGCTGTAGTCAGACCTTTTTTCTTTGCAGCAGTGAATATGTCCTCTGTTTTTACACATTCGTGGAACCATTGCCAATCCTTTGAGAAATCTTCAAGATTGGAATAAATGCCGTGCTTATGGGGAAATGTACCCGTTGAGATTGATGTATGTGCAGGGTAGGTAACGGTGGGATAAATTGAGCGCACCCTGCCGACAACGGCACCGCCTTCAAGATACTTTTTATAGTTAGGTAAAGTCTTTAAATAGTCAAGATCCTCCGTAATCATTGCATCGGCGGATAAGACTATCAATCTTTGTTGTTTCATTTGTTTTCGCTTTGTACGGATATCCAGAGTTCTCTGTAGAGATCATCAACATCGCTGGAAAGATATCTGAAGTGCTCCCAGTTATCTTTGATCTCGGGATAAGATATACCGTCATTCTTTACTTCTTCATCCAAAAGGTCGTAAACTGCCTTATTGGGGGTCGAATATCCTACATAATCAACATTGAGCAAGCCTATTTCTGCTTCGAGCATAAAGTTGATAAACTTTTCTGCAAGATCCTTCTTTTCACTTGTTACGGGGATGCACATAGCATCGTTGAATATGTTTGTTCCGCTTTCGGGAATATAAAATGCAAGGTCTTCGTTTTCTTCCTTGACCGTGATGTAGTCGCCCGCATAGTAGGGCATCATATACGCATCCTCATTGGGAAGTCTTTCGAAGAATTCATCCATCTTATAGTCGAAAGTCTGCTTCTTGAGTTCTTCCGCTGCGGCACGGATCTCTTCCTCATTTGTAGTGTTCAAGGAATAACCGAGCTTGTTGAGAGCTATGGCAAATGCATCTCTCGGATTGTTGAACATCATGATCTTGTTGGGATATTTATCACTCCAAAGTACATCCCATCCGTTGAGCTCATCCTCGGAAATATACTTGGAATTGTATACGAGACCTACCGTACCCCAGAAATAGGGAACTGTATACTCGTTTGTTTCGTCATAATACGGATTCTTGAATTCATCCATAATGTTGGCGAAATTGGGAATATTCTCGAAATTGATCTTGTGAAGCATACCTTCATCGACCATTTTTTCAACCATGTAATCGGAGGGGAATATTACATCATATTTCGCACTTCCGTTTTTCATCAATGAGTAAAGGTCTTCATTTGTTGTGAATGTACGATACTTTACCTTGATACCTGTTTTCTCCGTAAATAATTTAATTACGTCCTCGGTACTGTCAACGCCTGAACCTGTTGACATATACTGTCCCCAGTTGCATACAACTATAGTGTTTTCATCAGAGCCGCATGAGTAAAGCGGGAGTGTGCAACACAAAAGAAATAAAGCAGCGATAACGATAGAGAGTTTTTTCAATTTTTTAATACCTTCCTTATTTGAAAAAATTATTTATTTCGTTTCGATTCTTTTCCGGATCTGATATTGGAGCAAATATCTTTCATATTTGTCAGGAGAAGAGCCGATATAACGACTAAGAAGAGAAGTGCCGTAAGGGCATTGATGGAAAGCGGAATTGGTTTTTTCAGAAGTCCGTATATGTATACGGGGAGCGTCTGGAATGTACCGCTTACAAAATAGCTAATTACAAAATCATCAAGTGAGAAAGTAAAAGCCATAAGGAAACCTGCTGATATACCCGGAAATATTTCCGGAAGTACGACCTTGCGGAAAGCCTCAGCGGGAACGCAACCAAGATCAAGCGCAGCTTCATAAAGATTCATGTTGAGCTGTCTGAGTCTCGGCATTACATTGAGCACAACATACGGTGTGCTGAAAGCAATGTGAGATAAAAGAACAGTCACAAATCCCAATTCACCGTTGAATATCTTCGTAACAAAAACGAAAAGAAGCATCAGAGAGACGCCTGTGACTATCTCGGGGTTTATAATGGGAATATTTGAGAGATTAAGAACGAGATCGCGTGTCCTCTTTTTAAGATTCATTATACCTATCGCTGCACAAGTTCCGAGTATGGTTGCGACGATACTTGAAATGACCGCTACCAAAATGGTATTGAGAAGTGCCTCCATCATCCATTCGTCTCTGAAAAGCTCCTCATACCATCTGAAGGAAAAGCTTTCGAAGGATGTTTTGCTTTTGGTGGAGTTGAAGGAAAAGGCGATAGTGACGAGTATCGGTGCGTAAAGAAAACCGAATACCACGAACATATAAAGCTTAGAAAAGAACTTTTTCAACATAATTGACCATTCCTTTCTATATAAGCATTGAACCGGCCTCGTCTTTATCGAGATGATTGACTACAGCCATGCTTATTATTATAACGACCATCAATACCAATGACAGCATCGATCCCGTACCTAAGTCGGGTGAGTTACCGACATAGTACTGCTCAATGGCATCTCCGATCATCATTCCCCGTCCGAGACGCTGGCTTATTACAAATGTACTTGCCGCAGGGACAAATACCATCGTTATGCCTGTGATAACTCCGGGAATAGAAAGAGGGAAGATTATACGTCTGAATATTTCAAATGTATTGCACCCGAGATCTTGTCCCGCCTCAATAAGAGAATTTTCTATTTTAGAAAGAACATTGTATATGGGGATTATCATAAACGGAAGATAATTGTATATCATGACCGTTATGACAGCTCCGTCTGTATTTATGAGAGTCTGTCTTTCGAATCCCAAAGCCACAAGTATATTGTTAATAATACCGTTATTCTCAAGAAGCGTTATCCACGAGTATATTCTGAGCAGGAAGTTCATCCACATGGGAAGCATTATAAGCATATTCATCATACGCTGTGTGTTGACCTTCGTTTTTGTCATAATATATGCAAAGGGATAAGCAACAAGAAGACAGATAAGCGTAGCAAAAAAAGCCATACGCAGAGAGTCGGCATATACTTCCGTGAGCTTTGTGATATTCAGAAAGTTATTGAATGTAAAATTACCGTCACGGTCTGTAAATGAATAGTAAACAACAAGACCCAAAGGGATAATGGTGAAAAGTACCATCCATACGATGTACGGATACAAAGGCTTGGTTGATTTCAATTCTTTTCGCCCTCGCTTTCATCCGAGTTTTTATCAGCTAAAAGCTTTACATTGATCTTTTCGGGAGAAATACGTATACCTACATCGGTAGAAACTTGCTCATCATTGAGCGTTTCTATAAGATAACGTCTTTCGTCCGTGATGACTATCATTTCGTTGTATTTATTCTTCCAGATAACGCTGTCAAGGAAACCGTTGAAATCTCCCTCATCCTCGGGGACGATCTCCATATCATAGGGGCTGAATTCAACAGATATTCTGCTTCCTTCTAAAATGTCTTTCGGATCGCAGCCGAGCACCGACAGGGGAAGCGTGTATTTATGATCTTCTATTTCAAATGAGAAGCTTTCTTCGTCCACGGAAGATACAGATGATGCTATAACATTGGATTCAGTGGGGAACATACGCTTCATAATATGAGTGTTTTCCGGTGTCACATACATTCCGATAGTCTCGCCAACGGATGCAGTCACCGTTGAATGTATCAGCCATGTGTATCCGCCGCAGTCAACGTTCATTTCGTAATGAACACCCTTGAACATACTCGAAGTTACAAGTCCGGTAAGAATGCCTTTTTCGGGAGATGTTACCTCAATATCCTCGGGACGTATAACGAGATCCACAAGACGGTCTCCGTCGGGACGCTTGTCAACGCAATCGATCGTTCCGCCGCAAACCTTTACTTTGTAATCCTCGTCCATCACCGCATTGAAGATATTGGCTTCACCGATAAAATCGGCAACAAATGCGTTTGCAGGTTCGTTATAGATGCTTTCGGGTGTGCCTATCTGCTGAATCGTTCCCGACTTCATTACAACGATAACATCAGACATGGTAAGAGCTTCTTCCTGATCGTGGGTAACGTAAATAAATGTAATGTTGGCTTGCTGCTGGATCATCTTCAGTTCTAGCTGCATGTCTTTTCTCAGCTTTAAATCCAAAGCACCCAGAGGTTCGTCAAGGAGAAGGAGCTTGGGCATGTTTACCAAAGCACGTGCTATTGCAACTCGTTGCTGCTGACCGCCGGACAGCTTTGCCACGGGACGCTTTTCATAACCCTTAAGGTCAACCATTGCAAGCATCTTTTTGACTTTTTCGTCTATCTCCTTCTGAGGAGTCTTTTTGATCCTCAAGCCGAATGCCACATTTTCATAAACATTCAGATGAGGGAAGAGAGCATATTTCTGAAAGACCGTATTTACCGGTCTTTTATGAGGAGGAACATCGTTTACCTTTGTGTTCCCGAAATAGATATCACCGCTTGTGGGAGATTCGAAACCGCCGATAAGGCGTAAAATAGTTGTTTTGCCGCATCCGGAAGGACCGAGCAGCGTGACAAAAGTCTTGTCCTTAATATACAGGTTGATGTTCTTCAGAACATCCTCACCGTCAAAAGATTTACATAAGTCAGTAAGCCGAACGAGTATGTCGGAACAGGACTCGTTTTTTGTCATTTCATTTTTCCTTTCCCGAAAGAAAAACCTCTTTCGAACCGTTTTAAAATAATTTTAAAAGTTAAACCTTTTTTGCGAAAAATCGCGCAAAAAAGTAAAGGATCTCTACACCCCACTATACTATATACCTTAATGAGAAAAATGTCAATAGATTTATGAAAAAAATTTATTTTCAGTAATTATGACGAATAAAAAGCGATTAGAGGCGATAGGAGCGAATAGATTCAGTTTTACCCTTTTAAACTTCCGAATCCTCCTTTAAACTCGTTTTTGCTCGGAAAGAACACTTACGAAAAAATTATTCTCCGTCATATTCCTCCGAGCAAAAAGCAGAATCGTGTTATTTGATTTTACCGTTGATTATATTCTTTTCGATAAGCCTTGCGGAATCGGAAAGAGTATCTTTTTTGTATTCAAAATATAATGGATCGCCTTCGGTGCGCTTTTGCGCTTCACCGTCCTTACGTTCGGGGAAACGTCCCTCTGAATATGAAAAGTTGTTATATGTGCATATGACCGCTCCGTTGTCATCTCCGGGCGTTATTATTATGGGAAGACGGGTGATACCTGCATCAAATCTGTTGTGGGATATATCAAAGGTATCCGCACTTGAAAAAATGAAGGGATGGGAAGTACATTCCCTGCATTTGATCTGATTTCCCGTAATGCTTATATTATTTTTGCACCTTTCCGTATGAGCACCCTTTCCTCCCATACTGACTACGGCTGATATCCTTCCCGCGTTGACGATATTGTTCTTGATCTGGATAGAACCGCAATGCTGGGAGTAATAGCAGTTGAAGGGAATGGCACCGCCGTTTTCGAAGGAGAAATTAAGTATCTCGTTTTCCGAGATAAGGAAATTTCGCTCGGTCAGACTGTTGGAAGCTTCGCCTGCGGTTCCGAAGCCGATACCCTCTATCCAATTGTATATCGGAAGATAAGGCGTGTTTTCGAGAACCATGTTTGTGATCATGTTACCTGTAATCACCATGTTATTCGTGCGTGATCCCTCTGCATATATTCCGTACAGAATATTTCCTTCACAGATGTTGCCTTCGATAACGGCATTCATACCTGCGTGAAGGTCAATACCTTTTCTTGAATTGAAGGAGCATTTATTACCGATTATCTGAATGTTAAGAGGAGTTGCTCCCGACCATCCCGTGGTACCGTATCCCGTTCCTCCGTCGTTTTTGCTTCCGTGATGCTCCAGAGTGTTGTTGGTAATGGTTATACCGTCTGTAAAGCCGTAAAGGACGCCTGCCACTCTGTTATGATGTATATAACATTTTTCGACCTTTATTCTCTTTGAATAATTATCCTTTGTTCCGTAAAAAGCTATACCGCAGGCGTTGAAGCCTTTTATCTCCACGTTAGATACTGTGATATCAAAGCATGTATTGAAATTCAGTGCGGAGACCCTGCCGTAATAGCTCTTTTGCGGTTCATCGAAGAAATATCCGGTATATTCAAAAGACATATCTTTGACAATGACATCGGATATATTATCTTCAAATATGAAAAGAGAAGCGCTTCTGTGGTCGTCATCTTCCTTTTGTTCGTATGTGTATACTATCTTGCTTTGCTTGCCGTCACCCGTAACGGTAAGATGATCTCCGGAAATGTTTATCGGTTTTTCAATAAGGTAAGTTCCGGAGGGGAAATACAATGTTCCGCCTTCCTTGAGCGAAGTGACAGCTTTCAATACTGCTTCCGAGCAGTCGGTATCTCCCATGGGAGATGCGCCGAAATTACGTACATCGGCATATTTGTTTTCGTTTATCATAATGTGATCCTCTTGACGTCTGAAAGGTTGATTTTTAGTCAGTTTATAATTTTTCCGTTAAGAACGTTGTCTTTAATAATTTTTGGATAATCGTACGGTGTGTTTTCACCCAATTCGAAGAATAACTTTTCTGTGTCCGTAAATTCATGCGGAGGAAGCTTATCATTCGCAGCCATGTCTTTAAAAGAAAGGTTATTATATGATGTAAAGAAAGCGCTGTTATTTGCGCCGGGCGTAAGAATAAACGGATACATGGCTTTTCCCGCATTGATCCTGTTATGTGAAAAATCGAATGTATCGAAGCTCGATGCAACAAACATATTACCCTTGCATTCGTCGAATTTGAAATGATTACCCGTGATGCTTATAACATTTTCGCATTTTTCGGTATGAATACCTTTTCCGCTGAAAACAGCTACGTTTCCTATTTTTCCGGCTTTAACGATATTATTTTTTATTTGTATCGTTCCGCAATGCTGACCGTAATAGCAATGGAAAAGGATGCCGCTGCCGTTTTCATATGAGAATCCCGATATTTCGTTTTCGCATATTGTGAAATTTCTTTCCTCACGTTCGTTTGATACACCGCCGTAAAAACCGAATCCGATGCATTCCATCCATGTAAATGTAGCCTCGGGCTGATAGGGAGGGTTCTCAAGATACATATCGGTTATCATGTTTCCCGTTATCGTAATATCGTTGGTATATCTTCCCTCGGCATATATTCCGCTGAGAACATTCCCCTCGCAGATATTTCCTTCGATGAGTGCTTTCTTTCCGGCGTGAAGGTCGATTCCTTTTCTGTAATTGAAAGAAGCCTTATTGCCTATGATCTGAATATTGAGAGGCTTTCCTCCGGATGAGCCCGCACAACCGTATCCGGTTCCGCCGTCATACTTGCTTCCGTGGTATTCGAGATTATTATTTGTGATAGTAAGACCGTCTACATATCCGTAAAGGATACCCGCAACTCTGTTATGGTGGAGATAACACTTATCTACCTTGAGTCTTTTTGAATACTCCTCGGAAGAGCCGATGAATGCGATCGCATTTGCATTGAATCCCGTTACCTCGATATTTGTGATGAACACATCAAAGCATATTCCGAAATAGAATGCTGAGATCTTACCGTAATAGCTTTTCATAGGCTCATCAAAAAATTCGCCTCTGTATTCAAGATACAGATCTTTTACCTTCAGATCCGATATATTATCCGCAAATGAGAAGAGGGAAGCCGTTGAACCGTTGTCATCATCCTTCTGCTCATATGTATAGATTATCTTGCTGTGCTTTCCGTCGCCTGTTATGGTAAGGTGATCGCCGGACACCTTGACCGGCTTTTCAATAAGATATGTTCCCGAAGGAAAATATAACGTTCCGCCTTCTTCTATAGAGGTAAGAGCCTTGATAACAGCCTCTGAGCAATCGATATCTCCTTTGGGTGATGCGCCGAAATTGCGTACGTCCGCAACGCTGTTTGCTAACATATTATATTCCTGCCTTTCGGATGAGCTCATATTACTTTTCCGTTCAGTATGTTTTTCTCGATTATTCTGGGATAATCGATCTTACCGGAATCTCTGAATATCTTTTCGACCTCAGAGGAGCTTCTGTCGGTATTATCCTCATAGGTGTGCAGTTCGGAGCACGAGAGATTATTATATGTGCATATCAAGGCGCCGTTATCGTCACCGGGGGAGGCTATAAACGGATATCTTCCTTTTTCGATCTCAACACGGTTATGAGAAAAATCATATGTGTCAAATGATGATACCAAAAAGGGACTGTATGTACATTCTCTGCACTTTATTTGATTTCCCGTGATAGATATGTTGTTTTTGCAAGCTTCCGTGTGAGGACCTTTTCCGTTGAATCCGACTATCGTAGCTACCTTTCCCAAGTTCAATATATTATTCTTTATCTGAACAGAGCCTCTGTGAAGACCGTAGTAGCAATTAAAGGGAACTGCAGAACCGTTTTCAAAGGAAAAATTCAATAATTCATTTTCCGAAATTACAAAATTGCGTTCCTCGGTATCATCCTTAACTCCTCCGTATATGCCGAATCCTATACCTTCAATACCTTTGTATATAGGTGGATAAGGTGTGTCGATCAGGGACATATTCGTTATCATATTTCCGGTAACAATAATATCGTTGGCATATCTTCCTTCTGCGTATATAGCGCAGAGCACGTTACCTTCACATATATTGCCTTCTATAACTGCTTTTTTACCGGCGTGAAGATCGATTCCTTTTCTGTAGTTGAAGGAAGCCTTATTTCCGATTATCTGCACATTGAGAGGTATACCTCCCGATGAGCCCGCACAGCCGTATCCCGTACCGCCGTCGTATTTGCTTCCGTGGTATTCAAGGTTGTTGTTGGTGATCGAGATCCCGTCAACGTATCCGTAAAGCACCCCCGCCACTCTGTTATGGTGCAGATAGCATTTATCCACCTTGAGACGCTTTGAATAATCCGAGGGTGATCCCATAAAAGCGATCGCATTGGAATTGAATCTTGTTATTTCAACATTTTTGAATGCTACATCGAAGCATATACCGAAATAAAATGCAGAGACCTTTCCGAAGTAGCTTTTCTGAGCTTCGTCGAAATATTCGCCCTTGTATTCAAGATAAAGATCTTTTACATTAATGTCGCATATATAATCTTCGAATGAAAAGAGCGATGCGGTCGTTGCATTATCTTCTTCTGTTTGCTCGTAAGTATAGATTATCCTGCTTTGTCTTCCTTCGCCGATCAAAGTAAGGTTGGAGCGGTTTACTCTGATGGGATTTTCGAATAAATATTCTCCGCGTGGAAAAAATATTATTCCTCCGTTTGTAAGGCTTTCTTCGGCTTTTTTAAATATGCCCGAGCAGTCCGAATCTCCGTTAGGCGATGCACCGAATTCACGTATATTGATTACATTGTAAGTGATTTCCATGTTTTGTCCTGTTAATTTTATCCTTTATAGTATAAAATAAGACCGCTTCGCAAAATGCGAAGCGGTACACTTCACGTGCTATGCAAAAAGATAACACAAAACTATCGTTATGTCAATAGTTATTTTGATTTTTTTTCAAAATTATTCGTTGCTTTGAGTTATAGCCGAAATGTCAAAGGGAGTCTGCTGGTATACAAAGTAATTCATCCAATTTGAGAAGAGAAGATGAGCGTGTGAACGCCAGCGGTTTACGGGACGTTTTTCCGGATCGTTATCGGGGAAGTAATTAAAAGGAATATCAATGGGAAGACCTTTGTTTACATCTCTGAAATACTCACGGGAAAGTGTATCGAAATCATACTCCAGATGACCTGTAATAAATACATTCCGTCTGCTTTTTGATGCAACAAGCAAAACTCCCGCATCCTCGGATTCTGCAAGTAATTCCACTTTGGGACAAGCAAGGATATCTTCTCTGGAAACAAAGGAATGTCTGGAGTGGGGAGCAAGGAAATTTTCGTCAAAACCTCTTACAAGTTCATGAGAAGGATTGATTACCTTATGGTCGAAAACCCCGAATACCTTTTTATCTGTGGGATATTTCTTTATTCCGTAATTATAGTAAAGACCTGCCTGTGCGCCCCAGCATATATACATGGTTGAATGAACATTTTTCTTTGACCATGCAAGAATATCGCAAAGCTCATTCCAATAATCCACCTTCTCGAATTCAAGATTCTCAACCGGAGCACCCGTTATTATCATTCCGTCAAATTTCTTTTCTTTTACTTCATCAAAGGATTTGTAAAAGTAATCGAGATATTCTGCGGATGTATTCTTCGAAACGTGTGTGGATGTTTTGAGAAGAGTAATATCTATCTGCAGAGGAGTATTGGACAAAAGACGGCAAAGCTGTGTTTCGGTAACAGTCTTTGTAGGCATGAGATTAAGAATGATTATATGAAGAGGGCGTATGTCCTGGTGTATCGCCCGTGTCTCACTCATAGTGAATATATTTTCTTTTTCAAGTATTTCCGAAGCAGGAAGTAAGTTGGGAATTTTGATCGGCATCGTTATCACCCTTTCATCAGTAATTTATTCAATGTGGTTTGTTTTACGGGAAGATCGCTTCCCGTTAGTTTTAGACTTAGTTTTTTGCTTCTATTGAATCTAGCATTCTCTTAAGATCTTCGGGAGAGAAGTTGTATTCCGAGTTGCAGAAATAACACTTGGCAG
The DNA here is from genome assembly GCA_015063605.1 of Oscillospiraceae bacterium. GTDB lineage: Bacteria > Bacillota > Clostridia > Oscillospirales > SIG627 > SIG704. Next base: position 40,435 of record SVTV01000009.1, read on the forward strand.
TCTGAGTTTTGTTTTCCTCGTACATCTCGGTAAGCTCTTCCTTGCCGAGGCTTATCATGGCCTTTTCATATTTTTCGTAAGAGCAGTTGCACTTGTATTCCACTGGGATCTCGTCGAATATATCGTATTCTATACCGTTGAATACTGTGCGTATAATATCCTCATTGGTGCATCCGTCGGCAAGCATTGCCGTAACGGAGGCAAGAGGCGCTATATTACGCTCGAGTATATCTATTATTGCATCATCCGCTCCGGGGAGAAGCTGCACTATAAATCCACCGGAAGCCAGAACGGTTCTGTCTCTGTCTATAAGCACACCCAAAGCACAGACTGTGGGAGTCTGTTCGCTTTGCGCAAAATACTCTGTTATATCCTCGGCGATCTCACCCGATACAAGAGGCGACATTCCTATATAAGGCTCTTTCAGACCCATATCCTTGATGATACAAAGAGTGCCTTCATGTCCGATTGCTCCTCCTACATCAAGCTTGCCTGCAGAATTGAGGGGAAGATCAACGTAAGGATCTGCTGCATATCCCTTTACGTTTCCCATGTAATCCCCCACGCAAACAACCTTGGATGCGGGACCGTTTCCTGTTATCTGCAATGTTAAGGTATTGTCTTTATCCTTGAGAAGACAGCTCATAAGAGAGCATGCGGTCAGTGCTCTGCCGAGAAGGGCAGTGGTAGTAGGCGTAAGCCCATGGATCTGCCTTGCTTTCTCTGTAATGCTTTTTGAATTCAATACAAGTATACGTGCGCTTCCGTCTCTTGATACGGCACGTGTCAATATATCCGTACTCATCGTTATTTGTTCCTGATTCTGTTATTACTATTTATAATGCGTATTACAATGACATTAATCTGTTAAATTATTTTCAACGATCCGTTTTCTGGCGGTGAAGATCATTTTATGCGGAATATCGTTCTCCCGTGCGGAAGAAAATATATCCTTATCCGTACATACCGATATGACATCAAATCCATTTTTATCAAGAAGGGATCTGATCGTTTTCTCGGAAAAATATTTCTGACGCTGGTGTTCGTCAACTCTTGAATAATTATCCCTCTGTCCTGCATTTTTTATAAAGAGAGTGAGATAAAAATCGCATATCTGCTTTTCGCTGTCGTAAGCGTTTTCCCACGCACAGAAAAGCTCCGGGTAGTCGAAAATGAATGTATTTTGGTTGTAATGGGATTCGTATCTTTCCGATGTGCTTACATCGAAGATGAATAATCCTCCATCCTTCAGAGCGTCTGATGTGCTTTGGAATGCAGCATTCAGATCTTTTTTTGTAAGGAGATAATTAAGGGAGTCATATAAGCAAACGCAGGAGTCGGCTTGGGAATACAGTCTGTAATTCCGCATATCCTGGCAAGTGAAAAATATCTCAGAATTGCTTACTTCCGAGCACTTGAAGCTTGCTTCCGATAACATATCGGGGGAGAAATCCAATGCTATGACTTTGTATCCTTCTTTATGAAGTCTCAGAGTGACCTCGCCTGTTCCGCATGCGAGATCAAGTATGCGTGAATTCTTGTTTATGCCGTTGGTGGCAAATACCGTATTTATATATGCAAGATATTCGTCATAAGCCGCACCGTCATTCAGAATATCGTAATACCTTGAAATTGATCTGTATTGAGTTTCGGTTTTAAACATAAACTCTTCTGTGTCTCTTTCTTAACAACCCGTTGAATTTTTAAACTCATGTCTGTCTTCCGATGGAACGTAAGAATAATAAGCCTTATTCTTCTTCCTTAAGTGCACCGTTTGTTTTGAGTCTGTCGATAACATTTCTGTACCCGTCACTTCCGTATTTTAAACAGCGGTTCACACGGCTTATCGTTGCCGTGGACAAGCCTGTTTTTGCACAGATCTCATTGTAAGGAATATTTTTGTCAAGCATTATTGCCGCTTTAAAGCGCTTTGACATTTCTTTCATTTCGGCAACCGTGCAGAGATCGTCAAATAAGCGGTAGAATTCTTCGGTGTTTTCCAAAGTAAGCATCGCCTCGAACATTATATCTGTATCTCTGTCTTTTATCTTCGGATTCATTTTTTGACCATACCTTTCGTGCAAAGGGCTGTCTCGCTGACTTAAGACAGCCCTTATAGCCGTAAAAATCAGTTGAATTTAGCTTTGTCTGCCCAAAGTCCCAATGCGGGGTTGGAAATATAATATATTTCTTCTCCGTCTTCCAATGTATTGAAGCCATCCTTCAATTTCTTTGGATCGTAACGTTTTGCAGCCTCGTCATAAGGAATATAGTTGAAGCATACGCCCTCTACCTCTTCCTTTGTAAGAAGCTTTGTGCAGTAGGTTATGCTGAATCTGTCGTCGGAGGAACCGTGGATAAGATGAGCAGCAGCGGAAAGATTGTTTCTGATATCTTCATTTTCTTCAACGAGCTTGAGAACGTTCTTTCTTCCGCAGTAACCGTATTTTCTGATAAGCTTGTCGATATTGGCATCCTCTCCGAACTTGTCAACGCCGGGAGCAAGAACTATAAGCTCTCCGCCGTCGGCTATTGCCATACGTGTTCTGTATATGCTCTTGTTGCCGAGCCATGTGCTCTTGAACTCGATATCATCGAGAAGGACAACTACCTTCTTGAAGGGCTTGTCAACGAGCTGGAGATTGATCTTCTGGCTAAGCTCGACAGCCTGCTCGAAATACTTTCTTTCTCTTCCTACAAAGAGACCGTGAATGTGTATGTTACCCTCTGTCTGTGTTGTTACAGTGAGAACATACTTGAGAGGAATATGGGAAAGAAAATGCTCTTCCGCATAGTCGAATACCTTACGAACGGGAGAATGATCCTTACCCATTATACGCTCCATGCCGTAGAAGGCACCGAGCATATGAGAGCTGTTTATCATATCGCTTCCGCCGCATCCGACGAAGATATTCTTATTTCTGTTGGCCATTCCAACAACTTCGTGAGGAACTACCTGACCGATTGAGAGAATAAGGTCGTAGGAGGGATCGAGAAGAAGCTTGTTTACTTCAACAGCGACTGCGTTGTTTACGAGACCTTCGGAAACCTCGCTTACGTATTCAGCGGGAACCTCTCCTATCTTTTCGATGTCTGTTCTCCAATTGTGATAAATAAACTTTTCAACGGGAATGTCACCGTACATCGATTTGATCTCTTCCTCAGTCATCGCAACATGAGTTCCGAGAGCGGGTAAAATATCTATTTCACATGTGTCCTTGAGAAGATCGTAATAGATCTGAGTTATCTTTCCTGCACCGGAATGAAAACGTGTATAGTCAGGGGGAAGGATGAGAACCTTTTTCAACTGACCTTTTGAGGAGGAAAGGGAAGCCTTTAAAGCTTCAAAAAGATCGCTGTCGGATATTCCGTCGGGAGTATCCGCGTATTTAGTAAAGCCGAAGCTTGTTAAATCTGCCATGATTACACCTTTCTGATAGTTAGTTATATATTCAACGAAGAGCGTATCCTTTCCACGAGTAAATGAATACGCTCCGCCGTTGAATCGATTATTTATTATCTGTAGCTTATATGATATCTTTGAAATTTAAGATCAGACCACATATGTGGAAGCAGATGTGTTTCCGCCTTCGCCTGTCCAGTTGGTGTGGTAGAACTCACCTCTGGGACAATCTGTTCTTTCGTATGTGTGTGCACCGAAGTAGTCACGCTGAGCCTGGAGAAGGTTAGCGGGAAGTCTTGCTGTGCGGTAGCCGTCATAGTAGTTGAGAGCTGTTGTCATTGCAGGTACGGGAATTCCGCTCATAACGGAAGCTGCGCAAACGCGTCTCCAGCCTGCCTGTGCATCGTCGATTATAGCCTTGAAATAAGGATCGAGAAGGAGGTTTGTAAGCTCGGGATTCTTATCGTATGCTTTCTTGATCTCGCCGAGGAATACGCTTCTGATGATGCATCCGCCTCTCCACATGAGAGCGATTCCGCCGTAGTTGAGGTTCCAGCCGTATGTCTTGGCTGCAGCTCTCATAAGGGTGTAGCCCTGTGCGTAGGAAACGATCTTAGCAGCGAAAAGTGCTTTTCTGATGTCATCGATGAATGCCTTCTTGTCGCCTTCAAACTTAACTGCGGGACCGGAAAGAATCTTGGAAGCTGCAACGCGCTCTTCCTTCATTGCGGAAAGGCAACGGGAGAATACTGCTTCGCCGATAAGTGTAAGAGGAGTTCCTTCGTCAAGAGCAGCGATAGCTGTCCATTTACCTGTACCCTTCTGTCCTGCTGTGTCGAGTATGAAGTCAACAACAGCTTCGCCCTTTTCATCCTTGTATCCGAGAATGTCACGAGTGATTTCTATAAGATAGCTGTCAAGCTCAGCCTTGTTCCATTCGGAGAATACTTCGTACATTTCTTCGTTGGACATGCCGAGATAATCTCTCATGAGCTGATAAGCTTCGCAGATGAGCTGCATATCGCCGTATTCGATACCGTTGTGAACCATCTTTACGAAATGACCTGCGCCGTTTTCGCCGACCCAGTCGCAGCAGGGAGAACCGTCTTCTACCTTTGCGCAGATAGCCTGGAATATGGGCTTAACTGCTTCCCAAGCCTTGGGAGATCCGCCGGGCATCATGCTGGGACCCTTGAGAGCGCCCTCTTCACCGCCGGAAACACCGGTGCCGATGTAAAGGAGACCCTTGGATTCAACGTAAGCTGTTCTTCTGATAGTGTCGGGGAAGTGGCTGTTTCCGCCGTCGATGATGATATCGCCTTCTTCAAGATAGGGGATGATCTTTTCGATGAAATCGTCAACGGGCTGACCCGCTTTAACCATCATCATTACCTTGCGGGGCTTCTTAAGGCTCTTGCAAAGCTCTTCGATGGAATATGTTCCTATTATGTTGAGACCCTTAGCTCTGCCTTCGACAAAGTTAGTGACCTTTTCGGTGGAACGGTTGTAAACCGCTACCGTAAAGCCCTTGGACTCCATGTTCATTACGAGGTTTTCGCCCATAACGGCGAGGCCTATAAGACCTATATCTGCTAATTTCATTTTTGTAAATCCTTTCGGTATATTATTAACATTTGTTATATTGTGCTTAACTATCAAAGCTCGTTGATAAGTTTAAGAGCGTTCTTGTAGTAGATCTTGTCGAGAATATCCTGAGAAAGATTGAGGGAATTGAGGAATTCCTGATGTTCATTGTCAAAATAGTCTCTTGCGTAGAGGACTCTGTCCTGATACTTTGTGAGGAATTCAACTGCGAATTCGGGGTCTCTCTTCAATGCACCGCATCCGCTTCCCGCAGACCAGTCACAGTAGAGATTTGGATATTTGTCGAGCATTTCAACAAGCTTTCCTCCGGGGACAACTTTTCCGCGGGGATAGGCTGTCTTCATATCGTAATCTCCGGAAATGTGAGCCCAGAATCCGGGAGCATGACCGAGGAAGTTTGTTTCGGGACACTTAGCTATTGCACGTTCGAAAGCATCAATACCGCCGCCGTACCAGTAGTTGGGACGGGGATAATTGGTCGCTCTGTTGAATTCATAGTCTATATGAACTGTAACGGGGAGACCTTTTTCACCGCAGAAACGGTACATTCTGATAGCATCGGGGTTGTCGAGCATCATACGAAGCTTCAATTCTCCGTATACCTTTACGCCGTAAAGATCGATCGCTGTGCTGAGGTTGTCTATAGCATCGGGACGGCGGGGGTCGGGAGCATATCCGAGAACGAATCTATCGGGATAAGTTTCAGCATAATGACGGCATCTCTCAAAGCATATGGGACCGTTGCCGGTATATGAATGGAGATTTACATTCTTGAGATAAGAAGGGTCGAACTCATCTGCGGGAGCTTCCCATGTGAGTATCCATGTTTTGTCGATTCCGTACTTATCCATATTTTCAACTGTTCTGTGAACATTATGACCGTACCAATCGGCATGATTGTGAGCATCAATAATCATAATAAAAATCCTTTCACGATGTAACGATACTTATTCGCTTAAAACTAAGCGCATTTTTTCACATATATAATTATAATACGTAACTTCGCCGTTGTCAAGAGATATTATTGTAAAAGAATGGAATTGTTTTCAAAAGCGATAAAAAACGACGTATTTATCGGAGATTTTAGAATTTTGGGATTAAAATCGCAATTTTTATGATTTTGAGGGCAAAAAAAGTAAAAAAACACTTGAAAAATGATCAATGCGATGATATAATAGACTGTATTGTTTGCTATCATGTGAATATTGGATTTATAAGAAGAAAGGAATGCGGATACTGATTTCCCAGTGTCCGACGGCCGGTAATTTGTGATGTCGCAAAGTAGTGTGGAATCCGATGTGAAGCGCAGCAAGACTGAGAATCTTTCCGATTCCGTTGGTGCGGTAGCATCTCGTATAAAAGAAATGAGAGACATTCTCGATATATCTGTAGAGGAAATGTCAGAGAAGCTCGGTGTATCCCTTGAGCTTTACTCCGAATATGAAAGCGGAACAAAGGATATCCCGATAGGTATTATCTATAAGGCGGCAAACGTAATGGGTGTGGACTCGACACTCCTTCTCATAGGTGAGAACGCAAGGATGCAGTCGTACACGGTAGTAAGAAACGGTGCCGGAGTTGAGATAGAGCGTTATCCCGGATACAGTTTTTCATCGCTCGCTATTAATTTTATCGGCAGAACCATGGATCCCATGATAGTCACGATTCATGCCGATGACCTTCCCGCAAAGCTCGTAAAGCACGGCGGACAGGAATTTAATTACGTTATCGAAGGCAGTATCGCCGTTACCATCAACGGTCGTGAATTTACACTTACTGAGGGAGACAGCATCTATTTTGATCCGTCTCTGCCTCACGGTCAGAAGGCTGTTTCGACTGTCGCAAGATTTCTTACTGTAATAAACGAATAAGATCAAACTGTTCAGGGTGTTTCATTTGCCGCATACACCCCGTAACGGTGAAAGGATATGGAACACATGGAAACGAAGAATTATTTACTCAATAAGTTTTTAGACAGAATAGATTTTGACTCATACGAGGATTTCAAAAAAAATTATAAGCTCAACATACCAGACAATTTCAACTTTGCATACGATGTAGTCGATGAGTGGGCGAGAGTTGCTCCCGATAAGCTTGCACTTGTTCATATAACTGATGACGAGAAGGAAACAAGATACAACTTTTCCGATATCAAGAGACTGAGCGACAAAGCCGCCAATATGCTTACCGCATTGGGAATCGGCAGAGGAGACACGGTAATGCTTATATTGAAGCAGCGTGCCGAGGTATGGGTAATGCTTTCCGCTCTATGTAAAATAGGTGCGGTAGCTATCCCGGCTACATTCCAGCTTACTCCCAAGGATATCGTATACCGCTGTGAATGTGCCGATATAAAGATGATTTGTTGTGTCGATGATGATAATATATTGGACAATATCAAGGCGTCAAGAAACGATTGCAAGACCTTGAAGTATGTAGGAGTTGTCGGAGATAAGATTCCCGAGGGATGTATAGACCTGCGTAAATGCATTGATGAGTCGTCTGAGAATTTTGAGAAGAAAGAAACTCCCATCCACGATCCTATGCTTATATATTTCTCCAGCGGTACTACCGGTATGCCCAAGATGATACTTCACGATTTTACGTATCCTCTCGGACATATAACCACAGCAAATTATTGGCATCGCGTTGATGACGGCGCTCTTCACTTGACTGTATGCGACTCAGGCTGGGCGAAATTTGCGTGGGGAAAGATATACGGTCAATGGATATGCGGCGCTGCCATAGTTGCGTATGATACCGAAAAATTCAATCCCGAGAGCCTTTTAAAAGTAGTACGCAAGCTGAAGGTAAACACATTCTGTGCGCCTCCCACCATATACAGATTCCTCATTAAGGCAGAACTAAAGAGGGAAGACTTTGCTTCCGTAAAGCATTGCACTATAGCCGGAGAGCCTCTCCTTCCCGATGTTTTCAATAAATTCAAAGATATAACGGGTCTCGAGGTAACGGAAGGCTTTGGTCAGACCGAGACCACCGTACTTCTTGCAAATTATAAGTGGTATCCCATAAAGCCCGGTTCCATGGGCAAGCCCAGTCCCTTGTACGATATAGAGCTTCAGGATGAAAACGGAAATCCCTGTGAGGACGGCGAGGTCGGCGCCATTGTTGTAAAGAATGTATTCAAGAACCATCCCACCGGATTGTTTATAGAGTATTACAGATCTCCCGAGGCTATGGAGCATTCCTTCAAAAACGGTAATTACAACACCGGTGATATGGCTTGGAGAGATTCCGACGGCTACTATTGGTTTGAAGGAAGAAATGATGATATCATCAAATGCTCCGGATACAGAATAGGACCCTTTGAGGTTGAGAACGCTCTTGCATCTCATCCTTCCGTTCTCGAATGTGCGGTAACCGCAGCACCCGATCCCATCAGAGGCCAGGTAGTTAAAGCAACGATAGTTCTTGTTAATGGTTATACCCCTTCCGATGAACTTAAAAAGGAACTTCAGGATCACGTAAAGAAGACGACCGCTCCTTACAAATATCCGAGAATAATTGATTTCGTTTCCTCGCTTCCAAAGACGGCAAGCTCTAAGATAATGAGAAAATCCATTAGAAATGAAAACTATGATTCGGCTAAAAAGTCCGAATAATACAAGATCAAAGGTTTGGATATGTTACTGAAAGAAGTTCTCAAAAGGCTTGAAATAGATGATCTGCCTGTCGGAGCGGCAGATCATTGGGATGAATCACAAATTTCATATGTTAAGGAAGCCTTTTATCTGAATAAGGATTTCATTTCTCATATGGCAGATGTTATTCAAATGAATGACGAGCTGAAAAAGGCATATTTTGATACAGCGGAAAAGATTTCGTTATCGGAGGAGGCTTCCCGCTTTGCGTGGTTCTTGTATCATGTTTATTGCGTAAAGAAGGTGCCGCCGACAAACGATCTTCCCGTTCCTTCAAGAAATATTCTCGGACCAAACGAAAGAATGTTTGTTTTTATCGTTCTTTCACCTATTGCCGCCGAATTGGAAAAGAGCTTTGAGACAAGCGGCATCCCCGTGAAATATTTCAACTCCACCATGAGATCTATGGACTTTCAGTTCAAGCTCTGTCTTGATAATACGGGTTCATGGGGGATATGGCATCCCGCATGGACTGTCAATTATCTTAACGGCGGGGTGTTTACGGTAGGTCGCTTTGTTTACAGAAAGAACATTTACGGAGGACCCGTCAGATCCGTTTTGAAGGATAAGATCTCCGGAAAGAATGTCCTTTTATATGATGAAGGATACAGTATACGTAAAGACGGTCATATCAATGGGACGAACGACATTTATGAAGAGGGCTGTACCGTGACAGTTTATAAGGAAGATGAAGAAGGAATTACGGCTCACACCGCTCATGACGGGATAGTTGAGCTTTCGGTATCTTATTTTCCTTTTGAGCGTTATGAAAAGAAGTTTTCTAAGGGTGATGTCTACCTTGAGATACATATCCCCTCGGGAAGCCGTTTGACAAATGATGTGGTGCTTTCGTCCTACAAGGAAGCCCTTGAATTTTACAACGTTCACATTGGTGTCTCTCCTAAGGCGCTGATATGTACTACATGGCTTCTTGATAACGATTTTGACCGCCTCTTGCCTCCGGAATCGAATATATTGTCCTTTCAGAGTATGTATGAGTTATATCCCATAAAGACAAACGGCGGCGGTGTATTTTCATTTATGCTCTTCGGAGATAAGGATAAACCCGAAACATGGCAGCAGAATACATCCTTCCAGAAGCGCATGAAGGAATTTCTTGTGAACGGCGGAAAGACACATGAAAACGGCGGTATCATATTGCCGTGCGATATTATAAACTGAATACCGAAAGGTGTTTTAATAGATAGTTAATAAAGTAATTAACAGATCAAACATATATAAATAACAGATCGGAAAGGGTAAATCAATGTTTGTTAAAAGAACCAGGATTGCGGAAATTTACAAAAATAAAGAAGCGTACAAAGACAGCACGATAACCGTTGCGGGCTGGATAAGAACCATCAGATCCAATAATAAGTTCGGTTTCATCGAGCTTAATGACGGAAGCTGCTTCAAGAATCTTCAGATAGTGTTCGAGGCTGAGAAAATAGCGGAATACGAAAAAATCGAAAAGCAGAATGTCGGTGCTTCCTTGGTAATAGAGGGAACATTGATATTGACACCCGAAGCAAAGCAGCCCTTTGAGCTCAATGCTTCCGATATCAAGATAGAAGGTACTTCCACAGCGGACTATCCCCTTCAGAAAAAGCGCCATTCACCCGAATTTATGAGAGAGATCGCTCATCTCAGACCCAGATCCAACCTCTACGGTGCTATTTTCAGAGTTCGTTCTGCGGCTGCATACGCTATTCACCGTTTCTTCCAGGAAAAGGGATTTGTGTATGTAAACACTCCTCTTATTACGGGAAGCGACTGCGAGGGTGCAGGTGAAATGTTCAGAGTAACCACTCTCGACCTTGAAAACATTCCGAGAAAAGATGACGGAACCGTAGATTATTCCAAGGATTTCTTTAAAAAGTCCACCAACCTTACGGTATCCGGTCAGCTCAACGGCGAAACATTTGCCATGGCATATGCTAATATATACACCTTCGGACCTACATTCAGAGCGGAAAATTCCAATACGCAGCGACATGCGGCGGAATTCTGGATGATGGAGCCCGAAATGGCATTTGCCGATCTTGAGGACAATATGGCTATAGCTGAGGAAATGATAAAGTACGTTATCGAATACGTTCTCGAAACATGCCCTCAGGATATGGAATTCTTCAATAACTTCGTAGATAAAGAGCTTTTGCAGAGACTTCACAGCCTCGTTGAAAGCGATTTCGGTCATGTAACATATACGGAAGCTTGCGAGCTCCTTCAGAAGAGCGGAAATAAGTTTGATTATCCCGTTTCCTGGGGTATTGATCTTCAGACCGAGCACGAAAGATATCTTACGGAAAAGATATTCGGCAGACCTGTATTTGTAACCGATTATCCCAAGGAGATAAAGGCGTTCTACATGAGAATGAACGATGACGGAAAGACCGTTGCGGCTATGGATATGCTCGTTCCCGGCGTAGGCGAGCTTATCGGCGGAAGCCAGCGTGAAGAAAGATATGATATGCTCGTTGCACGTATGGATGAGCTCGGACTTAAGACTGAGGATTACAAGTGGTATCTCGATACAAGAAGATACGGCGGGGTAACACATTCCGGATTCGGTCTCGGATTCGAAAGACTTGTAATGTATCTTACCGGTGTTTCCAACATCAGAGATGTTGAAGCTTTCCCCAGAACCGTTGGAAATGCAGAGTTTTAATTTGCTTTACTTATAGAAAGGTTTTTGATTGAATTTATGAACTATATCAATGCGACAAAGAATGAACTGAAAAGTCTGCTTGATTCAGAAAGAAAAAAATACGATGAAATAATAAGCAAAAAGCTTTCTCTCAACATGTCGAGAGGAAGACCCTGTACGGAACAGCTTGATCTTACGGAAGGTATGCTTTCTGTATTGTATAAAAACGACATGTGTAATTTGTCGGGAAATACCGACGTAAGAAATTACGGTGTTCTTTCCGGTATAGATGATATAAAGACGATATTTGCCCCTATTCTTGGAGCGGATAAGGATGAGATATTCGTAGGAGGAAACTCCTCTCTCAATCTTATGTACGATATGATAAGCGATGGTATGCTTTACGGATATAACGGCTGCACACCTTGGGCGAAGCTTGAAAATGTAAAGTTCTTGTGCCCCGTTCCGGGTTATGACAGACATTTCATGATATGCGAAAAGCTCGGTATCGAAATGGTCAATGTCGATATGCTTGAAGACGGTCCCGATATGGATACCATCGAAAAGCTTATTTCGGAGGATGACAGCATAAAGGGTATTTGGTGTGTACCGAAATATTCAAATCCTCAGGGAATCACGTATTCCGATGAGGTAGTGCGCCGTTTTGCCGATCTTTCTCCCAAGGCGCCGGATTTCAAGATATTCTGGGATAACGCATATGCTATCCATGATCTGGATGAAGAAAAGGATGTTCTTCTCGGACTTCTTCACGAAGCTGTAAAGAACGGTAAGGAGGATATGGTATTTGAATTCACATCCACCTCCAAGATAACGTATGCCGGAGCAGGTGTATCTTTCCTTGCTTCTTCCGTTGAAAATATTAAGAACCTTTCCAAGCGGATCGGCATACGTACAATAGGATATGATAAGGTCAATCAGCTAAGACATGCACTTTTCTTTAAGACGACCGAAAATGTTTATGAGCACATGAAGCTTCATGCGGAGATACTGAGACCCAAGTTTGACATAGTTGTCAATACATTGGAAAGTGAGCTGGGAGACACCGGTATTGCTTCCTGGCACAGGCCCCGCGGCGGTTATTTTGTAAGTCTTGAACTTATGCACGGAACCGCAAAAAGAGCATGGCAGCTTGCAAATGAGGCAGGCGTTGTGCTTACAACAGTAGGCGCTACTTATCCTTACGGACGTGACCCCAAGGACAGCAATATAAGAATTGCTCCTTCCAATACAACGAAAGAAGAGCTTACCGCAGCTATGGATGTGCTTTGCGTGTGTGCGAAGATCGCGGCTGTTGAAAAGCTTCTCGAAGCTTAACGGGAAAAGTATTCACTATTTAATTAAGGAATGTAAATTTACCGAAATGAAGAAAAAGATATTTTCATTGTTGATAGCGGTGGTAACGGTCTTCTCCATGTACGCTTGTGCGTCAAGAAATACCGCGCTTGTGCTTTCCTTCGAAAATGATAAAACCACTTTCGAGGAAGTGTCCGATGTCTTGAGATCAAGGCTGGAACGGCTTTACATCAGCAATACGAATATAGACATTACGGAAATATCTGCAGGCGAATTGAATGTCCGCATCAACGGAACGAGTCTCAGCGACGAGCAGTTGAAGATATTGCTTTATTCCGAATCCTTGAGTGTCAAGGATGCCAAAGGCAATACAGTTCTTTCAGCCGAAGATTTTATGGATTGCAGTGTGGGATTCGATCCCTCCAAGTCCGATGGAACGGGTGAGAACGGATGCTACGTGAAGCTGACCTTTACCGATGACGGTGCGGAAAAATTCAAGGAGCTTACAAGGAGAATAAGCTCGGAATCCGAAGAAAAAAACAGAAAGCTGTTCTTTTTCAGCGGAAAAGAGCTAATATATGAACCGGTCATAAATTCAACCGTGATATCAAAGGATATCATGCTTACGGGTGAATTTGAGCTTACTGAGTGCATTTTGTCCAGTGCTCAGATATTTTCCGCAATAAAACCTTTGCCTTGCCTGGTTGAAGTCAAGTTGGAATAGAACCGTATTTTTTATTTAATCGAATAATATACAGTTTTATGAAAGGATAAAAAAATGTCAAAAGAAACATCAAGATTAATTTTTGCGATCACGCTTATAGCTACTCTCGTAACCATAGCTGTATGCGGTCTCCCTTATCTCGGACTTCCGGGAGTGTTTGAAAAGGACGCCATAAGAAAGGGTCTCGACCTTTCCGGCGGTTCTCTTATAGTGTACGAGGCTCAGATCGAAGGCGATATGCCCGATGACCTCGAAGAGAAGATGGACGCTGTTGTTGTAATGATGCGCAACCGTCTTACAACTCTCGGTTATACCGAAGCAGTTGTTACAAAGATTGGTGATACAAAGGTTCAGATAGAGATTCCCAATATTACCAACCCCGAAGAAGCTGTTCAGAAGCTCGGCTCCACAGCAAAGCTTGAGTTCCGTGACTATGAAGGCACAGTTATTCTTACCGGTGAAGATATAGCAGGTGCAAATGCCGTTTACGGTCAGTATGACGACAGCGGTGTTGCAGGTTATTTCGTAAGCCTTCAGCTTTCCGAGGCAGCTGTTGAAAAGTTCGGCGAAGCTACAGACAGAGTTAAGGATTATGCTTCCGAAGGTAATAACTATATTGCTATTTACCTTGACGATGAGCTCCAGACATCTCCCTCCGTTACACAGAAGCTCAACACCTCCGAGCTTTCCATCACCAAGGCTGACTACACAGCCGAAGAAGTTAAGTGGCTAGCAAGCGTTATATCCGCAGGTGCTCTTCCTTTTGCACTCAAGGATATCCAGCTTGAATCCATAGGTCCCGAGCTCGGTGAAAACGCGCTTGAAACAAGCTTCCTCGCAGCCGTTATAGGTCTTGCACTTGTAATCATATTCATGTGCGTAGTATATAAGATGTTCGGTATCATTTCCGCACTTTCTTTGGCTGCTTATACAGCAATAGTATGCATAGTTATCGTTCTCTTCAAGGTCAACCTTTCTCTTCCCGGTATCGCAGGTATCGTTCTTTCCATCGGTATGGCTGTTGACGCCAATGTCGTTATTTTCGAAAGAATTCGCGAAGAGATACGTCTCGGAAAGAGCCTTGCAGCCGCTACAAAGGCAGGCTTCAACAGAGCATTTGCTGCCGTTATCGACAGTAATATCACAACGTTGATCGCAGCTATCGTTCTTTGGGTATTCGGTACAGGTTTTATTACCGGATTTGCTATAACACTCTTCATAGGTGTTGCTGTTTCTCTGTTTACGGCTATCGTTCTCACACGCTTTATTCTTAATGCGATAGTAAGGACAAAGTTTGCCGATTCCAAGCTTTTCAATATATAAGGAGGACACATAAATGAAAAAGTTTAAAGAAATGAACTTCGATTTTATAGGAAAGAGCAAGATATTCTTTATTATATCCGCTGTTGTTTTCCTTGTAGGTATAGTCTCTCTCGTAGTATTCGGACTCAATCTTGATGCTGACTTTATCGGCGGCACAAGCTTTACGATGGATCTCGGTAAGCCCGTGGATTCCGCTGTGATCTCCGAAGTAAGAGCACTTGTTACGGAGTCCATAGGTGTAACTCCTTCTTCCGTTCAGACTGCAGGCTCCAACGGAACTACTGTTCTTATCAAGACTCCCGAAGTCGATACAGAGAACAGAGACAAGCTCGTTAATGATATAGTCGCTAAGTATGAGCTCGGCGAAAATTACACCGATTATCAGGTTTCCAACGTAGGCGCATCCATGACAAAGGATATAACAAAGTCCTTGTTTATGGCTACAATAATCGCCGTTATTCTCATGCTTGTGTATATCACATTCAGATTCGATCTCAGATCCGGTGCTGCTGCGGTAGTATGTCTTATACATGACCTTTTTGTAATGCTTACGGTTTATTCACTGTTCAATATATCCGTTGATTCCAACCTTATAGCCGCATTCCTTACGATACTCGGTTACTCAATAAACGGTACTATCATCGTATTCGACAGAATCAGAGAAAACAAGGGCAAGTATGCTTCCAAGCCTTTCAAGGAAATCGCCAATATGAGTATAAATCAGACCTTCAGACGTTCCGTAAATACAATGGTAACGACATTGCTTACGATCGTTATGATCTATATTCTCGGCGTTGAATCCATCAAGAACTTTGCGTTCCCGCTTATTATCGGTATCCTCGCAGGCTTCTATTCCAGCACATGCCTTGCAAGTGCTGTATGGTCGATGCTTTACAAGGATAAGAATGCAGCTCCCGCTCAGGAAGCAGTTGAGTCCGCTCAGTAATTAAATATTATTGATGTAAGTAAAAGACAGGGGACTTTCCGTTCTCTGTCTTTTATGGAATTAAAAAAATAATAATGTGCGATATGAAACATAAGCATGAAATATTATTGAGATTTGCAGAAACTGCTGAACACGGTGAAGAAATTGCAAAAATATTAACTTCATTGGAATATGAAGAAGCTTCCGATCATTTCTATGACCTTTTCAGTTGGATCGAAGACTTAAATACTCCGGGTGCAATGCAGGTGTTTGAATATTTGAAAAAAGCTCCCGCAGAGCTTTTGTATCCGGAATTCAAAACAGCAGCGGAAGCCTCTTTGAAAATGCAATCAAGGTCATTATTTTTGAATCTTTGCGAACTTCTGAGTTGTAATTCGGGTTTATACAGAATTTTGAAATCAAATGATCCGAAACTATGTAAATTATTTTTCTGAAAGTAAATGAACATCCGTGTCGCCGTTATGGTACAGCAAGCCGGATGTTCTTTTCTTTCTGTTGAATTGTTAAATCAGCATTTTGCAAGTGCATAATACATCGTATAGTTTTTCTATACTGTAAAATTTTCGTCATTTGTTATATCTCCGCTTTGATCAAGTGAGATCGGATCGCCGAGATATGTGGGTCTTACATTGAAAAGGCAAGAGAAAAAGTCTTTATCTCTTGCAAGGATTTCTCGCAGCTCTCTGTAGGATTGGCCGAAATATGTCCTGGGATCGGAAGGAACGCCGTACGCCTCAATTCCGAGGCTTTCGGCGATATATAAGGCTCTGTACAAATGATATTTCTGAGTTACTATCACGATCCTTTTGCATCCGAAGATCTCTTTTGCACGGTACAAGCTTTCGTATGTGGAGAATCCGGCATGATCCATGAAAATATCCTCTGAGGGCACACCTTTTTCAATGGCGAATTTTTTCATTACCGTTACTTCGTCATATTCCTCGCGTCCATGGTCACCGCTCATAAGTATTTTCGGTGCGGCGTTACTTTTGAATAAAGATATTCCTTCAAGCAGACGGTCTTCCAGCATATGGCTTGGTGTATTATCTTCTCTGACTCCGGCACCCAGAATAAGTATACAGTCAAGATCGGAATCGGGAAGTTTTTGAGGCGAAACGATCCGGTCTTTCGATTGAGTTATAATATATCCGTTAAGAAGGAGTGCACCCGATAAGCAGACGGCAATTAACACGGAAAGAATAATAAGTATTATCATGATATTTTTTCGTATATTTTTACTTGACAAATGATTTTTCAAAACAACACCTCATAAGATTTATATACAATATGATACATCAAAAATGAGTTTAAATCAATATGCAAAGTTTCATTTTAATATAAAATTAAGAATAACGTAAGATTTCTGTCATATGCGGGAGAAAACATAAACTTTTTTGTTATTATTCAGTAAAAAATTCGTTTCACCTATTTACAAATCGGAAAGAAAAGGGTAAAATATATAGTGGCGGCAGAATAGCCGTTTTTCAAAAAATCTATATAACACGGAGAATGTTTATATGAATACTGCAGATGCAAATAACAGTTCTTGTAAAAAGTACAATCGAATTTTGATAAAGCTGTCCGGCGAAGCGTTGGCTTCTTCTCCCGACGGTAAGACAAAGGGTGATTCCGTATTGAATTACTCAACCTTGCGGATAATCTGCGAAAAGATAAAAGAAGTACACGATATGGGAACGGATATCGCTGTTGTTGTAGGCGGCGGAAATATTTGGAGAGGCGCTCAGGGTGTTGATTTTGACAGAGTGCGTTCCGATCATATGGGCATGCTTGCTACTACCATCAATTCACTTGCTTTGCAAGATACATTGGAGCATATGGGTGTTGACACACGTGTTATGACTGCTGTTGAAATGAAGCAGTTTGCCGAGCCTTATATAAGAAATATGGCTATGTCTCATCTTAACAAAAAGAGAGTCATCATTTTCGGATGCGGAATAGGAAGCCCCTATTTCTCAACAGATACAACGGCTGTTCTCAGAGCTAAGGAAATTAATGCCGACATCGTTCTTTTTGCGAAGAACGGAACAGACGGAATATATGATTCCGATCCCAATGCGGAAAATTCCCATGCTAAGTTTTTGCATCATCCCGATTATGATTACATATTGTCCAATAAGCTTGGTGTTATAGACGGAACCGCAGCTGCATTCGGTCAGAAGAATAAGATCAAGTGCTGTGTATTCAACCTTAACGATCCGGAAAATATAGTGAGAATAGTAAAAGGCGAGGACATCGGTTCCATAGTTGAAGAATGAGATCGTAACGATCGTATCAATTTCTTTAAGAAAAATTTTGTCATAAAGATCCGTGCAAAAAGACGGCAGAAAATATAATAAAATATAATTATAAAGTATAAGAGAGGTATTAAAATGAAGTTAGACACAAAGCCCTACGAAGAAAAAATGCAGAAGACAGTAAACACATACGAAAAAGAGTTTTCCACAATACGTGCGGGAAGAGCAAACCCCGCGGTTCTTAACAAGATAAATGTTGACTATTACGGAACTCCCACTCCCATAAATTCTCTTGCAGAAGTTAAGGTTCCCGAACCCAGAATGATAACAATACAGCCTTGGGACGCAAAGGTGCTTAAGGATATCGAGAAAGCCATCCTTGCATCCGATGTTGGAATCACACCCGTTAACGACGGTAAGATCATCAGACTTGCATTCCCTCAGCCCACAGAGGAAAGAAGAAAAGAGCTTACAAAGCAGATCACAAAAATGGGTGAAGAAGGCAAAGTAGCTATAAGAAATATCCGCAGAGAAGCAACCGATAAGATCAAGGATATGAAGAAGAAGAGCGAAATGACCGAGGATGAACAGAAGCAGAGCGAAAAGCTCATTCAGGACGTTACCGATAAGTTCACCAAGATGATGGACGGAGTTGTAGCCGCAAAGAACAAGGAAATAATGACTGTATAAGTGATATAAGTTAATTAACGATCGAAAGGAAATAAAGCAATGAATCTCCCTCGACATATCGGGATAATAATGGATGGAAACGGCAGATGGGCGAAAAAAAGAGGTCTGCCGAGAAGTGCCGGTCATATAATGGGAAGTAAGACCTTCAGAAAGATCACGGAGTATCTGTATGATCTTGGTATCAAGGTGTCGACATTCTACGCCTTCTCAACCGAAAACTGGGAAAGACCCGATGAAGAGGTAAATTCATTGCTTAAGCTTTTCGGCGAATATATTACTATATATTACAATGACAGCGAAATGAAGCACAAGTATTCTTCCGTACGTATTTTAGGAGATAAGTCCAAGTTTCCGGAAGAACTCAGAGATCGCTTTTTGGAGCTCGAGAATAATACCGCAGCCAATGCAAGCGAATATCAATTGAATATCGCTTGTAATTACGGAAGCCGTGATGAGCTCTGCCGTGCCTTTGAGTTGCTTCGTGATAAGGACGGTCCTATCACATCGGAGGATATAAGCAACGCTTTGTACACCCATGATCAGCCGGATGTGGATCTTATTATACGTACCGGCGGAGAAAAAAGGTTGTCCAATTTCCTTCTTTGGCAGGCGGCTTATGCGGAGCTGTATTTTACCGATAAGCTGTGGCCCGATATCACTGAAAAGGATATCGACGAGGCTTTGGAGTTCTATTCAAGCAGAGAACGACGTTTCGGAAAAATAGACAAGGACAATAAATGACTATTTAACATCAGAGGAAATCAAATGAGACAACGACTTCTAACAGCCATTATCGGAATTCCGATTACTCTTGTTATAATTTTTTTCTCTCATACATATGTTTGGGAGACAGCAGGCTTGATATTAACGGTGATAGGAATTTATGAGGCCTTGGCTTGCATCGGACTGAAGAAAGATCCTTATATCTCGGCTTTGTCCTATATTTACGGTGCTGTTACCATCATTCTTTCGTTCTGTTCTTACAGATTCGTGTACCATGCTACAAGCATATATGTCGTATTGCTTTTGGCGGCTTGCGTACTGTATAAAAATAAAATATCCTTTAACAGCATTGCGGCGATCGGTCTTGTAACCGCATATACCGTAAACGGTATATTTTCGCTCATTGCTCTCAGAAGGATAGACGGAGTTGGAATATATATGATATTCCTCGCGTTTATAGGAGCTTGGGTTACCGACGGCTTTGCTTTTATCGTAGGTAAGGCTTGCGGAAAGCATAAGCTTATACCTGAAATAAGTCCCAAAAAAACGGTTGAAGGCGCAATAGGCGGGGTTTTGTTCTGCGCTTTGGGATACGCGTTATTTGGTTTTATCGCTTCGTATTTTTTCGACCGACAGGTGAATTTTTTAGTGTTGATAATTGCGGGAATAGTCATAAGTGTATTCAGCATGCTCGGAGACCTTATACTTTCGGCGCTTAAAAGAACATACGGTTTAAAGGATTTCGGAAATCTGTTGCCCGGTCACGGAGGTGTCCTTGACAGATTTGACAGCATATTTGCAATATCTCCCGTGTTGCTTATGATCTCCGGATTGGATATTTTTTATTTGATAAAGTGATTTTTAAAATAATATGAGTAATAAATTTGAAGATATCAGCTTGTCTGTTCTCGGATCAACAGGATCTATCGGCAAGCAAACTATAGATGTAGCCGAGAATCTCGGTATTAAGATCACCGCTTTATGTGCAAACAGCAATATCGAACTGCTTGAAGAACAGGTGAGAAAGTTTAACCCTCGTTTTTGCGCTGTATATAACGATAAGGCTGCAAAAGATCTTAAAGTACGTGTTTCGGATACAAGCACAAAGGTGCTGACCGGACTCGACGGCATACTTGAATTATGTTATGAAGATAAAAGCAATATATTACTGAATTCACTTTCCGGAAGCGTCGGTGTAAAGCCGACGCTTTGCGCAATTGAAAGCGGAAAAAATATTGCTATGGCTAATAAGGAGCCGATTGTAGCGGCGGGAAAGATAATTCTGAAAGCCGCGAAAGATAAAAATGTTTCCTTGATACCCGTTGACAGCGAGCATTCCGCAATTTTTCAGTGTATTTCAGGGAATTTTAATTCGGATAGATTTGTCAGACGCTTGATACTTACTGCATCGGGTGGACCCTTCTACGGAAAAAAGAGACATGAGCTTGTTGACATCACTCCCGAAGAGGCAATAAAGCATCCTACTTGGAATATGGGGAAGAAGATATCCGTCGATTCCGCAACGCTTATGAATAAGGCTTTGGAGCTTATAGAGGCTGTAAGGCTTTTCAATGTGCCACAGGAGAATGTTGACATAACGGTGCATCGTCAATCCATAGTACATTCCATGGTCGAGTTTTGCGACAATAGTGTACTTGCTCAGATGGGATATCCTAATATGCGTCATTGTATCCACTTTGCCTTGACTTACCCCGATAGGGCGGATGATAAAGGGTTGTGCAAACCCCTTGATTTCAAGGAAGCATTCAAGCTTACTTTCGATCCCGTTGATGAGGAAACATTTTCACTTATTGGTTTGGCAAGAAAGGCTGTTTCAAAGGATAACGGCGGATGTGCTGTCATGAATGCCGCTAATGAAGAGGCTGTAGCTTTATTCCTCGATAAAAAGATTGGATTTACGGATATTTTTGACTTTGTTGAGGAAACATATGAAATGTCAGGCGATGTCGATATAACTTCTGTTGACGAGCTTGACGAAATTGAAGATTCGGCAAGACGATTCGTTCGTAAGCTTGCCGCATCCAAAAAGAATTGATTAATTGTAAAAATTGGAGGTTTTCGATTGATGGGCATCGTTATTGCTATTTTGATGTTCGGATTTATGATCTTCATTCATGAATTGGGCCATTTTGTTACAGCGAAGCTTTGTAAGGTAACCGTGGAAGAGTTTGCCATCGGAATGGGGCCGAAATTATTCGGATACAGATCAAAAAAATCGGGTACTCTTTATTCCGTGAGATTGCTTCCTCTGGGTGGATTTACAAATATGCTTGGAGAAATGGATGAAACAGATGATTCTGAGCATTCTCTGTACAAGAAGCCTTGTTGGCAGCGATTTATTATACTTGCATCGGGCTCCGCTATGAATATAATAAGTGCTGTTTTGGCATTGTTTATTCTGAACATGACTGCGGCAGGCTTCTATACCACTACTGTCAAAGGCTTTTATGAATCGAATGCAAGCTCCTACAACAGCGGACTTCGGAGCGGAGATGTGATACTGTCGATAAACAATAATAAGGTCAACGTTTATACTGATATAGCTTTTAATATAACACGAGAAGGTACTGAACCGTGTGAAGTAACAGTTCTCAGAGACGGTGAAGAGATCGTATTGAAGGATGTTGTTTTTCCCACGGAAGAAACCGACGGTATCTTGTACGGCGTCATGGATTTTGCTACCGATGTTGAATATACAAGCCCGGGGCTTGTGTTGAAGCAGTCGGTATTCCAATCATTTTCAACTATTAAATTGATGTATCAATCTTTATTGGATGTTATAACAGGAAGATACGGCATGGAAGCTGTTTCGGGACCTATAGGCGTTGTTGGAGAAATAGGAGAGGTCGCAAAGCAGAATAATTATGCAGCTATGATAAATCTGTTTGTGTTTATAAGTATGAACTTAGGTGTGTGCAATCTTCTTCCTATCCCCGCTCTCGACGGTGGAAGACTTATCTTTGTTGTTTTGGAAATGATAAGAAGAAAACCTTTAAAGCTCGAATATGAAGCTTATATTCACCTTGCCGGTATGGCTATACTTCTTATTTTTATGGGAGTGGTTGCTGTTTTTGATATAATGCGTCTGGTAGGTTAAATTGCGATTAATCTTATAAAACAATAAGAAATATAAACAATCGAAGAAAGGTATGGTCATATATGAGAAAAAAGACAAGAAAAGTAAGAATAGGCAAGACTTATATAGGCGGAGATTCTCCCATACTTATTCAGTCGATGACGAATACAAAGACTTCGGATTTTGAAGCTACTCTTGCTCAAATAAAGGCTTTAGAAGCTTCCGGATGTGATATTGTTCGTTTTTCGGTTGCTTCTCATGAAGATGTCAAAACTATTTATAAGATCAAATGCGAAACCGATATCCCTATTGTTGCCGATATTCATTTTAATTACAGATTAGCTGTTGAAGCTGCCGAAGCGGGAATTGACAAAATAAGGATCAATCCGGGAAATATAGGTGACGAAGAAAGAGTGGCGGCTGTTTGCAAGGTGTGCAAAGCTAAAAGTATACCTATTCGTATAGGAGTAAACTCCGGATCACTTGAAAAAGAGGTTTTGGCAAAGTACGGTGCTCCTACCCCCGAAGCTCTTGCTGAAAGTGCATTTTTCAATGTACTGCTTCTTGAAAAGTATGATTTTAATGATATAGTTATATCCGTGAAATCTTCCGATCTTTCATCTATGATAAGTGCCAACAGGATCATTTCATCCAAAACGGATATTCCTCTTCACCTCGGAGTAACAGAAGCAGGAACAGAAGAGATGGGCTTGATAAAATCTGCAATAGGTATAGGTTCGCTTTTGTGTGACGGTATAGGAGATACGATCAGAGTATCTTTGACAGCTGATGTACGTAAAGAAGTTGAAGCAGCAAAGAATCTTCTTTCAGCATGTGGATTGCGTAACACTGTAAACGTCATTTCGTGTCCTACCTGCGGACGCACTCAAGTGGATCTGATCGTTTTGGCAGATTCACTTAACCGTGAAATAAAGAAGAGATTTCCGAACCCAAAACGATCCTTGAATGTAGCCGTAATGGGATGCGCGGTAAACGGTCCCGGTGAAGCAAGAGAGGCTGATATAGGGATCGCAGGCGGTGTCGGAGAATTCCTTTTGTTTAAAAAGGGTGTATCCATGGGGAAGGTTTCCCAGGATAATGCAATACCTGTTTTATTGAGTGAAATAGAAAAAATACTTTATTGATTGGCAGTACATATATGGTGAAAAATAAGAAAAGCTTTTCGGAGCTGTTTTATAAATATGCTCCTGATATGCAGGATTCAATAACAATATCAAAAATAAAGGATTTTTCATATTCGTTGAACAAGGAGAACCGTTTTATCAAGATAAATGCGATCTTCGATGAAATGATCCCAAAAGAAAGTATACTCAATCTTGAAAACAATCTCAGAAACGTATATGAATTGAATTATTGCCGCATATACACGATATACTCAAGCGAGATGTTCAATAAAATGGTTTCTCAGGGAAATGATGAAAAGAAAATACTGTTTTATGAGATCATAGATGAGCTTAAACGCGATTACGCATTTATAAACGGTTATTTTGACGGTGCAGATTTTGAATTCAAGGAAGGGAAGCTTAATATCGTTTTGCGCCCCGGTCTTGATCTTCTTCCAAAGCTTTCGGATTGCGAAAGGGAAATATCCGCTTCAATGAAACGTGAATTTGATGTGGATTATACAGTCTCTGTCTCTGCTCCCGCTTTTTCGGAGGAGTTTTATAAAAAGGAGATCGCCGAATTCTATGCTGCAAATGCACCTGTTTTTGCGGCGGCTCATGATGTCAGTGAAGAGCGCGCTGCTGAAAAGCCTCACTCTTCCATAAATGAAGATGTTGCTAAGGTCGAGGTCATACGAGGTGAGAACAGCGAGATAAAGATAACATCGGGTTATTACACATATGATCTTTCTTCTCCCGAGTATGTGTTAGGTACACCTATACCCGAATCTCAGTATGATAAAATAATCTCTCCCGCAGAGCTTAACGATCCCGATGATAATGTGACAGTATGCGGTACTGTTTTCTTTTCGGAAGGAAAGGAATCAAAAAGCGGTGACAGGATCACATATACCATAAGAATAACAGATGATTCAGGATCTGCAACCTTGAAGGTGCGCGGAAAGATTGAGAAGGTGAATGGAGTTTCCGGTGTAAAGCCCGGTTCGCATATTCTTACAAATGGTCAATTCAAATATGATGAATACGAGAAGGATTACGTTCTTTCGCCCAAATCGGTTGCTTTGATAAAGCGAGAGGAAAAGAAGGATACCGCCGATGTTAAGAGAGTAGAGCTTCATCTTCATACACAGATGTCTTCGATGGATGCTACGATACCTCCTGATGTTATTGTCAAGACAGCATATAAGTGGGGGCACAAAGCAGTTGCCATAACGGACCATGGAAATCTTCAGGGATTCCCCGAAGCTATGCTCGCTTATGAAAAGCTTGGCGTTTCTCCCGACGAATTCAAGGTTATATACGGTATGGAGGGCTATTTTGTTGACGATACAGCAAGAGCCTCATTCGGAAATCAAAATGCTGATTTTACAAATGACGAATTCATTATATTCGATATAGAAACAACGGGACTTTCTCCCACCTCCTGCGGTATCACAGAGATCGGAGCGGTGCTTTATAAAAACGGTGATGTTCTCGATGTGTTCAATACCTTCGTAAATCCCGCACAGCCTATTCCCGAAGAGATTACACGCCTTACGGGAATTACGGATGACATGGTTGCCGATGCTCCTTGTGAAAAGAATGCGGTTGAAAGCTTTCTTGAGTTTGCAAAGGATAGAGTCCTTATCGCTCACAATGCGGGATTTGATACAAGCTTTATACGTCGTGTATGCACAGATCACAATATACCTTTCGAAAACTCGTATCTGGATACTGTCGCTTTATCGAGATTTTTGAATCCCGATCTGAAGCGCCACAGACTTGATACATTGAAGGATCATTACGGTCTACCCGATTTCAATCACCACCGTGCTTCCGACGATGCCGAGATGCTTGCGGCAATATTCACGAAAATGTGTGAAGGTTTAGCTCAGATAGGTATTAATGATCTTAACGATCTTAATGAAGAAATGAGCGCAAACTGCGATCCCAGAAAGCTTCCCAGCTATCACATAATAATTCTTGTTCAGAACCTTACGGGATTAAAGAATCTATATAAGCTTGTTTCTGAATCTTACCTTAAATACTATAAGAGAAATCCCAGAATACCTAAAACAGTTCTTGCCGAGCATAGAGAGGGATTGATAATCGGTTCTGCTTGTGAGGCAGGTGAGCTTTACAGCGCTGTTGTGGCGGGCAAACCGAAAAGCGAGCTTATGAGGATAGCCGATTTCTATGATTATCTCGAGGTCCAGCCTTTAGGCAATAATGAATTTCTTGTATCTCAAAATAAGGTAGACAGTATAGAAAAGATAAAAGCCTTTAATAAAACTATTATAAATATAGCCAAGGAGAAAAACAAGCCTTGTGTTGCAACGGGCGACGTACATTTTTTACATCCTCAGGATGAGGTATACAGAAAGATCCTATTGCACGGAATGAAATTCTCCGATGCCAACAGGTCGATCCCTCTTTATTACAGAACTACAGAGGAAATGCTCAATGAGTTTGACTATCTTGATAAAAAAACAGCTTATGATATAGTTGTTACCAACACAAACAAGATAGCTGATATGATAGAGCCTGTACGACCGATACCCGAGGGTCAGTATACTCCCGAGCTGGAAGGCTCGGAGAAAGAGCTTGTGGATGCGTGCAATAACAAGGCAAAATCCATGTTCGGTGATCCTCTTCCGGAAATAGTGTCTACAAGACTGAACCGTGAGCTTGACGCTATTATCAAATACGGCTTTGCAGTATTGTATGTTATTGCAAAGCGTCTTGTCGAGAAAAGCGAAAAGGACGGATACCTTGTTGGTTCAAGAGGATCTGTCGGCTCAAGCTTTGTCGCGACTATGGCAAGTATTTCCGAGGTAAATCCGTTGCCGCCCTTCTATCTCTGTACTAAGTGTAAGCACAGTGAGTTTATAACAGACGGTACATACGGAAGCGGATTTGATATGCCTACAAAAAAATGTCCCAACTGCGGAATAGATATGTTCCAGGACGGACATAATATACCTTTCGAAACATTCCTTGGATTCAAAGGCGATAAATCTCCGGATATAGACCTGAATTTCTCCGGAGACGTACAGGCTGAGGCGCACAAGTATACAGAAGTTCTTTTCGGTAAGGATAATGTCTTCAGAGCGGGTACTCTCGGTACATTGGCATCAAAAACCGCATTCGGCTTTGTTATGAAATATCTCGAGGAAAACGGTATTTCGTCAATAGGAAAAGCTGAAACGGAACGCCTCATAAACGGATGTGTCGGTGTAAAGAGAACAACAGGTCAGCATCCCGGAGGTATTATAGTTATACCGCGTAATAAGGATGTCCACGATTTTACACCCGTTCAGCATCCCGCAGATGACCCGGATTCAAGCATTGTTACTACTCACTTTGCTTTCACGTATCTTCACGATACAATATTGAAGCTTGACATACTCGGACACGATGTACCTACAAAATATAAGCTTCTTGAGGAGTACACGGGAATGAGTGTTCTCTCTGTTCCTATGAACGATCAGAAGGTAATGGGGCTGTTCTTGTCTCCCGAGCCTCTCGGTGTTACAAAAGAGCAGATCAAGAGTGATACGGGAACATTGGCTCTTCCCGAATTCGGTACGGGCTTTACACGTCAGATGCTTCTCGATTCAAAGCCGAAATGCTTCTCCGACCTGCTTCAGATATCGGGTCTTTCCCACGGTACCAATGTTTGGGTCGGAAACGCACAGGACCTTGTAAGAAACGGCGTTTGTACCATATCCGACGTTATTGGAACACGTGATAATATCATGGTGTATCTTATGCAAAAGGGATTGCCTTCCGCCGAATCCTTCAAGATAATGGAGGACGTTCGTAAGGGAAGAGGCTTGAAGCCCGAATATGAGCAATTGATGACGAAAAACGGTGTTCCCGATTGGTACATCGAATCCTGCAAAAAGATCAAATACATGTTCCCGAAGGCTCATGCCGCCGCATACGTTATTTCCGCAATACGTCTCGGATGGTTCAAGGTATATAAGCCTCTTGAGTTTTATTGTGCATACTTCAGCGCGGCTCCCGACGGATTTGACGCTGAGATAGCTATGTCGGGAAGAACGAATATCATTAAAGTTATAGACGATCTTGAAGCTAAGGGTCTTGACCTTACTCAAAAGGAAGACGGACTTTTAGCCGCAACACGGCTTATACTTGAAATGATCTCAAGAGATGTAAAAATTCTTCCCGTTGATCTTGTTCATTCCCATGCCCATCGTTTTCTTCCTGAAAACGGTTGCATGAGACTGCCGTTCTCGAGCCTTTCCGGATTGGGTACGGCTGCCGCAAACAATATTTATGAAGCTATGAAATCGGGAAAAGTAAAGTCTGTTGAAGACCTTAAGACTATATCCGGCATTTCAAAGTCGGTAGTTGAGATACTGTCCCGCACGGGAGTTCTTTCTTCTTTACCCGAAACAAATCAGCTTACATTGTTTGATCTGGCTTAGATTAAAATATTGAGTGGGATACACTTAAGTATTCCACTCATTGAACAATCAGTAAAAACAGAAAGGGTGTTTGCATGAATAACCAAAATTTTAACCCGGGTGTAGGTTATAATTATCAGCCTCCCAAAAAGAAAAACACAGCTTTGATCGTTGTAATATGTATTATTTCGGCACTGGTTTTGCTTTTCGTTTTCGGAGCGGTCATGTCTTCGATAATAAACGGTATTTTCTCCCACATTACGGATGATTCCGTAATGTTTGAGCAATCGACATACCTTCCGGCATATGATAATATCGCTATGGTGAATATTTCCGGTACAATAAGCTCCGTCTCCGATGGAATGTATAATCATGAGTGGCTCCTCAGTACAATAAAGGAGCTTGCAAGCGATACTTACAATAAGGGTTTGTGTCTGTTTATAAACACTCCCGGCGGCGGGGTATATCAGACAGACGAGATATATTTGGCACTCCTTGATTATAAGGAGACAGGACGGCCTATATATGTTTACATGGGTGAGATATGCGCTTCCGGCGGCTATTATATGGCTTGTGCAGCGGATAAGATATATGCAAACAGAAATACGTTTACAGGTTCGATCGGTGTCGTTATGAATACCGTTTACGATGTGTCTGATCTTCTTGAAAAGCTCGGAATAAAAACTGCTACCGTATTTTCGGGAAAAAACAAAAATATGGGCAGTTATTTCGATGAATTTACGGACGAGCAAAGAGCTATCTACCAATCCATCTGCGATGAAGCGTATGAGCAATTTGTTTCTATTGTTGCAGAGGGAAGAGATATGTCTGTTTCCGAAGTGAAGAAATTGGCAGACGGAAGGATATATACCGCCAAGCAAGCGAAAGCTAACGGGCTAATAGACGATGTGATAACTTACGAAGAATTTATTGAAACGGTTACTTCGGAAATATCATCAAGCGTGTCATCAGATGAAGCGCTTCCCATAACAGATTACACGTACTACTACAGCTATAGCTTGTTTGATATCTTCGGATTGGGATTTGCCGCAAAGCCCGTATCATCAGAGGAAGCTTTGATATATGAGATATTGAAATCTTCTTCAGTACGTCCTGTGTACTATTGCTCTATGAATTGATAAAAAACGTGAATCGGACATTTGAAAATAAGCCAAAAAAACGAGAAAATCGAAGAAAATCGAAGCTTTGAAAGAATATTTTGATTTTTTTCAAAAAAGGGGTTGACAAATCGATAATAAGAGTGTATAATATGCACCGTTAAAGAAGTTTTTTATGGAGGAAATTTCAATGTCCACATTTATGGCGAAAGCCGAAACCATTGAACGCAGATGGTATGTTTTGGACGCTGCCGGAAAGCCCCTCGGAAAAGTAGCTGTTGCTGCTGCCGATATACTCCGCGGAAAGCATCGTCCCGAGTTTACACCCCACGTTGATTGCGGTGAATTTGTTATTATAGTTAACTGCGCACAGGCAGTTCTCACAGGCAAGAAGCTTGAGCAGAAAAAGTACAGATATCATACCGGCTATATAGGCGGTTTGAAGGAAATCAGCTACAAGGATTTAATGGCTAAGAATCCCGAAAAGGCTATGATGCTTGCAGTTAAGGGTATGCTTCCTAAGAACACAATAGGAAGAAAGAGCATGACACGTCTTAAGACATTTGCAGGTTCTAACCACAAGCACGAAGCTCAGACACCCACTAAGCTTGAAGTTAAATAAGAAGGGAGAACAACATGGCTGTTAATTATCAGAGTGCAAAACCGTATTTTTACGGCACAGGTAGAAGAAAAAAGAGTATAGCTCGTGTACGCATTTACCCCGGTACAGGTTCTATCACAATAAACAAGAGAGACATAGATGATTACTTCGGTCTCGATACATTGAAGTTCGTTGTTCGTCAGCCCTTCGCAGTTACTTCCACAGAAGGTACATTTGACGTTATATGCAACGTAGTAGGCGGCGGTGTTTCCGGTCAGGCAGGCGCTATCCGTCACGGTATAGCAAGAGCCCTTGTACAGGCTGATGCTGAAACTTATAAGTCTGCTTTGAAGAAGGCAGGATTCCTCACTCGTGACCCGAGAATGAAGGAAAGAAAGAAGTACGGCTTGAAGGCTGCTCGTCGTGCGTCCCAGTTCTCCAAGAGATAATTTGCATTATCACATATACGAAAAGCTCTGCATTGCGCAGGGCTTTTTTGTTTTGAGAAGCAAAATACAGTTTTTAGTATCAGTCAGGATCTGCATAAAATGAATTATTTTGTGCCGATCTCTTTATTTATTCATATTATTATGATATAATGTATAAGTCAGATAAAGTTGAATTTGACGGAGGTGAGCTTTATGATGTATGAAAAGTCATGCGGTGCAGTTGTATTTACAAAAATTGATGGTGAGATCAAGTATTTGTTGGTATCAAACAGAGAAGGAATCTACGGTTTTCCGAAAGGTCATGTTGAGAAGGATGAAACAGAGACGGAAACCGCTTTAAGAGAAGTTTACGAAGAAACAAATTTGAAAATTGACTTGATAAATGACTTTCGAACTTTTGATGAGCATCTGATTCCTCAAAAAGAAAATACAGTCAAACAAATCGTCTATTTTTTGGGCTATTTCGAAAAGCAAGATATCGTTTATCAAAAGGAAGAATTGTCAGGCGCTTGCTTGGTAAGTTTTTCAGAAGCTATGGGATTGTTTCAGTTCGAAAGCTCGAAACGCATTCTCACAGAGGCAAACGATTATTTAATGAAAAGTTTTGACCATTAATGAAGGTCTGTGCGTTCAAGTTATGCACAATGGTTCTTTTGATGATGAACCTGCAACAATTGCCTTGATGGATGATTATTCAGAGCAAAACGGCTATGTGAATGACTTCAGTGAAAGCAGATTGCACCATGAGATCTATCTCTCAGATGTAAGAAGGGTCCCTCCCGATAAATTGAGAACCGTCATTCGTCATCCGATCTAAAAATATAATAATCAGGCTTTTACAAAGGAGTGTTATAATATGAAAAGAGCATTGATTGGTGGATTTCTTTCACTGATAGGAAGTATTTGGACGTTGGCAATAGTTTTTATTACAGGAAATAATCTTGTTACATCATGGGATCCAAATCTTGGAAGGTTTTGGTCAACTGTAATCGAGTTGGATTTGATGTTTCTGTTTATTCTTTCTGTGGTATTAACAATAATCGGTATAATATTAATGATGATTGAATTATTCCGCAAAGATCAGTGAAATAATTTAATTTGATAAATGAGAGCAGTTGAATGAAAAAGATAGTCGCTTTATATGATGTATTTAATAATGATAAATAGCGTATGTGCGAAGGGAGTGTAAACAATGCTGGCGTTTATAGGAACTTTAATTATTGGTATAATATGTATAGTTATAGGTATTTCAAATATGCGAGGCAACATATCTTCATTGCATTCATATCACAGACACCGTGTATCCGAGGAGGATAGAATTCCATTCGGCAAAAAGGTAGGTTTTGGTACGATCTTATGCGGTTGTTCAATATCGATATTCAGTGTGTTTTCTGCGATAACTCTTTATACGAGTAATAATTCTTTTATATTGATAGGCTCCGCATTTTTACTATCAGGTCTTATTATCGGGCTTATAATAATGATAAGTGCCATCTGCAAATATAATAAGGGTTTATTTTAAGAAAAACTGTCTATAGTATGATAACATACAAAGCGAGGTATTTTATATGTCTATGTGGAATCCTTGGAGGGGCTGCAAGCGATGCAGTGACGGATGCTTGCACTGCTATATACATAAAGGCGACGCAAAACGTAATATTGATACTAATGAGATCGTTAAAACAAAAGATTTCTATAAACCGATAGAGAAGCAGAAAAACGGTAATTATAAGATGAAGCCGGGAATGGTATATCTTTGCTTTTCCACCGATTATCTTATCGAAGAAGCTGATGAATGGCGCAAGGAGTGTTGGTCTATGATAAAAGAAAGGCAGGATTGCACATTTCTTTTTCTCACCAAAAGGATCGAGCGCTTCATGGATCATGTTCCGCATGATTGGGGAAACGGATATGACAACGTTGTTGTGTGCTGTACTGTCGAAAACCAAGCAAATGCAGATAAAAAGCTCGGTATTTTTAAAGATTTACCAATAAAGCATAAATGCATCACGGCACAACCTTTGCTTGAAAGAATAGATATGGAAAAGTATCTCGACGACATTGAGCTTGTTGTTGTCGGCGGCGAATCGGACAGTAATGCACGCCCTCTAAATTATGATTGGGTTCTTGATATCAGAGAGCAATGTATCAGAAAAAACGTGAATTTTGAATTCAGACAACTGGGAACATATTTCATCAAAGATGAAAAAATGTATAAAGTACAAACGAAGGATCTGTGCAAGCAGGCAAAAGCCGCAAATATAGATCATAGGAAATAAACCGAGAAATTAAACTGGTGGTTGTGCTCGAGGTGCAGAAAAATATCAGAACACAACGCATAAGAAACAGATCTTTCGGAAAATTCGGAAACAGAATGCTTCCGGGAGGTGACCTGTACGAGAGTGAAGAATCCTTTTTTAAAATGGCAGGATCACGTAATGAAGACTATGTCGAAAAATGGATACAAAATTTAAAGTGTCCCGTGATTCGAATAGACGGCACCAAAAATATCGAAGAAAATGTTGATCTTATCATTAAACACATTAAAAATATACAGATTTGAAAATCCGAGAGAAATAAGAAAATGAAAAAGAAACATATTTTGGCAATGTTGCTTATAACGGGAATTATACTTATGTGCTCGGGTGTGATTTTGGCTTTTGCTCGAACGAATGCTAAAGATATTATTGGCGGTGCGGATATACATACATTTTTGTTTGTTTTCTTTAATGGTAATGGAGGAACGTATTTTTATCTGACATTGTCGGGATTGATCGAACTCATTGTTTTGTCAATATTAAGGAGAATTTCGAAATGAATAAAGTGGATATAAGTAAAGCAATTCTATTATTGTTATCATTGAGTTGCGTATTGACCTATTTTGCTTCTTGCTCAAGTAATATGACCGATAAGGATGAGATCATAAAGCTTTTTCGCAATAAGGAAAGGGTTTTCTTAGATGCGGCAAACAATAATGATTTCAGCAAGGTCAGCAAAATTTACGGTGTACAAAATGTAGATACTTGGGAAGATTATATTGATATACAATGCGGAGGAGCGGGATTCGGTTCGAGCACACATTATTACGGAATATTTTATTCTGAGAATGATGATCTGTGTGCCGTCAGATTAGGTGCTCCCGGAGATCAACTTAAGGAACATGAAAACGGGTTTTTGTATACAGAGGAAAACGGTGATAACAGATATTATGTTGAACCTTTAGGCAATCACTTCTTTTATTATGAGGCTCATTTTTGATATTTTAATAAATTAAGGATATTGATTTGAAATGATAAAGAGGATTTTTGATAAGCACGAAACATTGATATGTATGCTATTGATAGCATCATATATAGTTATAAATTCATTCTGTGTGCAAAGCTTCGGTATTACCGATTACCGCAGTGCCACCATAAATACGGTTTATTCACTTCTGTTATTGAGTTTAATATTATTGCTCGGAAGGGCGTCTTATTACGGTTTGGTAAAGCCAAGAAATGCAAAAAGGTTTTTATATTTCATTCCGCTTGTTATCATAGTTTCGGTAAATCTTTGGAATGGAGTGAATATAAATAACACGGTTGATGAAATAGTATTCCATATCATCACAATGATAAATGTGGGATTTGCGGAAGAAATTATTTTCAGGGGCTTCCTTTTTAAAACGATGGCAAAGGACAATCACAAAGCCGCGGTTATCGTAAGCACTCTTACTTTTGGTATCGGCCATATAATAAATCTGTTTAACGGAGCAGATATAGTACCGACAATACTGCAGATATGTTATGCAACAGCTATAGGATATCTTTTTGTTGTGATTTTTATAAAAAGCGGTTCATTGATACCGTGTATTATCGCGCATGCGGTTAATAACTCACTTTCGGTATTTTATATTGAAAACGATATTTCCTTGTATGCCGTTCCTGTGTTTTTAACTGTTGTTCCGTTAGTTTACACCGTGTACATAAATATAAATACAAAGGACAAAGAAGATAACGATCAACGAGTTGTCTTATAGAATAAGACGGTCGGATAAGCAGAAGAATTTAAGCCCCTGGCAGCGTAGTAATGTCGGAGGCTTAACTGTTTTTTGCAAAAAGTTCATAATTGCGTTTAAATTAATCTACAATTATTTTGCGTTACTGTGTTTATTTTTATAGCGATATATGATATAATAAGCGCATGTAACTTTTGTGCAAGCAAAAACATGCGCTTAACAAAATTGTGCGCCGTGCGCCCAATTTTCCGATTGCATCTGCGGAATTGTGCACATAAATTTGTGCGAACAAAAACATGCGCTTAATTAAAATTAAATATAAGGGAAAGAAATGAAAACAACAATAATTATGATAAGGCACGGATTCAGCGTGTCAAATAAAAAGCAGTTTTTTACGGGAAATATGGATATAGAGCTTTCCGATATCGGAAAAGAACAAGCCAAGCTTTGCGGAAAGTATTTTAAAAACAAAAAAATAGATGCTATTTATTCAAGCGATCTTATCAGAGCCTACGATACAGCCGTGCCTATTTCCGAGGCTACGGGAGTTGAGATCATAAAGGAAAAAGAGCTACGTGAAATAAGAGCAGGAGATTGGGAAGGTGTTTACTTCAGTGAGCTTGAAGAGAAGTACCCTTATGAATACGGATTGTGGCGCAGAGATATAGGAAAAGCTGTATGTCCCAACGGTGAAAGCGTGAAAGAGTTTTCAAAACGCATAATAAATATCGTTACTAAGCTCGCCGAAGAAAACCAGGGCAAAACGATCTGTATGACAACTCATGCAACACCTATACGTGTTATGTGTACATATGCCTCGGGAATACCGATTGATGAAATGGCAAAGGTTCAGTGGATAAGAAATGCTTCCGTCAACGTATTTGAATACGAGAACGGAAGCTTTACACCGGTAATGCTCGATTATGTGGAGCACCTTGAAAACTTACATACGGCTCTACCGGATAATGTATAAGATTTTGTATTACTAATTAACGGAAAAGCTGTTGAAAAATTCACCTGCTTCGTTTTTGAAAAGCGTTTTATCGGATATATCATCCTTTGTAATGAGCTTTCCGCCGATATTTATATTCTCTAATTTGATGTCGGAAAAGCTTCCGTTTTCAGCTGAGAAATGCATACGAAATGCATGTGTGCTTTCTTCCTTTGAGTGAACAGTTAAATTACGGAAGGTGATATCGTTAAGGTTTCCACCGTTGCCCATGATCTGCATATTGATAACGTTCGGGGAGATAACGTGATATATTTCGATATTCTCAAATGTTATGTCTGACCATTTGGAGCTTCCGTTGCTTCCGAGAAGACAATCCAAGGCGGTATTTCTGTCCGCCCATGTGGGTTGTGCAAAGCCGATGGTGTTATTCCTGAATATCATATTTTTCATTGAGCATGTAGACTCCCATGTCAGACAGTAACCTGCACCTTTGTCCGTCCATATGTCATTGAATTCATATATACAGTTGCTGCCGACCGTTCCTGTGCCGTTCCACCAGCCTGTGCCCTTGAATTCAATGGCATCATCTCCTGTGCGCACGAAATTGTATCTGCCCGAGCTGTTGATACATTCCGACATCATTATCCCGTCCGAATAAGTTCTGTAAGACAGAAGCAAATTGTTATTTATCTTAACATTTTCGCTGTTGTAAGCGCAGATCGTCCAAGTGTTTGAATTGATGATAGTCAATCCTTCAATAGTTACGTTTTTTGAGCGCGCGGTATTTACTACGTGCTTATACTTGTTATCTCCGCCTTGAAGCTTTCCGCAATCGAGAAGACCGCGTGAGATGATTTTGACATTTGAGCAATTATCCGCATGTATTGCGGTAAGGGTATTGTGAGAGCCGTCTGCATTTATTCGGTCTTCGGCTTTAATATAAGCTCCTTGCTCGATATAAAGAATACTGTTGGATGGCAAACCTATAGATGAAATACTGTGGAAGCCCTCTTTGATTACGTACACGGTGCTCTGATCCTTGAATTCCAGCTCATCGTTATCGTGGTAGCCCGGCTGTATATTGACTACATTGTAGTTTTTCGGTATATTAAGCTCGCTGCGGCGCGATACCATAAGGGTCAAGGGCATATAGCTCGGGTCTGTTGCGGTATCATTTTTTGAGAAAGTATATGTAAATGATCCCGTATCGGTTATGTACGATACAATTGAAGCACCGTTGACCTCGGGAATGACTTCACGGCTTTCGGGAAGAATAACGCATTTCTTGAATGGTTGGGTAAGCTCCAGCTCGGCTTTCAGAATAAAATCCGATTCTGAAGTAATATCTACCCATGCGAAGGAATGTGCGCCT
Organism: Oscillospiraceae bacterium; assembly: GCA_015063605.1. GTDB lineage: Bacteria > Bacillota > Clostridia > Oscillospirales > SIG627 > SIG704. Next base: position 76,870 of record SVTV01000009.1, read on the forward strand.
TTTCCGCATCGTGCTGTATATACGGGTACAGTTATTCCGTTGATCCTGAGAGAATGAAACGGACTGTTTATTACCGCATTATCTGTAGGATCATCGTTGTTGTAATTGTTTTTGAAAACTTCATTCTTCCATTTTTCAAATGAGCCTGCTTTTGTTTCATTTGCATTTTTTATCTCTTCTGTATTGTATACAGTAGGAGAAAATGATGTGTTGCGATATATCTGTTCTGCGGATTGAACTTCTGTAAAGCTTGTGTCGAAATCATTTGTAGTCATGGTATCTCCGATATAAGTGTTTGGCAAATTTTCATGTGAACATGATGAGAGAAAGAATATAATACATATTACTGCCTCTGCAATACTGATTATGCGATTCATTATTTATAAAATTCCTTTTTTTGAAATTATAACATATCGGCAGGCAAGTGTCAATCCGATATTTTGAGTTTTATTTACGGTTCAGATCTGATTATACTATGAGTTAAGGGGTGACTATACATGAGTGTAACACAAAACATATTTGATAACAGTGAGTTTTTTGAAGGATATAAAAAGATAAGGGATAATCCGTTAAGCGCAAATGAGATCGAAGAAAAGCCTGCGCTGTTTTCTCTTTCTCCCGATCTGAAGGGTAAAGCGGTTTTGGATCTCGGGTGTGGATACGGTGAAAATTGCAATGAGTTTGCCCAAATGGGCGCAGAAAGAGTTCTTGGGGTTGATATATCGGAGAAAATGCTTAATGTTGCATCTGTTGAATATCCCGATCTTACTTTTGTAAGAGGTGATATGAACGATCTCGGATTTATAACCGATAAATACGATGTTGTGTTCAGTTCTTTGGCGGTTCATTACATCGAAGACTTTAAGAAATTCACAAAACAGGTTTATGACCTTCTCGGTAATGTTGGATATTTTATCTTTTCTCAGGAGCATCCTCTTACCACTGCCCCTGTTAAAGGAGTTTCGTGGAGTAGAAACGAAAAAGGAGAAGTAACTCATTATAATTTGAGCGATTATACCGTAAGCGGAGAAAGGCATGTGCGTTGGATAGTTGATGATGTTAAGAAGTACCATAGAACATTTTCCGAAATTATAAACGCTCTGTTAAGTGCAGGTTTTGAAATAGAAAAATGCGTAGAAACATTACCTCCCGAAGAAGTATTGGAGCTTGATGAATCTTGTAGAAAAGATTTACATAAACCGAATTTTCTTGTTATAAAGGCAAAGAAATCGGTGGATGAGGAAAGCACGGAAAATGTAGTACTCACAAATATGTGCATGGTTTACGATGATAATGAAAGGGCGGTCTTCATAAGAAGAACAGACCCGGATTGGTTCGGTTATGCCTTGCCCGGCGGTCATGTGGAAAAGCATGAATCTCTTACCGATGCATGTATCAGAGAGATATATGAGGAGACGGGGCTTACGATATCGGATCTTAAAATGTGCGGAGTAAAAAACTGGATAAGAGATAACGGTACAAGGTATATAGTATATCTTTATAAGACGAATACATTCAGCGGAGAATTGCGTTCATCCGAAGAGGGAAAAGCGGAATGGGTAGAACTGAAGGATGTTTTCGATCTTCCCCTTGCGGAGGGAATGGATGATACTATGGTAATGTTTACCGATGACAAGTACACCGAGCAGTTTTTCTGTAAAGAAAACGGCAAATGGGTAGAAAATCTAAAATAAGACTTTGAAAAATGATAACGAAAATGAAAAAGCCGAAAATGATATTGTTTGATTACGGTCAAACCTTGATAAACGAGGAAAAATTTAACGGTCTTGAAGGAACAAAGGCTGTTATGCAATATGCCGTGAAAAATAAACATGGATATTCTTGCGAAGCGGTTAATAAATATTATACAGGAGCTACAACCGTAACAGAGAAACATGATGAAATTCTAACTATATCTTCATGGAAGGAATTGAAAGAAGAATTATCGCGTTATGAATAAGATCAAAGCAATCATTACAGACCTTGACAGGACTTTACTGCATACCGATAAAAGTGTCTCTCGGTACACTTTGGATATTCTTAAAAAGTGCCACGAAAGAGGTATCCTTGTTATGGCGGCAAGTGCCCGTCCGATGCGTGCAATAACAGATTATGACAATATTATAAAGTTCGATGGTATCACAACGTTAAACGGAGGAGTTACTATTCTGCCAGATAGAAAAAGTGAAATAGGCATCGAAAAGAAAAACGTGAAAAAGATGATTTCGTACTTCATGAGATACGACGATGCTTTTATTTCCGTTGAGGCGAGTACAGCTATATATTCAAACAAAGATGTACCTGCATGGCATCCGATCATTTTTGATAGATTTCCGCAGCTGCCCGATGATGAGTACATATATAAGATTCTTGTCAGCAGTACAGATAACGCTCTTTATGAAGAGATCAACGGTATATTGACCGATGACGTCTATTCTTCAATAGCACAAAAAGACCTTATTCAGATTATGAATAAGAAAGCTACAAAGTGGAACGGTATTAAAGAAATGATCTCGTATTATAATATTTCTGCCGAAGAAGTTTTGTTTTTCGGTGATGATAATGACGATCTGGAGCCTATTATCAAATGCGGTACAGGTGTAGCTGTATCGAATGCTATCCCGTCTGTTTTTGAAGCGGCAGATAAAGTGACAACAAGTAATGATGAAGACGGTGTGGCACGATTTATAGAAGAAAATATAATCTGATCTTAAAAACGAAAGGAAGTGTACAGAGATGATAGGATTAAAAAGAGGTACAGTAAAGCTTTGCGACCATGAAAAGGAATGGGAGATCGAAGCGCAGAACACGATAAGGAGATTGAAGGAAGTATTGGGCGATGTTATCAAGGGAATCGAACATGTGGGAAGCACCTCAATATTGTCAATAAAGGCAAAGCCTATAATTGATATTGCACTTGCCGTTGACAGCTTTGATGATATATTGGCTTATGAACAGGAATTGCTTGAAGCGGGATTTTACTATAGACCAAAAGCGCAGGCATCTCTAAGAAATCAATTGCTGTTTGCTTGCGGTAGTTATTATGATGAATCGGGAGATATACAGACACACTTTATCCACGTTGTTTTAACGGGCAGCATGGATTGGAAAAATTATATAAATTTCAGAGATTATCTGAATAACGATCTTGCAGTAGCAAAAGAATATGAAGCTCTGAAAGTATCTTTGGCGGAAAAAGCACCGATCGATGCGGGCAGAGAACAATATCTCAAGGGCAAACATGATTTTATTACATATACCTTGAGAAAAGCGCTTGTCAAGTCGTATCTCGGCAAGACGGTAGATATAAAGATCGACCGTCCGATAGGTTATGTTCATGTGAAAGAGGGATACAGCTTGACTTATCCCATAAATTACGGATACATTCCCGGTGTTTTGGGCGGCGACGGAGAGGAGCTTGATGTCTATCTTCTGGGTGTTGATGAGCCTGTTGAGGAATATTCGGTACATATAATCGGCATTGTGCACAGACACAATGATGTGGAAGATAAGCTTGCCGCTGCTCCCGTAGGAAAGAGCTTTACTGCCGAAGAGATAGCGGATGCGGTAAGATTTCAGGAACAGTATTACGATAGTGAGATTGAAGTTTATAATGGGTGAAACGATGGAATTCAGAGTTGGAAGCCGGGAACAAGGTGGTATTCAATGATACATTCATTCTGTTCTTGGCGAAAAAGCCATTATAAGCTTTGGAGGAAACAAAATGAATGTAATTTGGTCTAAATATGTGCAAGGTACTAAAACCTTGTATTATTCACGAAAGCTCCGATTTAACGACTTATTCGCTGAACAATACAGAGAATTGTTTGGCTTGAATGAAAAACGTTCACTAAAAATACTTGAAATTGGTTGTGGTCCGGGTGCCCTTGCAGGCGCTCTCCATCGTTGGTATCCGTGCGCTGAAATAATTGCTGTTGATAGGGATAGCGAATTTATTAGTTTTGGCTCTGAAAACGAGCCGGGTGTAACCTTTATGGAGGGTGATGCCACATCGCTTCCTTTTGATGATAATACCTTCGATGTTACAATATCCAATACGGTAGCTGAACACATTGAACCGTCTAAATTCTATGGCGAACAATTTCGAGTATTAAAGCCCGGCGGTGTGTGCTTGGTACTTTCTTCTCGGAAAGGAATTAACATCAATCCAAGTTGCATCACTTTTAATGAGTACGAGCAGCAGTTCTGGAAAAAGGCAGAGCAGCATGACGATTCAATGGATAGATTTGCTGTGTGCAAATATCCCATGAGCGAAGCGGAAATGCCTGTTGCAATGTCAAAGTATGGTTTCTCCAATGTCAGTACAGGTTTTGCTACGATTGATTTAACTCCGGATAATCCGAAGTTTTCAGCATCATTAGCGTTCGATATGATCAATGCTAACAGATATACCGCATTGGACGGAATTGACTCTGTTTTACATACAATGCCAGAGCATTTCACAACTCAAGAGGTTGAAGAAATGAAGCGTCTTGCAAACGCAAAATATGATACTCGAATAAAACAGTATCAGCGTGGAGAAAAGCAGTGGGACACCAATGTTTCGATTATTATGGTAATCAGAGGGATTAAATGACTTTTGTGGTGAATTAAATGAATTTTGTAACGAAAGAACCAATTAACAAAGGCTGGTCAAGTGATAAAAAATACTGTGTTACCGACGAAAACGGCACACGGTATCTTTTGCGTGTTTCCGATATTGCACAGCACGACACAAAGCAGTCTGAGTTTAACATGATGAAACAGGTCGCTTCTTTTGGAGTGCCTATGTGCCAACCTATTGAGTTTGGCACTTGTGAGGATGGCGTATATTCCATTCAAAGTTGGATTGACGGCGAAGATGCTGAACAGGTCATGGCGGGCTATTCTGATACCGAGCAGTATGCATATGGTTTGGAAGCGGGACGGATCTTACGTAAGATCCACTCCATTCCTGCTCCTGCAACGCAGGAAGATTGGGAAATCCGTTTTAACCGCAAAATGGATTATAAGATCAAAAAGTATGGTGAGTGCCCCATAAAGTACGAAAACGGCGAGGCTTTCATCGACTACATAAATGAGAACCGTCATTTGCTGAAAGACAGACCGCAGGTGTATCAGCACGGCGATTATCACATCGGCAACATGATGATCGACAGAGGCGGTCAGCTCCACGTTATCGACTTTAACCGTAACGATTACGGCGATCCGTGGGAAGAATTTAACCGCATTGTGTGGTGCGCTCAGAAAGCTCCTCTCTTTGCTTCCGGTATGGTGAACGGATACTTTGATGATAACGTACCTATGGAGTTTTGGAGATTGCTTGCGCTTTACATTTCAAGCAATACTCTCTCGTCTGTATATTGGGCAATTCCGTTCGGACAAGACGAAGTGAACACAATGTTGAACCAAGCCAAGGAGGTTCTGTCTTGGTACGATAATATGCGTAATCCTGTGCCGACATGGTACAAAGGAGATTTTAACAATCTATTCGCTCTGCCGTGTTACTGTGGTCATTATTGTTCAAAGTGTGTTACATATATTGCAACGCAAACCAATAATGAAGATCTGCGCAGACAGGCGCAGAGCTTTTATAAAGAAAGCTTTGGATTTGACATTCCTCTTGAAAAATTATATTGCGACGGTGGCAGGTCAAAGAATGTGTTTGAGCTGTGCAAGGAATGTCCTTTCAAAAAGTGTTGCATTGAACATGGTATAGATGCTTGTAGTAAATGCTCGGAATACCCTTGCAAAGATATTTCGGACTATCAAGAAAAGTATGTAAATAAGTGCAACCAATCGGAGAAGAAAACAAATTGGTGATTAACAAAACGAATACTAAATTTGACCTTGTAAAGCTTCATCGATATCGGCTCACCCTGCATATGATTCTGCTTTATGGTTGGAAATCAAGGATAACAAAACCGATAAATTGGAATAGATTTGTTTATAAATAAGTAATCCGACACCACTCCGCACAGTGAATCGGGATTTTAAAATCACCTTTTGATATAATATGGGCAGACAAGGAGGGATAATATGGAGTGGATCATTGGATTGCAAAAGGCTATAGACTATATCGAAGACAATCTGATGGAAAAGATTGATTATGAGATGATCGCAGCGCAGAGCTTTTCATCAAGCTATCATTTCCAACGTGTGTTTAGTATTCTTTGCGGTTTCACCATCGGCGAGTATATCCGCAATCGCAGGCTGTCGCTTGCCGGTACGGAGTTGGCCACAAGTGATGCAAAGGTTATTGATGTAGCGCTGAAGTATGGCTATGAAAGTCCGGACAGCTTTGCAAAAGCATTCCAGAAGTTCCACGGTATATTGCCATCGCAAGCTCGAAATAACGGTAGTATGCTGAAATCCTATTCCCGTCTTGTACTTAAATTTTCTTTGGAAGGCGGTTGTACTATGAATTACAGAATTGAAAAGAAGCCGGAAATGATTTTGACTGGATATAAAGCTCATTTCACCGGTGTACCCTATGGCAAGGACAGAGAGCGTCAGGAGGAACAACTTTTTGTGACGACGCGAGGAAAACAGTGGTTCCTTCGTGGCGCATCACGAAACATTGATGCACATTGCGTTATCACCAATATCACAGATGAAGGTTATGACTATTATTACTGCCATCTGTTAGATGGATGGGAAAGAGATAATCTTTATAACAAAGACGTTACCGGCGTTGATTTTGTTGAAGACTTGGGTTTGGAAAACATTGTTATCCCTGAAACTACTTATGTTGTTTTTGAAACTAACGATGTCAAAAGCCCCATTTGTGATTATTTTGATCTGCTGAATTTGAGGATTCAGATTCTAACTGAGTGGATGCCGGAAATGGGTTTCCAACTCAAAAACGCCCCTGAACTTGCAGTCTATCATTGGCTACCGAAGGCAGAACGTAACGTTCAGATTTGGATGCCGATAGAGAAAGTAAAATAAACCCTTATGCAACCCTTATGCCGCCTGTGTTATGCGGGCGGCACTTTTACAACAGAGCTTCCAACCGGAAGTTGGATGAAACGCAGACTCATCAAACTAATGCGTCATTGTTTTTGAAGCTGCTTATTGGTAAAATATAATTGTAGCTACGAAAATAAAAATCACGAGGTACTTGAATATGACTACAATTAAGATCAATGAACAAATTGCCTTTCTCCGAAAGCAGAAAGGTCTTACCCAAGAAGAACTTGCAAATGCCC
>SVTV01000010.1 GCA_015063605.1 Oscillospiraceae bacterium
TGCAATTTCAGAAGCACTCATCGGCTTCTTGTGGCAAAGCCATACGATATGATTTGAGAACATTCTCGTGCATACGTTACGCGGATCTCCCCATGCAGGGTTACCGGTTCCCCAAATAACGTAATCAATTTTATCAAGCGCCACGGGCTTATTATAAGTTTCTCCCATTTCTTCTACCTCATTTTTGATCTTTTGTCTTGCTGAAAAGAGCCTTTGACGAACAGCTCCTTCACTTGTTCCTTGCGCTTTGGCTATCTGAGCCGTGGAAAGACCGTCTATGTAGAACATTATCATTACTTCGCGGTATGCCTTTGTCAAAAAAGCAATTCTGCGATATACAGAAGTTAATAATTCTGCGGTATCATCGGAAGTATCTTCTTCAGCAACGCTGAGCAAAATTTCTTCCGGATCGCCTTCATACATAGTTTCCGCGCGTTTTCTTCGATTATTTAAAAAATCGGCATAAACATTACGAGCCACTCTCCAAATAAACGGATATACGCTTTCAATCTCTCCGTCACTATGGGCAGCTTTAACGAGGGCATAGATTATATCCGAGCAAAGTTCCTCTGCCTCATAGCTGTCAGTTGTTCTTGCATAACAAAAGCCAAACAGCTTATCAAGCAAGTTGTCGTCAAAATATTTTAGCAAGTCTTGTTTTTTCATCTGTTTCTCCAAGCGATTGATCAATGCTTTCAATTATATAGTCTGCGAGTTTTAGGAAATGTTAGGTAGAAATCAAATATCAGCAACAAAAAAGTATGCGTATCAGAAAAAAATCAATCCACAGTCAAGCAGATTGATTTCGATCGGTTCAAATAATTTCAAAAGTGCACTCATCACTCATTTTCAATGTGTGAATCCCTGTAGCTTTTCGGAGAGCATCCGAAGCGGCGTGAAAATATCCTGTGAAAATAGCTTACATTCTCATATCCGATCAAAACGGATATATCGGAAACATTCATACCGGTACTCATAAGAAGAAATGCCGCCTGAGACAGTCTTTTTTCCTGCAGAAGATCCTTATACGTCTTTCCCGTTTTTTTCTTTATCATACGCGAAAGCGAATAGAAATCATAATGCAGAAGCTCCGCAACCTCGGTAAGTGTACCCGAAACATAGTTTTCTTCTATATATCTGTAAACCTCCATTACGGCAATATCCTCACGGCTTTCGTAAGCAAGCTTATCCGTATGGTTTACAAGATTCAAAAGCAAAAGCCCCATCGTGTGCTGATTTATCCTCCGCTTATTCGGTGTATTGGAAATAAGCGTATGGAGAAGATTTTCCACAAGATTCTGAACGGGCAAGACATCCTTCACCTTGAAATGCAGATATGTATCGCTGTCCGAATCACCCGTAAGACAATTCAGTATGAATCTTCGTATCGGTGTTTCTTCTTCACCCAGCATTGCAAGTGCCGTATCGAAAAATTGAGGAAGTATTACAAAATTCACGGCGATATCATTAAGCCCCGCCTCAAGTATCTCCTGACGGGCATTTCTGTTGAGGAAAAGGAGCTCTCCTTCATTGAGAACAACGACATTGCCGTTGACTATATGGGTGGTCGAGCCCATGCACATATATACCACCTCCACATAATCGTGGGTGTGTGAAGGGAAATGAATAAACCTTGTATGGGGACGGATAGTGATGAGCTTTCCCATTTCAAGAAGCTTTTTGCTGTTCACCGTATTATCAGAGCGTTCCATGTAAAGACTTCTGTCGATAGTCTTTTTTCCGTCAAGTATTTCCTTCTCCTCCGAGGTTATCGGTAAAAGAACATCAAGTATCGCTTTGTCCGTAAAGATCTCCCCTTTCCTTCATGTTTTTTTGTGCGGTCTCTATAGTATACGCTATTTTTCCTTATAAATCAAGCTTTTTTTGCAAATTTTGTTTCGTTTGTTATCCTCCTCGGCTATCTTGTTTATTTCAAGCCGCATTCTTTATACAGCTCTTCGATGCACGGTGATTTATACTGTATGTACCCATCTATATCATTTGGAAACAATTCAGCGGCTTTTTCTTTTATCAAGCTATATTTTCTAACCGCTTCGGGATTGCTTCGAAGAAAATTTCTGAATGTAATATGACGGTGCAATTCTTCCGAGCATTTCGGACATACATACAAGTGATGCATTTGCAGATGCTCTTTGTCCGAATACTTAAATGCCTCCCTGTCCTTAATACCAAGGTCGCCCTCGTGGATATAGCCGATTTCTTTCAAGCCTTCAACCACCGCAGCAAACACAGAGTGATCCTTAATGATCACATCAATATCAATGCAAGGCTTTGCAGACATTCCTTCGACAGAGGTACTTCCGACGTGTTCAATTCCGATGATCAAATCGCCAACTGCTTCTTCGATCTCACCTTTAATTCTTTCAAAAGCCGATCGCCATGCCGAATCGTACGGCAATACAACGACCTTTCTTGTTTTCATATAATTCACCTGTAAATTCATATTTGCTTTTGTTAAACCATTATAACACAAATCGGCAGAGGAAGCAATCCCTCTGCCGAAAATTCAATGCTTGAAAATTATCCGCTGAAAACAACAATGATCCATCCGTTGTTTCGCTATATTTTTTTCTTTATATTCATTTTATCCAGAGCTTTTCCGAGAACCAAATATATGACTGCGCTTCCCACAGCCTGAACCACATTCATAAGACCAGAATAAGCGGCTGTCATAATATTTGCGGCAAGTATTGCATCGGGGATAAGATAGCCGAAATACGTTACGGGTACACATATAAGCGTTCCGATAAGATTCCTTTTATTCACAATGCTTTCTTCTTTGCTTGAAAACATCAAAGCAAGGCAGAACTTCACGGCAAAGGTAAAAGGAATGTAAAAGGTATATCCCGTGGCAAGGTCTGCCAGGGCGCCTCCTATACCTGCGGCTATCGAGGCATAGGGAAAAGGTAAAAAAGATGATGCTATATAAATAAATGCATCACCGGGATGGACATATCCCAAAGCTCCCAGTGGGATTCTGGGCAGATATGCCGTAGCTACAAAGATGACCGCCGCAAATAAAGCGGAAAAGGTCATATTTTTCATTTTTGATCTCATGTTACACTTTCTTTCGTTACTTAATTTTTATAAGCGGTTCTTCTTGAAGTGTCGATCTGTAAAGACATATAGCCGCCGATCATTTTCAAAAAAACGTTTAATGAAGCTCTTGAAAAATCTGTGCTTATATTATATAATATATCTGGATATATGTATATAATCAAAAAAGGAGTTTTTTATAACACCAGATGAAGTATACGATCGAAAAAAACGGCGAAGAGCCGATATACATCAGGCTTTACAAAGAGATCAAGTCCGACATAATAAACGGGGTATATCCATATAAAAGCAAGCTCCCTTCAAAAAGGCTTACTGCCGAAGAGCTGGGAATAAGCATCGTTTCGGTAGAGCACGCATATGAGCTTTTGTGCGACGAGGGATATGCCGAATCAAGGGAAAGAAGCGGTTATTATGTCATCTATAATACAGAAGAATTTTTTACAGGTAAAAGAGAAAACACCTTCGGCAGTTCATTGACGGAAAATGCATCTACGGTTGAAAGCATCCACATAGACCTCCCCTTCTCATCATTTGCAAAGACAATGCGCCGCGTATTAAGTGAAAAGGGAGAAAAGATCCTTATAAAATCACCAAACAAGGGATGCTTTGAATTACAGAAAGCGGTATCAGATTATTTGAAAAGGTTCAGAGGCATAAACGTTTCCCCCGAAAGAATAATAATAGGCTCCGGTGCCGAATACCTTTACGGCTTTGCTCTTCGTATTCTCGGAAGTGAAAGAACATACGGTCTCGAATATCCCTCATACGAAAAAATACAGCAGATATATGAGGCAAACGGTGTGAAATATGATCTTCTTTCGCTTACCTCCGAGGGGATAGATTCAGCGGAGCTCAGACGTACGGAGGCTACCGTTCTGCATATTACGCCTTACAGAAGCTTCCCCAGCGGTGTAACGGCTTCGGCTTCAAAGCGTCACGAATATATTCGTTGGGCAAAGGAACGCCAAGGTTACATCATTGAGGATGACTTTGATTCGGAGTTTACCGTTTCATCAAAGCCCGAGGAAACAGTCTTCGCCATAGAAAAAAATGAAAATGTGATCTATATGAACACATTTTCACGCACTATAGCTCCTTCGATCAGAGCCGGTTATATGATACTGCCCGAGCATTTATACGGCGAGTATGAAAAAAAAGCGGGCTTTTACTCGTGCACCGTTCCCACCTTTGAGCAATATGTCCTTGCGGAATTTATTGCCAACGGAGATTTTGAACGCCATATCAACAAGGTACGGCGTATGAAACGCCTTTCAAAGCCCTTATAAGAATTTATTTCTTTCCAAAAAGTCCGCCGAGCTTACCCATAACTCCGCTTATCTTTTCACTTGCATCTTCGATATCTATCTTAGCCTTGATTCCATCAACGAGCTTTTCTATCTGATCGTCGGGAAGATCTATTCCGAGAAGTCCTTCAACCGTCTTGATAGGATCGCTCTTGAATTTTGCAAGAATATCCTTATCCTCTGTTATTTTCTTGTAAAGCTCTTCTATCTTAGCCTTTATATCCATTTTATTCACCGATGCTTTCAACCGAAAGCTTCCTTTCCTAAATCATTATTGTTGCATCCAAGGTTCAAAAACCGTTTACAAACTATCGAGCCCGCCATGCAACTACTTTAAAGTATATAACCGAAGAAATAATTTACAGCGTAAAAACGGTGGCGCTTACGTGAATTTTTTCAAAAAACAAATACATGAACTATCTTATTCTATGTTACCTGTTGTTCTCTCGATCCAATCGAGTACCTCTCCGGAATACCATTTTTCGGGATTGTTCAAAAGCTCCGCAAGGGTAGTATCAACAGCTTCCTTTGCTTTAACGGCAATAATTTCGGCTTTTCCGCAGGTAGTTTTCCGCACCATACCCTTTGCTTCAAGGACAGCTTGCATATCCTTACTTGAATAAAAGGGCCAGAAGCCGTCGGGGAACGAATCAAAGGTCATAAGCTCTTTTTTCAAAGAAGCCTTTTTCTCTTCATCTGCTATTTTTCCGAGAAGTATCTCAACAAATTCACCCTCTATAAGATGCTTCAACGTAAAATACGTCATATCTACGCCCAAAAACGCCACATATCCGTCGCTTTTCCAAAGCTTGTACCATGGAGAAGAATCCGCAAAGGCATATTCACCGAAGGGGCAGGGTCTTGGGCCGTGTGAAGCATGACCTTCGGTATAGTACTCCGCTTCTTTTCCCCATGCGGCTACGGAGTGGGTTGCATGATCGCTCCTTATCACGTCGGGAAGCTTTCTGAAATACTCCGTAAGATATCCCACGTCGCTCTTTTTGTCAAGGTGCCACGTTTTGTAGGAATTACGGAAATCCTCCTGGCAAAGGGTCGGAACGATAAGTGTTCCCTTTGAGGTGAGAACATCACGTATTCCGTCTATAACGGTCAGGGCGCTGTTTTCAAGCTTCCCAAAGCTTCTGAGAGATGTGTGTATGAGAAGTGTATCGCCTTTTCCGATTCCCAAAGCACAAAAAGCATCGGATACGTCTTTTCTTAAAACGACATTTTCCATATTACAATCCGAGAAGCTTTTCCGCATTTTCATAAGCTATCTTACGAAATACGGTCTCGCTTATCTTTCCTCTTTCTCTCCATGATAATAAAAGATCGCCGATCATTACGGGAGTATTTTCTGAGCAGATATCTGTACCGAAATACAGTCTGTCGGCAAATTCACTCATAAACCTTGCACCGTAATTCTCATCTCTTGCGAAAGCGTTATATGCGGTGCCGTCGGAAAGGTCGCCGCAGAGATTCGGATACTTTCTGAAAAGCTTAGGTACTGCACCCTCCGCATCAATTGGTCCTGTGGGAAGATGAACATGTTGTACACCGAATCTGTCCATATATACGCCTCTGCGGGCTACTGTTTCGAGAACTCCGATCTCACTCCAGAAAACGGGTCCGTGACCGAATATCAAAAGATTCGGATACTGCTGTAACGTATACTCAAGCTGAGGAAGCCCCGCATCGTCATACAAGCCGAAATCACCCTCTGTCTGTGATGAGCCGTCAAATACTATGGGGAGTCCCGCCTTTTCCGCACATGCAAAAAGATTCTGCACCATGGGATCGAGAAGAGGCATATGAGGCATGACCTCACCGATCCCCTTGCATCCCAGACCCTTGTAATATTCAAGAAGTCCCGTCAAGGGAGCGTACGGCGAATTTGTAATCGCTCTCGGGTCAACGTTGCAATAAGGGATAAGTCTGTCCGAATGCTCTTGACACATTTCAACAACATCCTCGACAGCCTGAGGCAAATAGATCTCGGGGCTGACAACGGGAAGTATTACGCCCATATCTATCTTCAAGGCATCATATTGCTCAAGAAGACGTTTCGGCGTGCAGAACATAAAATAGGGCTTGATCCTGTAGGCGTGAGCGTGAATATCAATAAACATAGCATACTCCTTTTATTTTTAAAATTTATTATATTATTATAATTTATTTCTTGTTGAACCGTTGTGCATATCCGCAACGTTTGCAAAGCTCTTCGGAAGCCTTTCTTACCGAAAAACCGTTAAACATGTCAACTGCACGTGCAGATGATAATATCTCATCGGCAGATGATTCGTATATATTACCGAGAGGTATATTTCCTTCGCTGTCAAGGCAGCATGGAACGACAGTGCCGTCAACGAGAATGCCGAAATGATCCTTCAAGCCGTAGCAAAAAACATCGCTTCCGTATTCTTTTGCATTCATATCGGGCCATTCGAATCTTTCTCCGTATTCAAGGTGAAGCTTGTCACGGATCCTGACACCTCTTCTGCCCTCGTGCCACTCATTATCTTTCCCCTTGGGAAATCTTTTTTCCAGAAGCTCCAGAGTGCTTATATTCCGCCCATTGTCATATCCCTTGTTCCAAAGGCGGAGTACCGTAAGCACTCCTTTTTTTGAAGCCTTATCGGCAAAATCGAAGCAATCGGAAAGATATCTTTCGTATTCCTCCTTTTCTCCGTCCTCAAAGCTGTGTACGGAAATACTGACCTTGTAAACGCCCTTTTCAATAAGGGCATCTCCTTTTTCTGCGAGAAGGCTTCCGTTGGTGGTGACAGCAGATCTGAAGCCCATGGAAGAGGCGTATTCTATAAAATCGGGAAGAAGCGGATGCGTAAGGGGCTCTCCCATAAGATGATAGTAGAGATATTCCGTTTTCCCCTTAAGCTTACCGCATACTGTTTTGAATTCATCAAAGCTCATCCTTCTTTTTTTCCTTTTCGTTTTATGGCAGAAGGTACAGCTTTTATTACAGATATTCGTTATTTCAATATAGACCTTTGAATACATTTTTCACCTGTTGGCAAGCTTTTTTTGAAAGCGTTTTTTCAATACGGAAGCACCAATTGCCAACGCCGTAAACACAACGGCGGGTACAGTATAACAAACAGATGCCGTTACCGTATACAAGGGGCGCAAGCCTTCTCCGAAAAGCTTGTATATATCGTGGAGAATGACAGGACAGCTTTGTCCGCTGTAAAGGAAGCAATAATCTACGTAATCAACATTGAGAAGATCATTTAGATAGTAATTCAACGGACCGACAAAAGCGGAATAAAGAAGCATTACTATCTCTGCCTGCAATGCCGCCTTCCATGTGGGGCGCCAATATCCCGTCGATATTATGAGAACGCCGGTAAAAACCATCAAAAAGTGGAAAACAGCCGAGGTAGCGGAGGCATAGGTGAAAAACGGATAAGTATTCAGAACATTAAGATATATAAAGTTTGTAAGTCCGAAGAAGATACACAATGTGCCCAAGAAGGACAATGCTATCTCACGGGGCTTACCCTTCCCCCATGCGGCAAAAGGAAGCGTATAGACAAAAAGACTGCAAGCGTAAACGGGGATAAGTCCCGAAAGATTTAAGCTTCCGTCATATACTACCACATCATGATATGATTCCCAGATAATTTTCGCCCAATCTATAACGGGGACAAATATTGAAGCCGCTTTCAGATACTTTGATACGCTGTCATGAGATATTTTTCCCGCAAAAACACAAAACAGTATCATTAAGGCAAACGATGCAAGCATAAACACAATGTGTTCAATGTCAAACATATCCTGACCCGTGTAACCCTCTATTTCGTTTTTATGATCGAAAAACTCATAATCCAATTTATTCACTGACCTTTCTCAAAAGATGTATTTTACAAAGTACAACAGGCGGCACATAAAATAGCGCCGCCTTAAATATTTTTATATTTTCATTATTCCAAATATATCAAGCAAAGAAGACACGAGGATAAGTACTATGCATATGGGAGCTATGTACTTTATCATAACGTAGAAAAGCTTTTTGCGCTTGAATGTACCTGATTTTTCAACCTCTTCAGCGATCGCATCGGGCTTTATTACATAGCCGACAAAGAAGCAGGTGAGAAGAGCAACGACAGGCATAATAACGGAATTGCTTATAAAGTCAAAGAAATCCAGGAAATTCATGCCGATTATCTTTATATCAGCCCACAAGCCGTTGCCGAGAGATGAAGGAAGACCCAAAGCAAGGCAAAGACCTATGACTGCAAAGCAGGCTGTCTTTCTGCCCATCTTGAATTTATCCTGCAAAACGGATACGATCGTTTCCATAATGGATATGGAGGATGTAAGAGCCGCAAGCAAAACAAGAAGGAAGAAGATGATACCGATTATCGATCCGCCGGGCATACTGTCGAATACCTTGGGAAGCGTAACGAACATGAGTCCGGGTCCCTTGTTGAGGGCGCTCTGATCTCCGCCGGAAAAAGCAAATACGGCGGGAACTATCATCATACCTGCAAGGAAAGCTATACCCGTGTCGAATATTTCAATATTCTTTACGCATGATTCAATATTTACATCCTTCTTCATGTAAGAGCCGTATGTGATCATAATACCCATGGCAAGAGACATGGAGTAGAAAAGCTGACCCATTGCGGCAAGGATGGTGGTAGCCGAGAAATGTTCAAAATCGGGAGTAACATAATAAAGAAGACCGTCGATGGCACCGGGCATAAACAAAACGTATACACCGATAAAGATAGTGAGGACCACGAGAACGGGCATCATTATCTTACTTACCTTTTCAATTCCCTTTTCAACACCGAGAAGCACTATTAAAGCAGTAGCTCCGATGAATATAAGGAACCATACAATAGGCTCAACGGGAGCGGCAATAAAATCACCGAAATATCCGTCAGCTGCGGAATTCTTCGTACCGCCGATGATAAATTCCACAAGATACTTTGTTACCCAGCCGCCTATGACCGAATAATACGGCAATATGATGGCGGGAACTATAAATGCAAGATATCCTATAAAGGAATACTTCTTATTGAGAGACTCAAACGCTCCTATAGGGCTCAAGCCTGTTTTTCTGCCGAGAGATATCTCCGCCGTCATAAGTGTAAAGCCGAAAGTAAGAGCCAATACTATATATACAAGAAGGAACATACCTCCGCCGTATTTTGCGGCGAGATACGGAAATCTCCATATATTGCCCAATCCTACCGCGGAACCGGCTGCAGCCATTACAAAGCCTAATTTACCGGTAAAACCGCTGCGTTTTTCATCCATAAATCAAACATCCTTTCATAACAGTTTAAGTATCGGTCATATTTTGAACGATTTTCTAAATTATATCAAATTTAACGTTATATGTCAAGATTTAATCATACATCTTTCATTATTTCATATTTGTTTCAAGAGAGGGATCGTGTTTTTCTTTTTTGCCGATCTCACGCATGGTGCGGATAAGAAGGACACCGCCCAGAATTGCCGCAAGAATATTCACTCCCACAAAGTTAAACCAGATGCCGTCAAGACCGAAGCTCCACAAAGCTCCGAGCAGGATGACGGGAAATACAAATGCCGTAGACACGGTCATAATACCTGCACGCATAGGCTTTTCGATGGCGCTGAAAAAGCCCTGAGTCGTAAGTGCAAACCAACGAAGCAGATAAGAGGTGCAGAATATCCTGATGGCATGTGTGGATATTTCAAGAAGCTTGGCTTCCTCCTCCTTGGCAAACCATGATGCTACGGTATCGGGGAAGAAGAAAAGCACCGACGTGGAAAGAACACCTACAATGCATGTGGCAATGTAAGCGCATTTGACTATCTTTTTTACTCTGTCGTAATTTCCCGCACCCCAATTGTATCCCAATGCGGGAGACAAGGAATCGATTATACCGATCAGAAGAGGCCAGCAAAGATCGCTTGCGTACATAAGTATTGCATAGACCGCAACGGCGGTAGTTCCTCCGCCCTCTCCCAGCACCTGTGCACCGAGAGTCATGAGACATATGTTAAGCAAAATTGATGTGACACGTCCGGAAACATTGCTTAAAAATGTAGGTGAACCGCAGGCAACTATCTGCCTTATTATCGAGAGCTTGAATCTCGGTCTGACAAATTTAAGTAAAGCCTTTTTCGCAACAAAGGGTATCATTGCGGTCACTGAGCAGATACACATGGAGATCGAGGTAGCAAGAGCAGAGCCCACAACGTCCATATCACACACCAAAAGGAAAAATGTCAGAAGACCTATTGTCATTATATTCGAACCGATATTTATAACCATGCTCATTTTTACAAATCCGCTGATGCGCAGGTAATTGTCCATGGCAAAAAATATCGTTGTAAGAGGACTGCAGAGTGCGACCGTACGAAGATATCTTACGGATGTATCGAGAAGCACATCATCTGCACCCATCATCCTTGCCAGAGGCGCTGCGGCAAAAAACATGGTGCTTCCCATAAGTACTGATGTAATAAAGATCATTATAGTCGAACAAGTAAATACATTATTTGCAGTATCGTGATCGTTTTTACCCAATGCTATGGAAATGGGAGCTGACGCACCCACACCTATAAGGTCTGCAAGAGAAAAATTTATCATAACAAGAGGCATTGCGATATTAACTGCCGCAAATGCTCCCTCTCCCAATATCTGACCGATAAATATACCTTCAACGATGCTGTATACAGACATGGCAAACATACTTACCATACCGGGAAGCGCAACAACGAAGAACAGCTTCCACGGATTCATTGAAGCGTACATTTCTTCCGTCTTTATTTTCAAGTTTTATCTCCTCCCTTAAAAAAACATAACTTTCATATTATACTTCCAAAATGTGATTTTGTCAATGTTTATAATGCATCACTAAAAAAGCGCAAAATATATCGTATCGTACAATTTCACCATACAAGGTAAAGAGAGCGCTGTACTCTCGTACAACGCCCTCTTGACGTTTTTTGTGTTCTTAATTTTTCAAAAACAGAAAACCCGCTGTCACTATAACAGTGGCTTCGATAACTACAAGGACGGGCTCGGGAATAAAAAATGCTATCAATATTCCAAGTCCGAAGGTGGACACAGCCAATCCCAATACTTTCGTCATATCTCTCATATCATCACTCCGCTTTTTTTCAAGTTTATGCGGATCTTTTTGAATATATGCAAGAACGATCTATTTAATATACTCGCTCGGCACGGTCACGGAAACGAGGTCGCCGTTTTCAGCCTTCAGATATATCACCGCAATACTACCGGAGGGACTCAAATAAGCATAGTCTCCGATACGCATGACACGGCATTTATCCGTATCAAGCTTCGAAGTGTATTTCTCATCTGTCCTGCGGAGAAGCTTTGTGGAGACATAGTATTCCGCATGCTCTTTCCAGCCCTCCTTGAAGAGACTGTCTATACGCAATTCTTCGCCTGTCTTCGCATCGAAGAAATAGCGGAAATTATCGCTTTGGTCTTCTATTACATAAAATTCAAGTATCTGCTCCTTATCGGATGCCATAGCGGCATTGTATCCATTGAATTCAATATAACGCTCTCCCACGACAGTAATACCAAAGTCGCTCCAGGGATCAAGTATTACACGATCTGTTTCAACGCCTTTGCTCTTTGCAGCCGCGCAAAGCTTTTCCTGTGTAAAATACTTCTCGAATGTATTTGTCACAAAAGCATTTACCTTGTCACACACATCGGAGGAAAGAGATACTTTATCCCGATCAAGATAATATACGGTTATGCCGTCTTTCGTTTCGGCAGAGCATACGTCGGTATCTATGCCTTCTCTTATGTTTTTATAAAGAACATACTCGCTGTCGATAAGACCGTTCATATCCCTCGGAATACTTGTGACCATGTATTCCGAAAGCTTATCGAACGATAATGACACGCCGTCAACAAAGCAGGTATTTGGCTTGAAGATAATCCTGTCGGCAGTAAATGTAAATTCTCCATTGTATAATCCTCTGAAATCATGAAGCATATCGTATCTTGAGCCGTATCCGGAATATGGCTTCTCTGCCTCGTTGGCAAGATGGATATTGAGAAGCTTTACAAAGTCAACACCTTCAAAGAAAAGATCCGACAGTTCAAGACGCTTTCCCGTGTAAATATCAAATACCGCCGTACGTACTTCGTAATACATATTCGGAGAATCTTCAGCACCGCCCCAATAGCAGATCCCTGCCACAGCGGACAAATAACCGTTGATCAACTCAATATTGGTGCTGATCCTTCCATCATTCAAACCAATTGCGTTCCGAGCCTTCAAAAACTCCTGCATTCCGGCACGGTCTACTGAAGAAAGCTCCTTTTCGGCTTCCTCAAAGAATGCTTCAACGGCTTCATTAAGTCCTTCCACGGAAAAATCGTACTTTTCACCGTAACATGTATAGTAATAATCAGCCGTTTTTTCAGGCTTTTTGATTCCCGATGATGCCTCTGCGGAATAAAGTTCTCCCGTTGTAACCTCGGGCAAAGTCAATCCTTCAACCTTACGGTAAGGAACATAGCCCGCATTGGCTATGACCTGTTGTCCCTCATCGGATTGCATCCATCTTACAAGAGTACGGACATTCGATCCTTCCTCTTCATCGGCGGAGAAAACCGCATAATTGTAACCAAGCAATGGATAGCTTCCGTCTGCGAAAGTGCTCAGGGAGGGTTCGACACCGTTCACCTTGATATATTTGATCTCGGATATATTTTCATACATTCCGTCGGAGTATGCATAAACAGAATAGCCGATAGCGTTTATTCCGTTGTCATATCCTGCAACCACATCGAGAATACCGCTCATCGTAGCGGGGATTATATCCGTAACGGGCTCCATCAAAGGAGTATCACCCATAAAGGAGATCATGTAATTCTGGCTTCCCGAATCGGCATTTCTCTGATATGCTATGATCTCGGCATCATTGCCGCCGAGTTCCTTCCAATTTGTGATCTTTCCCGAATAAATACCTTTTAACTGTTCCTCGGTAAGTGTATCCACGGTATTATCTTTATTTACAACAAACACAAAACCTTCGCCCGCCACAGGCTCTGCAACATGCTTGAAACCCTCGGTCTCCATCCTTTTAAGCTGAGAAGCGGAAAGAGGCGTGGTAAATATCATGTCGCACTTTCCCTGAAGAAGATTTTCAAAGGATGTATAAGTCTTTGTGTGAACCGCCTTTTGTACATTTCCGGAAACGGCTTCTCTTACGGCATTATCGAGATTTGTGGTAGACGTAGAGCCGTCAGTTACGGGAAAGACAAAATCCTCGGGAAATGCTGTCTTGTCCGTTTCAGAGGGATCGGGCTCGTTTATCTCCTCCGTTGTAACGCCTGTACCACCTGTATCGCCAATGTTACCGGTAACGGTCGGTTCATATGTATCTTCCGTATCGTTAATCAATCCGTCTGTTGACTCCGATCCGTATTCAGAGGTAACAGTATAGGGGAACATATCACATGATGTAAGAAAAAGGATTGCGAACAGTAAATAAATAAGTTTAAAATTTCTCATATAGCCTCTTTAATAATGAATCGTACATATATATATAGTATCATACTGTTTATTCAAAGTCAATATAATCGCACTAACATAATTGTAAACAATATGTAAACTTTTTTACAAAAAAATTATTAATCATTTCCTACTGTATTGCATATACAACGCTTCCATGATATAATAAGGTGGCTTTACACATTAAAAAACACAGACAGATTTTTCAAGGAGCGATCTTTATGATAAAGGAAAGCGATACATTCAAAAGCAATTCGTCGGCTTACACAGCCCTCATGTTCGTAGTGTTTATATGGGGCATAACAGCTCTCATATATGTACATCTTTACGAATTTTTTTCTCCCGGCATGTGTTCTGCACTTGTGGGACTCTTCTCCGCTCTGGCACTTCTTTTCATATCCGCAAAAGAGCTAAAAAGCTTGAACAAAGCTTATTTTCTCATAGCAATTCCATCCGGTCTTTTCCAGGTTGCGGCAAACCTTTTGCAAAAGATCGGACTTCAATACACGACTCCTGCCCGCTATGCTTTCCTTGAAAATCTTTCGTGTATCGTAGTTCCCGTGCTTATGTTCTTTTTCGTAAAGAAAAAGCCGTCATTTTTAAAAATCTCCGCAGGATTCATTTGTCTTGCCGGAGCATTCGTTTTAAGCGGTATAAGTCTTGATTCGTCTGCCATAGCTTTTGGAAAGGGCGAGATACTGTGCGCGCTGTCCGGTATATTTTACGGCTTCAGTATTGCTATCACGGGAGCATTTGCAGGTAAATTATCCGCCGCTTTATATGTAATGATACAAATGTGGATAAGCGCCATCGTCTCCTTCGGCTCTGCGATCGTTTTTAATAACCTCACCGTAAACGGTGCGGTGATAGAGCCGATGCGGTTCACATGGGGAGTATATCCCATCGTGTTTATAATCATCTTTGCCATTATTACAAACGCATTATGTTGGACAGTCAGAACTAATGCACTGAAAAAGATAGATGCTTCCGTAGTGGCTGTCATATTACCATTTTCCGCTGTAATAACAGCGGTGGTATCCGTTATTATCGGTACGGACAAGATAACCTTAAATCTTGTATTGGGAGGAATTCTATGTTTGGCAGCCGCCATCCTTTCCGGAATAGGAGATTCCTTGGAAGGTAAAAAACGATCAAAATAAAAACTTAAAAGCTTGTTTAACCGTATTCCGCGGAAAACAAGCTTTTACTTTTATTTATTCATTTAAAAAAGAAAAAATATCAATAAGTTCTTCTTTTGTTATGAATTTATCGGGATAAAAATACTTCAAGGAATAATAACCTCTGTCGGAGGCTACTCCCACTCTTACGATTATAGGATTATTTGCGTTCAAGTTATCCAGATCTATTATCCTTTGTTGAAACGGTATTTTTACATATTCTTCGCAGACTGTATATTTAACCCCGTTATTGGTAAATTCACTTATTTTGTCAGGATTAATATTATTCAAGAAAAATTTATATGATTCTTCCGTTTCTCTTGTAAAGAGCATAGTACCCGATTTTTCATCACCCTCGTCTATATAAGCATCGGTTCGGCTTTCATCCATAATATAGCGTATGGCATATCCGCCGGTTCTGATTATATCGAGATTATATACCTTATACCTTTCTTCCAAAGCCTTTGGATATATTATACTTGTCGGATCGGTAAGCATATATCCGTACTCGGTCTTTTTAAACATTCTGTCCAAATGTTTAATATTCAGAATACGTGTATCCTTATGAACAATTGCTTCTATATACTTATCCAAAGAATCAAATGTAAAAACACCTTTATAATGCTGTATATATTCTATCGGTCCCGGTTCGGGCATACTTAAGTATATTACAGGCAGTTCGTATTCCTCGGTATTTTTGATTTCTCCCGTCAAAATCCCTTTCAAGCGTTCCGATGTTTCTTTTTCCTTTTGTAAACTCTCTTCCAGTTGTTCCGCATTTCTTTTTTCACTGCTGTATTGTGATTTCAGTCTTCGCGCATTTTGCGTTTCCTCTTCAAGCTTTTCCTTCAATTCGCTCTTATATTCGTTTTCCAGATGCAGCTTATCTTTCAATGCGGAAAGCTCTTCTTCCAAGTCCTTTAATTCTTCATTTCTTTGTTCCAATTCCGAATACACTCGTGAAAGCTCTTCTTTTTGGGTAATAAATCCGCAAGAAACAATAAAAACACATATAAAAGCGATAAGTACACAGGATAGAATAATACTCTTCATTTTCAAAAACTCCTTTCTTTTTCAAGTTAACAAAAACACCATAGAAAATCTGTTTTACTTATTCAGAAAAGAAAAGATATCAATCAGTTCTTCATTATCGACATATTTATCGGGATAAAAATATTCCACTGTATAGAAACCGCTGTCGGTTGCTACTGCTGCCTTGACAAGCATGGGATATTTAACATCCAGACCATCTTCTTCTATAACAAGTTTATGAAAAGTATTTGCAGATGCTTGCGCATATTCTTCATAAACCGTATATTTAAAACCGTTTTCGGTAAACTCTCTTGTTTTCTCGGGCTCAAATGCTTTCATAAACGATCTGTATGACGCTTCCGTTTCTCTCGTAAAAAGCACCGTACCCGATCTGATATCATCTTCCTCGCTGTAAAATTTTCGGTTTCTATCCATAATATACCGTATGGTATAACCGCCGTTTGTATTTATATCGAGATTGGACATATCATATTTGTTTTCCAAATTTATCGGAGAAATTATGCTTACAGGGTCAGCCAACATATAGCCAAACTCTGTTTTTTTAAACATATTTTCCAAAGTTATGATATCCGCAAGAGAAAAATTTTTATATAGAACCGCTTTTACATATTCATCCAACGAATCAAACCTTATATAAAAATCGTAATGAGTGGTATTGTTCGGCAGTTCCGGTTCGGGAAAAGGCAGATATATTACGGGAAGCTCGTATTTTTCGGGATTTATAATGTCTCCGTTCAAAATACCTTTTAATCGTTCCGTCTTTTCTTTCTCCGATTTAAGACTCTCTTCCAAATTTCCGACAATTTCTTTTTCGCCGCTCAGGTTGGATTCGTATTTTGCGGCTCTCTCTTTTTGCTCAATAATATCATTCTTCAATTTATTTTTCAAATTATTTTCCCGGTGCAGATCTTTATTCAGCTCGGATATTTCTTCTTCCAAACGCTTTATCTCTTCGTTTTTTTGCTCCAATTCAACCTGTACACGTGAAAGCTCTTCTTTGGTGTTACTCTCACAGGAACAGGCAAAAACACATATAAAAACTACAAGCAACCATAAAAACAATACATTTTTCATTTCAAATCTCTCCTTTCAATATATTTTGCACCTCCATGATACCATATATTTATTGTATTGTCAATAGTATCTTCAAATATCGGTATCAACTGACAAATAAAAAAACAAGCTTGCCGCTGTATTATACAGAAGCAAGCTTTTTGTGCCTTTATAACCTGTTATTCGATATCAACGAATATCTTTTTGCCTTCCTTGTTGGATGCAGCCTTCATAAGAGTGCGGATAGACTTAGCTATTTTTCCCTGCTTTCCAATTACCTTACCCATATCATCGGGATCGACACGAAGGATCAAGCGGGTGCAATCCTCTTCTTCCTGCTCCGTAACGGATATAGCCTCGGGCTTATCCACAAGAGCTTTGACAATATCCTCAAGGATCTTTTTCAAAGAAATTTCCATGCTAAAAACTTCGCCTTAGTCGATAACGCCGCTCTTCTTGAGTATGCTCTTAACAGTTTCTGTGGGCTGTGCGCCTTTAACGATCCAGCTCTTTGCGCTTTCAACGTCAACCTTGATCTCAGCGGGGCTCTTCATAGGATCATAGTAACCTATTTCATCGATGAATCTTCCGTCACGGGGATATCTGGAATCTGCTACAACTATACGGTAGAAGGGGGCTTTCTTTGCGCCGAGTCTTCTCAATCTGATTTTTACTGCCATTTCAAATGACCTCCAAAAAAATTTTATGATATTTAATATATTTAATATATTCTTAATTAAACAAGCGTTATACGCTTACATTCCGAAAGGAAAACCTTTCTTTCCGAACTTTCCGCCTCGCTTCTGAGCCTTTGTCATAGTTTTCATAAGCTGGTTGGTCTGTTCAAACTGCTTAAGCAGTCTGTTGATCTGCTCTACAGTAGTACCGCTTCCCGCGGCTATTCTCTTTTTCCTCGATGAATTCAGAATATCGGGCTTTTCTCTTTCCTTCGGTGTCATGGAAAGAATAATTGCTTCCATTCTGTCTATCTGCTTTTCATCTATCTTAGCATCCTTAAGATCGGAGGGCTTAACACCGGGGATCATTCCCATAAGCTGTTCCATAGAACCCATTGAACGTATCTGTCTGAACTGTTCAAGGAAGTCCTGCAGGGTGAAGCTTGATTCGCGAAGCTTCTTTTCAAGCTCAGCCGCCTTCTTTTCGTCGAAGGTCTCCTGCGCCTTTTCAATAAGGCTGAGAACGTCGCCCATTCCCAATATACGGGATGCCATTCTGTCGGGATAGAAGGGCTCGAGAGCATCGAGCTTTTCGCCCATACCCACGAACTTGATGGGCTTACCTGTAACGTGTCTTACGGAAAGCGCCGCACCGCCTCGTGTATCGCCGTCAAGCTTTGTGAGGATAACGCCCGTTATGTCGAGAAGCTCATTGAAGCTTTCTGCAACATTTACCGCATCCTGACCCGTCATGGAGTCTACCACGAGAAGTATCTCAGTGGGATCCACACGATTCTTTATGCTCTTAAGCTCACCCATAAGAGTTTCGTCAATGTGAAGACGTCCCGCAGTATCTATGATAACAAGATCGTTGCCGTTTTTATTGGCAAATTTAATAGCTTCATCGGCTATCTTCACGGGATCCTTGGAATCGGGGATAGAAAACACGGGAACATCTATAGATTCTCCCACCACCTCAAGCTGCTTTACAGCCGCAGGTCTGTATACGTCGCAGGCTACAAGCAAAGGACGCTTATTCTGTTTTTTGAAGAGCTTCGCAAGCTTTCCGGAATGAGTCGTCTTACCGGAGCCTTGAAGTCCTACCATCATTACTATTGTAGGAGGCTTTGAGGATATATTCAGCTTTTCGTTTTTGCTGCCCATTATCTCAACAAGCTCTTCGTTTACTATTTTTACTATCTGCTGAGCGGGAACGAGGCTCTCAAGCACATCGCTTCCGACAGCTCTTGCGGATACCTTTGAAACGAACTCTTTAACTACCTTGAAGTTTACATCGGCTTCAAGAAGTGCAAGCTTCACTTCACGCATTCCGACCTTTACATCGGCTTCGGTAAGCTTACCCTTGCTTCTGAAGGTCTTGAACGCACCGGACAGCTTATCAACAAGATTTTCAAACATAGCCCGTATACCTTTCTGAAGATTTTTCGGACAGATAAAGTATATCTACTCGGCTCTGTCCCCGCGCGTTCTGTCATCCGATAACGCTCTGATGCTTTCTATCAGATCCGAAAGAACGCTTATATGAGAAGATATATCGCAATTTCCCTCTTTTGCCGAAGAGTCTGCTGTATTCTTCATTCTTTTTAATTCATCGGCGCACATATCGAGAGCCTCCGACATCTTTTCTGATCTTTCGGAAAGATGAAGGACATCTTCAAATCTGCAAAGCTCATCAGATGTGTGATTTATCAGATCTCTGACCGCCTGCCGCGTTGTTTTTGTATGGTACGCCACCTCGGAAAGAGAGTAATCATCCCAATAATAGAGTTCAAACGCACGTCTTTTCTTTTCCGAAAGAAGCGGAGCATATTTATCGTACAAAGCACATAATGCCATGTTCTTTTCTATATCAGCCATATCTATGACCATGCCTTTCGTACAGAATCTCCGTTTCCGTACCGCTTTCAAAACACACGGTGTAAAGTTTTTTTCTTTACAGTCCATGATTATACACTAAAATGATTGTTATGTCAAGTGTTTTTTAAAAAATAAATTTTTTTTACGTAAAAAATCAGGAATTTATTTAAGGAACTGAGAATAGAATTAAAAAAACGCAAAGGACAGAAAAGAAATGACGGAACGTGCATTATCATATATTCCCTTACATCTGAGGGAAGCAATACGAAAATATCCGAAAAAGGATGACATATGTGAAATACGCCTTCGTGCCGGACTCCCCATGTCTCTCACAATGAGCTTCGGGAATATCTTCATAGATAAAAACGGGAGAGCATGTCCCATGGAGGAAGGCTTACGCACAACAAAAAGCGATGTGGAATCATGCGTGAATATGCTTTGCGAGGGAAGTGCTTACCGCCATATAAAAAGCATGAAGCAGGGCTTTATTATGACCGATGACGGATTGCGTGCGGGAATTTCCGCTTCATTTCTTCCGACGGAAAATGAAAATATACCTCCTTCATCTATCGGAAGCGTCAATATACGCATCCCGCGGCTTATTCCCGATGCCGCCGGCGGTTTGATGAGATTTTTCTCATTTCATGCAATAGGCTCATCCTTGATCTTTTCTCCCCCGGGACACGGTAAAACAACTCTTATACGGGATCTTGCCATACGGCTTTCTAAGGGTGAACTCCGACGTGCCGTGAGAGTCTGCGTAATAGACTCCCGAGGTGAGATATTTCCTCCGAAAAGCCGTTTTTCGGATAACGGCGGTCTTCTTGACATAATAAGCGGATGCAGTAAAGCCGAGGGAATAGAAAAGGCAGTGAGAGTACTGTCACCTGAGGTTTTAATCTGCGATGAAATAGGAAGCGAGGATGACAGCTCGGCTCTTTTATCTGCTCATTCGGGCGGGGTAATCCTTATTGCCAGCTGCCACGGCGACAGTATATCCTCCGTCAAACGTAAGCCTCATATTAATAAGCTTATTACGGAAGGACTTTTCACTTATTCAGTCTCCCTTACCGCATCAAATTCCTTTCCCTTCAAAACAAATGTAAACGTAAAAAGCATAGATCGGATATGAATGCATATTTATATATATCGGGTTTGGCATTGATCTTTTTCTCTCCTTTTTCGGCTTCCCTTTATCTTTCACGCTCTGTCTTGTCGGGAGTATGTGAGCTGGAAGGATACATAAAGCTTATAAAGGCAACGGAAAACGAAATCACCTCATACATGACAAAGCAAGGGGATATTTTCGCTTCATTCAAGGATGAATATCTTGAAAAATGCGGTTTTCTTCCGCTTCTCAGATCTTCGCCCATAGATGAGTGTTCTGCCCTTGAGCACGCCCTTGAAGAATTCGATAAGAATACACTTATCCCCAAGGATTGCTTTGACGCTTTGGTTCGTTTTGCCGAGGTTCTCGGAAAAACATCGGTACAAAAGCAAAAAGAAGCCTGTTCCCAATGTCTTTATGTACTTGAAAAGATTCATTCCGAAATAAAACCCGATGCTTTGAAAAAAGCAAAGGTATATAAAACCATAGGTCTTGCCGCAGGTGCGGCGGCAGTGATACTTTTTATATGAATAACTTAAACCACCAACATAGATTAAATTAAAACGGAGGCATTTATTTGGGTACGGAGCTGATATTGAAAATAGCGGGGCTGGGGTTGATCGTATCCGCCTCTTGCACCATACTTCAAAAAAGCGGAAGGGACGAACAAGCTACTCTTGTATCGATAGCAGGAGTCGTCATCGTGCTTTTGCTTATTGTAAGCGAAATGGACACTCTTTTTACCTCTGTGAGAAGTATATTCGGTCTTTAAAATATGGATATCATAAAATATTGTCTTATCGCTTTGGGAGCTTTAAGCGTGATCTTACTTTTAAAGGAGATCAAAAAGGAATATGCGTTATATGCGATGATCGCTGCGGGATTATTATTCATAGGAATATGTGCAAAGGATATTGCGCCGATATTCGCATACATGGAAGAATTGACAGAACGCACCAAAGGATACGGAAAAACAGATGTGATCCTGAAAGGTGCCGCATCAGCCGTTATAACCGCATTCACATGTGAGATATGCAAGGATGCGGGTGAATCGGGCCTTGCATCAAAGGTGAATCTATGCGGAAAAGCTGCTGTCCTTGCTATGTCTCTGCCTCTGTTGAAGGAGCTTACAGCTATAGCCCTGGGCATTCTGAACTGATAGAAAAGCAAAAAGCAAAAGCATAATAAAATGAAAGAGCGAAAAAAATACGAATTAAAAAAAATCAAACGTTGTTTAGCGGTACTTGTTATCGTTTTGTCTCTTTTCTCTGTCACAGCACAAGGCGGAGATGAGGACATACAAAGCAAAATAGAAAGGCTTACGGGAGCCGGCAGACTGCATGAGCTTCTCCCCGAAAGCATTTATGAAAACGAAGAGACATCTTCCTTTGATGTCACCGACATCACTTCCGAAGATGGGGCAAAGAATATATTTTCTCTTATCCTCTCTGTTATTTCAAAGGAGATAAAGAATAACGGAAAGCTTCTTGCGGGGCTGTGTGCCGTACTCATTTTTTCCGCTGTTATTTCTGCTGCGGGAATACTTTCCGGAGGTGATTCCGAAATATTCCGTATGATATGCACCATGGTATTATGTATCTCATGCTGTGATATCATCCTTGAGCTTATCTCGGCAACGGAAAAGTATCTGTCAGATCTCAATATGCTGATTACGGGAATGCTTCCCGTAATGACCTCGGTATACACATTGAACGGGCAGGTGACCTCGGGAGGAATACAAAGCGCATGCATAATCTTGGGTCTCGATATACTTCAAGGCATCTTTGCTTATCTTCTTATGCCGGGGGTACGGATATGCTTCGCATTGCTTATTGCGGGAGTATTTTCTCCGATATCTCTTGACGGAATACACAAGAGCGTTAAAAACACCATTACCGGAATCACTTTGATATCCATGACAATAATGTCTGCAGTACTTTATTTTCAGACTGTCGTTTCAGCTTCTGCAGATACCGTGCTTATAAGAACGGCAAGGTACGCCGCGGGAACATTCATTCCCATAGTCGGTTCCATGGTAAGCGAAGCCGTCAAAACGGTAAGTGCGGGGATAGGAGCGGTAAAATCATTGACGGGAGCCTTCGGTGTGGGGGCTGTGATATATATAAGCGCTTTTCCCGTTCTGGGGATCGTAGTAAAAAAGCTGATATTCTCATTCTCAGCTTCAGCATCCTCCGTATTGAATTGTAAACGGGAGGAAACGGTACTGCGGGAATTCTGCTCCGTTGCAGATATGCTTCTCGCATTTTGCGCAGCATCCGCTGTCTTTTTCCTTATCGCATTGACTGTTTTCATGAGGGAATTCTATGCTTGAGTGGGCTTCATCCATAATAGCTGCATCGGTCATAACAGCAATTGCCGTATACATAATTCCCGATACCGACAACGGAAAACAAATGTCCGCAAGCATCCGTTTTATCGGAGCGCTTGTTTCCCTTTTTCTGATTATCTCCCCTGTTCCCGAAACACTGAAAAGCATTTCTTCATTTTTCGATGCGGATATATTCGGTGAAACAGATCTTACAGCGAATGAAAATAAAGATGTAAGTGATCTTATTTTTGACGAAGCGCTGAAAGAGTTTGAGAAACAGACATTCATCCTGACCGAAAAAAAGCTTGGACGAAACGATTTCACGGTCACAGTCCTTGCCGATAAGACTCTGACGGACATAACCGTTACGGTAATATATCATTCCGAGGATTTCCCCTCCGATAAGGCTTGCTCTTATATTCAACACCTCTACTCCGATCAGGTAAAGGCAGAAGCCGTGTTCGAAGGAAATAAGACGGAAGAAAAGCAAGAATAACAATAAAGGAAGAAAGAAAGCCATGAAAAATGAAGAGATTCCCTCCGTAATAAGAAAAAGGCCTCTGTTTATCATACTGCTGAGTTTACTTTTCTTTATCGGAATAGCCCTTGTATTCCTTTCCGATAAAGATCAAAGCTCATCACTTACCGATAACACCGCCGCCGCAAATGCGGTATTTACCGAAAACGAAAATGCTTTTTCGAATGAAGGATATGTAAGTTCTTTGGAAAAAAGATTAAAAGAAATGATAAGCTCCATTGACGGAGTAGAAAACGTCAAGGTCATGATAACCTTGAAAAACACCTCCGAAACGATCTATGCAGAAAAAACAGAGGAAAGAGATCTGCCCTCGGGAAAGGAACGGTCTTCCTCGATAATATTGCGCAAAGCAAAAAACGGTGACGAAGTTCCTATCCCGGTTTCGGAAAAGCTCCCTGTCATAGGAGGTGCCGCAGTAACCTGCAGCGGCAATATAAACGGTACCTTGAAGGCGGAAATAATCTCACTTATATCATGTGCTCTCGATCTTCCTACAAATAAAATATATGTAGGCGGCTAAACTATAAATATAAAGAAAGGCAGACAGCAAATGGAAAAGCTCGAAAAAATAACAATGAAAACGATGGAATTCGAAGGTCCTTCGGATAAAAGAAGTAAAATTCAATTACAAGGCGTTGACACTCCCCTTCTCACCGAAGGTGGGGAAAAGAAAGAAGTACCGCAGGAAGAAAAGAAAATGAGATCGGGATTTTTCTCGACTCTCGGCTCAAAAGTAAAAAGCTTTTTCAAATTAAGAACAAGCGGTGATGAAAATGAAGATGGAGAAAGTGAAGAAACCTCTTCAAGCCTCGCCTCTTCCGAGGATGAAGGCATGACAAGCGGAAACAAAGCCTCGGAAAGAAAAATGCCCGTTTCCTTCCCTTGGAGATCACTGAACGTTAAAAACGCTCTCGTTGTTATGTCATTGGCGCTTATTGCCGTGGCGGGATACATAAACGTTAAGTATTATTCCGAAAACGGCGGTTCGATCTCCGGCGGAAATGATATTATTTCGGGAAATATTTCAGACGGTAACGATATCCCCGGAATCGTAAACAACAATGGAAATGACACTCAAGTTCTGTCAGATAAAAGCACGGGAGGAGATTCCGAAAACGCTTCAACGGATGCGGGAGACGATTATTTTTCCGTCGCCGTAATTTCCCGTCAGAGAAGCCGTGATGAATCAATAGAGCTTCTTATGACTATGCTTGAAAAGGACGGTGCAACGGAAGCACAGAAGGAAGAGATCACCTCCGAGATGTCAAGAATAGCAGATGAGATCGCAAATGAGGTCAATATTGAAAATCTTATCAAAGCAAAAGGGATGGAGGAATGTGTTGCCGTCATAAGCCAAGGCAATGCCAATATCATTGTCCGCTCCGACGGGCTAACTCCTTCACAGGTAGCACAGATAAAGGAAATAGTATATCTCAATGCGGATATACATCCTAAGAATATCAAAATAATAGAAAAAGGTAATTAAGGATTAAAACCGGGGGCGTCGCATTAAGCGACGCCCCCGCTAAAACAGCGGACGAAAATAGGGGACGGGAACCCGCTATTTTCGGAAACTTGAACGTTTTTGGCGTGTTTTAGTACGAATTTTTACGTAATTTCGGTGCCAAAACGATGAATTTTATTCATCGAGTTCAATTTCAGGGCTTGGCTCACGTTAGTGAGACAGCCCCATTTTCAGGACATATATTTTCAATCGGGGAAGCGTATTATTTTCTTCCCTTTCTTAAATGCATAATCAAGTGCGATCTTTGTACCGCTTTTACGGCTGTTTGCTATATTCTCATCATGATATACTATGCAAAAGCGGCTCTTATCTATCATTTCATAATTTCTCTCTACATATGATGCTTTACCGGCGTCTTTGATTTTTTCAGGGAAGTAAGTATCTTCATACGATTCCAACAAATAAGCTTTGTAGAGATCGGTTATAACGGGATACTCTGCTCTTACATAAATCCGCTTTATATGCGGATATTTTTCTTTTATTTCGGTAACGCTCTCCAGACAAAGCTTGTCAAATTCGCTTCTGCTTCCAAACAAAAACAGACTTACGTTCTCATTTATTATCAAGCTTTCTATCGCCTCATGTAATTGTGTTTTCAATTCTTCTGTTTCGTTTATTTTTCTGTTTCCGAAGAAACAGCACGTATTTGATATGTTTTCGGTTACCATATCTACAGCTCCTCGAATTATTTGGATATACGGTATATCTATTTATAACATTATAGCACATATTACATCTAAAATAAATACATAATACATTTATTTTGAGGTAAATTTTATGGCTATAAAAAGCGTTTCAATAAGAATTGAAGAAGAAATGTTAAAGAAGATCTCCTATATTGCCGATTATGAGGGCAGAAGCGTAAACAGTCAGATACTTGTTCTGATAAGAGAAAGCATAAAAGCTTTTGAAGAAGAAAACGGCGTCATAGACGGAGATATAACCCCCTCATCAAACGTAAAGCCGACACGGAAGTAAATCGAATAGGAAGATGACTGTTTATAATTTTTAAAATAGATTAATTTTGGTAAAAGCAGCGCGTATTTGATATGTTTTCCGTTGCCATATCTGTTGTACACCTTTTGCAAAAGGTGTACTATTTGACAAAAGCCATTTCAAATCAAACAGATCGCATATAAATAAAAATTCTGTCAACTTTTTCAAAAAAAGCCTTGCATTTGATGCATTTTAATGATATAATTAGGTGAGTAAAACAACTGTCAAATAGTACACTTTTTGACACTTGTTTTTGCATTAAATGCAGAAAATATCATTATTACACTCTTTCGCGAATATATACAATCATCCGAAAGAAAGTCTCTTTATGCAAATAAATTGAATTTTTCCGTAACTTATCGATTTCCACTTGACAAGAAAAAAAGTTTCTGTATAATATTATATATCAAGTATAATGCGTGTAGTTTTTGCTGTATATAATGCATTTTACATATCGCAAATCAATAACACAGAAAAGGAATAATATATGCTTTCCATCAACAAAAATTATCTTAATTTAAAAGAAAGTTATCTTTTTTCGGAGATAGGCAGAAGAGCCAATGCGTTCATCGCCGCAAATCCCGATAAAAAGGTCATAAAGTTAGGTATAGGAGACGTTACTCTTCCCTTGTGCGATGCAGTTATCAAGGAGCTTTCCGCAGGCGTAAGCGATATGGCATCCGCATCCACATTCCGCGGCTACGGCCCCGAGCAGGGATACGATTTTCTCAAGGGCGCGATAAAGGATTATTACGCAAAGAAGAGCGTTTCTCTTGAAAAGGATGAGATATTCGTATCCGACGGAGCAAAGAGCGATCTCGGAAACATTCTCGATATATTCGGAAGAGACAACACCGTTCTTATTCCCGATCCCGTTTATCCCGTTTATGTTGATACAAACATAATGGACGGCAGAAGCGTTTCCTATCTCAAGGCAAACGAAGAAAACGGCTTCCGTCCCCTTCCCGATGCAGATACAAAGGGCGATATAATATATCTCTGCTCTCCCAACAATCCCACAGGCGCCGTATATACAAAGGACGAGCTTAAGGTATGGGTTGACTTCGCACTTTCCAACAATTCCATCATCCTCTTTGATGCAGCGTACGAGGCGTTCATAATCGACAATGAGCTTCCCGGAAGCATATACGAGATCGAAGGTGCAAAGAAGTGCGCTATAGAATTCTGCTCTCTCTCCAAGACAGCAGGCTTTACCGGAACACGTTGCGGCTACACCATCGTTCCCAACGATCTTGTATTTGACGGTGTTCAGCTCAACAAGCTCTGGCTCAGAAGACAGACAACAAAGTTCAACGGTGTTTCCTACATAATCCAGAAGGGCGCCGCTGCTGCTTTCTCCGATGAAGGTATCAAGCAGACAAGAGAAAACATTGCTTATTACAGAAGAAATGCATCCGTTATCACCTCCACACTCGATAAGTGCGGTATCTGGTACTGCGGCGGTAAGAATTCTCCTTACGTATGGCTCAAATGCCCCAACAACATGGATTCCTGGACATTCTTCGATTATCTCCTCAACAACGCCAACGTTGTAGGTACTCCCGGCGAAGGCTTCGGAGAAAACGGAAAAGGCTTCTTCCGTCTCACATCCTTCAACAATTATGAAAATACAGTTGAAGCAATGAAGAGATTCGAAAATATGCTTTAATTAAAAATAATAAAAAAACAATGCCGAGGCTGCGGAAAAAACCTGCGCTTCGGCATTCTTCTTTGTTTTAAAGTATATATCCGGGATCTCTTATCCGAGCTTTACTCTTATAAATATCTTCTTTCCCTTCTTGACTATGATACCGTCATTGAAAAGATCCTTTGCATATGTCTTTGCAAAATCGGTGACCTTTTCATCGTCAACGGAAACGCCGCCCTGCTGGATAAGTCTTCTTGCTTCACCCTTGGAGGGAGCGATTCCCGCTTTTACGAGAATATCGATTATACCTATTGCACCGTCCGTAAAGTCGCTTTCGGAAACGAGAGCCTCGGGCATATTTTCGGATACTCCGCCTGCGGCAAACAATGCCTTAGCGGCACTCTGCGCCTTATTTGCTTCCTCTTCGCCGTGAACGAGCTTGGTAAGCTCGAATGCGAGGATCTCTTTAGCTGTATTAAGCTGGCTGCCTTCCCACTTGTCCATTTCGTCTATCTGCTCTATGGGGAGGAATGTGAGCATTCTGATGCACTTGAGAACGTCGGAATCGGCAACATTTCTCCAATACTGATAGAAATCGTAGGGAGATGTCTTGTTGGGATCGAGCCATACTGCGTTGCCCGCTGTCTTACCCATCTTCTTGCCCTGAGAGTCGGTAAGAAGAGTTATCGTCATGGCATTTGCATCCTTGCCGAGCTTTCTTCTTATAAGCTCTGTACCGCCAAGCATATTGGACCACTGGTCATCGCCGCCGAACTGGAGGTTGCAATCGTAATTCTTGTAGAGATAGTAGAAGTCGTAGGACTGCATTATCATGTAGTTAAATTCAAGGAAGGAGAGTCCCTTTTCCATTCTCTGCTTGTAGCACTCTGCTCTGAGCATATTGTTTACGGAGAAGCAGGAGCCTACCTCGCGGAGAAGCTCGATATAATTAAGATTAAGAAGCCAGTCCGCATTGTTTATCATAACTGCCTTGCCCTCGGAGAAATCGATAAACTGTTCCATCTGACGCTTGAAGCAAGCGGCATTATGATCGATATCTTCTTTTGTAAGCATCTTTCTCATATCGGTACGTCCGGAGGGGTCGCCTATCATGGTAGTGCCGCCGCCGATAAGAGCGATGGGCTTATTGCCTGCCATCTGGAGACGCTTCATAAGGGTAAGTGCCATAAAGTGACCTGCGGTAAGGCTGTCTGCCGTGCAGTCAAATCCGATATAAAAGGTAGCTTTTCCGTTATTGATAAGTTCTTTTATCTCTTCCTCGTTTGTCATCTGCGCAATAAGACCGCGTGCGCGCAGTTCTTCATAAATTTTCATATTAAATATCCTTTCTACTGTCCTGCGCCGTTTGATTCGACGCTTTCAAGCTCATTGTTTATTTTTTCTGTATCGAGCATTTCCTCCGCACTGAGAAGAGTTGCTTCCGTAACGGAAAGACCGCCCAATATTCTTGCTATCTCCCGTTTGCGTTCATCACCCGACAAAGCGCGTATCGATGTAAATGTTCTGCCGTCCTTTTCCTCTTTCTTTATCTTGAACTGCTCGTTTGATGCGGCAGCCACCTGAGCAGAATGAGTAACGCACAGTATCTGACGGTTTTCTCCGAGCATCCTTAAGCAAAGCCCTATTTTTCGTGAGGTGCTTCCCGATACGCCCGTATCTATCTCGTCGAACACCATCGTACCTATATCTCCCGAATACGTAAGGACTGTCTGGAGAGAAAGCATTATTCTCGATAATTCGCCGCCGCTGGCAATAGCGGACAAGGGCTTAAATGGTTCTCCCGCATTGGATTTGATAAGAAATTCAATGCTCTCCGCACCGCCGGGAAGAAGCTCACCGTTTTCGGCGGGTATCATGCTGACGGAAAACTCCGTCTTTTTCATATCGAGATATCTCATGCGCTCCGTCATGCGTTCTTCGAGAAGGCTTTTGGCTTCCTTTCTCAATTCCGTAAGAACGGATGATGCCAAAAGACTTTCCTTGTAAAGATCGTTTCTCTTTTCGATAAGCTTTGCCTTTTCGTTTTCGGAATCGTTCAGAGATGCGTATTCCTTCTTTATTTTTGAAAGGTATTCAAGTATCTCCTTTTCCGTGGAGCCGTATTTCAGCTTCATTCTGTATATGGCATCGAGACGTGCTTCCGTCTTATTGAGAGCCTCCGTGGGATCGTCCTCGTATTCATCGGCGTAGGACTTTATCTCCTTCAACACATCCTCGGCTTCATACCTTAAGGATTCAAGCTTTTCCGCAAAGGTCGAAAGCTCCTGTATGTATTCGGATGCCGTAGCTGCTTTCGTTGAAGCTATTGCAAGAAGTTCCACAGCACCTCTCTGCTTTGAAAGTCCGTCCAAAGCCTTGACTGCCGTTTTCAAGGAGGAGGATATCTTCTCGGAATTTCTCAATTCCGCTTTTTTCTTCAAAAGAGAATCCTCTTCTCCGTCCTTTATTTTGGCGGATGTTATATCGTTTATTTCAAACTTAAGAGAGATCATTCTGCGGTTCTTTTCCTTTTCCGCAGATTCAAGCTGTTTTATCTCCCTCTCTGTTTTTTTTAGCTCCGTGTATAAAGCCTGATAATTATTCTTTGCTTCCGATATCTTTTCCGCAAGCTCTCCTCTCGGGGAGGAATCGAGATACACCTCATGCTTTGATCTATCCAGAATAGCCAGAGAGTCATTCTGACCGTGTATCATCACAAGCTCCGATGCTATCTGACGGAAAAGCGACATAGGCACGGCTTTGCCGTTTATACGGCAGGTACCCTTTCCGTCCAAGGTCATGCGTCTTGTCAGTATCAGACAGTCATCGTCAATGTCATATTCTATACCGTTTTCCGAAAGCTTGGTTATAACATCCTCGGGTATTCCCGAAAAAGTACCGCTTACAAGGCACTCGCTTTCACCCGTACGGATAAGCTCGCTTGCCGCCTTTGCTCCCGAGGTAGATTTGCTTCCCGAAAGAAAGTAAATAGAGTCCACAAGTATGGATTTTCCCGCACCCGTTTCACCCGTCATTGATGTAAACCCGGGAGAAAGATCAATATCCGCCTGACTTATCAGAGCGATATTTTCAATATGAAGGGACAGCAGCATAATCCGATCAATTCTCTATGGAAAGCACGTTTCCGCAGAATTTTGCCGCATCATCGTTTGAAGAGAATACAATGAAGATAGTATCGTCTCCTGCGA
This sequence comes from Oscillospiraceae bacterium, assembly GCA_015063605.1. Classification (GTDB taxonomy): domain Bacteria; phylum Bacillota; class Clostridia; order Oscillospirales; family SIG627; genus SIG704. The sequence continues at coordinate 31,102 of SVTV01000010.1, forward strand.
TGCTTCCTATAAACCCGTCCCAGGAAAGAGCATCTATCGCCGCCGCTGCGGCATTTGCCATTCCCGATACGGTCTTGACTACAACGATATTGCCTGCGGGAACTGCCATATTGACTACCTCTCGCAGTATTTTGGAATACTTTGCGGGCACAGGTTCATTCCCGTATGCTTTATAAGTATATACATTTTTTCCATTCTGATTTGTACGTTTGAAAACTCCGAGCTCCTTAAGGTCTCTCGAAAGCGTTGCCTGTGTGGCAAAGAAATTTTCCTCGTTGAGATATTTTGAAAGATCTTCCTGTGTCTCTATTTCTTTTTCCGTTATCAGTCTGATAATGGCATCTCTGCGGTTATCCTTGGCAACGGAGCTGTCTCTTCTTCTCATTATAAATTCCGTCCTTATTATTTATCTCAGCCTCTTACTTAAATTTATCAAACAGTATATCATAAAACGCTCTGCCCATGAGTCTCACAAGCTTTGTCTTCTTATCCGAAACAGATATATACAGAAGATCCTCCGCCGTAAGGGAAATGTATTCTCCGTTTCTCATGGCATCGCTTCCGTCAAGAGCGGCAAAGCACACCGTGTCTCTTCCGTCGAGATTGCATATGGCAAGGCGTCTTTTATCCGAAAACACAAGCGTCTTTGAATTCACAAGTGAATGCGAGCATATGGGTGTCATGCAAATTACCGAGGACACGGGATCACAGGGGACTCCTCCCGCAGAAAGGGAGTAAGCCGTTGAGCCTGTTGGAGTTGAAAAGACAACACCGTCGGCGCGGTAGTGGGACACCTTTCCCCAATTTGCATTTCCGTCATCATTTTCGGCGCAAAGAAGATCAAATTCCACTACTCTCGAATTGCTCTTTGCCGATACACAGCAGTCATTGAGTACTGTGGAATTGAATATTTCGCCGTCGCTTTTTTCTATCTTTACGTCAAGGCGGACTCTCTCCTCAACGGAAAAATCTCCCGTAAAAAGCTTGTCCGTCTCATTTATTTCATTTCTTTCAAGCTCCGCAAGAAAGCCTACTCTGCCCATATTGACGCCCAATATGGGTTTATCATACTTTACTGCGGGAAGAGATGCCGCCAGAAGCGTTCCGTCGCCTCCGAGCGTTATCACCATATCGCAGAGCTTCATAAGCTCTTCCTCGACGCCTCTTTCGCAGGGAAAGTCAAAGCATCCCTCATGATGGCTGCCGAGCAATATATTTGCACCGTTTCCGATAAGGCGCTTCGCCAAAGCGGTGGAGGTGTGATAATCTTTATCCTTCATTGCATTCGGCATAAGCAATATGTTTTTCGGTATGGAATTTTTTTTCTCCAATTTGATCAACCTTTCCGGACGATCGTAAACTTACGCCCTTCCGCTTTATATCTTTCGAAACAACTTATTTCTTATGAAATAAGGCAAGATACTCCACATTTCCGTCTCCGCCCTTTATGGGAGAGACAATATATCTTTCCATTAAAAAGCCTTTCTTTTCGGCTTCCTCTTTTATACGCTTCAATATTTCAAGCCGTGCCTTATCGTCCTTTATGACACCGTTTTTACCGAGAAGCTTTCTTCCCTGCGATGTCAGCGCCGTTTCAAACTGAGGCTTGATAAGCGTTATCATAATGCCGTCGTCGTTCAAAAGAGCATGGAGTGCATCGTATATCAGCGTCTGAGAGATAAATGACACATCCATCACGGCAATATTGCACCTTTCGGGCAGAGAATCCTCTGTCATATATCTGGCATTTACATTTTCCATCGATATGACTCTGCTGTCGTTCTCAAGAGAGCTGTCAAGCTGTGCGCTGCCGTTTTCCACCGCATAGACCTTCTGAGCCCCGTTTTTAAGGAGGCAATCGGTAAAGCCTCCCGTCGAGGCTCCTACATCGATACATACCATTCCCGTCACATCTACGGAAAATTCCTTCAAAGCGCCCTCAAGCTTCAAACCGCCGCGGCTTACGTATCTGCATTCTTCATCGGCTGCTGCTTCGACCGTATCGGTCTCACTGATGCTTTCAGAGGCTTTCAGCGTGACCTTTCCGTTAACTGTCACAAGACCCTTGGTAATGAGTTTTGCGGCGGCAGTTCTGCTTTTCGCAAGCTTTTTTTCACAGAGATATACATCAAGTCTCATAATTCAAATAACTTTTCCGTTGCTTCCGAAACGCTTTTTCCGTCAAGACCGCAATGGCAGATAAGCTCAGGTACCTTTCCCTGAGGCACGAAGGTATCGTCTATCGCAATTATCTTTGTTTTTATCGGGAATGGTTGACCGTCCTTAATACGGAAAAGCTTTCCGTCCTCGGAAGCCTTGGATAAAACGAGCTGAGAAAAGCCTCCGTTTTTTATTCCCTCTTCAAGGAACACCACAGCTTTAAGCTTGGAAAAGCCTTCAAGTATCTCATAAAACTTTACCGTATCAAAGGGCTTCAGCTTCAAAACCTTCACAACAGCGCACTTTACTCTGCACATCTTTACAGCCTTCAATGCTTCTGCCGTGATCCTTCCGTAAGTTACGATGACTGCTTCGATCTCATCGTAGGGATAAGGAGAATATACCGAAATATCCTTTGATATATCGAATATCTCCGCAGTATCACTGTCCTGAGTTCCCTTCGGATATCTGATTATACATACATCAGATTCTTTTTCTTCTTTTTTGCATATCAGCGCTTCTTTGAACACATACACCTGATCGGAAAGAGTGGCAGGAGAATATATGCTGACATCTGGTATAGGGAGGGATATAGCCACATCGAAAAGACCGTGATGAGTAGGACCGTCCTCCCCCACAAGACCGCTTCTGTCAAGAGCAATGACAGCCTTAAGCTTTTGTAGGGCAAGGTCATGGAACACCTGATCGTACGCCCTTTGAAAAAACGTACTGTACAATGCAAAAACGGGAAGAGCTCCCCCTGCCGCCATTCCTGCGGTAAAGGTCATTCCGTGCTCCTCGGCAATTCCCACATCAAAAAATCTGTGGGGAAACTTTTTTTCAAAAAGATTCAAGCCGACACCGTCGCACATTGCCGCTGTAACGGCAGTTATCTTCTCATTTTCAGATGCAGCCGCAGTAACGATCTTTCCGAAATTCTCGGTAAAGGTAACCGGCTTTAAAAGCTTCTGTTCTTCCTTTTGTTCCGTGGTGCCGTTCTTCTTTCCCGGATCCGCCTTTACGCTGTGATAAGAGCTCGGATCGTTTTCAGCCGGAAGAAAGCCCTTTCCTTTTTTCGTGTGTAAATGAACAAGCACAGGGCGGTTCAATCTCTTCGCTTCGCGAAGCAACGCCTCTGTAGTCTTTAAGTCATTTCCGTCTGCGGGGCCAAGATAATAAATGCCGAGCTGTTCGAAAAGATTATTTTTCAAGACCAAGGTCTTGATTCCGTTTTTGACCTTACTAATCGCTCTGGCACTCGGTCCGCCCACAATGGGAACCGAGCTTATTATCTCTTCACTTTTTCTCTTTATGTTATAATACTTATCCGTGGCACGGATCTTATTAAGATATCCAGCCATAAGTCCAACGTTTTTCGAGATAGACATCTCGTTATCGTTGAGTACAATTATTATTTTGTCATTTTTTCTTATATTGTTGAGAGCCTCATACACGAGACCTCCGGAAAATGCTCCGTCGCCTATAACGGCAATGGACTTTCCATTTATTCCCGCCAGAGCATCGGCTCTCGCCATTCCTATCGCCGCAGAGATCGATGTGCTGCAATGTCCCGCACCGAAGGGATCGTATATGGACTCACTTCTTTTCGTAAAGCCCGAAAGTCCTCCGAATGTCCTCAGAGTCGAAAAACTTTCCTTTCTTCCTGTCAAAAGCTTATGAACGTAGCTCTGGTGTCCGGTATCATATATTATATTATCTTCGGGAGGAGAAAAGATACGCAAAAGGGCAACGGATATCTCGGTGATACCGAGATTGCTGGCAAGGTGTCCGCCGGTTATAACGACGTTTTCCGTAAGGTATTCTCTTATCTCACCGCAAAGCTTTTCCGCTTTATCCAACGGCATACCCTTAAGCTCTTCAAGCGTAAGTTTTTCCATTCTATCCCTCCTTGCTTTTTTATAAATAATTATATGGCATTCACATCATTATCCATGACAGCACTATGGATATTGCCACTCCAAGCACCGCACCTGCCAATACCTGCACGGGCGTATGACCTATAAGCTCCTTCAATTCCTTCGTACGGAGCTCCTTACCTTCGAAAAGGTCATTTATTATAATGTTGAGAAGACGAGCATGCTCACCCGAATGACGGCGTACATTCGCCGCATCATACATGGTTACTATTGCAAATGCCAAAGAAAGGGCAAATAACGGCGTTCCGGGACCCGGATCCACCCACATGGCGCCGAGCAAGGCGCACACGAGTGACGAATGACTGCTGGGCATTCCGCCGGAAGATATCATAAGCTGAAAGTCAAGCTTTTTTTCCCTTACAAAGCAAACGGCAAATTTTATTATCTGAGCAATAAACCAACCTGAAATACCGCACAACACATGGTAATTTGTGATAAGTTCAAAACACTTATTCAAAGGGCTCCTCCGTTATCTCGCCTGTCTCAGCCGAGCGTGTAAGTATTCTTATTCTGTCCGATGCATCATCGAGCATGGAATTGCACAGCTTTACAAGGGACACTCCCTCTTCAAATAGTGCAAGAGAGCCGTCAAGAGGTGTTTTATCCGATTCAAGGGCACGGACGATCTCCTCAAGGCGAATCATTGCCTGCTCAAAAGTCATATTATTCTTTTCATTTTCATTAGGTGCGGATACCATGGCTGTGAGTATTCCTTTCAGAACATTTATTTGTTTTCTGTTTTTTCCACACGGGCTTCGATATGGCCGTCTGTAAGGTCAAACTGTATTTTATCTCCCGGAGCAAGCTGCTTTACGCTTTTTGCAAGCTCGCCGTCTTCCTTGAACACGGCGGTGTATCCTCTTGATATAATGGATAAGGGATTCAATGCTTCAAGCTTCGCGGTTTCTCTTTTGAAGGCGGCTGATTTCTTTTCATAAAGAAGATTCATTCTGCTTTCGAGAAGGCGTGCCGAATGGAAAAGAGACATTCTTCTGTCATCGATAAAGACCTCGGGACCCGTAAAGCATCTCTTTTTAGCCAATCCGTCGAGTCTTGATCTGTTGTTCTTTATTTTTGCATTTTCGGCGGAAGCCATACGCGATACAAAAATTCCTAATCTGTGTCTTATCTCATCGGTTTCGGGCAAAGCAAGCTCCACAGCCGCAGAAGGAGTGGGGGCACGAAGGTCGCTCACGAAATCGGATATTGAAAAATCCGTTTCATGCCCCACGGCGGATATAACGGGGATTCTTGAAGCAAATATTGCCCTTGCAAGCCTTTCATCGTTGAATGCCCACAATTCCTCAAGAGAACCGCCTCCGCGTCCGATTATTATTACATCCACGGGGTCTCTTTCATTGAAAAAGCGTATTCCGGAGCAAAGCTGAGCGGGTGCGCTCTCGCCTTGAACGAGGCAAGGAAAAAGAATAAGCCTTGCGGCGGGAAAGCGTCTTGTGGAAATATTTATCATATCCCTTACAGCCGCACCCGTAGGCGATGTTATCACTCCCACACGCATGGGATATTTCGGTATGCTTTTTTTATGGACGGGAGAGAAAAGCCCCTCCGCCTCAAGCTTCGCTTTAAGCTGTTCGAATGCAAGGTAAAGAGAGCCTGTACCGTCGGGCTCCATGGAATCTATATAAAGCTGATACTGTCCGTCACGTGGAAAAAGCGATACTCTTCCGTGAGCCGTCACCTTCATTCCGTTTTCGGGCAAAAACTTCATACGGGATGCGTAAGCCTTGAACATAACGGCACGCAAAACACCCGTTTCATCCTTCAGAGTCAGATAGAAATGTCCCGTTTTATGATTTGTGAAATTGCTTATTTCTCCGCGCACATACACATCATTAAGCAGCGCATCGGAATCTATCTTGGATTTAATATACTCATTGAGACCGGTTACGGTCAAAACATTATCGTTATTCATGGATACCTTCCGAATACTTGAGCATGGCGAGGATCGCCGTTCCGACAGCATTGTCGCTTGACATTCCGCAGGGAGCAAAGATAAGCTCGTATTTACCTTTAAGCTTTTCTTCTATACGGCTCTTCAAAATGACGGAATTCGTAACACCACCCGAGAATAATATCTTCTCACCGCATGGAACATTTTCCGCCATAGTCAAAACAGCGGAGGACACAGCGGAGAAAACAAAGGATGCCACATCGCAATAAGGCTCATTGTCCGCAATCATCTTTTCGAATTTATTCTGTATTCCCGAAATATTGATATTACCGTTTTTGCAGGGTATTTTTACGTTATACTTTTTTTCGCTTTCCATGGCGAGATGTTCAAGCTCACCGCCGCACGGAAACGCTATTCCCATTTTCACCCCGCATCTGTCGATAAGCTGACCGCAGGTAACATCCAGTGATTCCGAAACCGTGGAAACGTCATAATATCCGCCCGCTTCGGAGGACTTCACGGCTCTCACAAGCTCGCACGTACCTCCCGAAAGATGAAAAGCATAAAACTCTCCGTCTTTTTTGTCATGTGCCTTTATATCATCAAATGCTTTATCTCCGTAAAGTCCCGCGGCTATATGACCGTCCTGATGAGAGAATCTTACAACGGGCGCATCTGCGCTCATTGCCGCAGCTGAAGCTGCTGCAACTCCCGATAAAAAGCAAGGCATATAGGAGCCTTCCGCAGATACCGGCCTTTCGGAAACGCCAACAACGCATATGCGCCTATCGGGAGCCTTATCACGAAGCTTTTCATTCAAGGCGCAGAAAAGTTCAGGCAAAGCCTTGATATGGGCAAAAACAGCGTCGCTCTGACGAAGTCCCAACGAACCCTCAGAAACGGGAAGCAGCTTTCGCTCAGATGCAATAACGCCATCCTCTGCCGAATAAGCACAAAGGGATGTTGTATAGTTGCTGGTATCTATTCCAATGGCTATATTTTTCATTTTGATTTTGAGATATTACCCAAAATTCCGTTTACGAAGTTAGCCGCTTTTTTGTCGTAATATTTCTTGACAAGCTCTACAGCTTCGTTTATCGCTATTGCTTCGGGAATATCATCGTTATAAAACATTTCATATAAAGCAAGGAAAAGAACGCTTAACGATACACGGGATATGCGGTTTACATTTCTCGTCTTGGAATGCTCCTGAATGCGTTCTCTGAATTCCTCCTCATGAGATGCCGCACCAAGGAAGGTCTCCTTTATGTATGTGCTTGCCATGATATCCTCGTATCTTTCATCCTCCGAAAGATCCTCCATGAATATCTCATAAAGCTTATCATGCTCCTCATCCTTATGGAAGCTTGCCTGAAAGAGCATTACGAAAACAAGCTCTCTTTCATCACGTCTGTTAATAGCCATATAATAACCTTTCCCGATTTAATATCGGATATATTAAAGACCGATCTTTTCTATCATTTCCGTCATATCCGAAAAAAGCGGTGCTTTTATTCTGATTTCTTTTTTCAAGATCGGATGTATAAAAAGCAGCTCTTCGCAATGGAGCGCCTGCCTTTTTATATATTCCGAAGAGCTTCCGTAAAGTGTATCTCCGCATATGGAATATCCCATGCTTTGAAAATGCACTCGGAGCTGATGTGTCCTTCCCGTTTCGGGACGGGCGCTTATCAATTTATGATCTCCCTTAGACGAAATAACTGTATAGTGAGTTACCGCCGCTCTTCCCTCGGGGGAAAATTCTCCCGGGCGCTTTCTGTCTCTGTCATCACCGTTTTCATCGGTAATGCACGGTGAATAGCCGTTAATTTTATCAAGCTCTCTTACCTGCTCCGTCACGGCTTCACGCTCCATAAAGGAATTGCTCTTCATTCTTATATTATACAATATATCCCCGCTGTTTTCAAGCGTATATTCCGTATATTTTTGATTTTTTTCACATATAAGGGTATATTTTTTACATATTTCGCCCTTCGACAGCATGTCTGAAAGCTTTGAGGAAGTCAGTCTGTCCTTTGATACAAGAACAACTCCGCTCGTATCCATATCGAGACGGGTAGCGCACCTGAAAACACATGGTTTATCAAAGTAAGCCATTATCCTTCCCGCAAGGGTATCGCCCTGATGATCTCTTGCGGGATGTACCGGAAGAAACGGCGGCTTATTGACCGCGAGTATATATTCATCCTCATAAAGCACCTCTATGGGGATATCGTACGGAGTTATACCCGTGCTTATCTTTTCGTCTTCCGTGTCAAGGAATATTTCGTCTCCCTCGCGGAGAATAGTTCTGACGGTAACGGGCTGTCCGTTCACCTTTATTCCGCCCTCCTTTTGCTTTAAAGAGGACAAAGCGGCTCGGCTGTAGCCGAGCCGCGAACGAATATAAGTGCGCAGGAGCAGACCGTCTTCTTCCTTTCCTGCCCTGTATATCATATTATTCCGTGCCTTTCAATGCGACCGAAGCTTGCGATGCTGCGAAGGCAGGATATCCTTACCTTCAGAGGGCAAGCCGCAGGTCTTTTAAGTATGAAAATATTTCAGACTTACATTACGGGAACTATCCATCCCATTGTATCTTCTACAGTACCCCACTGGATTCCCGTGAGATTGTCGTAAAGCTTCTGGGAGATAGGTCCTATTTCGTTATTGTTGATAATCATCTTATAGTCGCCTTCAGCAAGAACGCCTACGGGAGAGATAACGGCAGCTGTACCTGTACCGAATACTTCCTTGAGTTCGCCGTTCTTATAGGCTTCCTTGATCTCGTCAATGGAGATAAGTCTTTCGCTTACCTTGTATCCCCAGCTCTTGAGAAGTGCCAATGCACTGTCTCTTGTTACACCGGGAAGCAAGCTTCCGCCGAGAGCGGGTGTGCATACTTCGTCACCGATAACGAAGAATACGTTCATTGTTCCAACTTCGTCAACGTACTTTCTATGTACGCCGTCGAGCCAGAGAACCTGAGAATATCCGAGCTCATAAGCCTTCTTCTGTGATCTGAGGGAAGCGGCATAGTTTCCGCCTGCCTTTGCAAATCCGATACCGCCCTTAACGGCTCTTACGTATTCGTCTTCAACATATATCTTAACGGGGTTGATTCCCTCTGCATAATAAGCTCCTACGGGAGAAAGGATTATGCAGAAAATGTATGTCTTGGAAGGAGAAACGCCGAGATGAGGCTCTGTAGCGATGATAAAGGGACGGATGTAAAGAGATGTGCCCACTTCGGAGGGAACCCAGTCGCTGTCAACTTCAACTACTGCCTTTATAGCATCGAGAGTTTCGTCGGGATCTACCTGAGGTATGCAGAGACGTTCATTTGTCTTGTTCATTCTTTCAATGTTCTTCTGAGGTCTGAAAAGCTGTATCTTTCCGTCGGCTGTCTTATAAGCCTTGAGACCTTCGAACATTTCCTGACCGTAATGGAATACCATAGCGGCGGGATCGAGAGAAATATTCTCGTAAGGAACTATTCTTGCATCATGCCAGCCCTTGCCCTCTGTATAATTCCAAAGGAACATATGATCCGTGAAGAATCTGCCGAAGCCGAGCTTGGAATAGTCGGGCTTTTCTTTTTTTACACTTGTGCGCTCAATTTTGATCTCGAGCGGCTTTCTTTCGTTTGCCATATATACCTCCATGTACCGCCGATAGTTTAGCATCCTTTTTTCGATACTTATAAACGGTACAGATTTTTCACTTACGGAATCGATTTTAAGAATCAAATCCTTATGCACTCTATAGTTTACTACACTATAAAAAAAATTACAAGTGTTTTTTTGAAATTTTTTCAAAAAAGTCTTGACAAAATTGCTTTGTTGTGTTATCATATACGGGCGCCGATAAAAGGGCGCCTTTCAATCGTTCTTTTCAGATCGTTGGAAGCATATGCGCATATGCGTAAGACTCATTAGCTCAGTAGGTAGAGCACATGACTTTTAATCATGGTGTCCGGAGTTCGACTCTCCGATGAGTCACCAAAAAAGATAACATCCGAGCTGAAAGTTCGGATGTTATCTTTTTATCCAAGCCGCAGGCTTGGCATGGAATCAATGCGCTTGCGCATTGTATGGAATCGCCAAAGGCGTATGGCATCACCGAAGGTGCATTTTCTGCGGCTTGATTACATACGCGGCTGCGCCGCAATTCCATACCGCAACAAGTTGCGGATCTCATACACGCCTACGGCGTGATTTGGATGCGAAAGGAGAATGATATGGCAAAGAATTTATTGCTTGAATATTCCGAAAAATTGGCTTGCGAAATTGCAGCGCTTTGCAACGAGCACAAAATAGACTCCAATACCGTATATCAAATCAAAAAATCATCATCAAGTGTTTTCGCCAACATTTCCGAAGCGCAATATCCGCAAAGTCTTGCCGATATGCTTTCAAAGTTTGAAATTGCACGAAAAGAGTGTATGGAAACAGAGAGTTGGCTAAAGTTGATATTTTCATCCGGATGTATTGACGAGAGGACATTTAAGAAACATCGAAATCTCTGCGGCAGAATACGCAGAATGTTAACATCTTCTTGTATTACAATTGAAAACAAAATTAAGCAAGGTTGAAAAGCCTTGCTTTTTTAGTGGATTCGGGCTCCTGCCCGATTTCGTCGGCTGACGTCCACGCGCTATGCTTGCCCCAGACGCAAGCGTCGAGGAAACACAAAAAAACAAGCGATACTTGATTGCCAAACAATAAATTGATAATTGACCGTTTCCACCTTAATATGATATAATGTGATCACACCGGTGATATCAATATCTGGAGGTCAGAGCATGAATATTAAGATAGGAGAAAAAATAAAGCAACTGCGACAGCGAGATGGCAGAAAACAAGAGGATTTAGCCAATGCTCTTGGAGTCAGCCCTCAGGCGGTTTCGCGTTGGGAAGCAAACGGCGGTTATCCCGATATGGAGCTGATACCTGCCATTGCTAATTATTTCAATATCAGCATTGATGAACTATTTGGATATAGCACGGACAGACAAGAAAAATTGAGATCAATATTGGATAAGGCTGATAAGTTGCTCAACAAACAAGGTGATATGACGGAATGTGTTGAATTACTTCGTGCAGCAGCTGAAGAATTTCCATCAGAACCGCAAGTGTTGATCAAACTCGGATATGCATTAAGTATGTGTGGATGGCAAAAATACGGTGCAAAAGCCTATACTAAAGATGGTTCAGAGTATACTCATGAGGATGCGGAATATAACTCGAAAAATATATACTGGCAGGAAGAGATTCGTATCTTTGAAAAAGTTTTGACTATGGATATTTCCTCCGAGGACCGCGATGTTATCATCATGATGTTGATAATGGTTTATACCTCAATGGGAAACACAGACAAAGCAAAAGCGTTGGCATCTAATCAAAATTCAATAATCACTTGCCGTGAAACGCTTATGCCAAAAGCAACCGCAGCTGAAGAACGCGACAAATATCAAGGTGAAGCAATTATTTCTCTTTTGACAGAATTAAGAAACGTTATTTGTGACTCCGTATGTACCAAGATTTCGCCGTCCGCAAAATCCGAGGGCGTTAAACTGTTTGTAGTTCTCGCTCACTTATATGAATCGATTTTCAGTGACGGAAGATGTGGTATTGCACATTATCATCTTTGTGAGCTTTACATGCATGCGGCAGTTTACGAAGCGCGATTTAACAAAAATACAGACCAAGCATTTGAATATTTCAAAAAGGGATTTGAGCATAAAAAACTTTATGATTCTATTCGGTGTACAGGTGAATATGAATATTCCTCTCCTCTTGTAGCGAAAGTGACATTCCCAAGTGCGAATTTCCCGTCAGTTTCTCCAACATTTTGGAAGGGATGGATAGAAGTACTTCCTGAAGCATTTAAAGAAAGTATCAGATCAGATTCAAGATTTGCAGAGTGCTTTGAATAATCATTCCCTGCCTCGCGCATGACTTTTCTTTGCTTTCTGCAAATCAAACAATCTTTGTTCGGACATTCGACTCTCCGTTTCATAAAAAATCGGTAGGCTTCATAAGAGGATTGCCGATTTTTATTTGTTATGTAAAAAACACCGCCGAAAGCGGCCGCAAATTAAACGGTTACTTTCGGCGGAGTTGCGTTTTTTAAGAATCAGTTATACAAGTACTCTAACCAATCAGATTTTAATTCTTCATAACCTTTCCCAAATGTTGCCATGATATCCTTTGAGTGATAAGCGCTGAGCACCTCTTCAATACCGTAGGTGTCTACAAGATAAAGAACAAGAGAAGCCGCTTGATTATATGAAAGTTCGACTCCAACACCATCATAATTTTTTCCGTTAACAAGCTTGTAGGTATTGCCAATCGTATTATAAAAGTCAGTTTCCAATTCAGCTTTCGCATACAGATCTGTATACAAGGGAAGATCAAATGTGCCGACAAGATCAAATTTGCCGCCAAGAGCTATATAATCTTCGTATACATTTTTGCAGATAATTGCTGATTTATCTCCCGCAGCGGCATACTCATCGAAATAGCCTTGCCTTGCAACATTCATAATTTGAATATACGATGCTGCAATCTGATTGTTAAATCCGAGGGTCTTTCCGAAGTACTCACATAGACCTTCGCTCAACCAAATATTGCCGTTCTCTCGGATACCTAACGCGTGCACCGATTCGTGAAGAGCACTTGAAAAATCATTGATGTACATATTTCCGGAAGGATACCGTGTTTGAGAATATCCGCTGCCGTCGAAGAGCATATAATAATGAAACTCTCGGTTGGTATCAAGTCCTTCGTTTAATTCGTTTTTTTCGAGATGGTCGAGCATTTTATAAAGCCCCGCGGTATTGAAGTACAGAAGTCCGTGATATTGTGTCGGACTACCGGCACTAAAATCCTTGAAATAGTATGTTACATTATCAAAGGATATAATGTATTTATACGTTGCATCAGAGGAAAAATCCATCGAAGCAAGTAAGACTTCCGCTTCCGGGGCATTAGTGTATTCTGTCTCCAAACCAAGTGATTTAAGATATTCACTCTTATATTCGCACCGCTTCTCTAAATTCAGCAACCCTTCTGCACCGTATTTATCATAAACAAAAGCAAACAATGCTTCTGCTACCGGGACAGATTTTGTTTTGTCGTATGTAAATAAGTGATCGTACAACGTGAGATAAGTCATATTAGCGAGATCGGAGAAAAACTCTTTTAGGTTTGCCACTTGCTTTCCACTTTCATACGCAGTAAGACCGTAGGTGATCCACTCTTCTCCGCTTGAGCGGAGCGATGCAAAAGGATCTTCCGGCTTTTCGGTGGATGTATCAGTCGAACTATCCAAAGTCGGCGGTTCAGTGTCCTGCGGCAAATCGGGTGAGTCAGTACATGAAACGAGCAACATTGCCATCAGCAAGAGAAATGCTATAAAAGAAATTTTAGTTTTCATTGGCTTCACCTCTCTTTTGAAAAAAATATTCCTCGTATCTGTTTTTGAGAGCTGAAATTTTATCCTTGAAGATCTCCAACTCCGGAGCGCTTACTATATATTGCAAAAAATCTTGGCATAGCTCTTCGGGTGAAAAGGCGTTGCGCAACGTCGTGGAGTACAGAAGCGGAGATGTGTTTTCTTTTTCGGATTCTATCATATGTTTTTCCAGCATATCAACAATCCGGTTTATATATTCCTCTGCCGTATCCGTTTGCCCAAGCTGAACATATATCTTTGCGATCGAGGCATAGTCGTAAAGAAGCGGCGGATCGTAAAAACCTGCGTACTTACCATCCAGCACCGCCTCATACAAAGCCGCGGCTCTTTTATAGTAAAACAGCTTTTCCTCAGAGGACATATCTTCGGTGATAAGCTGCCGCACACAGCATTCTGCGCCGTCAATTTCATAAATCAGATTGCGTTTTATCTGTGCGAGGTATTCCTCGCCTTCCATTACAAATTTAGCATACACCTCACGGCTATGACGCAAGGATGGCAATTTTTTGTAATAATATTTTCCTTTTTCTTTGATGGCAGGATCTTTTGATTCGGAACAAAGCTGAAGCATGATTCGGTAGATCTCATTACGTTTGTCATCGTCCATGCAACACTTTTCCGCATGCTCTGCAAGAGATATCATTTTTTCAACCCGATCTTTGTCATAAAGCTTTTTGCGGTATACATGAAGCATTACGCCGGCATAATTTCCGTAGTGATCGGGATTCAACTCTATTTCACAGATCCAAGCTTGATATACACCCTCCCAATCCTTTTTTGCGTGGAGAGCATGAATTTTCTCGCCAAATTCTTTTCGATGTTCAATGCTCCACACCAATTCCATATCGAACAAGGAATCAATAGAGCATTTAAAAAGCAATGCTATTTTGGGCAGGAGTGCTATATCGGGAGACAGTAATCCTCGTTCCCATTTTGAGACGGTTTGTGAAGAAACGCCGAGCTGTTCCGCAACAGCTTCCTGTGTCATATTGCGTGCGGTACGTAATTCCTTTAATTTGTTTTTGAGTTCCATAATTTTTACATCTTATTTTTCATCCAATAATCGTACTGCTTTTTTCTATACATTAAAAGAAAAAAGATATATGCGACACAGTTCGCAACGGCACTCAACACATACCCTGCAGTATATCCGACAAAACTCACATCAAACACCGTACTGAACAAACACATGGGTGCAAAAAAGAAAGTGATAAGCGATATTGTTTTTTTCTTAAACACTAAATCATCAAAGGTATTCAATGCAAAGCAGATAAAAACGATCACAGCAATACAGATAAGAATTTTGGATTCGCGCTTTAAAACCAACTTAAAATCATCTGCAAAAGAAACGTACTGCTTGCCTTCGTAATCCGAAACGATCTCATCTTCACCGACGCCTTTTCTGATTTTTGATGTATGCAGTAAAATATATCCGAACGCAACCGTTGTCATCAGCGCAATTACAAACAGTTTCAAAGTGGGATTCTCAACCCCGCTTAAGACAGCACCCCAAACCGCATATAGTGCAATATATGCAATCAAAGTAATAATTGACGAAAAAGTAATATTCCAAAGTATCCGTTTCATAATTCCCTCCGTAAATTTTCAGTAAATTTTTCATATCATAACAGCAGTTGGAAAATTGTGCGTACAGATGCACAATTTTGTTAAGCGCATGTTTTTGTACGCACTGCAGATTATAACAGCAGTTGGAAAATTGTGCGTACAAACGCACAATTTTGTTAAGCGCATGTTTTTGTACGCACTGCAGATTATAACAGCAGTTGGAAAATTGTGCGTACAGACGCACAATTTTGTTAAACGCATGTTTTTGTACGCACTGCAGATTATAACAGCAGTTGGAAAATTGTGCGTACAGACGCACAATTTTGTTAAGCGCATGTTTTTGTACGCACTGCAGTTGTTTGCGCTTATTATATCACAAATCATTTTGGGTGTAAATAGACAATTTAGCTCACGGTTATGTCTGTTTTGTATCAGAACAAAATGGCATCATTTCTGGGGCTGTCTCACTAACGTGAGCCAAGCCCTGAAATTGAACTCGATGAATAAAATTCATCGTTTTGGCACCGAAATTACGTAAAAATTCGTACTAAAGCACGCCAAAAACGTTCAAGTTTCCGAAAATAGCGGGTTCCCGTCCGCTATTTTCGCGGGGCGTCGCTTAATGCGACAGCCCCTTTTCGTTTTCAACTCACATTAGAAAAATTCTCTCAAAATGAGTTATTGTTTTCACATAAGAATATGCTATAATAATATCAGGATAAGCGCTGATCCAAAACAATTCGGAGGAACAACAATGATTAAACTTGGAGAAAAAATAAAATCGTTAAGAAAACAGAAGAATATATCCCAAGAGGTTTTTGCTAACTATCTTGGCGTATCCTTTCAAGCCGTTTCGAAATGGGAAACGGGTAACACAATGCCGGATGTGACTATGATCCCCGCAATCGCTTCCTTTTTCGGCGTTTCAACAGATGAGCTTTTCGATTTCAATCTTTACGAAATTGAGAAAAATGTTGAAGCAATCGTAGATGAACACAGTAAATATTGGTATGAGGACAAATCCAAAGCAGAGCAAATTATCCGAGATGGGTTGAAACGATATCCCGGAAATGATGTGTTGTTAAATTGTTTGATTGGCGTTATTTCGGAATTGGGAAAAAACGATGAAGTCATTACTATTGGAAAAGCTCTTGTAGAAAGCACGAAATATGATGATGTGCGTATGGATGCATATCGTATTATGGCAGAAGCATATAAAGCAAAGGGCGAATATGAATTGGCTAAAGATGCAATTGAACATATTCCGGAAATTTACTTCACAAAGCTTGGGGTAGCTGCTCGACTTCTTGAAGGAGAAGAAATGTATGAGGCGGCACAAAAGCAAAAGAATATTTCCGCAGAGGACTTGATCGATATGCTGATCATTGCAGGTAAGCGTTTAAAAGAAAACGGCGAAATCGAAAAAGCCAATTCTCAATTTAGGATCGCACTAAAAGTAATGGATGCTTTTAAAGATGATTTTATTGAAAGCAAATGGTTTAAAGCTACCGTTTATGAGTACGCAAACGAACAACGAAAAGAAATTGAAAAGCTGTTAAGCGAATAATACAACAAAGCCGCCGAAAGCGGCCGTAATTTTACGGTTACTCCCGGCGGTAATTTTATTCCACACCCATTATCAATGCGGCGATCTCCTTCGGAGACGAGCCTGCGACAAAATCGCTGACACTGCTTACATCAAGAAGCGTACATATATCATCAAATTCAAATCTTGTACCCAAAAGAAGAGTTTCCAATTCCGAAATATCACGTGTACCGAAGAAATCACCCGATATTTTCGCCAAAGCAATTCTTCCCTCCGAGACCTCAAGCTCCGCTTGGACCGTACCGAAAGGAAACCTTCTGCGCTCACGTCTCGAATAGCTCTTCGATGCGCCGAAATTCCATTCCCATGCGGAATACTTACTGTCGGCAAGCTTTTGTATTCCGACACGCTCTTTGTCCGTCAGCTCACGCACAGCCGTAATACCCGCATGTTCGGATACATACCTTTCGATATATTCGATAAACTCCCCTGTTTCAAGCTTTTTTGACAAAAGGGGCTTAAGATTCGTAACACGGCTCCTTACGCTGTTTATCCCCTTACTTTGCAGCTTCAACGGATCCGGACGGAGAGCACCTTCCATTTCCGTAAGATCAGCATCAAAAAGCAATGTACCGTGATGGATAAGCCTTTCGCCTCGGACACATTGGGCGGTGCCCGAAATTTTTGCTCCGCCTACGGCAATATCATTTCTTCCGGTCAGAACAGCTTCCACACCGAGTGACTTAAGTGATTCGATAACAGGAGCGCAAAAGCGGGCAAAGTCGAGGGAGCCTTCTCCTTTTTTTGTAATGAAAGTATAATTCACATTGCCTATATCGTGAAATACGGCGCCGCCGCCCGTAAGTCTGCGTACCACCTTGATACCGTGCTCCTCAATAAATGCACGGTCAAGCTCAGCGAAGGCATTCTGATTCTTTCCGATTATGACCGATCTCGAATTTTGCCAAAGCATGAATACATCGTCACAGAGATTGTCGGTGATGTATTCCTCAGCTGCCAGATTAAAATAGGGATCGGTGCTTTTGTTTTTTATTATTATCATTTTTATATGTATTTTATTCTTATCACTATTCAGCGCTCAATTACTTTTTTCCGTATGAATCTCGGTCTGTGCTTTTTTGCGGTCACCTTTAATTAATTTGTAGAGAGGTGAAACCGCAAGACGTAAAATACGAGCCATTACGTACGAAAGAGCGAACACAGTCAAAACCATAGCGGGCATAAAATACCGTGTTCTCGAATAAAGCCACAGATCCGCAATATAGGAAAAGAGGTACATTTCGAAGGAACAGACAGAAAATTCACGGAAAATAAAGGCAAGGGGTTTGGGAAGATCGACATCGTAAAACACGAGAAAGATCGTTGCCGCCATAGCTCCTGTTGTAATACAAGAGAAACCGTTCATCATATACCATGCATATCCGACCTCGGGAGAAGAATACAGCCAGCAAAGACCTACCGGGATGAGAATGGCTGTTGCTGCAAGCGGGATCGACACCGCTTTTTTGATCTTGGGCTGATACTCGCCTATCATTGATCCGATAAAGTAATAAGAAAGCGGATACATTGCTTCCCAATACTCCGGAATGATATCAAGGGATGCCCCTGAGATCCGAAAGCTTTCCACCGCCGCAGGAAGATTGGTCATGAAGCAGAGAATAATACAAAGTACCATTCTTTTTCTGAAAGTACCTAAAGCTTGAAACAGAATATTGAGAAACGGGATCAGAAGGAAGAGCCCGATATACATTTCCACATACCAGGCATAGCCGTGGGCGGAAAAGTCAAATACAGAACGTATACCCCAGAAGAGGTCTGAATTTGTCTGCCCGATATGATTGGTATAAAGCACACTCAAAGCGGCTATTACAATATAAGAAATGATTACCGGAAGGATTCCGCGGAAATAACCACGAGTAAGCTGTTTTTTTCTGTTAAGATAGCCTGTAAGCAAAATAAACAAAGGTACACTGGAAATTGCAGTAAAGCGAATAAACAAGTACACTGTCCATTTGAGGGAGTGCACTCCCACTTCCATTGGTCCAAGATATGCGATGGCATGGGTAGTCATAACGAAAAGTACTGCCAGAGTACGAATAATATCAAGACCCGAAGATCGTTGTTTTGTTGACATATGAATCACCATAACTTTCGCTGCGCAAAAGTTTCTTTCTTGTGTATTGAGGCTGATAAGTAAAAACGTTTTTACGATTGCTATTCAGAAAAATGGTACTAACATGAAATAATCATTCATATGTTAGCTCTTTTTCATGACATTTAAAAAAGTCAAAATAAATCCTGACATTTTCAAGCTCCGTCCATTTTTTGCTTCTCACGGGCACAATGTCCAGATCATATATTTTTGCATCCTTCATAGAAAGAAGAAAGGGAGAATGCGTAGAAATAATAAACTGACAGTTATAGAATCTGACGGAATCCTCAATAAATTGCATCAATTCCAATTGAAGCTTGGGCGAAAGACTGTTCTCCGGCTCATCAAGGAGATATAATGCATTCTCTTCTATACGCCGTGTAAAGTAAAGAAAAGCACTTTCGCCGTTGGACATTCCTGAAAGTTCTTTCCGCATCAAGCGGCGTGAGGTAAATTCCGACTTGGTCTTTATTTTGGAATCAAGCTGCTCCTTAAAGCTGTCATATTCCTTAAGAGACGACAGCTTTATCATCGGCTCTTCTCTCGAATTGTAATATGCTTCAAACAGCTCTTCTCTTCTGCCGGCAATTCCGTCATTTACGGAACGCAGATCAAGAAGATGATCGAAAATATCGTCACTTGTTATTATCCTGCTTCCCGCAGGAGCACCGCCGATATGGGCGAAGTCACAACGGCACAATTCAATATACGATCTCATAAACGGCGTATTGTTGAAGGGAGACGCTCTTTTAACGCCAAGCTTCTCAGCTATCACATTGAGGAGAGTTGATTTTCCCGAGCCGTTACTGCCGTAAAAAACGGTTATACCCTCAAAGTCTATCCTTTCAAGCTTCTTCTGAGGAAAAAGCTTGAAGGGATAAACATTATCGTGGTCATAGCACTGCATTTCAAGCTGATAAGGAAAAGACAGGATGAAATGCTCCTCGGAAGATTTTGAAGGAAGTGTAAAGGATCCTATATACTTCATTGAGCGAACTCTCCTTGCGCTCTGAAATAATCCACGACGCCTTCAGCCGTAGCGGAAGCACATCTTTCGGCATAATCCGACTGCTGCATTATTTCATATTCGTATGCACTGCACATAAATCCAAGTTCAAGAAGGGTCTGAGGGAATTTGTAGTTTCTGCACATGGCAAGCTTCTGATAAGATGGTGTTCTCTCGTATATCTTTAATTCGTCGGTTACGCTGTCGGAGATCACTTCCGTAAGAAGCTTTCCGTTTCCGTTGCAGTAAAGTCCCACATAACCTCTTACTCTTGCGGGATTTGTATCGTCCTCAATGGAATTGTGATGAACGGAAATACAAAGATCAGGCAATATTTCATTAAGAAAATCCATTCTGTAATCAAGGCTGTAGAATGTATCGTCTGTTCTTGTCATTATTACCTCTGCGCCGAGAGCCTCGAGAGATTTTTTAAGCTCATGAGAAACAAGCAGATTCATATCTGCTTCATTCATGGCACGCTCGCCGCTCAAAAAGCCTCCGGCACCGCCATCGGAACCTCCGTGACCTGCATCAACGATTATTCTCTTGCCGGAAAGAGGCAATTCCTTTTCAATATACTTTTCGGGGCTCTTAAAGTCAAATACTATCGTACCCTTGGCGTAATACGTCTTAAAGCCGTAGTAATTATTGACATCCTTAAGAGTAAGCGTATATACAGTAGCCTTTTTATCCTTGTCGTAGGAACGTATGACCTTATCAAAAAGAGGATTGGACACACATGTCATCTCCTGGATATATTCCGAAGATGTATTGAAAAGTATAATTTTAATATCTTTACCCGACATTTTAACATCAAGAGGAACATTTTCCGTCACGGCAAAGCGAAGCTGAACATTTTTGTCCTTATTCTCCATTTTCGCCGCAAGAAGCTTATTCGTCAAAAGAGAACCGTTTTCGACAAGTCTGACATCACTTTCGGCTATGTATCCGCCAAAACGAAGCTTATAATATCCTCTGTCAAGCCCTATAATATAATCTCTCATCCCTTCGGATGCATTGAGATAATCATCATAAAATGAGCTGGTGGGAGATATCTTCAAATATGCGTAATCCTTTGTCACTTCAATGTACGGAGTACAACCGTTGGGTATCACGGTAATTTCAGAGCTGTACGCCTTCTTGGTTTCGCCTTCAAAGGTCACGGTGAACTCTACCTTACCGAGTTTTTTGAGAGCATTTCCGTCATAGGAAGGAACTGTCAGAACCCCCGAGTAATTTTCCTTTACATACTTTGATGTTTTTTTCGGATTTATTGTGGGAGAAAGCTTACACTGTACACCCGCAAGAGATGCGGTAACGGTACTTCCCGCAGGTGCTGAAAGAAGTACGTTTATCTTATCACCCGGGCGCACATAATGATCCGAATAAGGGAAGATTCCCGATATTGTGAATCCGTCCAACACGGAAGCACCCGATGATGCGGACACCTTGCGGTTAACCGTATGCTTCAGAACATTACCGTTTGAAGTAAGCTCAAGGACATTTTCCCCTTCTTCAAGCTCCATATGAAGGGAGAAATAACCGCTTTTCGTTCTTGAAAGCTTTGCACCCTTATAGTAAACGGGATATGCGGGGTCCGAGGAGCCCAGAACATACAAAGCATCATATGAAGTACTCAAGCCGTTTGCGGGCTTATTTACAGCCACACCCTCTCCCGTAGATACAGGAGCGGGAGTATATGTTTTTTCGGAATAAAGCTCTTTGAGAGCATCAAAGATTCCTTTGGTGTTGTTTTTTATCTGCTCATAGCCGTAAAAAACGCTTCCCGTATAACCCATCCATGAGCGTGCATACGTTACCTGCTGAACAAATTCCTTTGCGCCGAGAGAAAACTCCTCCACTCTGTACGCACCGTGTCCGATGCGAAGCTCTATCGGTTCTCCGTATGTATTCTTCATACCATCGACTGCCGCACTCCACCATCTGACGAGAACATCGAAGGGAGCTGCAGATGTGGTAAAGCTCCAATATATCTGAGGGCATATGTAATCAACATAACCGCCTCTGAGCCAAGCTATCGGATCGCAATATATATCATAATAGCTTTCGAGACCGTTTGTGGCGCTTCCCGATGAATTGTGAGATTCGTTTGCCCATATACCGAAGGGACTTACACCGAAATCGGCTTCTCTTTTTACCGATTTTATTCCTTCATAGATACCTTTTACAAGCTTATTTACATTTTCCCTTCTGAAATCATCCAATGACTGACCGTCGGAAGCATACTTTTTATATGACTCACCGTCCTCGAAGGAGATATTGACCGTCTTTCCGTCCACGGTCTTCGACTCGGGATAGGGGTAGAAATAATCGTCGATATGTATTCCGTCCACATCGTAATTTTCCACTATCTCCTTTACTCCGTCGATCACATACTGTCTCACCTCGGGAATTGCAGGATCAAAATAAAGCTTGCCGGCATATTCTATGACCCATTCGGGATGCTTTCTTGCTATATGATCTGAAGCTAACATTTCAAGAGCATCATTTTTATTATCCTTTGCCGAATATGTAACGCGGTAAGGATTTATCCATGCGCTGACATTTATTCCCTCTTTATGAGCCTCATCCACTATAAACTTGAGAGGGTCGAAGCCGTCCTGCAGCCTGCCGTCCGTAGACAGGTACGATGAGACGGGAAAAAGCTTGGAATCATAAAGAGCATCGGCGCAGGGACGCGCCTGAAAATAGATCGTATTGAATCCCGCTTCCTTTACAGTTTTGACAATGTCGAGAAGTTCTTTTTTCAATTCTTCGGCACTCAAGCCGCTTTTTGAAGGAAAATTGATATTAGCGACCGTGGCTATCCATACGCCTCTCACTTCCGTATCCTCCTCCAAGCCATCATATTTTATATTTTCATTTGCAATATCATTATTATTCTCGGGATCATCGAGGGTATTTTTTTCTTCCGTTCCCGCGGCGTGGGAAGGATTTGCATTTCCCGCACTTGATATAAAAAAGCACAATGCGCCTATAAAGATCATCGTGACCGCTATAAGGGATATAAGTGCCGCAGTATACGACATATTATTCTTTCTTTTTCTCACCTTGAATCCGTTTTCGTTCATTTTGCGCCGCCTTTCTTTTGAAGGTCTTATGTTTATTGTCAATTCGTGCAACGACAACAGAAAAAATCATAAAGCCCAAACGTCCGATCCTGCACGAAGTTTTCATAGAAAACCTTTTATAATTAAATCTTATGATACCATTATTATAATTATAACACATTCCACGGTATCAAGCAATAGAAATACAAACCAAATAGTAAAAAAATAACCAAAAAATGAGTCGAACCAATTATCTGATCCGACCCTGTTGAGCTTATTAATCTTTTTTGAGAAATGCTTTTAATAAATCGCCTCAAAGTAATAGAAATTATCTTCTATCTTTTCGGTGTAATATGTTATATCACTTGTCTTATATGAAAATCCGTTTTCACTTTCCTTAAGCTCTGCACCGTAGTCACCCAAAAACAAAGGCGAACCATCATTCGTGTAATAAACGCCGAAATAATACCTTCCGCTTCCGCCGCAGTTGAACTCGCAGACAGACAACTCCTCGGAATAGCTTGTAGCTATTGCATCAACGCCGCAAATGGTGAAAAGATTGTTAAATGCGGAACTGCTTATAGATCTGTAAGCGGACACTCCCGCTTCATTCACATCCGCACTGTACACACCCACTATGTTCTCGTCCGTTTCGGAATCCTTTACCGGATACTTATCGGAGGTAGATATGTACATATCCTTTTCATAAGCCAGAGCCTCATCTACCGCACCGGCAAATATGTCTCTGTTGGCTTTGAAATTATCTATTATCTGCGCTCTGTCGGGCTGAAACTGCTCAAAGGTACAGCCGAAAAGCATGAACAAGCATAATACAGGTATCAATAGTTTTACGATTACTCTCATGATATCAAAACTCTCTTATAACGTTTTTAATTTGCACCCGTTGTACCGCATTTATGCGGTACGTATCCGCAAAAAAACATATATTGACAAATATTTTCTCGGTGACGCGGGCATAAAGCAACAA
Source organism: Oscillospiraceae bacterium (assembly GCA_015063605.1). Lineage (GTDB taxonomy): Bacteria > Bacillota > Clostridia > Oscillospirales > SIG627 > SIG704. The sequence continues at coordinate 54,940 of SVTV01000010.1, forward strand.
GCTTTGTTATTATATCATAGAAATCGCGTAATTTGAATACCAATTATTAAATTTTCATTAAATTTTCATGATAAACTTCACATTTTCTTAACATTTGCAGAAGGAACAAGTCTTATTGAAAACTCGATATGCTTTTCGTTGAAAGCATACTTTTCGAGAAGTGCGGGGCCGCAGGAATTACTTCCGATACCGTTCTGCTTATAATCCACGGAAACATATACATTTTCGTTTTCTCCGAGATCATATGCGTTGTGCGCCTCGGTAAGCTCCTTGGCGGAATAAGGAAGTATGTCAAATTCATATCCGTCGGAGGCTTTTTCGCCGCAGGGATATATTTCTATGCCCTTTCCGTAATACTCGGATACGGATGCGTATACCGTCTTATAGTGAGAACCGTTTTCCTGAGGTCTGATATAAGGCTCGTAATTATCTTCCGCAGTTGTCTCAAAATAAGAGAATCGGGAAGATATCCTCTTATCGGCATAGCTTTCATCGGGGCCGTAGCCGAGATATCCCGCCTTATCGAATTCCTTGTTAAGGGTAAGTGTCCATCCGAATTTGGGCAATGCGGGAAGCTTTTCGGCAATGTCAGCCGTTACGGTAATCACCGCCGAGCCGTCCTTATCGAAGAGAGTCTTTATCTCACCCTTTATTGCGGAGGGCCAGGAGGGTCTTGAAAGCTTATAGGAGGAGACGTAACAAATGTTCTTGTCCTCATCCTTTCTTTCCGTGCTCATTATCTCGGTGGAAAGGATATGCAGCTCATGCTCCTTCCATGACTTCTTGATATACATATCGTTATCGGTGGGCGCTCTCCATACATTGAGAGACATGGGGGCGGAAAGGATGCTTGTATCTCCGACTCTGATATCGCTTATGGTTCCCGTCTTTTTGCTGAATACGTATGTTATATCATCGTATTTGAGTATCTGATCGCAGGGGCTTTCGGAAACATTGTACAATGCACTCTTCGAGGATGCATAAGTTCTCGGTACATCAGAAACCACGATCTGTGAAAATCCGATGTCGTAACCGAAATCACACCAGAGCGAAGCCTTGCCTGCCTTGAAGAATACGTTAACGGTGGTAGTTCCTTCAAGTGCGCTGTCAAAGCTGAAGTCAAGCGCATATTCCTTTGATTCTCTCGGAGCTATATCAAGCTTATTAACGGTGGTCTCGTAAAGGATCCTTCCGTCGTTTTCAACCGTTATATATGCGAAAATATCTTCCGCGGATTCAAAATATCTCTTATTGAAGATAACGACGGAATTGTTTTCGGAATTGTAGGAGGCTTCAACGGGCTTATACACATTTTTCGCTTCCTTAAGACCTACGTGAACTCTTCTGTCGGGATAAACGAGACCGTCAACGCAGAAGTTTCCGTCATTGGGATAATCATTGAAGTCGCCGCCGTAATTGAATTTCGGTCTGTCGGAGGAATCGGGATATGTTGCAATGGAATGATCGGTGAATTCCCAGAGGCATCCGCCCATGAATCGGTCGGTCTTTTCTATCATCTCCCAATAATCGGCAATATCACCGGGGCCGTTGCCCATGCAGTGAGAATACTCACACATGAAATAAGGCTTGTATTTGTACTCTTCCATATCGAGATATTCGTGTATTGCCGCAAAGGAAGGATACATGGTGCTTTCAATGGGAGAAAGAGACTGCTTATTGTTTTCCTTGGAGAAATGACGTCCGGAAGCGCCCTCGTAATGGATTATAAGGCTTGCATCCTTGGAAAGGATATAATCTCTCATGGAATAATGATTCTTACCGCATCCCGATTCGTTGCCGAGGGAGAACATAACGATACAAGACTGATTCTTGTCTCTTTCGTAAAGTCTTACGGCTCTGTCAATATAAGCCTCCGTCCAATCGTCGGACTCAGACAATGCACTTACGTTTCCTGCATAACCCATACCGTGTGTTTCAAGATCCGCTTCATCCACAAGATAGATTCCGAGATATGCACACATCTCGCACATTCTGGGATCATTGGGATAATGGGATGTTCTCAGTGCGTTAACGTTATGTCTCTTCATTATGTAAAGGTCGCGGAGCATATCATCAGTAGATACGGCATAACCCTTGAAAGGATCTGAATCGTGGCGGTTAACACCGCGGAGCTTTATATTCTTTCCGTTGACATAGAATACGCCGTCCTTTATCTCAACACTCTTGAAGCCTATACGCTGTGCTATAGTTTCACCGCCGAAGGAAAGCGTCAGAGTATAGAGAACGGGTGCTTCGGCGCTCCATAATTTTATATCGGGAACCTTTGTTTCGGAATCCTTTTCAAAGCTCCACTCGCTTATTTTTCCGCCATTGGGATCGTAAAGCACGGCATCGACAGCACCGTCGGAGGTTTTATCGACGGAAACGGAAAGAAGCCCATCGCCGTTATCACAGGGAACCGCCTTTACGGAGAAATCGTTTATGCGTGCCTTCTGTCTTTCAAGGATATATACTTCTCTGAAAATACCGTTAAGCCTGAACATGTCCTGGTCTTCAAGATAAGAGCCTGTATACCATTTGAATACGACAACCGTTATATTGTTCGCACCGTAAGAGAGCACGTCGGAAATATCGAATACGCTTGTGGAATGACTTACCTCGCTGTATCCGCAGTATTTACCGTTTACATAGAGATAATAAGCACCGGCAACGCCCTCAAACACGATATGGTAATCTTTTTTTACATCCTTCTTTACCGTGATATTTCTCGAGTAAACACCAACGGGGTTCTTTTTGGGAATGTAGGGAGGATCTGCAGGAAACGGATACTTTACATTGGTGTAATTCGGCATATCATCGGGATATTCGCAGCCTACCTGCCAGCAAGAGGGAACATTCACCGTCTTTTGGAATTCAATTGCATCCGTACCCTTTTCTATTCCGTCGGGTACGGCATAAGAATCCTCAAAGTGGGAGAAGCTCCAGCTTCCGCAGAGAGAAATAAACTCCGAGCTTTTACTTCTTTCAAGGTATATACCGTCTGCCGCCTTCACGGGAATCGTGTCATCCGAAGCAAAGGGGATAAAATAAGCACATGGTGTCAATGTATTATCATGGATAATATCAAGCCGTTCGTGATAATCAAGTCTGAACATATCAAAGATCCTTTCATACTCTTACATAATCGTCATCAATAATTTCAAAATCACACTGCTGCGGCAGAACAAAAAATGCCGCATGATCGCAAAACAGCTGCGGTTTTGGGACTCAGCTTATCCATTATACCATAAAGGAACGTTCTCTTTCAATAGGCTTTTGCAAAATAATCAAAGAATAAAAATACTTTTGTATTAAATACTTGCTTTTTTCTCGTTATTGGTATATAATGTAGGATGAGTATTTTCTTTTATTTTTGCTTCATATCAAAGCATGAGCTTTCACCGAAAACGAAGGAGAGTGATCTGTATCAAGATAGTAATAGTTGGAGAAGGAAAGATAGGAGCGGCGCTCGCATTACAGCTTTCTCAGGAAAATCATGACGTAACAATTATAGATAACGATCCGGATGTAGTGGAACACGCCGTAGATACTCTTGATATTCTCGGTATTGTCGGCAACGGTGCAAGCTACAATGTGCAAGCGGAAGCGGGAGTATCAAAAGCCGATCTTTTCATTGCGGCAACGAGCTCCGATGAATTGAACATACTTTCCTGCCTTGTGGCAAAGAAGATAGGTGCGTGTCATACCATCGCAAGAGTCAGAAATCCCGATTATTCGAATCAGCTTTCGTTTTTGAAGCGTGAATTGGGTCTATCCATGATTGTAAACCCCGAATACGAATCTGCTGTGGAAATGTTCCGCATACTGCGTTTCCCTTCCGCAATAAAGCTGGATGTTTTTGCCAAGGGCAAGGTGGAAATGGCAGAGATTTCCGTACCGCAGAAGAATATTCTTGACGGTTTGCAGATCAAATCACTTCCATCATCATTCAAGACGAGAGTCCTTATCTGTGCCGTAAGCCGCGGAGAAGAGTTGTTTATTCCCGACGGTAACTTTACACTGAGAAGCGGCGACAAGATACATATAACTGCATCCCACAATGCCATAACCGATTTTCTCAAGGAGACCGGCATTTACAAGGAAGGTCTGAAGTCGGTAATTATAGTCGGCGGAGGCAAGGTCGGATTTTATCTTGCACAGCTTCTTTCCGAAACTAACATAAAGATAAAGATAATAGAATCCGACGAAAAAAAGTGTATAGAATTAAGCGAGGCTCTGCCCAAGTGCACCATTGTTTGCGGTGACGGTACGGATCAAACCGTGCTTCGCGAAGAAGGCATTGACGGATGCGACGCACTTATTTCTCTTACGGGAATAGATGAAGAGAATATCATTCTTTCGATGTATGCGTCCCGTGCAAACGTAAAAAAGACAATAGCCAAAATAAACAATACGAGCCTTCTGGAAATGTTGGGCGCTATCGGTCTTGACAGCGTCATTTCTCCCATTAAGATCACAACTGACAGAATAGTCCGTTACGTCAGAGCAATGCACAATTCCGAAGGAACTACGTTCAATACACTTTACAGGATAATCAATGACAAAGCGGAGGCTCTGGAATTCACGGTATCGGAGGACGATTCTCTCCCCTTCTTAAATATTCCGTTGAAGGATCTTCATTTCATAAAAAATGTACTGATCGCCTGTATAATCAAAAACGGCAGGATCATCTATCCCGGCGGTGACAATACCATCGAGGACGGAGATACTCTGATAATAGTTGCTCCAACCGATAAATATATCAAAGAGCTTAACGATATATTCCAATAACCGGGAGGTAATGATTTGAATCTGAGTAATATATCCAACATCATCGGCAGAGTACTTCTTGTATGCGCCATTCTGATGCTGCCGTGTGTCATTGTCGCCCTGATATACAAGGAAGACGCTCTTATCTCTTTTCTCATACCGATCTCCTTGATGGTCATCACCGGCCTTATGCTTATAAAGATATCAAAGCCCGACAGCAGATTTTTCTTCGCCAAGGACGGTCTTATAGCGGTGGCTCTCTCATGGATAGTGCTGAGTATATTCGGTGCACTTCCCCTTTATATATCGGGGACGACCGCTTCATATGTAGATGCTCTTTTTGAGACCGTATCCGGGTTCACCACAACGGGTGCCACCATATACACCAATGTGGAGATACTTCCGAAATCCATACTTTTCTGGAGAAGCTTTACTCATTGGATAGGCGGAATGGGAGTCCTCGTATTCTTGCTTGCGGTTTTGCCGAAAACGGAAATGAGTATGATGCATATTCTAAAAGCGGAATCACCGGGACCGAAGGTGGGAAAGCTTGTCTCAAAAACACGTTCTTCAGCACGAATCCTTTACGGAATATATATGACCATGACGGTTATTCTTATAGTTCTTTTGCTGCTGGGCGGCATGCCTCTTTTCGATTCCGTGGTAAATGCATTTGCTACCGCAGGTACAGGCGGCTTCGGAATATTGAACACAAGTATTGCAGGGTATAACAGCTTGTACTGTGAGATAGTGATAGGAGTATTCATGCTGCTTTTCGGTATAAATTTCAACCTGTTTTATCTTGTCATTATCGGTCAATTCGGAAGAGCTTTGAAAAGCGAGGAGCTTCGCACATATCTTGCCATAATAATTTCAGCAATATTGCTTATTGCATGGGATATTTCAAGTATATACGAAAGCTTCGGTGAATCACTGAGATACAGCTTTTTCCAGGTATCATCGATTATAACTACAACGGGCTTCGCTACTGCGGATTTTAATCTGTGGCCGTCATTCTCGAAAATCATTCTTCTCTTACTCATGTTTATCGGAAGCTGCGCCGGTTCCACAGGAGGCGGAATAAAGATTGCAAGAATAGTGATAATCGCAAAGAACGTAAAAAACACCTTGAAGAAGGTAATTTCACCCCGTGCCGTAACATCTGTATCTCTTGACAGTGAAATTGTTGATGAAAAAACAGTAAAAACAGTCAGCACCTATCTTTGTGCATATGTATTTATCATATGTGTTTCCACTTTGGCACTGTCTTTGGATAGATACAACGGTGTAACTTCATTCAGTGCCGTTATGGCTTGTTTCAATAATATAGGTCCGGGCTTAAATGAAGTTGGACCCGTTGGAAATTTTTCCGGATTTTCTCCCTTTTCGAAAATAGTACTCATATTTGATATGCTTTTCGGAAGACTTGAAATATTCCCCATGATGACACTTTTCTCATTGTCGGCATGGAAGAAAAACTAAAATTAAAAAGTAAAAAAACACCTTGAAAGGAATTTCAATAAATGGCTAAACAACTCGATAAGACTTACGATCCCAAAAGCTTTGAAGAAAGAATATATAAATACTGGAACGATTCCGGATTCTTCAAGCCCGATACCGATTCGGACAAACCCTCTTACACAATAGTTATTCCCCCACCCAATATAACGGGTCAGCTCCATATGGGTCACGCTCTCGATAACACCCTTCAGGATATCCTTATAAGATATAAGAGAATGAGCGGCTTCAAAACACTCTGGCTCCCCGGAACAGACCATGCGTCCATCGCAACGGAAGCAAAGATAGTAGAAGCAATGAGAAAAGAAGGCCTTTCCAAGGAAGATCTCGGCAGAGACGGATTCCTTAAGAGAGCTTGGGATTGGAAGGAAAAGTACGGCGGAACCATCATTTCCCAGCTTAAGAAGCTCGGTTCCTCCTGCGACTGGTCCCGTGAACGCTTCACCCTCGATGAAGGATGCAGCAAGGCAGTCAAGGAAGTATTCATCCGTCTTTACAACAAGGGTCTTATATACCGCGGCGAAAGAATAATCAACTGGTGCCCCCATTGCCTTACATCCATATCCGATGCAGAGGTCGAATATGAGGATCAGGCAGGCTTCTTCTGGCATCTCCGTTACCCCTTGAAGGATGGCAGCGGATATATCGAGCTTGCTACAACGCGTCCCGAAACTCTTCTCGGAGATACGGCGGTTGCGGTAAATCCCAACGATGAAAGATATACGGATCTTATAGGCAAGACTCTTATCCTCCCCTTGGTAGGAAGAGAGATACCCATCGTAGCTGACGAATACGTTGAATCCGATTTCGGAACGGGTGCAGTTAAGATCACTCCCGCTCACGACCCCAACGACTTTGAAGTAGGACGCCGCCACGATCTTCCCATTATAAACGTTATGACTCCCGATGCAAAGATAACGGAGGATTATCCCAAGTATGCGGGCATGGACAGATACGAAGCACGCAAGGCTATTGTTGCCGATCTTGAGGAGGGCGGATTCCTTATCAAGACAGAGCCTCACGCTCACAATGTAGGTACATGCTACCGCTGCGGAACGACCGTTGAGCCCAGAGTTTCCATGCAGTGGTTCGTTAAGATGGAGCCCCTTGCAAAGCCCGCTATAGAGGCTGTAAGAAGCGGCGATATCAAATTCATTCCCGAAAGATTCGATAAAAACTATTTTCATTGGATGGAAAACATCCGTGACTGGTGTATCTCCCGTCAGCTCTGGTGGGGACACCGCATTCCCGCATTCTTCTGCGACGATTGTGAAGAAATGGTAGTAACGGCAGACGAAAAGGCAATATGCCCCAAGTGCGGCAAGGAAATGCGTCAGGATCCCGATACTCTCGATACATGGTTCTCCTCCGCTCTCTGGCCCTTCTCCACTCTCGGTTGGCCCGAAATGACGGAAGATCTCAAGACCTTCTATCCCACCGATACTCTCGTTACCGGTTACGATATCATCACCTTCTGGGTATCGAGAATGATATTCTCAGGTCTTGAATATATGGGAGAAAAGCCCTTCTCCAACATTCTCATCCACGGACTCGTAAGAGATGCTCAGGGTAGAAAGATGTCCAAATCTCTCGGAAACGGTATTGATCCCCTTCTCATCATCGACAAATACGGTGCCGATGCATTGAGATTTGCTCTTGCAACGGGTAACTCCCCCGGAAACGATATGCGTTTCTCCGATGAAAAGATCGAAGCTGCAAGAAACTTCTGCAACAAGCTTTGGAATGCATCGAGATTCGTTCTTATGAACCTCGAAATAGAAGATATCGAAGCTCCTCACGGTCTCGCTCTCGAAGCAGAGGACAAGTGGGTGCTTTCCGCATACAACAAGCTCATAAACGAAGTAAGCGATAACCTTGACAAGTTTGAATTGGGTATTGCTCTTCAGAAGCTTTACGATTTCACATGGGATATATTCTGCGACTGGTATATCGAGCTTGTCAAGCCCCGTCTCTTCAAGTCTCAGGACGGTGTTGAATCGGAAGAAAAGCTTGCAAGCAGAGTTACAGCACAGCATACACTTGCATTCGTTCTCTCCGGAATATGCAAGATGCTTCATCCTTTCATTCCCTTCATCACGGAAGAAATCTATTCCGCACTTCCCACAGGTGACGAAAGCGTCATGATCTCCGCATGGCCCGTAAGCCTTGAAGGAGAGCTTTATGTAAAGGAATCCGAAAGCATCAACAAGATAATCGAGATCATCGTTGCAATAAGAAACAGACGTGCCGAGATGAACGTTCCCCACTCCAAGAAGACGAGCGTTCATATAAAGACCTCTGAGCCCGATACATTCGCTTCCTCCGAAGCGTTCTTCATGCGTCTTGCTGGAGCATCCGGAATAGTTATATCCTCGGAAGAACCCGAAAATGCATCTGCTTGTGTAGCTGTAGCTACAGATTCAGCGGTTGCTTATCTGCCTCTTGCAGAAATAGTTGACGTTGAAAAGGAAAAGGAACGTCTTGCAAAGGAACGTACAAAGCTTCTCGGCGAGATTGAAAGAATAGAAAAGAAGCTTTCCAACGAAGAGTTCATCAAGAAAGCTCCCGAAAAGGTCATCAATGCCGAAAAGGAAAAGCTTTCGGGATACAAGAATGCTTTGGCAAACGTTGAAAACGCTGAGGCTTCCCTGAAATAATAGGGTATGGAACGATCCGATATTACTTCAAATCATAAAAGCTCATTTGAGAGAAAGCTGATATTGGACACATCAAAAAAGGCTGCACAGCTTATATTGCAGAACGGCGGAGAAACGTACCGGGCAGAGGACACCTGCCGCCGTATCTGCATGAGCTGCGGTGCAGTTAAGGTGGATGTATTGTCCGTAACCACGGGAATCGTGCTTTCCGTTGAATTTGACGATCCCGATTCCGATGTAAATCACTTTCACACCACCGTCGCCCGAGTCCCTTTCAGGATCACAGATCTCAAAGCCATTGAAAAGACAAACGAAATATCACGTGAGCTGTCTGCCGGAACCATAAGCGTGGAAAAAGCAAACAAGGAATTTGACATCATGCTTAAAGAGCTGGAAGAGCCTCCGAAGCCTTCATTCACAAAGAAATGCTGTTCTGCTCTCGGTCCGGGATTTGCTTCGGCATTTTTCTCCCTGGTATTCGGCGGAGGTGTGCACGAATTTTTCGTATCCTTTATTGCCGCATGGCTTACCTCGTACCTTTCTCACATGTGGGGCGAGCATCTGAGACTTTATACATTTATAAATACTTTTCTCTCCAGCATAATAAGCGCATGTCTGTGTATGCTCTTTACCGCTGTTTATCCCGCATTGGGCTATAATTTCGTCATTATCGGCGTTATCATGCCTCTTGTACCGGGAATCGCCATAACGAATGCGGTGAGAGATACGATGAACGGAGATCTCGTTTCGGGATCTGTACGTCTCATTGAGGCATTGCTCATTGCCATCGCCATTGCTGCCGGATTCGGTTTTATTATGGGATTCGCAATGCAATTCGGAATAATATGAGAAAGGAGACAACAGTACATTATGGATCCGCTCTCTCTTATTTTTGATTATGTTGTATGCTTTTTCGCATGCTTCGCATTTGCATTTATTCTCAATGCACCTGGCAAAGCCCGTATACCCGCATCCCATTTCGGCGCTATCGGGTATATTATCTATCTTATCTGTCTTGAATATATAAATATGCCTACGGGATTTTTCCTCGGAACGCTGTTTATGTCGATAGCATCCGAGGTATCGGCAAGGGTACTTAAAATGCCCGCGACGGCACTGGCAACACCTGCGATAGTATCGCTCGTTCCCGGCGGCGGTATATACTATTCAATGATGCATTTTGTAAGGCACGAAACGGCAGAGGGTATTGCAAAGACGGTAGAAACACTTATAAATGCAGGCGCTATGGCTATGGCTCTCGCATGTACAAGCGTCGCATTCAAGATATTCAAGTATTATTACAAAAAATCAAAAAAAATCGAACAGTAACCTTTATCCCATGTTATCCCTTTGTTTTGTAGAAGGAATAGAATCGTACGAAAGGAAAGGTCATAATTATGAAATTTTCAAAGATATTCGCAGCCGCCACGAGAGAATACAACGATTTTGAAAAATTCGTTCCCGCTCCCTATATGCGCAAAAATTTTGATTGTATAGGAAAAGCTGTCTCGAAAGCAGAAATAACAGTCTGCTCTTCGGGCTTTTACCGTGTATTTATCAACGGAAAAGAATTTACAAAGGGTGCTCTTGCACCTTATATAACAAACCCCGACAGCATTTTGTTTTACGATAATTACGATCTTACGGAAGATATATCCGAAGGCAAAAATGTCGTTTCCTTTATACTCGGAAATGGCATGATGAATGCTCCCGGCGGAAGCGTATGGGAATTTGAGAAAGCTCCTTGGAGAGGTGCTCCCGCTGTAGCCTTCAGCCTTGAGATCACATATTCCGACGGAACAACCTCAGAGATAAATGCAGACAGCGATATTAAAGTACATCCCTCCCCCATTCACATGGACGATCTCAGAATGGGTGAGTTTTACGATGCCCGTGCCGAAATAGACGGCTGGAACCTTCCCGGGTTCTGTGACGATGATTGGGATAACGCCATCCTTGTTACTCCTCCGAGAGGTGAAATGCGTCTGACACAGGCAGAACCCATAAAGACCTACAGGGTAGTTGAGCCCGTATCAATAAGAAAAGGTAAGCTTAACATCGACTTTACAGCCCGTGACAGAACTGCTCCCAAGGTAATAGTTCCCGAGGACGAGCTTCCCTCCGAAGGCTGGATATACGATTTCGGAATCAACTCCGCAGGTATCCCCAAGCTTCGCATAAAGGGTGAAGCAGGACAGAAGGTAGTTTTGCAGATGTGCGAGCATATGGAAAAGGACGGTTCGCTCTGCCTTTATAACATTTCCTTCCAGCCTTACGGTCTTTATCAGAGAATGGTCTATATTCTCAAGGGCGGTGAAGAGGAGATCCACCTTCCCTCGTTTACATATTACGGCTTCAGATACTGCTTCGTTTCAGGAATTACCGAAGAGCAGGCAACGCCTTCCCTTTTGGAATACCATCTTATGAGCTCAAACGTTTCAAGGATATCCGACTTTTCATGCTCCGACGAAACGGCAAACAAGCTCTTTGAGATGACTCTCAATTCAGACCTTTCCAACTTCTATTATTTCCTTACCGACTGTCCTCACAGAGAGAAAAACGGTTGGACGGGAGATGCTGCTTTGTCTTCCGAGCAGGTTCTCATGCATTTCACAGCGGATAACAGCTTCTGCGATTGGATAAGACTTGTCGGCAAGGCAATGAGAGATGACGGAGCTTTACCCGGAATAGTTCCCACGGGAACATGGGGATTCTCATGGGGCAACGGCCCCGCATGGGATGCGGCGCTTACATATCTTCCCTATTACATGATAAAATACAGAAACGATACATCCTGCGCAAAGGCGGCGTCTGCGTATATCATGCGTTACCTCAACTATCTGTGGTCAAAACGCAAGCCCAACGGTCTTCTTGAATTCGGTCTGGGAGATTGGTGTCCCTCAGGTCATATCAACGGATTTATGCCTTCTCCTCTCGTATTTACGGACTCCGTTATTTCAATGGATATTGCCGATAAAGCCGCTTGTATATTCGATAAGCTTGGTATGGCGCCTCAGAAGGCATTTGCTCTTGAATTGGCAAGCTCCATCAGAGCTTCCATACGTAAACATCTTATTGACTTCGGTACGATGAGTGCTGCCGGAAACTGCCAGACCTCTCAGGCTATGGCTATCTTCTACGACGTATTTGAGCCCGGTGAAAAGCCCGCCGCATTTGCGCGCCTCAAGGAATACATTGCTCAAAAGGATGACCATATGGCTGTCGGTATTCTCGGTGCAAGAGTAATATTCAGAGTCCTCGGTGATTTCGGCGAAGCGGATCTTGCTTACAAGATGATAACACGCCCCGATTTCCCCTCCTACGGCAATTGGATAAAGCGAGGTGCCACATCCCTTTGGGAAGATTTCCGACGTGAATTCACAAACGAGGAGAAGGGCGAGACCTCCAAGAATCACCACTTCTTCGGTGATATATCCGCTTGGTTCATTTCCTATATTTGCGGTATCAGAGTAAATCCCAACATGGATACAACTGATAATGTGGACATCATGCCCTGCTTCATTGAAAGCATCGACAATGCTCACGGCGAGCATGTGCTCCCGAGAGGAAAGCTTTCCGTTTCGTGGGAACGTCAGGGCGAAAAGATCGTAATGACAGTTGTAAAGCCCGGAAACGTTTACGGTTACATCCGTCTTCCCGTCGGTTACAAGTTTGACGATACCACCGCTTTCAGATCTTTGGCATCGGGCACATATACGATAGTTAAATATGACTGCCATCTTCCCTATGAAGATCTTTCGGAATAAGTGTTCCTTTGCCGGTAATCAGCTCTCACATACGCTCGGATTACTGAAAATATATGGAAAATGTATCATTTAATTTAAGAAATGATACTGCTTTTTACAATTTTATCATTGACTTTATTGCGGTGATAATATATAATTATAGTGATGAAGTTTATATCGGTGCAAAAGCCTAACCGCTTATGCCGAATCGAAACGAAAGGATTAAATTATGTGGACTGAAAAGAAACTTGATGAGCTGTTGACAACTCCGTCTCAGGGACTCATCGAAGATATCAAGAAGATCAAAGGAGATATAATAATTCTCGGCGCAGGCGGAAAAATGGGTCCGTCCCTTGCGATCCTCGCTAAAAACGCTATCGCAGCCGCAGGAATAGAAAAGCGCGTTATCGCTGTTTCCCGTTTCTCCGATCCCATCGCAGTTAAGCTCCTTCACGACAACGGTGTTGAGACCATTTCCGCAGACCTTCTCCAAAAGGGTGCATTGGACAAGCTTCCCGACGTTGAAAACGTTATTTTCATGGCGGGAAGAAAGTTCGGTACAGGTGCGGATGCTTGCCGTACATGGGCTATGAACGCATGGCTTCCCTCCATTACAGCCGAAAGATACAAGAACTCCAATATAGTTGCTTTCTCCTCCGGAAACCTCTATCCCATAGTTGACCTCTCCACAGGCGGAGCGACCGAAAAGACAGCTCCCGGTCCTATAGGCGAATATCCCATGAGCGTTCTTGCAAGAGAAAGAGTATTCGAATATGCGGCTGTTGAATACGGTACACCCGTACTTCTTTACAGACTTAACTATGCTGTAGACCTCCGTTACGGTGTTCTCTTCGACATAGCAAACAAGGTTCTCCGTGAAGAACCCGTTTCCCTCTCTGCTACATGCTTTAACTGCATCTGGCAGGGCGATGCAAATGAGATCGCTATCCGTTCTCTCCTTTGCGCTGAAGCTCCCGCAGCTATCCTTAATGTTACGGGTCCCGAAACGCTTTCCGTACGTACCACAGCTTTGCAGTTCGGTGAAATATTCGGCAAGAAGGTCACCTTCGTAGGAGAAGAAAGTACAAGCGCATACATATCCAACTCTCAGAAGTGCTGTGAGCTTTTCGGATATCCCACAGTAAGCGCAAAGAAACTTATCGAATGGCAGGCGGAATATATCCTCTCCGGAGAAAGAACGCTTGATAAGCCTACACATTTTGAAGAAAGAAAGGGTTCATATTAATATCATGACAAGAGCAGAAAAAATAGTTGAAATTTTAAAGTCGGGTACAGTTATTCCCGCAAATCCTTTGGCAATCACTGAAGAAAGAAAATTTGATCCCGACCGTCAGAGAGTTATTTGCAGATACTACCTCAATGCAGGCGTTGGCGGACTTGCTGTAGCAGTTCATACAACACAGTTTGAGATAAGAAAACCCGAATTCAATCTTCTCGAGCCCGTTTTGAAGGTTGCCGCAGAAGAGGTTGACGCTTTCGAAAAGAAGACAGGCAAGACAATAGTTAAGATCGCAGGCGTATGCGGCGATATTCCTCAGGCAGTTAAGGAAGCTGAGCTCGCTAAGTCTCTCGGCTACGACGCTGTTCTTCTCAGCCCCGGCGGACTTTCCCACTACACAGAAGATGATTTCATCGAAAGAACCAAGAGAATCGCAGCTATCATGCCCGTTGTAGGCTTCTATCTCCAGACATCTGTAGGCGGTAAGATATTCTCTTACGACTATTGGAAGCGTCTCGTTGAAATAGACAACCTCATAGCTATCAAGGCTGCTCCCTTCAACCGTTACCAGACTCTCGATGTAGCAAGAGCTGTTGCATTCTCTTCCAGAAAAGACAAGATCGCTCTCTTCACAGGAAATGATGACAACATCGTTGTTGACCTTCTTACAAAGTATGAATTCACCGAAAACGGCGAAACACGTTCCGTACAGTTCGTAGGCGGTCTTCTCGGACACTGGTGTGTATGGACAAAGAGAGTATGCGAAATGTATGAAATGCTCAAAGATTTCTCCAAGCAGGAATACATCCCCGCAAAGCTTCTCACTCTCGCTGCAGAGGTTACAGACTGCAACGCAGCATTCTTTGATTCCGCAAACGCTTTCAAGGGCTGCATCGCAGGTGTTCATGAGATCCTCAGACGTCAGGGCATTATGAAGGGTATCTGGTGTCTCAATCCCGACGAAACTCTCTCCCCCGGACAAAGTGAAGAGATCGACAGAATCTACAAGCTTTATCCTCATCTCAACGATGACGAATTCGTAAAGGAAAACCTCGAATCCTGGATAAACGGCTGATATCATATCGGTATATAGCTTAACGGATGCACATTGTGCATCCGTTTTTTTAATTAATTATGTGAAAATTTCGTGAAGCATATTGACATTTTCACTCTAATGTGTTAGACTATAGTCACTCTAACAGATTAGAGAAAGGAGAATTCATATGGAAACACCTAAGATCTTTGAAAGTGAATACCGCTTCTGCCTTATTTTATGGGAGCACGAGCCCGTAAAAAGCAGTGAGCTTGTAAATCTGTGCAAGGATCAGCTTGGTTGGAAGCCTACCACGACTTACACCGTCATCAAGCGTTTATCGGAGCGGGGAGTGTTGAAGAACGAAAATACAATAGTATCCTCTCTTGTGACAAAGGATGCGGTTCAAGCCGCAGAAATAGATGAAATGGTTGAAAAGACATTCGAGGGATCGCTTCCCGCATTTATTGCCGCATTCACCAAGCACAGAGAGATATCGGAAAAGGATATAGATGCCATCCAACAGATGATAGATAATTATCGGAAGGAGGAGAAATAATGTCCCAATTATTTTTGAAAATATTAAATATGAGCATATCCGCAAGCTACATCGTTCTTGCAGTACTGCTCTTGCGCACGTTTTTCAAAAAAGCGCCCAAATGGATATCGGTGGTGCTTTGGGGTATAGTAGGTATACGCCTTATAAGTCCCTTCTCTATCGAAAGCATATTGAGTCTTATCCCCAGTGCCGAAACATTCGCTCCCACCATTATGACGGACAACGTGCCTGCTATCAACAGCGGGATACCTATACTTAACAGCACGATAAATCCAATTATCGGTGAGTCTCTTGCACCAAATCCCGGAGACAGCATCAATCCCCTGCAAATATGGATACCGATCCTTACAGCAATATGGCTTATCGGTGTATTCGCTTTTATCATATACACCCTCGTATCGTATTTGCGCTTAAAAAACATGATCGGCACCGCAGTACTTTACAGCGATAATATTTATCAAAGTGAAAACGTCTCCTCGCCTTTTGTCTTAGGGATAGTAAGACCTAAGATCTATCTTCCCTTCAAAATAAGCGACGGTGATATATCTCATGTCATAGCTCACGAAAAAGCTCACATACACAGAAGGGATCACCTTTGGAAGCCTTTGGGATTCTTGCTTCTTTCACTTCATTGGTTCAATCCGTTGATGTGGATAGCGTATATCCTTCTTTGCAGAGATATCGAGCTTGCTTGCGACGAAAAGGTCATCAAGGAGCTTGATAAAAGCGAACGTGCGGATTATTCGCAAGCGCTTCTCTCATGCAGTGTAAACAGACGGATAATTGCCGCATGTCCTCTTGCGTTCGGAGAAGTAAGTGTCAAAAACCGTGTAAAGTCTGTATTGAATTACAGAAGACCTGCCTTTTGGTTGATAGTGCTTGCATTGATCGTATGCGTATTTACTGCAATTTCATTTCTAACCGATCCTGCAAAAGCAAAAGGTATCGGTGCACAGACGGGAATTTCTGGATTGGACGGAGTATCATTAAAGATCATTTCAACCGAGCTTTCCGCTCCCGATCCGTTTCTTGAGATCGAATGGCGTAACGAAACGGAAAACGAGATACTGTTCGGAGAAGCTTTTACGCTTTTCCGCTACGAAAATGGCATACCGGAAAACTGTACCCTAAATGAAAATTTCGATTGGACTCTTTCCGCATGTTTACTTTCGCCTTCCCAAACTTTAACTCATAAGTACAAGCTTAACGGTCATATCATGACACAACCGGGTAAATACAGATTTGAAACAAAATATACTTTTGCCGGAAAACCCGATTCCGAATATACGGCTTGGATAGATTTTGAATCTAAAAAGAGTGTTGATGTAATGAAGGTGCATGTCTTTGATCCCGTCGCACTTGTTTACAATGACGGAATATATTCATTTGTTCAAACATCGGAGCATGCTCCGGACTATCTTATCGTTAATGATATGTGTCTTCTTGAAAGAAGACAAGGTGTTGTTTCCGACGGTATAGGAAGATTTACAGAGATCGATCTCACCGAAGAAACCTTCGATTCGAGATTCAGAGATACAACTCACAGTTGGATAGAAAAAGACAGCTTTAACGCTTTAAAGAAAAACAACAAGCGTATGTGGCAGTTTTATCATGAATCGAGCTTGGGCACTTTTGAGCTTTATATTTTGCTTGAGCAGAAGGACGGAACATTCTATCTCGGCTACGGCTACTATAACAGTAACAGTAATTCACCCGCAAATCCCGACGATTCCCATATAAGGTGGCTTTACAGATTAAAAGAAATAAGCGGTAATAACGATCTTTCCCTGAATGGATCTGCCGATACCGAGAATACCGATCTGAGAGAAAAATATCCGTATTTCTTCGGTATAGACGATAGTGACGGACTTACTGTTTATATATGGCAATTGGCTCCCGAGCACTACCGCTGTTATCTTGTAAGCACCGCAATGGACAGGATATCCGATATGAGCTTCGCATTTACGGGCGGAGCTTCCGTAAAAGAAATGCGGGAAATACTTTCTATGTATGGCATACCGAAGAATAAAGTAACTTTGAAGCCCGTTATCAATCCCATCTCAAGTATGCATTATGTGATAGATGATACATACAGAGAGAATATCAATAAGCTTTTTTGGTCGGATGAATATGCCCCTTCCGGAAATATAGGTGAAGCGTCCTCGCTTTCGTATGAGATCGAAAGAACGCAGGAGAGAATCGCCGAACTGAAAGCTCTGGCGAATGAAAGTAACGAAAATATCAAAAAACTTGAGGCTGCAATAAAACATGAAAATGACAAAGGTACTTTTTCAAACAACGAGCTCTTGAATCAATTAACAAATAAATTAAGTCTTGAAAGAGAGGCAGTAGATCAGATATATAAACAATTGAATGCCGAAAAGGAATACTCAGACATACTGAAAGAGCATTTGGAATATGTACGTGAAGAAACATATACCAATATTATTTTCAACTATGAAGGAGAACACACATTTTTCGATCCACAGTATTATAATACATACCGCAATGAAAAAAATGACATGGACAAGGGATATAAGTATTATCATATAGCCTTCAGAAAGTGTCATGATTGCGGTGAGGTGTTCGAATCGGAGCCGTTTGGTTGCGGTTATAACTCTGCAACTTGCAGCGGTGGATGTGTCGAACATTTCCAATAAGATATATCACACCGAATAATTAGGTGAAAATAAGGGCTTAGCTCAAATGTCGTCAGGATCATTGAGTTAAGCCCTTTTACTATACAGCTATTTATTTGTTATATCGGATACTATCTGTTTTATTTAAACTTTACAGCGGTACCGTAAACGATAACCTCTGCCGCGCCCTGCATAACAGCCGAAGAAGCATAACGAATATTCACTACCGCATCAGCTCCGAGAGCTTCCGCTTCTTCCACCATTCTCTTTGTGGCGATAGCTCTTGCTTCGTTCATCATTTCGTTATACGCCTTAAGCTCACCGCCCACAAGGGTTTTGAAGCTCTGCGCGATATCCTTACCCAAATGCTTTGACTGGATAGTACTTCCTTTTACCAAGGAAAGAGTTTCCAATTCCTTACCGCTGATATAATCAGTATTTACCAATATCATCTTCTTCACCTTTCTTTATTTCATTTATTCTTTCCGCACACACCTTAATAATCAAAACAGTAAATGCAAGCGGGATGATGCCGAGAAGATATTTCCATATACCATCAAGGATCGATATAAGAAATGCAAAATATACTACAAAGTAAATAACCATTATGACCGCCACAACGATAGGCGCGATCATTTTATTCCTTTTCATATTCACACCCGTATCATTTAGCTGCCTTTTTCTTTCCGGAAGCAAGTATCACTATCTCGCATACTACCGTGACGGCAATTATACAGATAATAATGATGAGAGTCATATCCGTTCCGCCATCGGTATCGGTCGTATCCCCTGTGTTATCGCCGGGTGTTGAAGGAGTGGATGTACCTATAAGAGGATTCTCGATAACATCAATGCCGCCTATTACGGTCTCAGCCTTTACGGGAGCCTTGGGAGGCTCGCCGCCCATATGAACGAGAGCATAGCTCTTTGCGGAGGAAACAGGCTTGAACGCTATATATTCTCCGTTGCAAATGAGCTCACATTCGGAATAAGAAGAGCCGTTATACGCATATACGCGGTAATTATCCGAAACATCATATTCCTCAGGCACGCTTACAGCGTAATCATCAAAGGGGAAAGCCGCAGACTTTCCGTTACTGTCGATAGTTGTAAAGGACATGCATTTAACTATATGACCGTTTTCGATCTTTGCGGAAGGTGCGGATATGGTTTTAACCTTGAGAGCACCGTTGAAGGTGTATGAGCTGAATTCCTGAGAAACTCCGTCGGAATCGCTTTCATCCAACACATAAAGCGTGGAGTCGCCCGCAACTGCGGGAGCGCCGCTGGGAATTCCCGAATAGAACACGTTAATACCGCCCTTGAAGGTTACGGAGCTGTAAACAGCTACGGTTCCTACCTTGCCGCCGGTAATAAACAGATTCTGATCTCCCGTTACTGTCGATGCCTGACCGCCAAGATTCAATGTACTGATCTGGCAATCACCGTGAATACCTATATTCACCTTCTTCGATATAGTGCCCAGACCCGTCCAAAGAGTTCCCACAACCGCATTTCCGCCGATGTTCAGATCGGTAGCCATATCCTTGTGGGGAGCAAAGACGTGTGCATATGTACCGCCGAAAAGCTCTACCTTTCCCGAAGCATTGATATAGCAGTCATTGGACTGGCTCTGGCAGTAAGCGGAATCGTCCACTCTGAGATGATTTGTGGAGACAATGGTAACACGGCCATTGCCATACAAAAACTCAATGTTTTCAAAGATCAAGGGACCGCCTGCCGTTATAACGCCCTGATATCTTCTGTAATCCTCGGAACCGTATTTATTTCCGAATATAAGCTTGGAATCGGAGTCCGCACCGCAGATCGTTACCGGATTCTGATGAGATGCCGAAGAAAGATCCAGGTTGTATCTTGCGGAATCCTTTACAGAATCCACCTTACCGTCCTCACTGTCGAAGAGAGTCAAGGTATCCTTTATAATAATATAACCGCCGGATTTTTCCTTGGTGTTTGTACTGTTGGACAATGCATTAAAAGCTCTTTTCAATGTTTTGAAGGGAGCATTTTCCGAGCCGTCATTGGAGTCCTTACCGCTGTCGGAAATGTATACACACTTTCCGTTTCCGGGATCGTATGTGTACTTATCAGCAGCCGAAGCATGAAAAGCACTCATGGCAAGAACCATGGAAAGGATCAATATAAATGCAATAGATCTTTTTAATTTCAAAATTTTCTCCTCCGTTCACTTACAAATATTGCGCTTTTGTCTTTCATGTGTTATAATATAGCGAAGGACACTATCAGCGTAATATTATCTTCATTATAGTAAAAGTATATCACATCAATCAAATAAAGTCAACCGATTTATATGTGATTATGATAAAAAAGAATTGGAAATATCATGGATAAAAAGAATTTTACAGAAAAAGACCTTGAATCACTCTTTGAAAAAGCCGAAGAGGCGCTTTTAACTCAATACAAGCTTATCGATAAAAACGCTTTTATAACTCAGAAGCGTGTCATGGATGCCTTCAGAAACAACAAGGTCTCCGCGGAAGTCTTCAACCCTACCAGCGGATACGGCTACAACGATGTGGGACGTGAGGTAACGGATAAGCTTTTTGCCGATTCCTTTGAAGCACCTGCGGCATTCGCAAGACATAACATCGTATCGGGAACTCACGCCTTGACAATAGGACTTTTCGGGCTTTTAAGAACGGGCGACACTCTCCTTTCCATAACGGGCAAGCCCTATGATACTCTTGATGAGGTCATCGGAATAAGGGGAACAAGAGGCAACGGATCTTTGATGGATTTCGGTGTCAATTATAAGTGCGTGGATCTTCTTCCCGACGGAAGCATAGACATTGAAGGCTTGAAGGCTTCTCTTGACAAGAACGTCAAGGTAGTTTACCTTCAATTGAGCCGCGGTTATTCCACAAGAAACTCTCTCAGCGCTTCTGCGGTAAGCGAGGTAGCGGAGATAGTAAAAGCTTACAACAAGAATATTTTTATTGCTGTGGACAACTGCTATAAGGAATTCTGCGAGGAGCATGAACCTACATATTACGGTGCAGATCTTGTAATCGGTTCTCTTATCAAGAATGCCGGCGGCGGTATGGCAGAAAGCGGCGGTTATTTTGCGGGAAGCAATGAGGCGGTAGAGCTTTGCTCCTACAGATTCACTTCCCCCGGAACGGGACTTGAATGCGGAGCCACATTGGGTCAGACCAAGGGTATTATAAAGGGATTATTCTATGCTCCCCACACGGTAGCTCAGGCATTGAAATGCGCCGTATTGGCTTCGTACATTTTCTCCGAGCTCGGCTACAACGTATCTCCCGCTCCCTTCGATAAAAGATACGATATCATTGAAGCTATTGACTTCGGCAAAAAAGAGCCCTTGTGCGACTTCTGCGTAGGTATACAAAAAGGCTCACCCGTTGACAGCTTTGTCACCCCCATCCCCTGGGCGATGCCCGGATACGATTCCGAGGTCATAATGGCGGCAGGCGCATTTACACAGGGTGCATCCATCGAGCTTTCAGCGGATGCTCCCATAAGAGAGCCCTTCAGAGTTTTCATGCAGGGCGGTCTGACTTACGAAAGTGCAAAAATAGGTATATGGTATGCGGCTGAGGAGATCCTCAGAAACCGCAATTAACGAATAAATTTCCGTCTTGACAGAAAGGAAAGGTCACGAAATGACTACGTACAAAGTATTAAAAAACGAGAAGATATTATCTTCACCCGAAACATATTCCATTACATTTTTATCTCCCGAGATAGCATCGGAAGCTACCCCCGGTCAGATAATGGAAGTTAAGTGCGGAGAAAATTTCCTTCGCCGTCCCTTCGGAATCTGCGAAAGCGATGCCGAAAAAGGAACTGTCCGCTTCTGCTTTGAAATAAGAGGAACGGGTACCGAGTATCTTTCAAAGCTCTGCCCCGGTGACGATATTGACGTAATAGCTCCCTTAGGCAACGGATTCCCCGAATTTGAAAACAAGAGAATACTCCTTGTCGGCGGCGGTATCGGTGTATTTCCTCTCCTTTCATGCAAGAGCTTCAAAAATTGCACCTTTGATATGCAGCTTGCTTTCAGAAGCGCCGACAGAATATGCCTTGAAGACGAATTCAAAAAATTCTGTGACAACGTTTATATCTCCACCGATGACGGCTCAAAAGGCTTTCACGGCTTTGCCGCATCCTTCCTGAAGACGATAGACCTTTCCCGCTACGATGCTGTTTTTGCGGTAGGTCCCGTTATCATGATGAAGACGGTAGCTGAATACGTAATGACTCAGAATGTCCCCTGCTATGTAAGCATGGAGGAAAGAATGGGCTGCGGTGTCGGTGCTTGTCTCGGATGCGCTTGTCCCGTAAAGAATGAAAAGGGAGAGCTTACATACAAGAGAGTATGTGCCGACGGTCCCGTTTTCAATGCAGAAGAAATAATCTGGTCCGAATTGAAATAAAAAGAAAGGAAGTCACATTTATGAATACAAGCGTTAATATTTGCGGAGTAAACTTCAAGAATCCCGTAACGACCGCATCGGGAACATGCGGCTTCGGTCGTGATTTTCTCAATTTTTATAAGCCCGAGCAATTGGGTGCAATTGTCGTAAAAGGTCTTACCCTTGCTCCCAGGCTGGGAAATCCCCCCGTAAGAATCGCGGAAACTCCTGCGGGAATGCTTAATTCCATCGGTCTTCAGAATCCCGGCGTTGAAAAATTTATCGCCGAAGAACTTCCTTGGCTCAAGGAAAGAAATGCTACCGTAATAGCCAATATTGCAGGAAGCTGTATCGATGATTATTGTGAAATGGCTCGTATCCTTTCCGATACAAGCGTTGACATGATAGAGATGAATATCTCCTGTCCCAACGTCAAGGAGGGCGGTGTAGCATTCGGAACAAATCCCGCTACAGTTGAAAAGATAACATCCTCCGTAAAAAAGGTTTGCACAAAGCCCCTTATAGTCAAGCTTTCTCCCAATGTTACCGATATAACGCAAACGGCTCATGCAGCTGAGGTCGGCGGAGCGGATTGTCTTTCTCTTATCAACACTCTTCTCGGCATGAGAATAGATATAAAGACAAAGCGTCCTGTTCTCCACAATAATGTGGGCGCTCTTTCAGGTCCCGCAGTAAAGCCCGTTGCCGTAAGAATGGTATGGCAGGTAAGAAAGGTGACGGATCTTCCCATCATAGGTATGGGCGGTATCGCTTCCTGGGAGGACGCTGTTGAATTCCTGATGGCAGGTGCCAATGCCGTTTCCATCGGTTGTGCCGCTTTCTCAAATCCTTCCGTTCCCTTGGAGGTAATAGACGGAATAGAAAAATATATGGAAGCCAACAACATTTCCGATATTTCCGAAATAACGGGAAGCGTTATTCCCTACTGATAAGCGAGGCTGAAACAACATGAAATACAACTTTCTTTTAAACAATTCCACAAGCCTTTATCTTTACGAAAAGGTTCGCAATCTTCCCATATACGACTATCACTGCCATCTTTTGCCTCAGGAAATATACGAGGATAAGGAATTTGACAATATCGGCGAAATGTGGATGAAATTCGACCATTATAAATGGAGACTCATGAGAAGCTGTGATATTCCCGAGGAATATGTAACGGGAAATGCAAGCTACTATGAGAAATTCAAGGAATATGCAAAAGCAGTTTCAATGTCCCCCGGAAATCCTCTTTATCATTGGTCTCACATGGAGCTTTCCATGTATTTCGGAATAGATGACATCCTCAACGAGGATACCGCCGATGATATATGGAACAGAGCCAATGCATATATCAAGGAAAACCGCCTTTCTCCCAGAAAGCTTATGGAAAAGGCAAATGTAAAGCTTGTATGCACAACAGATGATATATGCGACGATCTTGCGTATCATAAGCTCATAAGCGAAGATGATTCCATTTCCTGCAAGGTCCTTCCCACTTTCAGAACAGACAAGCTTCTCTTCTTCAAAAATTCCGATTATTTCGATTATCTCAATAAGCTTTCCGCTGTATCGGGAGTGAAGATAGAATCTCTTTCCGCTCTAAAAAAGGCTGTCACTCTCCGTTTGGAATATTTCAAAGCATTGGGATGCGAATATTCCGATATCGGTATCGAAGGCTTTCCCTCTCTCTTTTACAACGATGATAAAGCGGATATGATCTTTTCGGATGTTCTCGCAAAGAAAGAAGTATCGGATGAAGATCTTACGGGGTTAGGAGGAAATATAGTTGTATTTCTTTCAAAGCTTTACAAGGAGTATGATATTATATCTCAGATCCATTTTGCGGTAAGACGTAATTCCAATCACGCTCTCTTCATGAAAAAAGGTCCCGATATAGGCGTTGACATTATGGACGATTCCGTTTCCACACGCCCATTGTACGATCTTTTCAATGCGGTCGAGGATAACCCCAAAACGATAGTTTACGTTCTCGATCCCAAGCTTCTTCCCGCAACGGTTCTGTTATGCGGAAGCTTCCGCAACGTAAAGCCCGGTGCGGCATGGTGGTTCTGCGACACAAAGAAGGGCATACGCCAAACGCTGGAAACGATATCCGAGCTTTACTCACTCGGCTCATTCCATGGAATGCTTACCGACAGCCGCAGCTTCCTTTCCTATGCACGCCACGACTATTACAGACGTATACTCTGTTCCCTCTTCGGAGAATGGCTTGAAAGCGGCGAATATAATGACGAAAAGAATGCTATCGTCATTCTGAAGCGTCTTTGCACATTTGAATAAGAAAAAAACTGAAAACATATCCCCGGATAGCTTTCATAAGGCTTTCCGGGAATGTTTTTTTAATATTCTTTCCGCATTTTTTTGAAGCTTCTGCCCATCAATTCGAATATTTCCTATTGACAAATCATATGTTTTACTGTATAATATCAATGTTTGCAAATACATTGGGATGTCGCCAAGTGGTAAGGCACAAGACTTTGACTCTTGCATCACGCTGGTTCGATCCCAGCCATCCCAGCCATGATGCTTGGTCGAAATCGATCCGACCGAGAAAAAAAGAGAAAAGCGGAGATTTCGAGAGATTTCTCCGCTTTTTTCGCGCCTAACTTTTTTCAGATTTCCATAGATCCATTTTCGATTTTTC
>SVTV01000011.1 GCA_015063605.1 Oscillospiraceae bacterium
GCAGAATATGAAAAGGATTGCATCCATCCTCTGGAAGAGGAGTTTGCTTCTTTTTTCTGCCCTACTTGTTTTTCCTTTTATTTGTTCAAAACCCGCCTTTTTGAGGCGGGTTTGTCAGTAGTCTGAGTATCTCACTATCGTGAGATGCTCAAAAAGTTTGCACTTGTCCGTCAAAAAGGACGACGGACAGTTTGCAAAAGCAAACACGTGCAAACTTTGCACAAGTGCGTAAACCACGCCAAAAAGTTTGCACTTGTCCGCCAAAAAGGACGGCAGACAGTTTGCAAAAGCAAACACGCGCAAACTTCGCATAAGTGCGCAAGCCACGCCAAAAAGTTTGCACTTGTCCGCCAAAAAGGACGGCAGACAGTTTGCAAAAGCAAACACGTGCAAACTTCGCATAAGTGCGGGTTACGGTAAAAAATACGAAAGGAACGGTTAAAAATATGTCGGATAAGCTTTGGTACGATAAGTATTATGAGGATTGGATGAAGGCTCTGCCATTGGGAAACGGACGTGTGGGAGCCATGGTATACGGAAGCCCCCACAGGGAGCGGATAGAGATGAATGAGGAATCTCTTTGGAGCGGAAAGCCTCTGGAGGAGACGAATCATGCATCTCCCGAAGCATTGAAGGAGCTTCGCACTCTTCTTTTTGCGGAAAAGTATGAAGAGGCGGCACAGCTTTGCAAGGATACATTTCTTGCTTCGCCCTCGAGAGTCCGCTTTTATGAAAGCTTCGGAGAGCTTTTCGTGGATATGGAGGATAAGAGCGGATATTCCGCATACAGAAAGGAGCTTGATCTGAGAGACGGTATCGTCCGGGTAAGCTATGAAAAAAGCGGGATCGTATATGAAAGCGAGGCTTTGGTCAGCGACAAATACGATATATTCGCATACAGGATAAAAACAGGCGGCGAGCCTTTTTCATGCTGTGTTTCTTATGTGAGGGGACAGGATGCATCCGTTTCGTCATTGGATGAAAACACACTTCTCTTAAACGGCAGAGTCGTTTTCAAGAGCCATCCCGAAAGGGGAGATGGCGGAGAGGGTATGAGCTTCGGCGCTCTTATCAAAATAAAGTCCGACGGCGAGGTCGCCTCCGATAAGCTTTCCGTTTCCGTGAAGGACGGTACATACGTTGAGATATACACATCCTTTGCCACAAATTACGATGCGGAAAATTATTCCATAGACGAGAATAAAAAATACAAGGAAAAGCTTTTTTCGGATATTTCCAAAGCCTTGGAAACGGGATTTGACGGAATAAGAGACGATCACATAACGGAGCACGCAAGGGTATATGACAGAACGAGCCTTACGATAGAGGGCACGGACAGGAGCGGTATCCCCACCGATGAAAGACTGCGGCTTGCAAGAGAGGGAGAAACGGATAACGATCTTTACACCCTTTATTTCAATTTCTGCCGCTATCTTCTTACGGAAAGCTCGGGCAAAAGAGCAGTCCTTCCCGCAAATCTTCAGGGCATCTGGTGCAGCGGATTTACGCCTCCCTGGGGAAGCGACTACCACACGAATATAAATCTGCAGATGAATTACTGGCCTGCGGACACGGTGAATATGTCCGAGACCGTCAAGCCCTTTGTTCACTTTATGAAGATGATAAGCCGTGCCGGGGTAAAGACATCAAGGGAGCTTTTCGGAACGGAGGGTTGGGTAGTGAACCACACCACCGATGTTTTCGGCAGAACGGGAGTTCATGATTCCGTCCAATGCGGATTTTTCCCCATGGCAGGACCCTGGCTGTGTCTTAACCTTTGGGAACATTACGAATTTACAAGGGATGAAAAGCTTCTCGAAGAAATATATCCCATTATGAAGGGTGCTTGCGAATTTGTTCTGGGATTTCTTACGGAAAGCGATGACGGATACCTTGTGACAAGCCCATCCAATTCCCCGGAAAACAAGTTTTTCTATATAGATGAAAGCGGAAATAAAAAGGCGAGTATGTTTACATACGGAGCTACCGTTGATTTTGAGATAATATACGCCCTTTTCACCCGCACCGTTTTTGCCTGCGGTAAGCTCGGCACGGATAAGGAGCTTGCGGAAAGGCTGGAAGAAACGCTGAAAAGACTTCCTCCGCTACGTATAAGCGAAAGATACGGTACGATCTGCGAATGGATACACGATTACGAGGAGACAGAGCCCTCCCACCGCCACATATCCCATTTGTTTGCACTTTTCCCTTCGGATCAGATAAATGAAAACAGCGGTGCTCTTTATGAGGCTGCCAAAAAGACTATCGCAAGGCGTCTCGAACACGGAGGCGGTGCCACGGGATGGTCGAGAGCCTGGATAATCAATTTCTATGCAAGATTGAAGGACGGCAAAAGAGCTCTTGAGAATCTCGATCTGCTTCTTGCACGATCCACGGCGGACAACCTTTTCGACATTCATCCTCCCTTCCAGATAGACGGAAATTTCGGAGGACTGTCGGGAATTGCGGAAATGCTTTTGCAGAGCCATGAGGGAAAGCCCGGAGAGAGGATAGTGTCTCTCCTTCCCGCACTTCCCGAAAAGTGGAAAAACGGTCATGTCAAGGGCTTGCGTACAAGAGGCGGCTATGAAGCAGATATCCGATGGGAAAACGGAAGTCCCGTTTATCTTGCGGTGAAGGCTGAAGGGGGAGGCGTATTCAGGCTTAAGCTTACGGATAAGATGAAGAGTATTGAGTGCAGCCGTGAATATAAGATCGACGGCGGCATATTGGAAATACCTCTCGGCGCAGGAGAGGAATGCGGGCTCCGTTTTGAAAAAACAAAAGAAATATGAATATTTTTTCATAAAAAATTAATTTTTATGCATTTTGCTATTGCAAAAAATCGAAAAATATTGTATACTATTATCCACGTATTTAAGTATTTTAAAATACACTGAAAGGAATGGTTATAACCATGAAGAAAATTTTAATTTCTGTATTGCTCATTGCGGCAATGGTACTTTCCCTTGTTTCCTGCGGCGCAGGTATGACAATGGGTACAGGCGGAACATCCGGTACATATTACGCTTACGGCGGAATACTCGGCAACCAGATCAAGGCTTCTGCGGGAATCACGGTTAACGTAGTTTCCACAGACGGATCCAAGGCTAACATCCTCGGAATCGATGCAGGCAATTATCAGCTCGGTACAGTTCAGTCCGACGTTATGGCTTATGCATGGAACGGCACAAACACATTCGCTGAAGACGGCGCAGTTAAGTCCTTCAGAGTAATCGGCGGCCTCTATGCTGAAGCTGTTCAGCTCGTTACAATGGATTCCTCCATCAAGTCCGTTAAAGACCTTAAGGGCAAGAGCGTTTCCATCGGTGCTGCAGGCTCCGGTGTTTACTTCAACGCTATAGATATTCTCGCTGCTGCAGGTCTTAAGGAAACAGACATCAAGGCTCAGTATCAGTCCTTCGCTGACTCTGCCGATGCTCTCAAGGATGGCAAGATCGACGCTGCTTTCATCGTTGCAGGCGCTCCCACACCCGCTATCCAGGAACTCTGCCAGACAACAGACGCTCGCCTCGTTCCCATCGACGGCGATATCGCTGAAGCTCTTATGTCTTCCTCCGAGTACTACACAGTATACGAGGTTCCCGCTGAAACATACAAGGGTCAGACAGAAGCTGTTAAGACAGTTACAGTTAAGGCTACTCTTATAGTAAGCGCTAACTCCTCCGAAGAAGACGTTTACAACGTAACAAAGGCTATATTCGATAATGTTGATGCTATCGCAGCTGCTCACGGTAAGGGCGCAGAGCTCTCCCTCGAGAACGCTACAAGCGGTATGACAGCTCCTTTCCACAAGGGCGCTGCTAAGTATTTCGCAGAAAAAGGCATCACTGTTACAGCCGAATAATCTTTTATCAGATTTTAAGTTAATAAAAATAATCGCTGAGATTGGCTGTGGCTTGATCCCCGCAGCCAATCTTCTTGCGCAAATGCGCATAAAGTCCGAAAGGAGGATCTATGGCATTTTTTAAGAAAAAGGATACGCCCGAGGTGCAGGAACCCATGGACCTCGATGAGGTCATGAAAAAATTCGACCGTGAGTCGAATGTCCGTATATGGGAAGGCGTTCCCAAGATCGTTGTAACATGCATTTTGGCTGTATTTTCCGTATTGTGCATATACGTAACGCTGTGGGCGACATGGCTCGATGAGCTCCGACTCACAACATTTATGGCATTTATCGTTTTTAACGGTTATATGATATTTCCCGCGAAAAAAGGTGTGCAGAAGGTAAACTACATACCCTGGTATGATATCGTTCTTATGGCGGCGGGAACTTGTTCTTTCTTGTATTTCGCAATCAACGCATCCACAATAGTGGCGCGATTCAATATAAATACTCTTGAGGTTATTATAGGTATAATAGGTGTTGCATGCCTTGCGGAGCTTTGCCGCAGAAGCGTCGGTTTTCCCATACTTATAGTGGCGGGTGTCCTTCTTGTCTATGCAATGATATGGGGCTCCACTAATCCCAGTATCGTTGCACGTATAACGGAAATGGTAAGAGTTCTCTTCTATTCAAAGGAAGGTATCCTTTCCACTCCCGTAAATGTATGCTCAAAGTATATCGTAATGTTCATAATATTCGGTGCATTCCTTGAACGTACCGGTATTGCCGACTTCTTCATAGAAATAGCAAATGCTCTCGTAGGACGTTTTTCCGGCGGTCCCGCAAAGGTTGCCGTTGTTGCGTCCGCTCTTGAGGGAATGGTATCCGGCTCCTCCGTTGCAAATACGGTCGGTTCCGGCGCAGTCACCATACCGCTCATGAAGCGTACGGGCTATAAGCCCGAATTTGCCGCCGCTGCGGAAGCTTCCGCATCCACGGGCGGTCAGATCATGCCTCCCATTATGGGTGCTGCGGCGTTCCTTATGGCGGAGACCATAGGTATGCCTTATTCATCTATAGTTGTAAAGGCTATACTTCCCGCCGTTCTTTACTTTGCGGGCGTATTTATCACAGTTCACCTTGAAGCCAAAAAAGAAGGTCTGAAGGGCATGAGCAAGGATCAGCTTCCCAGATTGAAGTCCCTTATCAAGCAGACATATCTCCTTCTTCCTCTTGTTCTTCTTATTTACCTTGTCGGTACAAGCACATACTCCATAGCTTACGCTGCCGCTATCGCAATAGTTATAGCGATCGTTGTAAGTATGTTCAAAAAAGAGACACGCATGACTCCCGCCAGACTTTTAGATGCTCTTGCGGCAGGTGCACGGGGAATGATATCCGTTGCGGTCGCCTGCGGTATAGCAGGTATCATAGCAGGTATCATCGGTGTTACGGGTCTTGCTTATATGCTCTTTAACGGTATAGTTACACTTGCGGGTAATCAGACGATAATCGCTCTCTTCCTTACAATGCTTTGCTGTATCGTTCTCGGAATGGGAGTTCCCACAACGGCAAATTACTGCATCATGGCGGCTACATGTGCTCCCATACTTGTTCAGATGGGCGTTCCGCTGGTTGCGGCTCACTTCTTCGTATTCTACTTCGGTATAGTTGCCGACCTTACTCCTCCCGTTGCTCTTGCGGCATATGCGGGCGCGGCAATCGCTCAGGCAAACCCCATGAAGACGGCTCTGACATCAACGAAGCTTGCCATAGGTGCGTTTATCGTGCCTTACGTTTTCGCATTGAATCCCGTTATGCTTCTTGAGGGTGATCCCGGATTTATTGAGGTAGCTTTGATAATTGTTACTTCTCTTGTCGGTATATTCGGCGTTTCTGCGGCTCTTGAGGGTTATGTATTCGGACGTATGAACTGGATGCAGAGAATATTGTCCGGTGCGGGCGGTCTTCTCCTTATCATCCCCGGTCTCGTTACCGACCTTGCGGGAATAGCGCTTGTTGCTGTAGTTATAGTATGGCAGATCATTGCAAGAAAGGCTTCCGAAGGAGCAGAAGCAAAGGCGTAAAATACAAATAAATTAAGACTTGTCTTTTTGCTTTGATGCATGAGACAAGTCTTGTTTTTTTCTTTCAAAAAATGAATAAAAAAGTTTTGTTTTTTGTCTTGACTGAAACCGCGGGATGTGGTAATATACTCTTTAACAAATGTTTTGTGATCTTTTGATCGTACGGAAAGGGAAAAGCAAATGTTAAACAATATATTCGAACAGGTTAAATACGGCTGTCAGCCCATAAAAAAGCGTCTGAAAAAATGCGGAACCGTTAAAAAAGGCATCGTAGAAGCCACACCCGTGGTATGGAAGGGAAGGCTTCTGCGTTTTGAATGGATGCGCTCCGCCGCATGGGGAATAGGAAACGAAATGAGAAAGGACGGCTATTATCATTTTGTGGATATGGAAAACGAACAGGAGGCGGGCGTTCCCTTCGCATATGCTCATTCCTTCGGCTGTGCGTATGAGGAAAACGGCATCATGTATGTTCACGGTGTCAACGGAAGCAACGGCGGCACGAACATTATCGATGTTTGTATTTCAAGAGACCTTGTGAATTGGGATATAAAGACCGCCATAGTCCTTCCCGAAAATTTACAGATATACAACACCTCCGTGTGCCGCGGCGACGGAAGGTATATAATGGCGATCGAAGTTGCGGGCCCCAAGGAAATGATAGGTGTACCGTTTACTGTCATATTTGCCGAATCGAATGATCTTCTGAGCTGGAAGCTTCTCCCGATGGATGAGCATATTTATCTTAAGGAAAAGTATACGGCTTGTCCGTCGATACGGTTTTATGACGGATATTATTACATGGTATATCTTGAAGCATTGCCATTTTACAGATACACACCCTATATTGTCAGATCGAAGGATCTAAAGGATTTTGAAGCGGCTATCGTGAACCCCTTCATGATGTTTGACGATGAGGACAAGAGGATAGCCCGAGTCAATTCCCTGGATGCTCCCACTGCTCAGGCGATGATGAGAGCGGTGAACTGCAACGACAGTGACGTGGATTTCTGTGACTTCAACGGCAAGACCGTTATCCTTTACAGTTGGGGAAATCAGCGGGGAACGGAATTTCTTGCGAGGGCGGAATATGACGGCACGTTGCAGGAGCTCCTCGAATCATATTTTGAATAATAGAGAATAGTAAAATGAAACCAACATTTTTGAATCAGAACAGTCCCCTTATTACGGGAATGATATTGAAGGATACACCGGATGAAATACGCTTTGCCGTAAAGAATTCAATATATGACGGTGCGGATTGCCTCGGAATACAGCTTGAATTTCTGAAAAGAGAATACAGGACGGAGGATAATTTCAGAAGGATCTTCGCCGCCTGCTCCGGTCATCCCATATACATCACAAATTACAGAGGCAGAGAAAATACGGGGCTTACGGATGAAGAGATATCCGAGGAGCTTCTTACCGCATTGAGGTGCGGTGCTACGCTTGCCGATGTTCCGGGAAGCTTTTTCGATGATGAAAGCGGAATGGGAATAGGTCTTGAGCTTTCACGGAAAAAAGATGCGGCGGAAAAACAGATAAGGCTTATCGAAAGGATACACGAAATGGGCAAGGAAGCATTGATGTCCTCCCATGTTCTGAAATTCGCATCTGCTGAGACCGTACTCGAGATTGCATTCGAGCAGCAAAGACGGGGTGCGGATGTGGTGAAGATAGTAACCGCCGCAAATTCAGACGAAGAGCAGATAGAAAATCTCAGAATAACGAATCTTTTGAAAAAGGAATTGAAGGTGCCGTTTTTGTTCCTGTCGGGAGGTACTCATTCCAAGATACACAGAATGATTGGTCCCCAGCTGGGTTGTGTCACTTATCTTGCGGTAAGAGAGCATGACGAACGTGCCGTATCCACACAGCCTACTATAAGAGCGGCAAAGGCGGTAAGAGATAATCTCGATTATTTACCCGATATTATATTGGAATAAAAAATCGATCCGCCGTATCACGGCGGTGCCGTATAAAGTAAATTAATAGAGGTGAAGTCGAAAAAATGAAAAAAGTAAAGGTAGCACAAATTGGCACGAGCAGCTACAGTCATGGCTCAGCTATATGGAAAAGTATAATAAAGCAGAAAGATGTTTTTGAGGTGGCAGGCTATGCTCTCCCCGAAAACGAGCGTGAAAAATTCTCACAGCAGATGGTCATATTTGAGGGGTATCCCGAGTTGACCGTTGAGGAGATTATAAACGATCCCGAGATTGAGGGCGTTATAGTGGAGACAGAGGAGATATATCTTACAAAGTATGCACTTATGGTTGCGGAAGCGGGTAAGCATCTTCACATGGAAAAGCCGGGAAGCGATGATATTGAAGGCTTTGAAAGACTTGTGGATATATTGAAGAGCAAGGGTCTCGTTTTTTCCACGGGATATATGTACAGATTCAATCCCACGGTAATGGAAGCTATGGAAAAGGTGAAGAACGGAGATCTCGGTAAAATATACTCTGTGGAGGCTCACATGAGTATCCTTCACGACAATGCGCTCAGAGAATGGCTCAAGGTGTTCAATGGCGGCATGATGTTTTTCCTCGGATGCCATCTGATAGACCTTATCTACCGTATCCAGGGCGAGCCCGACGAGGTCATTCCTCTGAATTGCTCAACGGGATGCGGGGATATCCATGTGGAGGATTATGGTATGGCAGTATACAAATATCCTAACGGTGTTTCCTTTGCGAAGACATGCGATATAGAATACGGTGGATTTTTACGCAGACAGCTCGTCATCTGCGGAGAAAAGGGCACTATTGAAATAAAGCCCCTTGAAATGGTGGCATCGGGCGGTCAGCTTACCTTCTCCAACGAATGTTACCACAGGAATATACATCAGCCGTGGGAAAGCAAGCAAAGCGGACTGTATGACCGATACGACGATATGATGAAAAACTTTGCAGAGCTTGTAAGGGGTAAGGAAAATCCTTATTCCTACGATTATGAGCTGGGACTTTATAAGCTTATCTTACGTTCCTGCGGAAAGGATATAAAATGAAAACAAAGCAGATAGTTTTTACAAAGCCGTACACGGCAGAGCTTCTTGACCGTGAATGCCTTCCCCCGAAAGCGGATGAGGTAACCGTACAGCTTGAATATTCCGCGATCAGCGCAGGCACGGAGAAAGCAAATTATACGGGAATGAGAAACGGAGTAGATCAATCGGAGGACGCAGAGCCTGTATTTCCGAGAACCACTGGCTACAGTGCCGCAGGAACGGTCATAGATGTTGGAAGCGGTATTACCGATATATCCGTAGGCGACAGAGTAGCCGTTTATTGGGGAAACCATAAAAAGCATATCACGGTGACACGTAATAAGGTCATAAAGCTTCCCGAGAGAGTATCCTCTATGGAAGGTTCCATGGCGCTTATCTCCACGTTCCCTCTCGGTGCCATAAGAAAAGCCCACCTTGAGATGGGCGAATCCGCATTGGTGATGGGACTTGGTATTCTCGGGATTTTTGCGGTGCAGGAGCTTCGTGCGGCGGGAGCTTATCCCGTAATTGCCGCAGATCCCATAAAGGAGCGCCGTGAGCTTGCTTTGAAAATGGGAGCGGACGCTGTATTCGATCCCACTGAGGGAGACTTTGCAGGAAATGTGAAGAGGCTTACGGACGGCGGTGTGGATGTCTGCATCGAGGTCACGGGATTGGGCATCGGTCTTATTCAGGCGCTTGACTGCATGAAGGAAATGGGAAGAATATCTCTTCTCGGATGCACGAGAAGCTCAAAATTCGAAATAGACTACTACAGCAAGGTGCATGGAAAGGGTATACAGCTTCTGGGAGCACATACGAGGGCGCGTCCGAAATTCGAATCATCTTACGGCTTATGGACGGATGCAGATGATATGAAGACAGTTCTCGGACTTATTGAAGGAAAGAGACTCAATTTCAAGGATATGATCGGTGAGATACATTCTCCCGCAGATGCTTCCGCAGTGTATGACAGACTTGTAAACGATAAAAAATTCCCCGTTGGAGTTTTGTTCGATTGGAGCAGAATATAATGAAAAAAGCTTTACTTATAGCAGGAGGCGGAACTCTCGGTACTTACACAGCAGAGGAGCTTCTGCGTCTCGGACACAGCGTTGATATCATTTGCCTTGAGGATAAGGTATCCGATAATAAAGATCTGAGATACTATAAGGCGAATGCCACGCTGGAATTCCTTCGTGAGCTTTTCAAGGAGAACCGCTATGACGGTATAGTCAATTTTATCCATTACAAGAATCATCTCGACTATATTCCCTATCATGAATTGCTGACGGAAAACACGGATCATCTTATCTTTCTGTCCTCATACCGTGTTTATGCGGATCTTGAACATCCCGTCAGGGAAACATCCCCGCAGCTTATAGACGTTATAAAGGACGATCCCGAGTTTTTCGAAAAGGAGGATTACGCCCTGTCAAAGTCCAAGGCTGAAAGATTCCTGCGTGACAATCCGTATCCGAAAAAATGGACTATAGTCCGTCCCGTTATCTCCTTCTCGGACAGAAGACTTGATATAAATATGGTCTCCCGTCATGAAGTGATCGAAGCGGTGAAGGAGGGAAGAAAGGTCAGACTTCCCATCGAAGCAAAGCATCTTACGGCAGGTCTTGATTGGGCGGGAAACTCGGGTAAGATAATAGCCAACCTTCTCTTCAAGAAGGAATGTATAGGAGAAGCCTATACGGTATCCTCAGCTCAGAATCTCACAACGGCGGAGATCGCGGATATTTATACCGAGGTGCTGGGTGTGGAATTCGAATGGGTTCCCGCAGACTTTAAAAGCGACAATTTCAATTGGCGCTACGACAGAATATATGACAGAACCATAGATAATTCAAAGGTGCTCGCGGCTGCGGGGCTTGAACCCTCGGATTTCAAGAGCATCAAGGAAGGCTTGATAACGGAGCTTAAAAAGCTCGGTGCTATCTGACAGAAAGGAACGATCGCAAAATGAAAGCAGTACTTATAAACGATGACAAGTCATTAAGATGGGACAATGTTCCCGATCCCGTGACAGGATCCGAGGACGTACTTATAAAGGTGGAATATGCGGCTCTTAACCGTGCCGATCTTCTTCAGAGACAGGGAGATTATCCTCCCCCTCCCGGTTGCCCCGAATGGATGGGACTTGAGGTCTCGGGCGAGATAGTCGAAATGGGAGATAAGGCAAAGGAGGAGTCGGGCTACAAGATAGGTGATAAGGTCTGCGCACTTCTCGGAGGCGGCGGTTATGCGGAATACGTTTGTGTAAAGCATGATATGTGTATGCCCGTGCCGAAAAACTGCACTATGGCTGAGGCGGCGTGCATCCCCGAGGCTTTTGCCACGGCTTATCTTAAGCTTTTTGTTGAGGGGAAAGCAAAGGCGGGAGATACTCTTCTCGTTCATGCGGGAGCAAGCGGACTTTCCAGCGTCGTCATTCCCATGGCAAAGCAGTTCGGACTCAGAGTAATTACCACAGTAAGAAGAGATCCCGAGGCGGTATCACATCTCGGAGCGGACATAGTTATAGACACAAGAAAGGACAGCCTTGCCGAATTGCTTAAGAAAGAGGAGGAAGAGGGAAGAGCGGTGGATATCGCCATCGACTGCCTCGGCGGTAAAGCCTTAGGTGAATGTCTTCCCTACGTTAAGTACGGATGCCGCTGGATAGTTATTGCGGCGCTGGCAGGCTCGGAAACCACGATCGACCTTAAGAATATTTATAAAAAGAATATAAGGATAATAGGAAGCACACTCCGTTCCCGTGCTCCCGAAATGAAGGCGCAGATATTGAAGAGCATAGTTTCCGAAATATATCCCAAGGTGGAAAGCGGACTTATCAAGCCTACGCTTTATAAGGTGTTTCCCATAACGGAAGCGGAAAAGGCTCACGATGTGCTTTTGCACAGCGAGAACAACGGCAAGGTCGTTCTGAAGGTGTGACAGTCTGAAACAGCGTCGATCGTTTGATCGTTACGGTGCTTGAAGTATAAAGAAAGGTGTGGTTATAATTATGGCTGACAGAAGTGTTTCTTTGAGCGGAGCATGGAAAATAATAAAAGATACCGAAAATAACGGAAAAGAAATCGGATGGCAGTACGGTATCCCCGATACGGAGGTCTTTGATGCATTTGTCCCCGCATCTCTTGCTCCGGAACAATGGATAATGAATCTTTCCTATTCGAATGTGTTTCCGGGATATCATGGCTTTGTATGGTATTATAAGACTCTTGATACTCTGCCGAGGGTCGGCGAGGGAGAAAGATGTCTTCTTGAATTCGATCATGCGGGTCATCTTTGCAGGATATATGTGAACGGCATATTTATCGGTGAACACAGAGGTCATGAAAAGAGATTTTATTTCGATATAACGGATGCGCTCAAGGGTGATGGAAGCGACCTTCTGGCGGTAAATTGCTTTGAGCCGCGGGCTACGGGCAGACCGATAGAGGGAATAATGCTGTCCGACCTTCCCAATGCCTGCTGGGCGAATACCCAAGGCTTTATGGCAGGAGCAGAAAACTCCTTCTGTCTTGAATGTGTGGGCGGCATTCTCGGTGAAGTAAGATTGCGCTCTGCAGGTGATATCACCATTGAGGATGTTTATATACGCCCCGATCACAAAAGCGGAGACGTAAAAGTGAAGCTTGAGGTCATAAACGCTTCCTCAGATACAAGGCTTGAAAATGTCGGATTTGTGATATCGGATCAAAAAAGGGGTATCCCCGTAACGGAGCTTTCGAAGGTGGTAAAGATCCCTTCGGGAAGCTCCGAGGTTACTCTCGAATGTAACGTGCCGTGCCATAAGCTGTGGTCTGTGAGCGATCCATACCTATACGTTGCGAATATATCCCTCGGAAGCGGTGAAAAATGCACTCTGCGTTTCGGATTCAAGGATTTCAGGGTGAAAAACGGTTATTTCTTTCTTAATGACAAGCGGATCTTCCTTAAGGGCGCTCACTCTCTCGTTTCCGCAGAGGCTTGTATTACAATGAAAGCGCTGGGCTTCAATGCCATACGCACCATTTCCCGTTCATTTACCGAGGAAGCTCTGAACGTATGCGACGAGATAGGCATGCTCGTTATAGATGCCGCTCTGACGGGATGGGGTATGTTCATGCACGATAATACCCGCTCGCAGATCGAGGAGTATAATGAAAATACGATCCGTGCCCACCGCAACCATCCATGTATTGCCGCTTACGGTATCTTCAATGAGCTGGGCGGTAAACGTGATGTGTTTGAGTGCGGTGTTGAAGCGTTGCCGAAGCTTCGTGTACTTGCTCCCGATACGGTCTTTTTCCTTCACAGCGGCAGGTGGGACAGAGATATAACGCTCGGAAGCGTATCGAATCCCGGTTCGGACAGATGGGATACGTATTTCGGAGCGGAGGGCTGTCCCGATCATCCCGACAGAGAACTTCCGATGCACTTTGACGGATATCAAGATCCCGCAATGGGAGATATCCATATTTATATGCACGTTCCCGTAACGGGCAGAGTCAAAAATTATCTGCGGAATATCGGTCGTGACACTAATCCCGTGTTCGTCAGCGAATCGGGAATAGCATCGCAGAACGATCCCATGCGTGATCTTCTCATTCACAGCGGCTTAAAGCTGTCTGAAGCCGTAACGGTGGAGACCGTCCGTTCAACATTGGAGGAAGCGGAAGCTTTTCTCGACTTTTACGGTCTTCGTTCCGTTTATCCCTTGATACATGATCTGAGCCGTGATACCGATAAGCTGAACGGAGCTCAAAGGTCGATGCTTTATGATATATACCGTTCAAATCCCAAGATAAACGGCTTCAGCTTTACGAGCTTCGGAATAAGTAATGAGGGCACAAATGAAAATAATTGGCTTGTGAAGGAATCCCTTGCGTATGCCTTGCAGAACGGTCATGCCCCCTTGCGTTGGGCGCTTTTCTCCGAAGAACGCACGGTATATGCCGATAAGCCCTTTACCGTGGAGGCGGTCTTGTGCAATGAGGATGTGCTTGATCCGGGTACATATAAAGCATTGGCTTATATAAAGGGAAAGAACGGCGTAGTGTGGGAAAAGAGCTTTGATGCCGTATATCCCGAAAAAGGCTTCGGCTCAATGATGCCGCTTGCGGCACGCGTATTGAAGGAAAATGTTTCTCTTCCCGCAGGTGAGTATGTATTTACCGTAAGACTCCTTGAGGGAGGAATGGCTTGCGGCGGTGAGCTTTCCGTAACGGTGGCAAAGGCGGATGATTTCAAGGGAGACATTTACGTATGGGGAATATCGGATAAGATGCGCTCGTTTATTGAAGCCAAAGGAATATCGGTTCACGATCTGTCGGAGATCCAAAATGAAGACAGTGTATGTACGGTATTGGTGGGATGTCCCGAAAACGGAGAATACATTTCACTTCTCCGCACCATTGCGGAAAAAGGTGCATCTGTCATTTTCACCGACTTTCATTATTTACTTAAAGAAAAAGAGCTTCTTTGTAGTATAGCCGGTGAAGGTACCGCTATTGCGGATGCAATGGGAACTATATATCATTACGATCATATCGCTGCCTGCCCCGATGTGTTTGACGGAATCCAGAATATAGGCGTATTGGACTTCGACAGATACGGCGAGGTGTATCCGCAGCAGGTGATAAAGCCTTATAAAAAGCCCGATAAGACTCTTTGTGCGGGAATTCGCATAGAAACGACATTTTGCTATACGGGACTTTCTCTCGGAGAATATTCTGCGGGAAAGGGACGCTTTGTGGTAAACACCTTCAGAATTGAGGAGACCTTGGGACAGCATCCCTTCGCCGACAAGCTTCTGATGAATCTGATCAAAAAGTATAATTAAGGATCGGTTTCGGATAATGAATAATGACGGCGGTGCCCGCGTAAGACATGGGTACCGCTTCTTTTTTATCAGGATCAAACGTCAATGTGAGCCGAAAACGATTATTCGTTGTAAAAAATGTAATCTGCTTACATTATTCATTGCAAAAAGTGTGATTTGATTGCAAAATACGTTGTAATTTTTGTATTTTTATGATATACTATAATTACATAATTATTACGGAGGTGCGTATATGTATCGGATCGCCATTGAAAGGCTGTTTAAATGGAAGGAAAGCAAATACCGAAAGCCGATGATCATTGAAGGCGCCCGTCAGGTCGGTAAGACATGGCTGATGAAGGAATTCGGCAGACAGGCGTACGAGAAGACCGTATATATCAATTTTGACTCCAATTCAAGGATGGCGGAGCTTTTCTCTTCGGATCTTGATACGGAGCGTCTGATAATGGGTCTGGAGCTGTATTCGGGACAAAGGATCGATCCGGGTAAG
Source organism: Oscillospiraceae bacterium (assembly GCA_015063605.1). Lineage (GTDB taxonomy): Bacteria > Bacillota > Clostridia > Oscillospirales > SIG627 > SIG704. The sequence goes on from SVTV01000011.1 coordinate 15,256, forward strand.
ACCTTGCTGATATTCGATGAGGTCCAGGAGGTTCCGAGAGCGCTGTCTTCCCTTAAATACTTTTATGAAAATGCTCCGCAGTATCATATTGTGTGCGCAGGCTCATTGCTCGGGATAGCCTTGCATCAAGGTACGTCCTTTCCCGTAGGAAAGGTTGATTTTCTGAAGCTGTATCCGCTCTCCTTCAAGGAATATCTGATGGCAACGGAAAAAGAACGGTTCGCGGAATTGATAGATACGAATGATTTCCAAATGATCACAAGCTTCAGGCAAACATATATCGATTCCCTGAAGATGTATTATTTCGTGGGCGGAATGCCCGAAGCGGTACAAAGCTTTGCGGAAAATAAAGATCTTAATGAGGTACGTGAGATACAAAAGCGGATACTCGCGGCGTATGAGCAGGATTTTTCAAAGCACGCTCCCAATGAGATCGTACCGAGGATACGTATGCTGTGGAACAGTATACCGTCCCAGCTTGCCAAAGAAAACAAGAAGTTCATCTACGGTATTGTCCGTGAGGGCGCAAGGGCGAAGGAATACGAAAGTGCGATAATGTGGCTCAGCGACTGCGGTCTTGTCCACAAGGTCAGCCGTGTCAATGCTCCGGGTATCCCTTTGCGGGCGTATGAGGACTTGAAGGCATTTAAGCTGTTTGCGTTGGATATAGGACTTCTCGGATGCATGGCGGGGCTGCGTAGGACGGCATTGCTTGACGGCAACGATCTTTTCGTTGAGTTCAAGGGTGCTCTTACCGAACAGTATGTATGCCAGCAGCTGAAGACCGTTGAGGGAGTGGATATTTATTACTACACCAATGACAGGGGCTCCTGCGAGGTCGATTTTGTTGTTGATACGGGCGAGCGGATAGTCCCTGTAGAAGTGAAGGCAGAGGTGAATCTCAAGGCAAAAAGCCTTAAGACATACATGGAGAAATTCTCTCCCGAAATCTCGGTACGCACATCCATGGCGGATTACAAAGTAAGCGACGGTCTTGTCGACCTTCCGTTGTATGCGGTCTGCCGCATCACCATGATATGAAAAAGCGTGAAATGAGCTTGAAAAAGACAACTTTTTACAAAAAATTATAAAAATACCTCTTGACAATCACGTGACAGTGTGTTATAATCATAATGTCAGCGAAAGAAAATATGCTGACTGCATAATTGAAGCGAGAGCTTCGTGAATGTTGAAAGGAATGACACTTTTGTAAATATATAAAGTAAGGAAAACGGAGCATGAATATAATAAAAGGAGATCCGATGATCCCGGGTACCGTCTTTTCAAAGGAAAAGATGGGAAATGTCACGGGGATGGAGTTTTTGAATAAAATATTCTTTATATCCGACGGTATAATGTTTAATCAGGTAAAGCAGATAACGGGTCTTGATGTATCCACCATACAGAATTGGGTAAGGCGCGGATGGGTGCCCAACCCTGTGAACAAGAGATACAGCAAGGACACCGTGGCACGTATACTTATAATCATTATGCTGAAAAAGACCATGAGTCTTGAAAGAATAGATGCACTTTTAAAATACATCAACGGAACTATAGGTGATGTGACCGACGATATAATCCCCGAATCGAAGCTTTATGATTATATATGTCGTATAATCGATAAGCTTACTGCGGAGAGCAGTGAGTCGGGTATGGACGGTCTTGTGAAGACTATTGAGGAATGTGTTTCGGATTATGAGGAAAAATATGCGGGAGCAAGAAGAAGGCTCGAGAAGGCTCTCGAGATAATCGTGGTATCTTATTATGCGGTGCTGCTTGCAGAGTATGCCGAAAGGTGCTTTGATGAAAGATAGAGTATCATATATATTTTAAAGAAAGGAAGCTTGTGTTATGTTTGAATGGTTTGAGGCTTTAAGCAGTATTGCGAAGATATATGCATTCATAGCCATCCCGTCTACGGTCATTCTGGTGATACAGACGGTACTGGTGCTTTTCGGAATAGGAGATGCCGAAGCCGATGTGGAGATCGATGCGGACGGCGATCTCGGAGATGTAAGCGCCGACGTTAACGGCGACGGCGGTCTTACCTTATTCAGCGTCCGCGGGATAATGGCGTTTCTCTGCGTGGGCGGTTGGAGCGGTCTCGTCTTCGAAAAATTGGGACTTCATCTGATAGTTGTTATAGCCTTGTCCCTTATCTGCGGAAGCGCCGCACTTGTGGGAATAGCTTTTCTTGTGAGAGCTTTATTGAAGCTTCAGGATAACGGCAATACCGATATTTCCAACGCCATAGGAAAGATAGGCGAGGTGTACATACCCATTCCCGGAGAAGGAAAGGGAAAAGGAAAAATAACGCTCGTTTTGCAGGAAAAGTTTTCCGAGGTGTATGCCATAACCCAAGAATCGGAGACTATAAAAACGGGTGAATCGGTCCGTGTGGTGTCCACAAACGGTCTCGATCTTGTTGTAGTGGAAAGGCTCAAGGGCTTTTCGAAGTAATTCAGATTTTTATGCGTTAAGAACGCATTGAAATACCGATATGATCGGATAATATTTTTGTGATTTTAAAAGTAAAATCGGAAAGGCAAGGTTAAAAATGGAATTGATAATTCTTTTCACCGTGATTGCGGTTCTTCTCTTTACGACGGTAATAGTTTTACTGTCAAGGTACAAAAAGTGTCCTTCTGACAAGATCATGGTAATTTACGGTAAGGTTGGCACAAACAGCGACGGAACCCAAAGAAGCGCCCGATGCATCCACGGCGGTGCGGCGTTTATATGGCCCGTGTTCCAGTCGTATCAGTATCTCGATCTTACACCCATATCCATCAGCGTAGATCTTAAGAACGCACTTTCCCGTCAGAATATCCGTATAGATGTTCCTTCACGTTTTACCGTTGGTATATCCACTGAAAGCGGTATAATGCAGAATGCTGCGGAAAGACTTTTGGGTCTCAAGATGGAAGAGGTACAGAGACTTGCCGAGGATATTATATTCGGTCAGCTCCGTCTTATCATCGCCACAATGGATATCGAAGAGATAAACACGGACAGAGATAAGTTCCTTGAAGCGGTCTCCGGAAATGTTGAAACAGAGCTTAAGAAGATCGGTCTGCGCCTTATCAACGTTAACGTAACGGATATCGATGACGAATCCGGATATATCGTTGCTCTCGGTAAGGAAGCGGCTTCCAAGGCAATAAATGATGCGAAGGTATCCGTGGCACAGGCTGACAGAGCAGGCTCCATCGGTGCGGCAGAAGCTGAAAGAGACCAGAGAATAAACGTATCCCGTTCAAACTCCGAGGCTATCGAGGGTGAAAACCAGGCTAAGGCGAAAATTGCGGAATCCGATGCTATCCGCCGTGAAAAGGAAGCGGAAGCCTTGAAGAGAGCTACAGCGGCTGAAAATATTCAGGCGGCAAAGGCTCAACAGGAATCCTATGCGGCTCAGCAGGAAGCGGAGCAGGCTCGTGCACTTCTTGAAAAGGCACGTCTTGAAGCCGATATCATCGTTAAGACGGAAATAGAAAAGAAACGCCTTGAGCTTCAGGCGGAAGCTGAAGCAGAACAGATACGCCGCAGAGCACGCGGTGAAGCCGATGCTATCAGAATGCGCCGTGAGGCGGAAGCTGTCGGTATGTATGAGATACTTTCAAAGCAGGCGGAAGGTTTTGCCAAGATCGTGGATTCCGCAGACGGAAACTCCAATGCGGCTATCAAGCTTATGCTTGCCGATAAGATGGAAAAGCTCATATCCCTCCAGACAGAGGCTATAAAGAATATCAAGATAGACAAGGTCACCGTTTGGGACTCCGGTACGGCAGGAAAGGACGGAAAGAATTCCACAGCGGATTTCATTTCCGGAATAATGAAGTCTCTGCCTCCCATAAACGATATGCTCGATCTTGCGGGAATGCAGCTTCCCGAATATCTTGCACAGCCTAAAGGCGAAAGTGAAAATGCACCCTCTGAGGAAAACAAGGCTGAATAATAAGAATTTATAAATCGATCCGTGATCCCCGCACAATATTGACCAATAAAATAAAGGTTTGTATTGTACGGGGATCTTTTAAATGAAAAAGGTGTTATCATGAAAAATCAGAATTTCAGAATGTGGATAAATAATCTGTTGAAAGCGTTTCTTTCATTATTTATATGCGGTTTTGTGGGACAGCTTGCATATACCGTTTTCTTGAATACGAAGAACACAATGGCACCAAAGGAAGCGGAACCCGCTACGTCGATAGTAAGCTTTATAATATTTTTGATAGCTGTGTTCGTCATATATAAAATACAGGTTTTCGGAAGCCTTACGAATAAAGGCATTGATGAAAGAGAAATTCTTGAAAAAGCCTTTAGGGAAAATAATTACGAGATAGACTATAATGCATATTTCAAAGATCAGGTGAAAAAGCGTCTTTGGAGTTATTACCTTGCGGCGGCGCTGGTTCAGATACCGCTGATTATAAATTATGCTCTTGTGAATGCTGTGAATATGACTCTTTACGAAGCGCCGATAGCTTTTTATAAGTTCTTCATGCCTTCACTTTTCGCATATCAGATGTGCGGAGACCTTTGGTTCTTGGGGGCATTAATATTTGTTTTGCTCTTCAGCGTTGTTTTCACAGCTCTTGTATACATAGAGCAAAAAAAGTGGCTTGTAAAACCGAGTTATCTGGAGTGAACCGGAAGAGATTCTTATTGTCCATATTGCAAAAAAAATTACGTGGTGTTCTTATAAAGATAATGAGTGAACAGAAAACTGTGGGTTTACATTATTGTGTTTTCTGTGGAATTTGAATTTTTAGAAAATTTAAAGAAGCGTATTTAAAATTTGTTGAGGAAAATAAAAAGCTGACAAGGGAATATACAGGGTAAGCATCAGATGAAAATAGAAGAAGTATTGATATTGCCGTCAATAGTATTGCTTATCATAGCATTGGCGCTTTATTACAGAGCATCATACACGCGCATATTTATAAAAAGATTAACTATGCGCAAGAAAATTAAAAAGCTCTGTAAAAAGAAAGGGTATAAATTACATCCTGCCCGTACTTTATGGTGGTTGGGAAGAAACAGCGGTACACGACCCGATTTTTATATAGCAACTAAGGAATATATAGTATCTGTTAAGCTTTTTGCATCGAAAACACGGCACGGTATTTTGATATTTGAACAAAACGGAAGTTTTTACTTAAGAAAGTATATCGGTATCAGAATGTTGGGTAATTCATTTATTACACCGTATAAATCTATGCCGGGGAAATTACATAAGATATTTTTTAATTACGGTTTTAAGGATGAATGGTATACAAAAACTCCTATTAAGATAATGCTTTTGAATCCTACCCCTATGGAAGTAAGGGTTACGGGGGAAAACGGAAAAGAAAATGTTGTATCATCTTCACAGCAGTTATTCGGTGCATATATTTACTCACTCACGGGATTTTTATCCCGATTGGAAGCTATTGATGAAATCTGAAAGCAACTTTTCGGCATGTAATGACCGAAAGAAAAGTACATTGATATGGAAAATCTCCACTTTTTAAATTACAATGAGACAGGTGCAAACAGTTCGGAAATAATAGAGGATTGCTTTGCCGACGGAATGTTCAATGAAAATTTTTATAAAATTCTTTTATCCTCTGCGGGAAAAAGAGAGATCCTTAAACGTCAAAGTGTTTTCAGAGAAGCGGAAAACGAAGAATGCCTTTTGAAGCTTAGAAATGTTTATGAAGGAAGCATCGGAGTAAAGACAGCGTTAAAATGGGTTGAGCGGGCAAAAGGGGATTTGGAAAAGCAATGTATGCATCTGAAATTTTTGGATAGCTTTCTCAAGTCCGCTCGGACGCTTGCCGAGTTTTCCCAAAGCTCATGCGAGCCACTAAGAGAGATAGGCACTTTCTGGGATAATGAACTTAAAAAATATCCGCAGCTTTCAGATGATGTGAAGCGTATATCGGAAGGAATGAAAGAGTTTTTGACGGTCAATTTGGTGGAAAATGATGAACTTTGGATAACTCCCGATTACGGCAGTGTGTTTTATGTGGATATATTGAAGGATTGTGCCGATGCTCTCGGAGTTGAATGTCAATTACCTTTCGGAAAAGGAAGCATCAGAAGCCCATATTCTGATTTCCTTTCTCTCTTCGGCGGAAAAAGCGAGGCTGTCAGAGAGACTTTGGATAAATACACTTTTCTTTTGAAGGACAGCTCCGCAGAGCTTTTGGTGTCTTACGGAAGTGAGATAGATTTTTACCTGACATTTATTGATTTTAAAGAAAACAAAGGAAGCGCTCTGCCACTTTGCTATCCCGAAATATCTCACGAAAAGAAATTTTATGCAAAGGATGCTGCAGATATATCCCTTGTAGTTCAGAACATACCGAAAATTGTGACTAACGATATATATATCGATGAAAGCGAACCGTTTTTCTTCATAGTAGGTGCCAACGGCGGAGGAAAGACATCCTATATTCGTGCTGTGGGAATAAATCTTCTTTTGTTTTTGGCGGGTTGTCCCATATTCGCAAGAGAAGCGCAAATATATCCGTTTGATAATGTGTTTACGCATTTTCCGAGAAACGAAAAGGAAGAAACCAAGGGCAGACTCAACGAGGAAACAGTCCGCATACAAAACTTATATGACGGCATGGGAAGAAATTCCGTCATTCTTCTTAACGAGACTTTCTCTTCCGTGAGCGAGGAAAACGGTACGGAGCTTTCGTTGGATGCGGCGGAGAAAATACGTAATTCCGGCTGTTTCGGACTTTTTGTAACCCACTACAGAGATGTATGCTTCTCGGAATATCCCTATTTATCGGCGGAAATACAGAAAGGGAATGATAATAACGGCAGAACATTCAAAATAGTCAGAGAAAATCGTGATCCGGAAGCGTATATCAATGATATATTGAGAAGATATCGTCTTGATGAAGAATCCTTGAATGTGAGAATTGCGGCGGAGGTAGAGTAATGGAATTGAGCTTGATGAATCTTGCGGGAAACGAAGCGCCGAAATCTTGTATGACATTGTGTGATGCAACGAAAAGCGATATTTTGTTTTACAGATTTTTTGAAGCGCTGTCATGTGTCAACGGCAGAAAAGTAAGCGAACGTGAAGTGTTTTCCGATGCTTTGCGTAAATTGATGACACATCCTCTTTGTACAAAAGAAGAGATAGTATACAGACAGGATGTTATTTGCGACTTTATTTCCGACAGAGCACTTTGGGACGGGTTTTATTCCTGCTTTTACCATTTGAATGAATGCAGAGAAGAGCTCAATGTAAAACTGAAAGAAAATATGGGAGCTTACAGAAACGCTTCAAATGCTATATTCAATGCATGCGGATATCTCAGAAGTGTAAGCTTTATATTGAAAAGAATACTTCTTATCATGAAAAGGCTTAAAAACGTTCTGGATAGCGGAAATTACAGGAGTGAAGGCTTGAAGCGTTTGCACGAATACGTTATTCCTTTTGATGACGGGAATGAAAAGCTCAAAGAACTTATTTCTGTTTGCGGAAGATTTGAAATGTTTACTTCCGAAGAAGAACGTGACCTACGCTTGGAGTTTGACGATCAGGGATGCATACAAAAATTCGGACTTATAAACGAAAAATACGTAAAATTTACCGATCCCCGTTTGAAAGAGAAGAAGAGCTTTTTCAGGAAAAACAGCATCGGTGAAGTGTATCCTTCTGTGCGGGTTTCTCTTAACGAAGAAAAAGGCTGTGATGTAAAAGCAGTATCGGATATTTCCGATATGATGCAGGATATATCAAGAAGCATATTTGAATCCGTGGGAACTGTTTGCGACGAGAGAGATGTTTTTAAAGCAGTGCTGTTTTTGTATGATCTTCTTTCGGGTAAAAATATTCCCCTTTGCTTCCCGGAAGTCAACGAAGGCGAGTGTATATTGTACGAAAATCTTTACGACCCTTTTTTATCTCTTGACGGCGGTATAGAAGTGAAGCCGAGAACTTTTGCTTTTTCACGCAAAAAGGGGCTTATAGTTTGCGGAGATAACGGAAGCGGAAAGACATTTTTGCTCCGTTCTCTCGGAATGGCTCAGGTCATGGCACAAAGCGGATTGTTTGTTACGGCGGAAAATGCCTGTATTAACCTGACAGAATGTGTGAAGACCATCTTTGCCGGCAAAGAAAACGAGAGAGTTAAAACGGCAAATAAAGGCAGATTCGAACAGGAAGTCAAGCTCCTTTCCGATGCCGCAAGTGAGGATTCTCCGAGATCGCTTTTGCTTATAAATGAGATATTCCAATCTACGGATTATAAATTGGCTTCGAAAGCGATGGTTCCTATTTTGGGATTTTTGGCAAAAAAGGGGAACTGCTGTGCTATGGCTACACACCTTGATGAACTGAAAATAAATTCCGCTTTTGATAATATAGAATTAAGGAGTTGAATTATTATGTCGAAAATACCAAATGATTTAAAACGTTTTTCTGTCAAGTGTGTATTGAAAAGAGTAATTCCGTGCATTCTCGGAGAAATAGTATTGGGGATAATACTTTTTCTTTGGGGCGACAGAATATTTATGACGGATATTACTGAATTTAAGATAAGCTGTTATATCGTTGTTATGTGCATTCCTTTCGTGCTGACCGGTGTTCCGTTCAAACTTTTTGACCGAACCTTTTTCGGTAAGGTAAATAAAGTCAAGGTTGAAAGCGAACTGACTTCAACGGGAGTAAGTGCAGTCGAAATGAGAGGCTCGAAGGTTACCTTTTATGCAATACTTCAAATTACAGATGAGAATGGAAATATATTCGACCGTAAGGTGAAGCTTGATAATTTGGATTCTGAGAGAAACAAAGATATTTTCGGAAAAAAATTAAGCGGAAATGGTGTAGACGTCAGCTTCAAAGCCGGGGACAGAGTGTTTCACTTGTTTGGAACAAACAATTTAGTTGTTTTACCCGAAGCGTCGGATACTACTGTTAAATGTGCGGTTTGCGGTCGTATCAATCCCGTGGAAAATAACGAATGCAGTAAATGCGGGCATACTTTGGTTAAAGAATTGCCGTTGTGACATATAAATCAATACTATCAATGTGATTTTGTCGAAGGTTTCGATGAAAAAACGTCGAAGGTTTCGATAAAATTGTGTCAAAAACGTCGAAGGGTTCGACAAAATTGCGTCGAAAGCTTCGATAAAATTGTGTCGAAGGTTTCGATATTTCCCGGAATGCTTTGAATCGGTTAAATTTATTTACAACCCCGTTACAAAAAGTTTACAATTTTTCTGTTGACAAAAACAAGTCCGTATGATACTATATAGATGTAAGCTCAAATGCACTTTTGAGTTTTGGATCGGCATCATTTACGAGATATTATCGCGCAAAGAGGTCAGGGTATAAGCAGAGAGAAAGTATCTCGTTTATGCAGTGTCTCTTTGCGCATTTTTGTATTATGAAAGGGGATTATTATGAAAGATGACCTTAAACAGTTTTTAAAGAATTTTTTGAAAAAGCTTCTTATATTCCTTGCCGTTGCAGGCGGCATAGTGCTTTTCTTTGTGATCTTTTATGCCATATTCCCAAGCGACGGAGGAAAAGGTGGCTGGGGATTTAAAAAGCCATCGGGGGGAGAAGCAATTTTAGCCAAGCCCGTTATATACCTCTATCCCGAAGAAACCACAGACGTAAAGGTTGAGCTTGATATAAGCGGAGAGCTTTACTGTACATATCCGAAGTATGAAGACGGTTGGGAAGTAACGGCGTACCCCGACGGTACTCTTGAAGATAAGAAGGACGGGAATGAGTATTCATATCTCTTCTGGGATGCATACAGCGATATCGACTTCGATCTTTCCCGTGGATTTGTTGTAAAGGGAGAAGATACGGCGGAGTTTTTACGTGATACTTTAAGTAAAATGGGACTTTTGCCGAAGGAATACAATGAATTTATAGTATATTGGCTTCCCTTAATGGAGAAAAACGATTATAATTTTATTACGTTCCAGAAAGAAGCGTATACGGATAATGCAAAGCTTGATATAACGCCCGCACCCGACAGTATTCTTCGTGTTTACATGGTTTATACTGCCGTTGATGAAGATGACGTTAAGAAATACGAGGGAATTGAAGCTCCCAAAATAAAAGGCTTTGAGCGTAAAGGCTTTACGGTAGTTGAATGGGGCGGTTCCGAAATTAAGTAATACTGTTTGCAAGGAAGGATCATATGTATAAGGTGCGGTCATCGTCGGAAGCCGAAACGCTTTTTGAAAAAAGAAAAAACGATATATTGAATGCGGCGGATGAAATAAGCTTTTCGGGGGACTCATATTATGTGTCTGCGGAGGGAAGCGACGACAATGACGGAATGTCGCCCTCGTCACCGTGGAAGACACTTTCCAAGGTGTCGGAATCAAAGCTTTCAAGGGGTGATGCGGTACGCTTTCGCCGCGGAGATGTGTTCCGCGGATATGTTCGTACTTGCCCCGGTGTCACATATTGTGCCTACGGAGAGGGCGAAAAGCCGAAGCTTTACGGCTGGGATAAAGATCTGTCGGGTAAGGGAATGTGGACTCTTTACGATAAGGAGAACATGATATGGAAGCTTAATGACGCTATCCTCGATTGCGGAACTCTCGTGTTCGATCACGGAGCATTGCACAGCAGAAAGCTCATACCGTCATATATAAACGGAAAGTATGTTTGCAGAGATGATGAAAGCAAGGATTTTCACATGGAAAATGAAATGACGGAGGACCTTGATATTTTCTGCCGTTACACGGAAAGAATGACGGAATCTCCGTCAAAGGGCGAAAGCTTTCCCGTTCCCGTCATAGATGAAAAAAGCTTCGGTGAGCTTTACCTGAGATGCGATAAAGGCGATCCTTCCGAGGTCTTTTCTTCCATAGAAGCATTGCCGAAGAGGAACATGATATATGTGGGCGGTAATGAAAACGTGACTGTTGATAATCTTTGTCTGAAGTATATCGGCGCTCATGCCATAGGTGCGGGCGGTGTATCTGTTAAGGGGCTTACGGTAAGAAACTGCGAGATAGGCTGGATAGGAGGCTCCGTTCAGCATTATCTCGGAACAGACCCCAATTATCCCCAAGGCGGCAGAGGTACTGTGACAAGGTACGGAAACGGCGTTGAGATATACGGCGGGTGCGACGGTTACACGGTGGAGAATTGTTATATATATCAATGCTATGATGCCGCAATAACTCATCAGGTGACTACCGACAAAACAAGATTTGAAATGAAGAATATACGCTATCGCGGTAATATTGTGGAGAATTGCGTTTATTCCGTTGAATATTTTCTCGAGAAGCTTAATGGCGAAAGGGATAGCTTTATCGGTGATTGCGTTATTGAGGAAAATATTCTTCGTCTTTGCGGTTACGGTTGGGGACAGCAGCGCCACAACAAAGAGACCCCTGCCCATATAAAGGGCTGGGATTACGAGAATACCGCCGAAGGATCTGTTATCCGCAATAATATTTTTGACCGCTCCGCTTACCGTATGGTGCATATTACCGCAAAAAGCGCGGAAAGTCTTCCCGATATATATGATAACGTATATATTCAGACCGATGGCATGAGTCTCGGACGTTTCGGTTCTCATGATATCGGTGCTTGGGAGTTTGCTTTCGATCGTGACGGAATAAAACGCTTTTCAAAGCTTACGGGCGAAACGGAAGGAAATTTTATTATAAGGGTATAGGATCAATTATGAAACACATAAAAAAAGCTTTTGGAATAATATCTCTTTTGTTGACCGCATTAATGGTATTTTTATCCTGCGCTCCTGCAGGTGCGCCCCTTTCGGGTACATCCGATATAGGGATAAGCTTAAACAATACGGCAACGGGAGAAAAACCGAGCCAAGCAGAGCCGATAGCTCCCGGAGAGGGCTGGCAGGTCACAGCCGAGACCTCTTTCAAGGTCAGTCTTATGAATAAAAGCGGAGAGGGAACAGGTATCGCAAGAGTAGCGGCTATAACCTCTTCCGAGGGTGAGCATTCTATATATATTGATATTCTCGATGAAGATGGAAAGGTGCTTCACAGCTTAATGCAAAGGGGCAGAGGATTTGTGTTCGCTTTGGGAGAAGAACCCTCGGCGATCGCCGTTCTTACAACAAATGTTTTGAAGGATAAGAGACTTGCTTCTCAGATCATGTATTATTCTTTCGGAGATTCTGTGGTAAACAGAATAGCATCCGACGGAAGAATGGGTGTTTCCGATGAAAAAGCCGAGCCTGCGGGGATAGCTGTGCGGAGGATCAAAAACGGAAGCCGTCAAGGCGGCGGATGGGTATCTCTCGGAAATGCCAACGTTGCCGACAAGGCGGGAGTGGCGTTTTCTCAAAACAATTATGCTCATTATACTTCTCAGCTTCAGGAGCTGCTTTATAATGAAAGTAAAAACGGCAGTACGTATTTTTATACCTTACTTGATTCCTATACGGAAAAGGATACCGTTAAGGTATACACTCCCCATGATAAGGTCATAGCTCTTGAACCCGGAAAGGATCATATTTCCGATCCTATGGAAAAGCACCTTTTTGATGATGAAATAGACGGAATTTACGAAAAATACCTTAACGGATGGTTCTGAAAGGCGAATAAATGCGAAAGCGGCTCGGAAAAATCGAGCCGCTTTTTTTGGGTGCGTTATATTGATATCGTTCCGTCCGAAAGGTCTTTTGCCGCAAAGGATACAAAGTAAAACGGTATTGTAAGAAGCTTCTGCTCGTTATCGTAACCGTAATTGTTTTTGGAGATCTTTATGGCAAATTCAAATTTGTTGTGATTGGAGAACTTTTCAAGAGAATTTAAAGTGCCTCTGCCCTTTTTGACATCTATCGGATAAAGCTTGTTATCCGATTCTATGATAAATTCAAGCTCTGCCGAGGATTTTCCGCGCCAATAAAACAACTTCAGGTCTTTGGCTACCAGCTCATTGGCAACAAAATTTTCGAAAAAGATGCCTGACAGAGTGTTTTCTCTGCTGCTTGATATGAAGGATGATGCATTGATACCGCTCTGATATGAGAACATGCCGATGTCTCCGAGAAAAAGACGGAAATTACTTTCATTATCAGCCATAAGAGGCATCGAAACATGCTCTTTGAGCTGAAATGACTGATTCACAATGTGCGCTAATGTGAGCCACTGAACAGAGGTGGCAAAATCTCTTGTCCTGCTGTTTTCCTCGATCAGCCCGGGAGAAAAATTCTTCGATTCTTTGTTGAGCTCTTTGAAAATATTCTCGAATAAGGTGCGAGAGCGCAATACCGATTCTCTGCTCGCTTGATACAGCTCCATATCCGAAAGGTAATTATCATATAAAGACTTCAATATCTCTCTTGCTTCGAAAAGATCGCCATCGCTTATATAAGCGTCTACCGCTTCGGGCATTCCGCCTACAAGCAAGTATCTGTATACTTGCTCCATTGCCAGCTCATGGATATTTGCATCCGGAGGTGTTTTTGTATCGTACGCTTTTTTTACGGCGTCATAAAGAGGCGTGTTGGAGTTCAGTAAGAATTCGTCAAAGGTCAACGGATACACGGTTATCTGATTTATTTTTCCTACGGGAAAAAGAAACTTACCGGTCTCCTCGGAGCCCTTTTTTCGTGTCTCCCTTTGGAGCTTGATCCTTACCATAGAACCTGTTGCGATGACGGGGATATCTCTGAGATCCTGACAAAAGTATTTCAGAGATGATATTATATTCGGACACTCCTGGATCTCATCGAAGATCAAAAGAACGCTTTCGTCTATTCTTCTTCCTTTTGAAAGAGAAATATATTCTACGATCTTCTCGGCATTTGCGGTCTCGGAGCAAAATTCCCGTATATCGTCTTCCTTCTTCAGATCGATATAGATATAGCTGTTCTTGTAATACCTTTCGGCAAATATTTTTTGAACAAGGTAAGTCTTTCCGACCTGTCTTGCTCCCCACACGATCAGAGGCTTTTTTCTTTTATTATTATTCCAGGCTATTAATGATTGCAAAGCAATTCGTTCCATACAATAACCGTTCCTTTCTGTGCGTTTTTTGCCTTTACGATATATTATAACATGACTTTCACATTTTTACAAGTTTTTTCGAAGCTTGTTTTCACATTTTTCGATGTTTTTTAAGATACGATCTTCACGTTTTTAGACACTTTTGAAGCCATGACTTTCACGTTTTGCTGTGTAAGGCGAGAAAAGGTGTGGAATATCAAGCTTTTTCGGAAAATTGATTCTGCGTGTTCTTCGGGAATCTGACCGTTATTTTTGTGCCCTTGCCCACGGTGCTGTCAAGGCTTATCTTCGCATCGTGAAGCCGTGCGGCACGCTTGACTATAGACAAGCCGAGACCTGTGCCTCCCACCTGCTTTGAGTGGCTCTTATCTATTCTGTAAAAGCGTTCGAATATCCTTTCCTTGTATTCCGCAGGGATACCTATGCCCGTATCGGTCACGGTGAGGATCACGGTGTCTCCCGCATTTCTCGTTTCGATACGCACACTTCCGTCGGGAACATTATATTTGATCGCATTTTCGCAGAGGTTATATATAATACACTCTATAAGATATGGAATTCCGTTTATAATGCAGGTTTCGCCTCCGAGAAAGAGAGTGATACCGAAGTGTTCTGCTTGGACCCTGAGGGAAGAGATTACGCCTGCCGAGATCTCGTGAATATCGGTTTCCGTTCTGTTTTTCTCTGCCGCACCCTCGTCAAGCATTGAAAGCTTGATTATATCGTTGACGAGGCTTATCATCCTCTTTGCCTCGGAATAGATCTGCCTTGAAAATTCGGGAACGTCTTCAGCTTTGACAAGACCGTTGGAAAGAAGCTCCGCGCATCCCGATATCGAATGGAGAGGCGTTTTTAATTCATGAGAAACATTGGCTGTGAATTCCCGTCTCATTTTTTCGGAGTTTACCTTTTCGGTTATATCAAAAACGATGATGACCGCACCGATATTTTCTCTGTCGGAAATGACGGGACTTGCATTGAATTGGTATATGCGGTCGTTTTTCTCAATGAGTGTTTCCGAGTGAGCACCCGTCTTCGTTTTAGACAAAATATCGGAAAGATCGGCTTCGGTAACTGCTGCGGTAAGCTCAAGTCCTGTGCAGTATTTGCCCGTATTGAGTATTTCGGCGGCGGCACGGTTTATGCTTACGATACGATCCTTTTCATTTGTTATGATAAGCCCCTCGGTCATTTTATCCGTTGCGGCGTTGAATTCATCACGTCTGCGTCTCAATTCCTCCGATTGTCCCGCCAGCTGATTCTGCTGGCTTTGTATTCTCTGCATCAACGGAAGAAGTTCCTTATATTCCACATTTGCCATGGGACGGTTAAGGTCAATCTCATTAAGAGGCTTGACAAGCTTTTTTGCAACGCCCGAAGCAAGAACGGCTGACAATATAAGCGCCGCTGCAATAACTACGGTAATGGGCTGAGCCATACTTAATATTATTGTAAGAAGTGTGAGCTGTGAATCGGCAAGACGGATAACGGAGCCGTCGGGAAGCTTTTTTGCGGAATATATCATATCCTGCATTATTTCTTCGGAAAATCGAGAGGATTCTCCGTATCCGTTTTCGATCGCTTCGCGTATTTCTTCCGCTTCAAGGGGGTCTGTGTTTTCCGCTGTTTTCCGGGAATCGAACAGTATAGTTCCGTCCCTGCTTATCCATGTTATTCTGTTGTCGTTTGTTGAGAGTCCGTCGAAGTATGCCATACCCTCATTAGCTACCGCCTGGCTTGCAAGAAGAGTCTGGGTTTTGAGCTGATCCTTCTGCATTTTAAAGAGATAATCGTAAAGTATTCCTATGGTTATGGCGATAGAGGCAAGGAGAACAGTGACGGCGACGAGCAGTATCGATCTGAAGATCTTGTTTGTCATATTGTTACCCTTTATGTTTTTTATCGGGAGCGACAAGCTTGTATCCCACACCTCGGACAGTTTCGATATGATCCTTGGCGCTTCCCAGCTTATCACGAAGCGTTCCTATATGTACATCGACAGTTCTCGTTTCCCCCGAGAAATCCGTTCCCCATACGAAGGAAAGAAGCTGATCTCGTGTAAATACTCGCTGAGGATTGGAAGCCAGAATACGAAGCAGCTCGAATTCTTTCAAGGTAAGCTGTAACGCTTCGCCGCATACGCTTGCGGTGTGCTTTTCGGTGTCTATGAATATATTTCCTGCGTTTACCGTATTGTCTTTTTTCTTTGTTCCCGTTCTTCTTAAGACAGCCTTGACACGGGAGACCATTTCCATCATTCCGAAGGGCTTAGCGAGATAATCGTCTGCACCTGCATCAAGTCCCGTTACCTTGTCGTATTCCGTGGATCTTGCGGTTGCCATTATAATGGGTACATCGGCGGTCTTGGGATCTGAGCGGAGGCGCTTCAGAATAGATGTTCCGTCTTCGCCGGGAAGCATTATGTCAAGTAGTATAAGCTCGGGTATTTCCGACAAAAGAGCAGCGGAAAGCTCTTTTCCGTCATTCAGTCCCCTGGCTTCAAATCCCGATGCCTTCAGGGTGTATATCATCATGTTTCGTATTCCGCTGTCGTCTTCAACACAGTAGATCATTTGTTTCTCCTATGTATTGTATTTATTCGTAAACGGTTTTTATGTGCCTATGCCGGCACCGTACCCCAATATTATACACCATATTTTTATTAATGTCACCGATTTTTAAGAAAAAGCAGAGAAATTTGTTCTCTGCTTTTAGAATTGTGTTTATAAAGCGATGCGGTCAGTTAAGAGAATACTTTCTCGCATAGCTTTCGTATTTTGTTTTGAAATCGGAGCTTGTGTTTCTGACCTCACGGAGATACTCGTGAAGGTCGAGCTTTTTGTGCGCCATATCAAGTATGCATCCCGCTATGTTGGAGCAATGATCTGCCGTGCGCTCGAAGTCCGCAAGAAGATCGGACCATACAAAGCCTGCTTCAATGGTGCAGTAGCCCTTCTGCATACGCAGAATATGGTTAGCTCTGAGATTTTCCTTGAGACCGTCTATTACCTGCTCAAGAGGCTCTACTAAAGTTGCCGATTCAAGGTCGTCATGAAGAAAGGCGTTGAGGGAGAGGCTGAGGATCTCATCAACAGCCGCTGAGATAACGGATATCTCTCTGAGTGCCTGCTCTGTAAAGTTCAGCTTCTTTTCCTTCATTTCCTCTACAGCCTCAAGAATGTTGACTCCGTGGTCTGATATTCTTTCGAAGTCGCCTATCATTCTGAGAAGCATTGCGGCTTCGGAACTGTTTTCTTCGCTCAATTGCTGTGTGCTGAGATGAACAAGGTATGTTCCGAGAAGGTCCTCATATTTATCGGATCTTTCTTCGCCATCGCGGATCTTTGCTGCAAGCTCGGGATTGTAGGAGCCTATTGCTTTGAGGCTTTCCTTCAAGGTTTCAACGGAAAGCTTTGCCATTTCCAATGTGGTGTGGCGGCTCTGCTCAAGAGCGATGGCGGGAGTCGCGAAAAGTCTTTCGTCAAGCTCAACGACCTTTTCGGGAGCTTTTCCTTCGGGAACAAGAACGAAAGCAAGCTTTTCAAGAAGCGATGTCATGGGGAGAAGAAGTGCCGTGCAAGCTATATTGAAAAGAGAATGAGCAACGGCGATACCGGCATGATCTGCCGCCTGTGAGAAGAGAAGAGGAGAGAATACCGCATCGATGATACAGAATGCGGAAAGCCATACGATAGTACCTATAACGTTAAAGGAAAGATGGACAAGCGCCGCACGCTTTGCGTTTTTGTTAGTTCCGAAGGAGGAGAGGAGCGCTGTTATACATGTACCGATATTTTGTCCCATTATGATGGGAACAGCGGCGCCGTAGGAGATCTGACCCGTTACGGTGAGAGCCTGAAGAATACCGACGGAGGCGGAGCTTGATTGAATGACTGCCGTAAGAACAGCACCTGCAAGCATTCCGAGAATGGGATTTTCAAATGCCACGAAGAGCTCTCTGAATGCGGGAATGTCCTTGAGCCCCGAAACGGATGCGGACATCGTGTCCATTCCGTACATCAATGTAGCAAAGCCCAGAAGGATCGTTCCGGTGTCTTTCTTTGTACTGCTCTTTGTGAACATCAAAAACGCCGTTCCGATGAGAGCCAATACGGGGGTAAAGGATGTGGGCTTAAGAAGGGAAAGGATTATATTGTCGCTTTCGATTCCGCCCAAGGAAAGTATCCATGCGGTGACCGTCGTACCGACGTTTGCACCCATGATAACGTTTATCGACTGTCCCAGCGACATGATACCGGAGTTTACAAATCCGACTACCATGACGGTGGTGGCAGATGAGCTTTGTATTATTGCCGTAACGCCGAGACCCATAAGGAAGCCCGCCATTTTCTTCGTCGTAAGCTTACTTAATATGGTTCGCAGTCCGTTTCCTGCGCGTCTTTCCAACGCCTGACCCATCAGTGTCATTCCGAACAGGAAAAGACAAAGACCGCCTATAAGGTTTAAAATGTCAAAAATATCCATAAAATGCCTTTCTTTTTGCGTATATCCCATACGCATTACTTTCAAAATCTTATTCTACAGCTATATGATACAATAAATACATCAAGAAAAATGCGGTGGTTTTGTAAAGTTTTTGTAAAGTTTTGAATTTGATTGTAATGGATAAATTTATATTTAACGGCAAAAAGTGTTGAAATATGAGGAGATAAAACAAAAGGGGGGCGTCGCATTAAGCGACGCCCCCGCTAAAACAGCGGACGAAAATAGGGGACGGGAAGCCGCTATTTTCGGAAACTTGAACGTTTTTGGCGTGCTTTAGTACGAATTTTTACGTAATTTCGGTGCCAAAACGATGAATTTTATTCATCGAGTTCAATTTCAGGGCTTGGCTCACGTTAGTGAGACAGCCCCTTTGTTTTCATTGCCTTTTATTTTCTTTTATTTTTAATACAGCGAAAATGCATACGGATACAAATAATACCACGCCGTACAAAACAGATGCTCCGAGGCTGAAGAATACCTCACCGAAGTAGGTAAGTCCCGGCATAAAGCCGTATCCCGGAAGGCTGTCAAAGTATCTCATCAGCAAAAACGATACGACAAGCGGTAGGAGCTCGGATAAAAGCAAGCTTATCCAAAGCTTTGCCGTATTTTTGCGGATGCATGAGATGAGCAGTAATATCTGTAAAACAAATATCGCAATGTATGCTATGAGAAGCAATGTCTGCATCATGGCAAAGGATTATTTCTTCGACAGCTCGAATTCTCTGTCTGCCTGAGCGCAGAGGCGCTTGATAAGCTCTATCTCCTTGGGATCGTAAGGATGGTGGTTGGGTCTGTAAAGATCGTGGAACCATTTTGTAAAGTCTATATCGTAGTGAGGATCCTTTTCATATGCCTGCCATGAACCGTTCCAAGGCTCATATGTCTGATAAAGTCCCGCAACGAAGCCCCAGTTGAAGCATCCGATCTTTTCGCAGTAGAAGAGAGGGAATATTTCCTGGACTGTATTGTGGAGACATCTTCCCAGCCACTCTGTGTTGACTATAGGTCTGCCGTAGGATTTAAGGCGTCTTATGAAAAGAGCCGTTGTCTCAAGGTTTGAGTATGTGTGGAAGGAAACGATATCGGAATTGTCGATAGCGAACTGCTCGACCTCGGTGTATGCTCTGTTGTTTTCGTTGAGCAAATGCCATACACAGCAGGTAAGGGGCTGAATGGGATCTATTTCACGGGCGATCTCGAAGAATTTCTTCAGGTGAGGCTTTGTTACCTCTGCACGCTTAGAAGCGCCGACCTCGTTGTACATATCCCACATGATTATTCTGTCGTCGTTTCTGTACTTCGTCATTATCTCACGTACCATTTCATAATGGCGCTCAGCAACACCGGGCTCGTCCATGATATGGTATCCCATGCCTACGAACTGGGAGTGCTGAGACATCTTTCTTCCGCCGTGATATCCCCAATCGTAATGCTGTACGCCAAGCTTGAGAGGTCTCCACGCTTCGTTCTTGGGAGGCATGCAGTCGTTTCCGAAAACTACCATGGCTCTGATTCCGTGCTTGTACATGGTGTCGAGATATCTGTCGAAGCGCTCCATGAAGCCGTCATGCTCCTGATCCCAAACGATAAACTCAAGTATTATTCTCATGGCGTTGAAGCCCGTCTTTGCGGCAAGCTCCAATTCCTCGTCGGCTGTCTTGAGTCTCTCCTCAAAGCCAAGCTCCTGCCACTGGTCTATTCTGTTGGCGCAGTCGCTTCCCATGAAGTTACAGCCTCTTATCCATGTGTGGTTGTTATACCATTCCCACGCTTTTTCTTTACTCCAAACTCCGTTCATACTGATTTTCCTTTCAATAAGTTATATTTTTATTTGTTTTTGAAATTGATCTTACACAATTCAAGCCTCTCCCTCCGGGAGGCGGAGAGGGCCAAATTACCTTATAATATTTCAAGCATTCCGAAAAATGCAAAGGGTGTTCCGTAGGGGTCGATCTCTCTGAGAGCCGATGCGGCTTTTTCCGATTCCTCACGGTTTCCGAGACCCTTGTATGCAAGGGCCTTCAAAAGAAGAGCGTCGATAGTGTTTCTCTTTACGATATCAAGCTCAAAGGGAAGGGGAGAAGCCATTCCCACGCCGAAATATCCGTGAAGGTCGGCATTTTCAAGTTTTGCTTCGCCTGCTTTAAGCATAGCGTTGAGCATTTCCTTCGCCTTTTCCTCTTCTCCGAGGCGGATAAGCGCCAATGCGGCAAAGTATGTGATCTCCGTGATATGGGTGGGCTGATTTGCGGCAGCGTTGAATTTTTCCTTTGCTGTTTTGATGTCGCCCAGGGATTCGTAAAGAAGACCCGCAAAATAATTTATATTGGCTTCTTGTGCGCTGTAATGACGTCCTTCACCGTAATTAGCAGGGAAGATGAATGCATTATCAAAATAGTATTTTGCTTTTTCGATGTTTCCTTTTTTAATCTCTTCCTCTGCGAGAAGTGTGTAGAGCCAGCCGTGATGCTTTGTAAGCTTACCTTCGCCGCCTTCATATATATTGAAGCGCTTGCTTAAAAGCAATTCCTTCGCCTTTTCCAACTCTCCCACCTGAGTGTAGAGGATGCCCAATTCAAGGAAGCAGTCGTCACGTCTCTTGCAAAGCTCGAAATTCTTTTCAAGAAGCGCAATTCTTTCCTCGGGAGAAGCTCCCGTATTCTTGTAAATCTGCAAAAGCTCGTAAAGTATACGTGCGTTATCGGGTGCGTATACAAGCGCCTTTTCAAGAAGCGCTCTTGCTTCTTCCTTTTTGTTTGAATGGTTGAAGTATGAGCCCGCAAGGTTTCTCATGGCGAATGCATGGCAGGGATCCTTTGCGAGAGTCTTTTCCCATGATCTTTCCGCATCGTGATAATTTCTTCTGTCGTAGTAGAGACAGCCCAAAAGGTACTGAGCGTCGCCGTCATCTATATCGAGAGTCTTTATATCCGTAAGTCTGTTGGGGAAGCAGCGTACAAGAGTTGCCTTTTCGTATTCGCCCGTAAGTCTCTTCAGGGTGAAGGCTGTAAGAGCGTTTTTGTTTGTGCACATCGTAAGGCATTTTACCGCTTCGTCGATGAATCCCGCATTTTCGAAATCGATCGATGCATCGAGACAGTTTTCGGGGCGTTCAAGCGTGTAGCCGTCAATTGGAGTACCGTTAAGGAAATTGAGAGCGAAGGAAGCGAATGTATCGGTGGGTACTTCCTTGAGCACGCCTTCGATTCCGCTTATGTCCTTTTCAATGTACGCCTTGAGAGTTCTTGCACCGTAGTGGCGGCCGTTTGTGATAAGACACTCGGTAAGCTCCTCGAGAGCCTTTTCCTTTTCACCGTTCTTCATATCGATGAGAGCCATTTCGTAAAGAGCGGGGGAGCGGTAAGCGTACTGCCATGAAGCATCGGAGAATAGCTTGTATGCCTTATCCGTTTCGCCCTTGAGCTTCTTCACAAGACCGAGCGTGTAAAGAGCCTCCGTGTTTTCGGGATTGTCGTTTCTCATCTTTATGCGGTCAACCGCTTTTGTAAGATAAGCTTCCGCTTTGTCGAATTCGCCCTTTTCCATCGAAAAGCGTCCCATTTCAAGGTTGCATCTGTAATCCTCGGGATCACGTCTGAGAGCTTCTGCAAAGTACGCATCTGCCTCATATGTGTGGTGCTTGTACTGTGTAAGGTGCTTGCCGTGTATGTAAAGCTCCTCGAGAGAATCTATTTCGGAGGGACGGGGAGGTATGGGTCTTGCCTTGGGAGGCGTTTTTTCGCCCTTCTTTGAAGGTGTGTAGGAAATGAGCTCCTTGCCGCTTTCGTCGGTGAGGGAAAGGGTGAATTCATATTCCTTTGCACCCTCGATCATATCGGCAGTAAGGGATATTATGCTTTCGGGCGAAGCAGTACCCTTCTTGCTTTCAATGAGCATGCCGTTTCTGTAAAGAGAAAGAACGGCATTCTCACGAACGGATGTTGCCATTGCGGCGCAATTTATCTTGCCTTCTGTGATCTCGAAGGACAAAGCACCGTTCCGGGATGCATTTGCAGGTGCTCCGATATCTCTTATGGGGAACCACAGGTGGGTGAACTTTCTTGTTTCACCGGGAGCAATATACGTAAAGTCGGGCTGATTGTCGGTATAGCTGCCCGTCATAAGCTCAATGTATCTGTCGCCGTTATCGGTAAGGTTTGCACACCATGTGTGACCGAATACTCCGTCGCCCCATGTCCACATCTTCTTACCGGGGGACATTCTGTGGTCGCATACCGTTACCGTTCCCGCATTTGCGCTGAAATCGTATCCGCCGAGAAAATCCATATCGCTCTGTCCCTTGGATACCATTACGGAGGTGGGAAGCTTTACGTTGCTGTACCATGTTACATCTGTTCCTTCGCCGTAGTCAAAGGGGCGGGCTGTTTTGTATATGCCCTTCATGACGGGGAAGGATATAACGGCACGTCTGTCGTGGTCGTTGCCCCATTCGATATCCGGAGGGAAGCAAGCCTTATATTTTCCGTGAACTCTTACCGCAAGGTTGTTCCACCACATAAAGGGAAGAGGCTTGTCTGTTCTGTTGTATACGGTGACCTCGCCTTCGAGAACGGAGGAGCCGGGACGGACTGTTATCGCTATCTGTCCTCTGAGTCTGTTGAAAAGATCGGTCTCACTCATTATGCATGTTTTTGAGCCGTCGCTGTTTTCTCTTACTGTGCAATCCGAGGGCATATATGTTGTGGGACGGTGGTGTTGAGGAAAGTTGAACTCAACTCCGCCGGATACCCAGGGACCTGCCAAACCTACCATAGCAGGCTTTATGACCGTGTTGCCGTAAATGAATTCGTATCCGTTGTGAAGGTCGGTGGCTTTATGTATCTTTCCGCCTATTTCGGGAAGGAGCACTGCCTCGATATGCTCATTTTTAAGGATAACGGCGTCATATTCTTTATCCTTGGGCTCGTTTGTCAATCTGTCGGTATAAGGTATGGGATATACTCTGCCTTCCGCACCCTGGTAGGGACGCTTCTCGAAAAACATGGGAAGCTCCTCCGAGGGGTAAGGCTCATATGTCGGTATATTTAGTTTTATTCGCTTTATCTCTGCAGACATTTTTACAGATCCTTTCGATTTTTCTTCTATTGCTTATTGTATTTTACTGTACAATAAGTATACAATACTTATTCTTTTCCGTCAATACAAAAAGCTCTCGGAAAACAAGACGAAATTTGTGCTTGACTTACAGAGAGCCGTGATGTATAATATATAAGTTAGTGTCGAATATAAACTTACTTGTTTGACAGATACTTTCCCACAAGAGCGAGAAGCTCTTTTTTTGTTTGGCATTCCGAAAGCTCAAGCATACGCTTCAGGCGGTATTTCAATGTGTTTTCCGCTATGTACAATCGGCTTGCCGCATCGGAGTAGGAAATGTCCTCAAGCAATGCACGCAGTATCTCGATATCTATGGGAAGGCAATGGGAAATCACCTTTTCCGCACGGAATATTTCCCTGATCTGTCCGTCCTCGTAAAAGCCGTTTTTGAAATCCTTGCCCGTCTCCTCTTTTTTCTCCTTTTCGGGAAGAGGGAGAGGGACTTTTTTGTTTTCGTCGGCAGGAAGGCTTGCCTTGATCTTCAGATGTACGGATGTTATTTCCGGATCCTTCATAAGCATATTGCATATTTTTACCGAGGAAGTGCCCATGCTGAAGAAATCCAGGGAAGCGGTCGTTATCACATTCCTCATCATATGAGAAATATGTGTCTGACCGACAGCGCATATCTCGATACCGCCGGGAACGGAAACTCCTCTTTCCGTCAGGTATTCGTAAAGCCTCAGAGCGATTATATCGTTTGCGCAGATAACGCCGTCAAGCTCATCGGAAGCGGTAAAAAAGTCTTCACATACCTTTTCCGTGTCGCCGTAATTGAAAAACACATTTACGGAATTCTCCTTGCCCGCACAGGAAAGAAATGCACGGAGCTTGTCCTTATCGTTTACGGAATTGGGATGAGCGCCGAAAAAACCGATCCGTTTCTTACCTCGGGAGTACATATCCGTCATCATATCGGAAAACGCCTTTTCATAATCCGCGGAAACGGTGCTTACCGAGGCTGACGGAATATCGTCTATGGGTGCTGTCATCATTATGCAGTGGATACCGTATCCGCTGACAGCCTGTACGGCTCTTGTCATCCAATCTACAAGAGAGCCCACAAGAATGAGAACGGGACGTTCCTCCAGGGAAAGAAGCTTCATATCCTCATGGGAAAAGGGATCGGCGTATTTTACCGATTTCTTTGCTTTCGATGCTTCCTTTTGTATTCCGTTAAGACAATCGGTGCACCAATGGGTGCCGACGAAATCAGGCTCTGCGGCAATTGTATAGAAAAGGTCCTTCATGACACTGTTCTTTCGGTTATCTTTTGATCTGCTTCTTACAGTTTGTCGAAAATTACTCCGCAGGTTGGGATGTGTTACCGGATTTGAAGGATTCGATAACGCTCTTCTTTGCGTTGATAAGATGCTCCTCCGCCGATTTGCGTGCGGCAAAGCCGTCCTTTGCCTTTATCGCTTCATATATCTTTCTGTGCTCTTCCACAGATGCCAGAAGACGTGCAGGGGAATGGATGGAAAGCTCTCTTGCACGGGAGGCGTAGGTGTGGAAATCCACCAGAAGATGCTGAAGCATACGGCTCTTGCATGCGGTGTATATGACATTGTGGAATTTGGCGTCGTATTGCCATACCTGCAGAAAATCGTTCTTCTTGGCGAAAAATTCCTGAAGCTCCACGATCTCACCGAGCTGATCCAGCTCTTCCTTCGTTATATGCACTATTGCCCATTCGGCGGCAACGCTTTCCGCAAATATGCGGATGGTGTACATGTCATCTATATCGGCTTCGGATATACCTATGACTACAGCTCCCTTGTTGGGTACGGAGCGCACGAGTCC
This sequence comes from Oscillospiraceae bacterium, assembly GCA_015063605.1. Lineage (GTDB taxonomy): Bacteria > Bacillota > Clostridia > Oscillospirales > SIG627 > SIG704. The sequence goes on from SVTV01000011.1 coordinate 40,666, forward strand.
GTCGTGCTCCAATTGGCGTATCGCTTCTCTTACGGGAGTGCGGCTGACACCCAATTCGGTGGATATCTTTACCTCCGTAAGGCTTTCTCCCGGCTTTAAGTGGCCTGCCAGAATATCATCACGTATTTCGTTGTATACCAATGTAAAAAGTGAACTTGTGTTGCTGTTTCCTATATATTTCATCTTTAAGACCATTCCTTTTCTGTAAGGCGGGATGACTTTTTATATCATTACTCCGTGCCTCATATAATTATACACAAAATAAACGGGAAAGTCAATCGAGGTTTGTTATAACGTAAAAAAAATTGCAAATTTTTTTGAAAAACATGTCACAAAATGCCTTCCTGAATTGTATATATATACAGAAGCGGAAAACTATTTTCGATAAATGCAATATTCACAGTATCTACATTGATTTTCTAATGTTATTGCGTTATAATTTAACCGAGACCTTTAATACTTGTCAAACCGAGGGAACGATGTTACTGTTTTTATTGCTTTTGGAAGAATCGGAAAGAAAGCCCGTGGAGTTTCTTTACAACAAATACTGCAGATATATGTATCAGACAGCATACAACATTTTGGGTAATAATATTGCTGCGGAGGATGCGGTGCATAACGCTTTTGTCGCCATAATTAATAATTTGGACGGAATAAAATACGGACTTGAAAAGGAGCTTGAAGATCCGGATTCCGACTATCTTTTGGGATACGTTTGCCGTGCCGCTAAAAATTGCGCTTTGAATATTAAAGCGAAAAAAGACAAGATATCCCGCCGTGAAACATCGTATCCGGAGGATGATACTCTCCTCGGCGATATTGAAATGTGCGATAAAATAATAGCCGATGAAAGCGTTATGCGTATAAAAAATTGCATAAAAAAGCTTCCCGAAATATACAGGGACATTTTCGTTATGCACTTTATCGGAGAAATGTCCTATAAAGAAATAGGAAAATTGCTTTCACTTCCCCAAGCAACAATAAGAAAACGCATCGAGCGCGGCAAAGTAAAGCTTGCGGAAGAATTGAAAAAGGAAGGGTTTGATATAAAATGAACAAAGCTGATGAAAAAATAGCCTTAGCTTTGGCGCAGGTGGATGCGGAAGAGTTTAAAAATATGGATATGACCGCCGCCGATAATTGGGTACCGTCGGAAAAGTTTGAAAAGAAGATAGGAAAGCTTCTGAAACATCGGAAAGAACCGTTTATTAAAATTGCGGGTAACGCAAGAAAACGCTTTGCGGCTGTAGCATGTGCGTTTCTTGTTTTTTTCGGTGCCGCCATGAGCGTGGAGGCGTCGAGGGAGTTTATAGTGGGATTTGTTGTTGATATATATGAAAATATATCTAAGTTTGCATTCGAAAATCCGGAAGGAGCAAATGCTCCCAAAGAAATAGAAATAAGATACTATCCGGAATATATTCCGGACGAATATGAATTGAGAGAAACGAAAGAGTCAAGATTTCGCAATGAAATTGTATTTTATAACAAGAAAGATCAAGCTTTGATATATACACAATATTTGATTGATTCAATTTCGATCTCGCTTGATACAGAGGATGTTAACATAAATGAAATAAAAATCGGTGATTATTCCGGGTATTACTATATAAGTAAAGAATTAATAAATATTATATGGAAAACTGATGAGTATGTTTTCTATATCAGCGGCGATGAAAATATAACTTTAGATGCGCTTATTGAGATGGCTGAAAGCTTAAAGGCGGAAGAAAAATAATTTTTTTCAAAAAAATTGAAATTTTTTCTAAAAATATGTCACAAACTGTTTTTCGTAATTGTATATATGGTTAGAGGGACAAAAAATGCTTTTGAATTGTTTTTTCAATGAACAAGTATATATGTTTCCTCTAATACATAGCAAAGGAGGAAAACGTTATGCGCACAAGAAAAAGAATTCTGTTTCTGGCTATGGCAGTTTTTATGATTGCAAACTGCTTTTTGCCGTTTACGGTAAATGCGGCACTTCCGGAAGATAATCTTGTATCGCCTTTGGCAAACAATGTTCGTAATGTCTCATCATCATTTGATATAATGAACGGAGTTGCTGAAATCGAAGCATCTTACATAGGTTATCAAGGAACAACAACGGGAGCTACTATTACGGTCAAGTTACAGAAAAAGTTTTTGTTCTGGTGGAATGACGTTGACAACGGTCAACCCGATGACACTTGGACAGCAAACTTAACGGGATGGAAAAATTCTGTCTCATACTCTCTCGCGTTGAGCAATACGGGAGATTACCGCGCAGTGTTTACGTACACTATCCGCGGTACGGGTGGAGCGGACGATGAAATATCGGATACTCTTGAGTATACTTATTAAAAGTCCGAAAAATGAATTTTTTGGATGAAGGCTTGAGCATTGCGCTCAAAAACAGCAGTTTTTGCATTTGCAAAAAAAACAAAAAGAAAGGACAAACAAAACATGAAAAAATCAGTAAGATTTATTGCAATCGCACTTGCGTTTTGCACGGTTTTCAGTATAGTGGCATTTGCTATACAGGTAGATGGGGTACACAGTTATGGTGTATTTGTGAACAATGGTACTTCGGTAGATTGCCACGGATATTTGTATTCTAACATTATCCATTTCCCCGAAGACGATGAAATGGTTGAAGTTTGGGCTTCTACAGAGGTTTCCCAAAGAACGGCTAATATGGGGACAATATCGGTGAGCTGCACTTTCCACACGGTTGGTGGTGCTGTTATTGATACACATAATGCCTCAACAACCCAAAACCGTATAGCGAGTACTCTTAATGATCCTGTAGTAGGTCCGCTTCTTGCATTGGCGGAAGCTGTACACAAAGTGGAATATATTAATGACGCTGATGTTTCTTTGATTTGGAGCGGGGAAACTTCAAAGCAACTTAGAGATTACTTAGTATAATGTATTGACCTTATTAAGTAACTAAAGGTATAATACACTTTGGACTTGCCGACAAGTTAGTCGGCAAGTCCTTGGTTGTAACAATTATAGAAAGGGGAGTGAATTACCCATGAAAAGAACATTTTTGATTTGTATTTCTATGATGTTTATATTCTCATGCTTTTCTTGCACGAGGCAGGAGCTGCCGTATATTTCGGAAGAAGCACCAAAAACACTAGATACCGATGTTGTACAAGTATATTCATACGATCCGACAGATGACGGACTTGAAAACGTAAGATTTCCTGAGGTGTATATTACCAATGCAGGATTGTATTACAGTGACGGTGAGTTGTATTTCAGATCAAGCGATATGTATTATAAATATAATAAAGAAACAGGAGATTTTTTGCCTTTTTGTAAGGATCCCGTATGCGATCATAGAACGCTTGAGTGTCCATTTTATGGTAATACATTTTCGTGCTTTTACATTCATGACGAAAATATTATTTATTTGCAAGACACTCCCGATTTGGAGCACATTTCCGGATCCAATACGCTTAACATATATGATGTTGAAAAAGACAAAAGAAGAATACTGCATTACTATGACTCTGACTCAAATATGATGAGCTCGAATATGACCTTCTATAAGGATGAATTGTTATTTACCGATATAGTAAAAGATGAAAAAACAGAAGAATATATATATTCGCTGTGCGCAGTAAACTTAAAAACGGGTAAAAAACGTATTTTGTTGAGTGAAGCGTGGATGATAGCAGCACTAATGTCAGATGATGGCGGCGTTTACTATACGGACTTAAAGGAACAAAAAAATATATATGCCAAAAATAATGATCTAAAAGATACGGAAGAACTTCCGTTTTACAATACAAGATTCTTTTTTGTTGGTGATAAAGTTATCTACGTAGATAATAATGGATACTTAACTTCTTCTGATAGGTACGGAAATAACAAAAAGAGTTTGGGGATATCCGATATAGACAGTTTCTTTGTAACGGATAAATATATATATTACAGGCACAACGGTACCACAAATATAGGAAAAACAATTGAACAGACGGGAAGAGGAGAAAAAATAGAACAAACTATGGAGTTGAATGTCAATTCCATATACAGATGTAATCACGACGGAAGCAATATTGAAGAAGTGATAAAGTTCTATGACGGCGAACCTCTTGAAGCGGGGGAAAGTGTGTACTATTCTCAAAGAATGTTTATACTTTCCGGTTATTATTATACTAAGTATGATCGTCTTATAATGGGTGAAGACGGATATCTTGTGTCTGACACCGGCGATAAAAAGTTCAATAATTATCTCCGTATAAACATTGAAACCGGCGAAAAGTATATTATAAAGGTTCCGAATATTTACGTTAACCATTAAAAGTAAGGCTTGCCGATTTGCGGCAAGCCTTTGAAAAAATCGGCTTTGGATTATCAAGAAAAGTGAAACAAAAGTAGTTTTCGATTTGTTATATACATATAAGTGAATTGAATTATAAAATAATCAAAAAACGGCAAGGTTTACAAATTGTTCATTGACTGTATTTGCGATATATAGTATAATGATACTATGGTATAATAACACATCCGGTATTTGTGCGTCGGTAAAACCATTCAATACTATCGGAGCGAAAGGAGTTACTATGAAAAGAACAATATTAATAGTTATCAGCGCAATATTTGTCTTATCCTGCTTTTCCTGCACTAGGCAGGAATTACCGTATCTTTCAGAAGAGATGACGAAAAATGACGGTTTTTCACAAGTATATTCATACACCCCGACCGATGACGGACTTGAAAACGTAATTTTCAGCGGCGTGTATATGGCATCGAACGATTTATACTACAATGATGGTAATATGTATTTGTGTTCGGCAGATATGTACTACAAAATTGACCTTGAAACGGGAAGACTTACAACATTGTGTAAAGACCCGGTGTGCAATCATAAAACATGGGAGTGTCCTTTGCACGGGCAAACCTCGTATTTTTACGTTTTCGGAAAAGATTTTATTTCCAGACAGTACACATTGATCGGAGGAGAGCGTTTGTTAACGCTTAATCACTTTGATATCGAAAAATCAGTAAGAAAAGTGCTGCATAACTTTAATATGAATTCAAGTAAACTGATCGAGAACAGGACACTTTACAATGATGAATTATTATTCGTAGATGTTATAAAGGATGAAAAAACAGAAGAGTACATATATTCACTCTGTGCCGTAAATATAAGAACCGGAAAAAAACGTGTAATGGTACGTGATGCATGGAGAATAACACCTTTAATGGCTGACGAGGGCGGTGTGTACTACTCCGACTTGAAGGAACAATATTATTTTTATGCAAGAAACAACGATCTTGACGACAGAGAGATACTTCCTTTCTATGCAGTGGCGTTTTATTTAGTGGGGGATAAGATAATTTACGAAGACAAAGATGGCTGCCTGATATATTCTGACAGAGACGGAAAAAACAAGATTAATTTGAATATAAAGGGTGTAGACGATTTCTTTGTAACCGATAACTACGTATATTACCGATATGAGGGAAAAACAAATATTGGAAAAATGCTAACACGAACAGGTCCGGGAAAAACAGAAGAAGTAACGATAGAATTGAATATGAATTCCATATACAGATGCAGTCACGACGGAAGCAATGTTGAAGAAGTGATAAGGTTCCATGACGGCGAACCTCTTGAAGCAGGGGAGACCGTGTACTATTCTCAAAATATGTTTATACTTTCCGGTTATTACTATACCGGGCTTTTAAGTTATACAATGGGTGAAGACGGATATCTTACAGGAGACCGAGGCGATGACAAATGTCGCAATTATCTCCGTATAAACATTGAAACCGGCGAAAAGTATATTATAAAAGTACCGAATATTTACGTTAACCATTAAAAGTAAGGCTTGCCGATTTGCGGCAAGCCTTTGAATGAACATTTAAACAATCAAAAAGAACAGAAAAACGGCAAAGTTTACAAATTGTTCATTGATTTTCTTTGCATAATGTTGTAAAATGATAATGAGATGTTAAAGCACATCCAAATTTTGCACATCGGCAAAAATATCAGAAGCCATTGAAGCGAAAGGAGACCCCCATGAAAAAAATATTTTTAATTCTTGTTAGTGTAATACTTGTGTTTTCTTGCGTTTCATGCAAGAGAGAAGAATTGCCGTATTTAACGGAACCTGTAAAAATAGGTGATAATTTTTCCGAGGTATATACATACGCACCAAATGATGATTCATTAATGAATGTTACATTTCCGGAGTCATTCATACACAATTTAGGATTAGCGTACTACGAAGATGAATTGTATCTTGAGTCTCATGACATGGTATACAAAATCAATCTTGAAACCGGAAAACTTACGACCTTGTGTAAAGATCCTATATGCAATCATAGAACAAAAGAATGTCCTTTTTTTGATTTGTATTCTTATTTTTACATTTTTGATAATAATGTGATTTATTATAGAGATAACACTGTAGTTGAAAAAAATAATATTACCAGCAATCTCACAATCGCTTTCTATGATATTAAGAAAAGTAAGTTTTACACACTTTACGAATTTAGCTCCAAACAAAATACTTTCTCGTACAATATGACGTTATATAATGATGAACTGATGTTTACTGATATAATCCGTGACGAAAAAACAAACGAAAGGACCCATACTTTGTATGCTTTGAACGTAAAAACACGTAAAAAGAGAGTATTATACAAAGGAGTTCCGCGATACTCCGCTATAACTGCCGATGAAAACGGAGTTTATTATTCTGACAGAGTGAGCGGAAAACATTTGTATGCCAAAGATAACGATTTGAAAAAAGCTGTAGAGCTTCCTTATAGTTTAGGGTTCACGATAAACGGAAAGATTATTCACAAGACAGACCACACAACTCTTTCTTCTACACTTGCTTCATATGATTTGAAAACAAATGAATCCAAAGACCTTGGATTAGGTGAAGTAGAGACGTACTTTGTGACAGACAAATACATATATTTCAGACCGACAGGGGAAATTGATATAGGAAAATTGAAAACCCAGAGCGGGCCGGATCGTGTTTACATAGATCCTTTGATAGATAACTTTAATTCCATTTACAGATGTAATCATGATGGAAGTAATGTTGAAGAAGTGATAAAGTTCTATGACGGGGATGTTCAGACGGGAGAGAGTGTGTACTATATTTCGGGAATATTCGTTTTGGACGGATACTTATATTCGCCTTACTTTAAGTACACCAAACAGGAGGACGGATATTTCACTAATAAGGATGAAGACCCGGATAATGACAAGTACCTCAGAATAAATATCGAAACAGGAGAAAGATATATAATAAAAACGCCGAGAATGTTTTAATATGCGATTTTGAAAAAATCGGCTTTGGATTTTCAAGAAAAGTGAAACATAACACATCCGGTATTTGTGCGTCGGTAAAACTATTCAATACTATCGGAGCGAAAGGAGTTACTATGAAAAGAGCATTATTAATACTCATCAGCGCAATATTTGTCTTATCCTGCTTTTCTTGCACAAGGCAAGAGCTGCCGTATCTTTCGGAAGAAGCACCAAAAACACTAAATACCGATGTTGTACAAGTATATTCATACGATCCGACAGATGACGGACTTGAAAACGTAAGATTTCCTGAGGTGTATATTACCAATGCAGGATTGTATTACAGTGACGGTGAGTTGTATTTCAAATCAAGCGATATGTATTATAAATATAATATAGAAAGGGGAAATATGTCACCTTTTTGTAAGGATCCTATATGCAATCACAAAACATCGGAGTGTCCTTTTTACGGTTATATATTTGACGGTTTTTACATTTACGAAGGTAACATTATTTATACACAAAGAGTTCCGATTGGTGAAGATCGTTCCGAAACTCTAAACATATATGATGTAGAGAAAGACGAAAGAAGAATATTGCATCATTTTGATATGAAATCAAGCAGAAGAACTACCAATATGACTTTTTATAACGGAGAATTGTTATTTACCGATATAGTAAAAGATGAAAAAACGGAAGAATATATATATTCGCTGTGCGCAGTAAACTTAAAAACGGGTAAAAAACGTATTTTATTAAGTGAGGGATGGCAGATGTCTGCGCTTATGTCAGATGAAAACGGTGTGTATTACGGAGATGTAAAAAATAAGAAGCTGATATATGCGAGAAATAATGATTTTAATGACACAGAAGAGCTTCCGTTTTACAATACACAATTTTATTTTGTCGGGGATAAAGTTATCTACGTAGATAATAATGGATACTTAACTTCTTCTGATAGGTACGGAAATAACAAAAAGAATTTGGGGATATCCGATATAGACAGTTTCTTTGTAACGGATAAATATATATATTACAGGCACAACGGTACCACAAATATAGGAAAAACAATTGAACAGACGGGACGAGGAGAAAAAATAGAACAAACTATGGAGTTGAATGTCAATTCCATATACAGATGCAGCCACGACGGAAGCAATATTGAAGAAGTGATAAAGTTCTATGACGGTGAACCTCTTGAAGCGGGGGAAAGTGTGTACTATTCTCAAAGTATGTTTATACTTTCCGGATATTATTATACTAAGTATGATCGTCTTATAATGGGCGAAGACGGATATCTTGTGTCTGACACCGGCGATAAAAAGTTCAATAATTATCTCCGTATAAACATTGAAACCGGCGAAAAGTATATTATAAAAGTGCCGAATATATACGTAAATCATTGATTTTGAATAATGACCGTTGTGACACTATAAAACAAACCGGCAGCACTACCGTTTTTGGTATTGCTGCCGATCTGCTTGTTTTCAGGAGTGATTATTTATATTGAGAAATTACCGTGATAAGATCATCAGCCGTTGAGACCGAGAATGTTTTCCGTGTCGCTTGCCTTTATCATGGCGATAAGCTCATTTGTGCTCATTACCGTCTGGCGGTCGTTTTTGTATTCAGCATCGACGAGAGCCTTGACCTTCAGAACGAGATCGGATTTCTTGTCAAGCTCCTTTTCCTCGGGAAGGTTGAAGTGAGCGTTTATCCAATAGGCGATACCGGCAGTACCGGAATTTCCGGAAATGGCGACCTCGGGACGGCGGTTGAGTATCTTTTTTGTGTCGAAGATATTGTATATCTCCTCGTCCTTGAGAAGTCCGTCCGCATGGATGCCCGCCTTTGTAAGGTTGAAGTTACTGCCTACAAAGGGAGTCATGGGAGGAATGTCGTAGCCTATTTCGTTTCTGTAATAATCCGCGATCTCCGTAATAACGGAGGTATCCATTCCGTCTGTGGTTCCGCGGATGGATGCATATTCGAATACCATTGCCTCAAGAGGCACGTTGCCCGTTCTTTCGCCTATTCCGAGAAGGGAGCAGTTTACGGCGCCCGCACCGTAAAGCCATGCGTATGTGGCGTTTGTAACGCCCTTGTAGAAATCGTTGTGACCGTGCCACTCTATCATTTCGGAGGGAACGGAGGAATAATGCTTCAAGCCGTAGATTATGCCGGGAACGCTTCGGGGAAGGGAAGCACCGGGATAGGGTACGCCGTAGCCCATGGTATCGCAGGCACGGATCTTTATGGGAATACCCGATTCACGTGAAAGATCCATGAGGGCGTTTGCAAAGGGAACAACGAAGCCGTAGTAATCGGCACGTGTTATATCTTCAAAGTGGCATCTGGGACGCAGTCCCGCTTCCAATGCATCGTGAACAACGAAGAGATAATGAGTCAGCGCCTGCTGACGTGTCATTCCCAGCTTTTTGAATATATGATAGTCGGAGCAGCTTACGAGAATACCCGTTTCCTTTATTCCGATGTCTCTTACCAATTTAAAATCGTTTTTGTTTGCTCTTATCCATGTGGTTATCTCGGGAAATTCGTAACCCAATTCCATGCACTTTTCGAGAGCCGCCCTGTCCTTTTCGCTGTAAACGAAAAATTCCGTCTGTCTTATTATACCGTTAGGACCACTGAGGCGGTGGAGCATCTTGTATATATCCACTATTTGCTCGGGAGAATAGGGCTTCAATGACTGCTGACCGTCACGGAACGTGGTATCCGTAATAAATATGTTGTCGGGAGTTTCCATCGGAACATGTCTGAAATTGAAGGGAACCTTCGGAACCTCGCTGTAAGGATATACATCTCTGTACAATTCCGGTATCTGTACATCCTGTAATCTGTATTTATAAGTATCCTGTTCAAGTACGTTCGACTTCTTTGATAATTCTATCATGGGGCATGTCCTTTCTTTAAAAAAATGATACATGCGTTCATGTATCATTGTATACAATTCGATGCTCTATATTATACACGAAAAAAAATATTTTTCAATAGTATAAACATAAAAAATTGTGTGAATTTTAAAAGTTTTACAAAAATATTTTGTGCGCTTTGCTTATGTGGAGAAAAGAGAGTGAAAAAACCATTGACAAATCCTTCCCGTTGTGATATCATGTATCTGTTATCACTGACGTGAAGTATATGAAAGGGCTCCGCATACAAAAATGTGCGGAGAAAAGGATAAATTATATGATAAATATAGCTTTTGTGGGATTCCGTCACGGACATATCAACGCTTTCTATAAGATGGCGCAGGAAAACCCCGATGTTAATATCGTTGCCGCTTGTGAAGAGAATGCTGAAGCCCGTGCAGCTGCTGAAGCCGCTCTCGGTGTAAAGTTTACACATGACACATATGAAGCAATGCTTGCCGAAAAGGATATCGACGTTGTTGCTATCGGTGATTACTTCGGTATAAGAGGCTCCAGAGCCATTGAAGCATTGAAGGCAGGCAAGAACGTATATTCCGATAAGCCTCTCTGCACATCTCTCGATGAATTGGCTGCTATCGAAAAGCTTTCCACAGAAAAGGGACTCAAGGTCGGCTGTATGCTGGACGTAAGATATGCTCCCTGGGTTGCTACAGCGAAGGCATTCCTCGATTCCGGTAAGCTCGGTAAGATAAATAATGTAAGCTTCGGCGGACAGCATCCTCTTCTTTGGGGAAGCCGAGCAGGCTGGTATTTTGAAGAAGGCAAGCATGGCGGAACGATAAACGACATAGCTATCCACGGTATCGATATTATAGAATACCTTACAGGCCTCACAATGAAGCGCGTTGTATCCGCTCGCTGCTGGAATGCATACGCTAAGGAGGTTCCCTTCTTCGAGGATTGCGGACAGTTTATGATCGAAATGTCAAACGGATGCGGACTTATGGCTGACGTTTCCTACGCCGCTCCCGACAGCTGCGGATACGGTCTCCACCTCTACTGGAGATTCAACATCTGGGGTGAAAACGGTGTTATGGAAATTACACATACAGACAATGCCGTTAAGGTTGCTATGAACGGTTCTGCGGGATTCGAGCTTCTCGAGCAGGCTCCCGTTACAACAGACGATTGCCTTAAGGTATTCCTCAGAGAGCTTGCAGGCGAAAAGACACCTATCGATACAGCTTCTACAATAGCTGTTTCCAGAGAAAATCTTCTCATTCAGGCTGCTGCCGATGCCGCTAAATAATTAAACGGAATAATTTGATATTTTTCGGGGTGGGGGCGTCGCAATAAGCGACGCCCCCGCTAAAACAGCGGACGAAAATAGGGGACGGGAACCCGCTATTTTCGGAAACTTGAACGTTTTTGGCGTGTTTTAGTACGAATTTTTACGTAGTTTCGGTGCCAAAACGATGAATTTTATTCATCGAGTTCAATTTCAGGGCTTGGCTCACGTTAGTGAGACAGCCCCATCTCTTGTTTTGTTTGTCTTGTTAAAAGGATTGAACCTTCTTTTTGAAAAATTCGGCGTTTTTAAGCTTTTGTGTTGCAAAATAAGGCAAATCATGATGTTGAGTTACGGACTTTGTATTTTTTTAAAATAAATTGTAAATAAATTAAGAAAAATTATTAAAAAAGTATTGACACAAGAGAAAACATATTGTATAATGTTTTTGACACAAAGTAAGAAATTTTTGTGCAAATCAGAAAGAGGTATCTAATGTATACAGACAAGACCATCGTCTGCAAGGATTGCGGACAAGAATTCACCTTCACTGCGGGAGAGCAGGAATTTTATGCCGAGAGAGGCTACAACGAACCGCAGAGATGTAAGTCCTGCAGAATGGCAAAGAAAAACAATATGCAGCAGAACAATGAAGAGGGCGCAGAAAAGACACGCCATCCCGCTGTTTGCGCAGAGTGTGGAAAGGATTGCGAGGTTCCCTTTATACCCCGTGGCGATAAGCCCGTTTATTGCTCCGATTGCTTCAGAAAGATCAAAGAGAACAAAGAATAATAAACAAGTTTATAATTGCCGTTATGCAAGGCTGTCTTTTGATTAAGGCAGTCTTGTTCGTTTTTTTGCGTTATTATTGCAATCAAAGAAAAAATGGTGTATAATAATGTAAAAATTACGGCTCGGTGTTTGTGAAAATAAAGGCAGGTCAATATGGAATCGTTTGTTTTTGCTTTGAATGCAGTTCTTCCCATAATTCTGATGATAGTTATGGGATATATTTTGAAGAAGAAGGGGTATATGAACCTGACGTTTGCCAAGGCGGCAAACAAGCTGGTGTTTCACTTCTTTCTTCCCACCATGCTCTTTCTCAATGTTTACAATATAGATAATGTGGGCGGAATAGACTTGGGGTACGTTGTATATGTAACGGTTGCTCTCCTTATAATATTCGTGCTGTCCATTCCCGTTGTCAGGATGCTGACGAAGAAAAGCGAGCGCAGAGGCGCTCTTCTTCAGGCGGGCTTCAGATCGAATTACGCTCTAATCGGAATTCCGTTGGCAAAATCGCTTTTCGGTGACGAGGGTGTTGCAGTGGCTACACTTCTCTCCATCGTGGTGATCCCTCTTCTCAATGCCCTTGCGGTGGTAAGCCTTTCCATGTTCAGCGACGGAGGAGAAAAGGTAAGCGTAAAAAAAATATTGACAGGCGTCGTAAAAAATCCCCTTATACAAAGCGTTACGCTGGGACTTGTCGTTCTCGGCATACGTGCACTGTTCGTCAATTTCGGTATAGAGTTCAGACTATCGGATATAACGCCTCTTTTTAAGGTGCTTACATACCTTTCCAATCTTGCAACACCTCTTGCACTTCTCGTTCTCGGTGCGCAGTTTGAGTTTTCCGCAGTTGCCGAGCTTAAAAGGGAGATACTTTTCGGTACCCTGATGCGTACCGTGATAGTACCCGTTCTCGGTATCGGTACGGCGTACGTTTTCTTCGGTGACATTTTCGGCGGTGCTCATTTTGCATCCTTCGTTGCGGTATTTGCAACACCCGTATCTGTTTCAAGTGTTCCCATGGCTCAGGAAATGGGTGCTGATTCCACCTTGGCAGGTCAGCTCGTCATATGGACTACCATGTGTGCGGCTTTGTCCGTATTCATTACTTCATTCTTACTTAAAGCGGGAGGTATATTCTGATGACATCCGACAAGCTTTGCTCACCCTTCAAAGGGCTTTATGAAACGCTTTCCGAGGATAAAACGCTTCTTTATCTTGAACGCATAGGCGTGAAGGATGCGGATGTGTCGGAAAAGAGCTTAGGGCTTTTAATGAAATGCCATCTTGAAAGCGTTCCCTTTGAGAATTTCGATGTGTTCCATGCTCATTCGGAGCCTTCACTTGATATTAACGATCTTTTTGAGAAGATAGTAATAAAGCGCCGCGGCGGTTATTGCTTTGAATTGAACGGTCTTTTCTGCGCTCTGCTTGATTCCTTGGGATTTAAAGCGGAGAGCCGTACCGCAAGGATACCATACGGAAAGAATTTTCCTGCTCCGAAGGCACACCGCATAATAATTGCCGATACGGGAGAAAGAAAATATTTCTGCGATATCGGCTTCGGCGGTCCCGTTCCCTATTCTCCCATTCCCTTGGAATTCGGTAAGACATTTGTCTGCGATGCAGGCAGAAGCTACCGCTTCGAGGAAAGAGAGGACGGTATCCTTCTTGAAACGGAAAAGGACGGAGAATATGTTCCTCTTCTTTTCTTTTCATCAAAGGCGTCCGATCCCGTTGATTTTTTACCGCTGAACGCATTTTGCTCAAGGTCTTGCCATGAGCCTTTTCTGAAAAAGCAGATGATGTGGCGGCTTACAAGGGAAGGAATAAAGTATTCTCTTAACGGCGGTCTTTTGAAGATCACGGGCGGTGAAAGGGATGAGGAATACATCCTTGACACCGAGGATGCTCTCAGAGAAGCCTTGGATAAGTATTTCGGCGTAAAATATGACGGAAGCCTTCGGGCTTGGTTATAAATAATTCGGTAAATTGTATTTTCCCAATAAAGGAGATTTGTTATGAAAATGAGAATGTTATCCGCAAGAAAACGCTTTATTAAAGTGCTATCGGCAATCACAGCACTTTTGTTCATCCTTTGCGGATGTGCATCAGCTCCCGTTGTCACAACATCGGAGGTGACTGCGGAGAATTTCTCGGCAACCGCCGAGACGGCAGAGGAGAACGACGGTATCATACGTTTTATCAAGGATGGTGCTCCCGCCGTAAGGCTCGTCGCTTCGGGTACGGGCGGAGGCATCAACGATACCTCAAGAGAGCTTGTTGTAAGATTGGGTAAATATCTCAATGAGAAAACAGGCCTTGATTTCGATAAATACCGCGATACAAGAAAGCTTACGGAAGAAGAGGAGAAAATGGCGGAGATAGTTATCGGTATCACGAACCGCGAGGAGAGCATTGAGGCTTACGAAGCTATCGGATACGATGATTGCTCCATTACCGTTTCGGGAAACAAGATCCTTTTGTCAGCCTATACGGACGATAATCTCTTAAAGGTATACAACGCTTTTATAACCCGCATATCGAAAGCGGAAAAAGAGCACGGAGAGTATTGCTTCAGTGAGGAGCAGACTGTTGTAAGCACTCCGAAGAATGCATCGGGAGAGCTTCCCAAATATACAAGCGGTAAGTATGCGGGCATTTACGATGCGGGTGGAAAAACGGAGCTTCTGCTTGTGAAAGCCACGGATAAGGATGAGTTTATGGAATATCTTGAGCTTCTTGAAAAAAGCGGCTTCGAAAAATATTCCGTGCGTGAGGTCAACGGAAATGTTTTTTCCATATACAACAGTGAAAAATATACGGTCAATGCGGGCTTTTACGATTATGAGGATTCCGCAAGGATACTTATAGAGCCTCTTGCACCGCTTACCGGTCTTGAAGAAGATGATAAGGATCATAAAAAGATCTGCGAGCCCATGATAACCATGCTTGGCCTTGATACCGAGGACGGCAGTAATGCCAACGGACTTTCCGTTCTGATACGTCTTGAAGACGGAAGATTCATAATTTTCGACGGCGGTCATAACAGCTCCACCAATTCTATAAATCTCCTTGAGGAAATGAAGAGGCAGTCGGCTGATTATGTTTCCTCCGAAGACAAGATAACGGTTGCCGCATGGGTGGTCACCCATGTTCACGGAGACCATTCGGGAATGATGACACATAATATGGGAAGATTTTCAGGCATCAATATAGAAAAGGTGCTTATGAATACCATATCCCGTGAGGCTCTCGATGCGGCTAAGGCATCAAATGAATATAAAGACAATTTTGATGCGGGCGAAGGAACGGGCGATACATCCCTTATGAATACCCTTGATAAAGCGGGTATAGAGTACCGCAGAGTACATACGGGGCAAGTGTTCTTTATGGGCGGTGCGAAGATGGAGATACTGTATACTCTCGACAGCTTCACCCCGAAACTTCTCAATGCCTTCAATACTACATCTCTTGTAGTGGGGCTTGAAATTGCGGGACAGAAGATAATCATAACGGGAGACGCTACAGGCGATGCCATGCAGATATGCGCCAATATGTACGGCGACTATCTCAAGTGCGATATAGCATCGGTAGCACATCACGGCTATACCACCTGGGGCAACAATCAGGGAATGATAAATGCATATAATCTTATGCGCCCTGCGGTAGTTCTCTGGTGTCAGGGAAGCAAGGCGTATCCCTCCTATAAGGATAAGGTGTATAATAAGCCCCTTTTCGAATCGGAGGAATACCGCGAGGTATTCGTAGCGGGCTTCAGAGGTGAATTCCACCGTCTTAGCCTGCCTTATACCCCGAATGAGCAGAAAGCGGCGGCGTAATATAAATTTCGATGAAATCATCTGCAAGGCGGTAAGACTGCGTATCCTCGATCTGCCCCGCGGCATAACTCCCGGCGTTATCGACTTTACCGTATTCGGCAGAAGATATACAGAGGGAAAATAAAAGCAGGAAAGGAACAAATGATATGAAGATAGTATTTTTCGGAGACAGTGTAACGGAGGGCTGCTTTGAATTGAGCTTCAGTGATACACAAGGCGGTATAGATATAATCAGGGATAAAAGATCGGTATATCATAATCTCCTGAAGGAAAGGATAGAAAAAGAGCATCCCGAATTGAATGTTGAGTTTATAAATGCGGGCATCAGCGGAAATTCCTCCGCAGACGGTGTTGCCCGTCTGGAGAAGGATGTAATATCCCATGGACCCGATATAGTCGTCGTATGCTTCGGATTGAACGATATTGCGGGAAGGTCTCTGCATGAATACGTATCGAATATGGAGCAGATATTCCGCACTCTCAGAGACAAGGGAATACAGGTGATCCTTCTGACGCCAAACATGTTCAATACCTATGTGCACGGAGACGTGCTTCCGGGCTTTGAGGAATTGGCTTCCCGCCTTGCAAGAATTCAGAATGAGAACCGCCCCGATACCTACTATGAGGAAGCAAAGAAGAAAGCGTTGGAATTCGGCTGCATCATAGCGGATTGCTACAGCGCATGGAAGAAGCTTTATGAATACGGGATCGATGTTACGGAGCTTCTCAGCAACAGGCTTAATCATCCCACAAGAGCCATGCATAAGCTTTTTGCGGATATGCTCTATGACAAGATCGTTGACCTGTTATGAATACTTGTTCGGCGAAGCCGTGGTAAGGGAATTGACCGATATGCGCTGAGAAAACGCATACATATAAAGATAATAAGGGCTTGCTTAAAATGCTTTTTACGGCATTCAAGGCAAGCCCTTGTCGTTTATTTTTTCTTTTTTGATGTGCTTGATGAAGTCTTTCGTGACGAAGCTCCCGAGGATGGGCCCGCGTGCCTCTTAACTGAGGATGCAGACTTAACGGAAGAGGAGCTTGAGGATGAAGAGGGACGTTTTTTCGGCTGTCTTCTTTTCTGAGCCTCAATTACACGCTGTGCCCGTTCATTTTGAGTCTCTCTGTAGGCGGTGCGTACTCTGCGTGCTGTTGCCTGAAATTTTTGGCTTCTTTCATGGCGCTTTGCTTTTCTCTCACGCTTTTCCTCTGCAGTCCTTTCGTCAAGGGAGCGGTAGTAATCCTTTATCTCATCCTTCATGGAACGAACCTCGATGATAGTTCGTACCACCGATCTTATGACGATGAATAAAATGAAAACGGCGATCAGAGTAAGCAGTATTCCCACGGTAACGTAGATTACCGTCTGTACTTCCTTTTTATGAAGGAATTCATTGAGATCCTTCAATACATGAAGAAAAATGCTCTTTGATATATCGCTGTCGGCAATAACATCAACGGAGGCGGTCAGAACGTCGTTGTAATAAATATCGAGAGTGCCGCATACCTGTCCCTTTCTTACGGGAGCGGTAAGATAGTCGGAGGTGAGCCTGAGATCCGTGGTTATTGCCGATGAATCGAAATCTGCGGAAACAAGTATCTCCGCAGAATCGGATGTCACTATGACAACGTGGTCGGAGTCGGCGCCCAATTCCACGGGAAGCTCGCACATTACGCTGTTATCATATATGACGGTCTCCTCATGAAAGTTGCTTTTGCCGTAGTTCAGAAGCTTTTTTACATCACGGAAATGCTCGTATGTGTTGCCCGTTACCGTTGCACCGGAAAGGATGACGATATTGGTAAGACCCATATATTCCATTGCGGAGGCAGCGCAGTAGCCCGATTGGGCGGTAAATCCCGCCGCCATGCCCTGGGCTCCGTCAACGTAATATCCCAATGCGGGGTTGGGATTTATTACGTAATTTCTGTTTGTAAGGGTGCGCTTCGCTTTTTTGTTTGTTGCGGGAATGGAATGGCTTATCTTCGATGACATACGCATGAAATCATCGTGCTTGTAAAGCTCACGGCAAATCTTAAGAAGATCCTCCATGGTGGTGTACATGAGAGAGGAATGGATGCCCGTTGTGTTATCAAAGTATGTGTTGGTGCATCCCAGCTCCGCCGCACGTGATGTCATTCTCTCGATGAAAATGTCGATACTTCCGCACACCGTCTCCGCAAGGGCGTTTGCCGCATCGTTGGCACCGTGTATGACCATGGCATAAAGAAGAGATTCGTATGATATGACTTCCCCCTCCGTGAGACCGATATTCGTTCCTCCCGAACGGGAAAGAACCATGTCGGAGATGACAACATCGGGAACGAGATGCTCTTTTTCATCCCAATATTCAAATGCAAGGAGAGCCGTCATAAGCTTTGTCAATGCGGCGGGATATATTTTTTCCGTGGAGTTTCTTTCGAAAAGAACCCTGTCGTGCTCCAAGTTGTAAAGTATTACAGATGTGGCATTGACCTGCGGCTCGGTATTTTCCGCCGATACCAAAGGAGAAAAACATATGCCGAAAATCAAGACGAGCGCCGTTAAGGAAACTGTAAAACGGTGCAGGCTGTCAAAGCGAGGAGTTTTCAAAATAAGCTCTCGCCTCCTTTATATCCGATTCGATCTTGTCACGAAGCTCATCCACAGAGGAAAACTTCTGCTCGTCTCTGAGGCGCTTCACAAAAAGCACTCGTATCTCTTTTCCAACCAATTCACCGCTGAAATCGAGGATATGCGTTTCACAGTTGACGAGATCCTCCGATGAGACCGTGGGACGTGTTCCCACATTGGAAACACCGTTGTATACCTTTCCGTCAAAGGCTACCTTCACGGCATACACGCCCTTCTTTGGGATTATATGCTCGGGAGGGAAGTTCTGATTTATGGTGGGTGCACCTATGCACCGTCCCAATCTGTTTCCCGTTACAACGGGGAAGGTGATGAAAAAGTGTCTTCCCAAGAATGCTCTTGTCTGCTCCATGTCTCCCGATTCGATAAGATATCTTATGAATGTACTGCTTACGACCACTTCTCCGCAGATTATGGGAGGAATGACGGAGGTTGATATACCCTTTTCTTCAAGAAGCCTTGTGAGTATATCGGCATTTCCCAATCCTCCTGCGGCAAAGGTGAAATTGAATCCGCATACAACGTGCTTTGCATTGAATTTCTTGATTAGTATCTCTTCAACGAAGCTTTCGGGGGAAAGATGACGTACCTTGTTGAAATCGGCATAGTATGCGCAGTCGATACCCATGGATTCAAGTATCTCGGTTTTTTCTTCAAGCGTTGTGATACTCTTTACCTTGACGGTGTCGTTCAATATATTTTCGGGATGTGTTTCGAAGCTCCATACGAGGCAGCGGCATCCCATTTGTTTTGAGTAAGCTTTTATAGAGTCAAATAATTTTGTATGACCGATGTGCGCTCCGTCAAAATTTCCGATGGCTATTACCGTAGGATAATCGAGAGGGAGCATATTGTCTTTGATAAGGAGCATTTTTGTCTTCTTTCTTTATACTGTCAAGAGGGGTTTGAATGATTGAAATGATCTTAAGACGTTATTCGTCCTTGTCTTTCGCTTCGTCTTCGGCTTCGGAAGCTTCGCTTTCCTCTATTATGATATCGGAGGGAGCACTTTCATTATCGGAATCATCGTTACCGCTTTCCGATATATCCGAGGGCATTTTCGGCTGTGAGAATATTTCCGCATAGCTTTCGGCGGAGGCTGTTTCCTGAGCCTTTGCTCTGAGGACGAAGAAGAGAATGACGGAGGCGATCACGGATATAACGCCCACAAGAGCGGATACACGTACATCGTTTCCGAAAAGCTCGATATAGAGGCTGTCCGTACGGAGCTGCTCGATAAGAGATCTGCCGAAGCCGTACCAGCCGAGATAGAAGCAGAATACCGTACCGTTGAATTTCTTTATCTTGGAAATTATAAAGTGGATAAGAAGGAATCCGAGGAGATTCCAAAGGGATTCGTAAAGAAACGTGGGGTGGACGTATATGGATTCTCCGCCTTCGGTGTATGCGATGCCCATTCTCCAGGGAAGGTCGGTAAGACCGCCGTGGGCTTCCGCATTGGTGAAGTTGCCCCATCTGCCTATCATCTGACCGATCATAACACCGGGGGCGGCGCAATCGAGGATGGTGAGAAGATCGAGCTTTTTGATCTTTACGAAGATGATGACCGTAATAAGTCCCGCTATGATACCGCCGTATATGGCAAGTCCGCCGTTCCATATGGCGATCATGTCCATAAAGGAATCAAAGGTATCCCATTCCATTATTACAAAATAAGCTCTTGCACCCACTATTCCTATGGGAATGGCAAAAAGCATCATATCAAGGAAGGTGTCGGGGTTTATTCCGCTGTCCTTCGCTTTTTTTGTGGCGTAGGTAACACCGAGTATCATGCCCGTGCAGATTATAAGGGCGTACCATACGATGTCTTTGCCGAATACCGTAAATGCTACTCTGTTAAGCTCAAAGGGCTCAATGCCGAGCCCGGGGAAAGATATCCAATGTGACATTTTTCAGATTTCCTTTAAGTTTATTTTTACCAAAAATTCAGATGAGCACGGCTTTTGCAAAATATCCCTGCTCCTTCATGCATTTTTCTGCATTGCTTGCATCCGCTTCATTTTTGAAGATCCCGAATACCGCAGATCCCGAGCCTGTCATAACCGCATTGAGAGCGCCGAGAGACTTCAATTCCGATATTCCCCTTGATACCGAGGGGACGAGAGATTCCGTAACCTCGGACAGATCGTTTCGCAGGATATCCGCAATACGTAATACCGATCCCGATGAAAATATATCGGGGGAATTTTCTATGATATCAAGCTTTAAGCTTTTTGACGGATCATGCGATTTTTCGTACAGATCATCGAAAAGGGTGAAGATCTCCTTTGTGGATGCACTTCCGTTTCCTTTGGCTATACACGCATTTACGAGAGGACGGTGGATCGGTATATCCGTCATTATATCTCCGATACCCTCACAGAGACAGCAATCGGAGGTGTGATTCACGAAAACGGGAACATCCGCACCCAAAGAGGCGGATTCCTTTATAAGTATATCCGTATTTTTGCCGTTATTGAAAAGCATATCGAGGGCAAGAAGTACGGCGGCGCAGTCGGAGCTTCCTCCGCCCATTCCCGCACCGTGGGGGATCCCCTTATGAAGCTCAATGCTTATGCCGTCAAAGCTTCCGGGAAAAAGGGAAAGATATTTCATTGCCGCCTTGTAGGCGAGATTCTTTTCATTGCAGGGAATGGAAGGAACATTGCAGGAGAGAAAAATGCCTTTTTCTTCCGTTTTATATACGTTTACCCTGTCGTATACGGGGACTTTTCTCATTATTGTTCTGAGAAGATGATATCCGTCGTTTCTTTTTCCCGTAACGTAAAGATCAATATTGATCTTTGCGGGTGTGTATACGGACACTCCGTTATCTGTGATTTCTATTGTTGTTAGCATATTATTACATGATGCGGAAATAGCTGAGCTTCTTTTCTATGTATCCGAAGAGAAGAGTGAGAAGTCCGCAGAATACAAGGTAGAATACGCCCGAATAGAAAAGGGGCCATATAAGACCTACGGAAACGAAGTTCTGTGCTTCTCTGATAAGCTCCGTTACCGCTATAGTACGTGCAAGGGAGGTATCCTTGACGAGTGTGATTATTTCATTGCTCATTGGAGCAAGGATGCGCTTGATGATCTGAAGAAGGACGACGTTAAAGAAAATCTGAGTCTTGGTCATTCCAAGGACCTGACCCGCTTCATACTGTCCCTTTGATATGCTTTCTATACCGCCGCGGAAGATCTCCGAAAAATAAGCGGAATAATTTATTACAAAGGCAATAAGAACTGCCGTTATTCTCGATTGCATGGGATGGTTGAATACAAGACCGGGAACGTAGAATACAACTATGAGCTGAAGCATGAGAGGTGTTCCGCGGATGACCCATACGAAAGCTCTCGTGAGAAGCTTTATGGGCTTGAATTTTGTCATTGAGCCGAAGGATACGATAAGTCCCAAGGGGAGAGACATTACAAGGGTTAGAAGGAAGAGGAGACATGTTACTCCGAATCCCGAAAAAAGTTTTAATGTTACTTCTGCGAACATGAAAAAAGCTCCGTTTTATATGTACTGTGGTTGATATTGTTGGATGCGTTCACACGGATAAGACGATGTGTCCCCCGCGCCGCTCAAAATGGAAGCATTCCGGGCATACGCGGGGGGAACTCTGCGATTTCTTTCGGTAAAAGATCGGGAGAACCCTTATATCATTTTACCATATTTTTATGAAAAAGTAAATACCCGTTGTGAAGGTATATCGACTTTATCAAGGTGAAAAGACAAAGTCGGTGCGATTATTTCTTAACGCCGGGAGCGAGCTGATCTGTAAGACCGTACTTTTCAGCGATCTCAGCCATCTTGCCATTTTCTACTATTGCCTTAATAGCTTCGTTTACCTTGGCAACCGTGTCGGGGCAGTTCTTTCTGAAGCCGATAGCGTATTCTTCGGGAGGAAGCTCGATAGACTCGATCATTACGAGGCTTTCGTAGTCTGTGCCCGCACCGATCATAGCGCGAACCATTATGTAGTCGAGAACGCCGAATTCGACAGTTCCGGAGAGGATCTCTGTGAGAACGTCTGTCTGCTTGTCGCAGGGGATATATTCGTTGCTCTTTATAGCATCTGTTGTGAGGATAGCGGTTTCGCCTGCGGACTTCTTCTCGGCGGCACACTTAGCACCTGCGAGGGAAGCGAGGTCTGTATACTTGGAAGCGTTGTCCTTCTTAACAACTACTACCTGCTTGTTTGCAACGTAGGAGGTGGAGAAAGCGAACTGTTCTTTTCTTTCGGCATCAACTGTAAAGCCGTTCCATACAGCGTCGATGTTCTTTGCGTTGAGTTCTGTTTCCTTGGTTTCCCAGTTGATCTCAACGAATTCGGGTGTGAGGCCGAGCTGTGCACATACAGCTTCTGCGAATTCTGTGTCAAATCCGACGAGCTTGCCGTCAGCATCCTTATAGTTCATGGGCTCGTAAAGTGTGTAGCCGATGATCATCTTGCCTTTTTCTGTGAGGTAATCCCAATCTCCGGGGTCGGAGCTGCAGGAGCAGAGGAGGGAAACGCACATAATAAGAGCCATAGCCAATGTTAAAATCTTCTTCATGATGTGTTCCTTTCGGTTTTATGCCTTTGCGGCTTTTTAGCGTAAGTATTTTAACACTTTATTTCACTAAAGTCAAGTCCTTTTTGAATTTTCTTTGCATATAATGTAAATTTTTTTGTAATACCTTGTTATTTAGGGGAAATTCTGTTTTCACACGTGAAAGTGACACCGAAAACAACGGAAAAATTATAAAAATATTGAATAAAAAAAGAGGTTTTTCGGGAAAAGCGCCGTATAATATAAGGTAACGTAAAAAACAGCCGGAAGGCATAAGAAGGAGGGAAGCGTACGGCGGAATACAGAAACAGAATACCCGACAGCTTTATACAAGAGCTCAAGAGCCGATGCTCTCTTGAGCAGATAGCATCAAGATACGTGTCCTTCAAGCGTGCGGGATCGAATCTTGTCGCCTGCTGCCCCTTCCACAGTGAAAGATCGCCTTCGTTTACTCTCTTTTCTCCGGGAGATCATTACTACTGCTTCGGATGCGGAGCGGGGGGCGATGTGATCTCCTTTGTAATGCGCATTGAAAATCTTGATTACATGGCGGCACTTGAATATCTTGCGAACCTTGCGGGTATGAGAATGCCCGAAAACGAAGCTATGGCGCAGGAGAGAACGGATAAAAACAAATATTACGACATGAATAAAAAAGCCGCGAGATTCTTTTACGAGAAGCTTGTTTCTCCCTCCGGAAAGGCGGGGCTTGATTATCTTCGGGGAAGAGGTCTTTCCGATGAGATCATCCGCAGATTCGGTCTCGGCTTTGCATCCACAAGCTCTGACGAGCTGACGGGATACCTTATGCGTGAGGGCTTTACACCGAAGGAGATGAAAAACGGCTTTCTTTGCGGGATTAGCGAGAATACGAAGCGACCGTACGATTACTTCAGAGGCAGAGTCATGTTCCCCATAATCGATATTTCGGGAAAGGTATGCGCCTTCGGCGGAAGGATCATAGGGGACGGCGTTCCGAAGTACCTCAATTCCTCCGATACGCCCGTTTTCAAAAAGAGCAGAACGCTTTTTGCATTGAATTTTGCCCGATCCTCGGGAAAGGATTTTCTGATACTTTGTGAGGGCTACATGGATGTTATAGCGCTCCATGCGGCGGGCTTTACCAATGCCGTTGCCACTCTCGGTACGGCGCTTACATCCGAGCAGGCGAGGCTGATGAGAAAATATACCTCCAATGTTCTGATATGCTACGATTCTGACGAAGCGGGAAAGAATGCGGCTAAGCGTGCCATCAATATATTGAAGGAAGTCGATCTTTCGGTGAAGGTCATATCGCTCAAAGGTGCAAAAGACCCCGATGAATACATAAAGCTCAACGGAAAAAGCTCCTTTGAAAGCGTGATTGCAAATGCAAGCGGTCATATAGAATACGTTTTCAACGATATGGCATCGAAATACAACTTTGAGGCTCCCGAGGACAAGCTGTCCTTTGCCAAGGAGGTATGCGCCATGCTCAGCGGAGTGGAATCCCGCCTTGAAAGAGATGTATATCTCGGAAAGGTAAATGAGCTTACGGGAATAGATGCGGGAGTATTGAGGCAGGAGCTTGAGCGCGCGGGCGCCCAAAGCATCAGAAACGCAAAGTTGAAGCAGACGGAAAATGATATACGCACGGCTCTCGGCTACAGTGATAAGGTGAATCCCGAAAAGATAAAATATCCTTCGGCGTGCGCCAAGGAGGAGGGGATCATCGGTATCCTGCTTATTCATCCCGAATATATGCTGGATGATAAGCTTCGTGAATGTGTAGATCCGGAATCCTTTGTCTGTGCATTCAACAAAAAGGCTGTCACTGCGGTGACTGAGGCTATGAAAAGGTATTCCGAGGATCATTCGGGTGCCGTTCCCGGATCGGAAAAATTCGATTTTTCCCGATTGGCTGGAGAGCTTTCTCCCGATGAAACGGGAGCGCTCATGCGTATGCGCATAGCGAGAGAAAGACTCAGCGACAACAGCCCCGAGGTGCTGAAGGAGCTGACTGAGGCGCTTGCGGCGGAAAAACGGAAGCTGTCCGTTTCGGCGGTGACGACACCGGAACAGGCGGCTGAACGCATAAAACGTCTCCGTGATCTGAAAAACAGCGGGGAAAACCAAAATTAAGTAAAAAACACGGCTTATACATTTGCGTAAGGATACCTTACACATTTGTATAAGGTACGGAAAGGAAATAAATATGATGAATTACGAAACGGAAGAGCTTGCTTCCTACCTTGAAATCGGAACTGTTTCCGGGGATCCTATCGACGGATTGGACGGGGACTATGAGGATAAGGAAGAAAGAGATGATCTTGATGATGATAATGAGACATCGTCAAGAGATATGCGCAGTATCAAGATGTCTATCAAAGAGCTTATCGAAAAAGGAAAAAGAAACGGAACTCTTTCCACTTCCGAGATACTTGAAGTGGCAGAGGAGATAGAGTACGATCCCGAAAGACTTGACAAGATATACGAAGCTCTTGAAAATATGGGCATCGAGATCACCGATTATATCGACGAGGCTCATTCAATGGAGGATTTGGAGCCCATGGACGATCTTGCGGATATTGAATCCGAGGTCGAGACATACGAAACGGGCGAGCAGATGGAAAGAATGCTCATATCCGAAGGTCTTCCCATTGAGGACCATGTAAGAATGTATCTCAAGGAGATAGGCAAGGTTCCTCTTCTCAGTATGGACAGAGAAATAGAGCTTGCTGAAAAGATGGTTCTCGGCGATGAAGCTGCAAAGCAGGAGCTTGTTGAAGCAAACCTTCGTCTCGTTGTAAGCATTGCCAAGAGATACGTGGGAAGAGGAATGTTCTTCCTTGATCTTATTCAGGAGGGCAACCTCGGTCTTATGAAGGCGGTGGAGAAGTTCGATCACACAAAGGGGTATAAGTTCTCCACATACGCTACATGGTGGATACGCCAGGCAATAACGAGAGCCATAGCCGATCAGGCAAGGACCATAAGAATACCCGTACATATGGTTGAAACGATAAATAAGGTGCACAGAGTTTCAAGACAGCTTCTTCAGGAGCTCGGCCACGAAGCAAGCGCCGATGAGATAGCACGTGTTATCAATATGTCTCCCGACAAGGTAAGAGAAATAATGAAGCTGGCACAGGAGCCCGTTTCTCTCGAGACTCCCATCGGCGAAGAGGAAGACAGCCATCTCGGAGATTTCATTCAGGATAACGATGCTCCTGCTCCCGCAGAGGCGGCAAGCCTTTCAATGCTCAGAGAACAGCTTGAGGATGTTCTCAGCACCCTTACCCCCAGAGAAGCAAGCGTTATAAAGCTCCGCTTCGGATTTGTTGACGGTACATTGCATACTCTCGAGGACGTGGGCAGAGAATTCAATATTACAAGAGAAAGAATACGTCAGATCGAGGCAAAAGCTCTCAGAAAGCTCCGTCATCCCAGCCGTGCAAAAAAATTAAGGGATTTTTTGGACTGATAAACGGGGGTTCTACAGGCAGTTTTTGTGTGACTTACAGGTCAGTTTGTTGAAACTGCACTAAAAAAACACCTTTTAGACGGAAAATTAAAAAATATTTTTATTAAAATTGCACACGGTTTTTTAATGAAAATAAACTTGACAATAACGCGGATAAGGTGTAAAATATACTATATACTTTACGCACCCTCTGTTTGCGTTCTTTTAGGAGGATTTTAACTATGCGCAAGAGATTTATTAGCCTTTTGCTTGTAATGCTTATGCTCTGCTCATTCGTGTTGACATCATGCTCCAACTCGGATGAAGACGACAGCGCAGCTACGACAGTAAGATCGGCTACATATCTTACACTTTATGCAATAACCGAGAAAGGTACGACCGAAGAGGCTATCAAGCTCGTACAGAATGAATTGAATAAATACACATCTTCTCTTAAGACGGAGCTCGTTCTCCGCTTCTACACGGAAGATAAGTATGAAAAAGCACTTGATGACATGTTTGCTCTCTTCAAGGAAGAGGCTGACGCCGCTGAGATAAAGAAGGCGGAAGAGGCTGAAGCAAAGAAGCAGCAGCTTGCATATGAAAAGACTCTCAGCGATGAAGAGAGAAGAAAGCTCAATCAGGAAAAGCGTCTCGCTCAGAAGGAAGCCGAAAGACTTGCGGCTCAGGAAGAGAAGGAACGCCTTGAAAGAATAGAGCAGGGTCTTGAGGAGCCTCCGGAACCTATTACAGGTGCTCAGATGGACGTTCTCTACATCAACGGCTACGATCATTACCTGTCCCTTATCGCAGGAAATGAATATTTCCCCGGCAAGAATATGCTTGCTCCCCTTGATGAGTATCTCAAGAGAGATGAAAAGCTCATCACAAACTATGTTAACTCCGTAATTCTCAACACAGCTAAGATCAACGGTGCTACATACGGTATTCCCGTAAACAAGTCCATAGGCAAGGCTCAGTATTTCGTATACAATACAAAGCTTCTCGAAAAGTATGAGCTTGATGTATCCGAAGTGAAGACTCTCTTCTCCCTTGATGAGACTCTCGCTATGATCAAGGAAAAGGAACCCAACGTTATAACAATGATGGGTCCCGTAGGTGTAGCAGGAAACGACTTCTACGGTGAAGAAGGCTCCGCTATCACGGTTGTAAACTCCGAACACAATTTGTTTACCTCTGAATTTGCCACATCCACATTTGCAACATATGCAATGAAGACTCACTTTGAGCGTATGGCAAATTACAGAGCTGCAGGTTACTTCAAGGAAAGCTTCGGAAGCAATGTCAAGGATTTCTTCCTCGACATCAGAGAAGGTACCGTTGCAGATGCTGAGCAGTGGAGAGAAGAAGGATACACGGTAACTCTCTACACAGCTCCCAAGGCTGAACCCAATGAAACTCTTTCCGGTCTTTTCGGTATAAGCTCCATGTCCAAGATCCAGGACCGTGCTGCCGAAATACTCACTCTCATATATACAAATCCCGACTTTGCTACAGCTCTCCGTTACGGTGTTGAAAATGTTCACTACACAGTAAACGATAACGGCTTCGTAGAAGTAACAAGCAAGGATTATGCTATGGACTTCTTCAAGACAGGTAACTCCTTCATAGGTAAGGTTACAGAGGATCTTGCAACATACAGAGAAGACGGTATAGCTAATAACCTTATGCTCAAGCCTCACGGCTTTATGGGCTTCGTTCCTAAGTTTGAAGAAGAACAGGCTGCTATATTGGAAAAGGCTAACAAGCTCGTTAAGGGCAAGTATCAGCAGCTCTGCAAGGGTGTTGAGAATTGGGAAGAAATATATAACGAACTCAACAGCGGCGTTGCAGAACTCGGATTCGTATTGTTCATGGGTGACGTGTTCAATGCAAGCTATAAGAACTCTGCGGCTGCTCTCGTAGCATACGACGCATCCAGAAAGGTTGAAAAGCCCGAATACTTCAAGACAACTGAAGGTGCTGAAGGAACAGAAAGTACCGAAGGCACAGAGGCTGCCGAGTAATCGGATCGTATCCTTGTAAGAATAAAAATAATTTGGGTTGGTGCAAAATACTGCACCAACCCTCGTTTGTTTAAACATAACCGCTAAAACAGCGGACGAAAATAGGGGACGGGAACCCGCTATTCAGGGCTTGGCTCACGTTAGTGAGACAGCCCCAATTTCTACTTTATAAGCTCAATGAGATAATTTTCCGTTTCCTACATTGATATGTAAGATAAAAGCGTTGCTTTTCAAGCGAGCAAAAATCCCGATACTATTCCCGCAACGGCGGAGAAGCATACTATGAATATGGGATGGAGCTTTTTGAACGCAAGGAATGTGGACACGGCAAAGATACCGAGAGATACATAAATTGCGGGATCGGAAAAAACGGATGCATCAAAGCCTGCGGGCATGAATACCTCTGCCGCAACGGAAAGGACAGCGGAGGCTATCATTCCCACAACTGCGGGACGGAGTCCCGACATACATCCGCTTACCGCCTTGCTCTTCTTGAAGCGTTCATAGAAATTAGCTACTATGAGTATAATGATGAATGAGGGCATTACCACACCGAGGGTAGCGCATACGGAACCGAAGGGTCCTGCCTGCTGTGCACCGATGAATGTGGCAATATTTATTGCAAAGGGACCCGGAGTGCTTTCGCTTACCGCAATGAAATCTATAAGCTGGGAAAGCTCAAGCCAGCCGTGTGAAAGTACCTCGGCTTCGATAAGAGGTATCATGGCATAGCCGCCGCCGAAGGTGAGAGCGCCTATTTTAAAGAAGGTAAGGAAGAGATCGAGAAATATCATTTGTTGCCCTCCTTTTTAGCAGCCATTGCAGATGTTATAAGACCGAAAAGCGCACAGCCGATTATTACAAATATAAAGTTTACGTTCAAAAAAGCGGTGAGAATAAAGGAAGCGCCCATTACGATGTATGCGGCAGGACTTTTGGGACACTTTTTGTACATGGAAACAAGAGCTTTTATAAGCAAAGCAAGAACGCCCGCACGTATACCCTCAAAGGCGTATTGTACGGCTTTAATTTCACGGAATTCACGCAGCACATAGGAGATCAGGAGAATTATACAGAAGGAGGGAAGAACAACGCCCAGCGTTGCCAGCATAGCACCGAAGAATCCCGCAGTCTTATATCCCACGAATGTGGCGGAGTTTATGGCTATTGGACCCGGTGTGGATTCCGCTATGGCGATAATGTCAAGGATATCCTCTTCCGTTATCCATTTGTGCTTTTCAACGGTCTCACGCTGTATGAGAGGTATCATGGCGTATCCGCCTCCGAAGGTGAATGCACCTATTTTGAAAAATGTGGTAAATAAAGTAATAAGCCGTTTTACGTATTCGCTTTTCGTAAGCTTTTCGGAAACGGTGTTTTTTTCTTTGTTGTCGTTCATTTGCGTTTTCCTTTCATATATTCATGGGTATTATACTCAAAAAAACGAGCTTTGTCAATGTTTTTGAATAAGGAATTTACATAGCTGTGGTTTTGATTTGGCACTCGAGATGCAGAAAACAAAACAATATATTTGAAAAGCCGTCGAGGAATGTGCCGGGTGGTCATATATTATTGACAAGCGCATTTTTGTATGGTATAATGAAAAAGCGAACCACATCTTAAGGATCTACATATGAAATCAAAAAAACTAACTTTTTTAGAATCATTGATGCTTGTAGCAGGTGCGGGTATCGGCACAGGAATTCTGACGATCCCATATGCAATTGATAAGATTGGCATATTCGGTACGGTCTTATCCCTCGCTCTTGCCTATGCTGTCAGCGCGGTGATGTATCTTATCATCGCAGATCTCACGCGCAATTCGGAAAAGCCGGGGGATCTATTGGCTATTCTCGACGAGCACCTGTTCAGCGGAAAAGGAAAAAAGGTATTGAATATTACGTTCCTCGTTCTGCTCGTATTGCTGTTGATTGAAAACTTGGTAGTATATATTCTTTGTGCCGGAAACGTTCTCACCGATCTGCTCGGAATTAACAGTACGGCTACCCAAATCATTTTTTATGCGCTTGCATCGGTTGTGATTATTTTCGGAGTCAAGGGCATGGGTGTCGGCGAAAAGCTCTCTATGATCTTGATTGGCTCTGCCGTACTTGTACTTATGGTTCTTTCCTTTCTCAATATGAAGGGATCACTCAGCTTCTCCTTTGGCTCGCCGAGTAAAGTCTTTGCCGTGTACGGACTCTTTATGTTTGCTTTTTCCGCTATATTTTCTATCATTCAGGTCTGTAACCATATCGAAAAGAAGGAGCAGACGGGCAAGACCATTATCGGAGGTCTTACTCTCAATGCATTTATTACGATGGCGTTTACAGCAGCGGTTATTATCGGCTCGGATACTGTGACTGAAATTGCTACTATCGGTCTTTCCGAGAGCATTGGTATCCCCTTTGTCAAGATACTCTGCTCGGTTCTTGTATTATTTGCCATGTTCACGTCCTTCTGGTCAAGCGGCTTTGCTTTTGCCGACGTTGTTGGAGGACAGTTCGGCTTATCTGCAAGGATATCGTGGTTCATTGCAACTGTTCCCGCATTACTGATCGCTGTGTTTCTTCCGCTCGGTGTACTCGATTACGTTCAGATCGGTGCGGGTGCGCTTTCAATAATTCTTGTCATCGTTGTTCTTCCCGCATATTACAATGCGCAAAAGAAGCCGAAAGAAAAACTTTTACTCGGCAGCTGCTCAGGTAATAAGTTTATGATTACGGTAGTCGCCGTTGCCATTATTCTGATGGCTGTCTCTTCGTTTATCCCGATCTCTTGATCGGAGAAAGGAATCTCTATGAAAATTGCATTGATCTCGCCTGCAGGCGCTATGCACAGATATAACGGCATGTTCCACAAGGGGCTTCACTATGCGCCTATTACACTGGCACTTCTTGCCGCCCTCGTTCCGAAGGAACTGAATGCAGAGGTTGTGATCTACGATGAAACCGCCGAGGCAATTCCCCTTGATACCGATGCCGACATCATCGCCATAACCTGCATTACCGGTACATCTTCAAGATGCTATAAGTATGCCGATTATTTCAGAAGTCTTGGCAAGACAGTTCTTCTTGGCGGTGTTCATCCCTCTCTCTGTCCCGATGAAGCGGTAGAGCACGCAGATTC
This sequence comes from Oscillospiraceae bacterium, assembly GCA_015063605.1. GTDB lineage: Bacteria > Bacillota > Clostridia > Oscillospirales > SIG627 > SIG704. The sequence continues at coordinate 72,545 of SVTV01000011.1, forward strand.
CATTCTGACGGGTCTTGGAGAAAAGACATTTCCGCAGGCACTCCTCGATATCCGAGACGGCTGTCTCAAGCGTCGCTACCACGGTGGCGGATGCGTAGATATCAGTGGTAGACCTTTACCGAGAAAAGACCTGCTCAACAAGAAAAAATATATTACACTCAATACGGTTGAGGCAGTGCGCGGCTGTAATCACTCCTGTACTTTCTGTGCTTACCCTGCAGCATTCGGTCAAAGAGTCATCACCCGTCCCGTTGAAGATGTGATTGCAGAGATCAAATCCTTCAAGGGCAAAGAGGTTATTTTCCCCGACGTGAATCTGATTGCCAACACGGCGTATGCAAAAGAGCTCTTCACATCAATGATTCCACTCAAAAAGTGGTGGATGGGGCTTACCACTACCGCCATCGGTCACAACGACGATCTTCTCGAAATTTTTCAGAAAAGCGGATGCAAGGGCTTGCTCATCGGCTTTGAATCTGTCAATCAAGCAACTCAGCAAGGCATACATAAAGGTGTGAATCACGTAGAAGAATACAAAGCGCTGATGGATAAGCTCCACCGCAAGGGCATTATGGTCATGGGTTGCTTTGCCTTTGGCGCTGACGAGGACGGCCCCGATGTATTCCGCCGCACCGTTGATCTCTGTCTTGAAGCCAAGGTCGACCTGCCGCGGTTTTCAATCATCACGCCTTTCCCCGGAACTGAGTTCTATCGAGAGCTTGAAGCCGAGGGGCGTATTGTGGAGCACGATTTCTCTTTGTACGATGTTGAACACTGCGTGTATCAGCCAAAGCAAATGACAAAGGAGGAGCTTGAGGCTGGTATCGCGTGGGCGTGGAAGGAAACATACTCATGGAAGAACATTTGGAAGCGGCTTGACCTTACCAAACCGAAAACTATGAAAAGTCTTTATATGCTTGTCAACATCGGATACCGTAAATATGCCAAGGAATTTGAGATATTCGGTGCGGACGTGATGAGCGACAACAGCGATATCCCCGATATCCCAGATATCGCCGATACCCCGGAGGTGAAAAAGGATGAAAATACTATTCATAACTCCGTATGATAACAATTACCGCTACAAAAGAGCCTTTACAAAATCGCTGAGCTATATGCCGCTGACTATGCCCTATCTTGCTGCGCTTACACCCGAAGAATACGGTGCAGATTTCAAGGCGATAGACGAGGGAGTGCAAAAAACAAACTACGAGAAGCTCGGCTTTTACGATATTGTTGCAATAACCTCGGTCACTTCTTCTGTCAATCGCGGATATGAGCTCGCTGCTTATTTCAGACAAAAAGGAAGCTATATCGTAATGGGCGGTCACCACGTTACTCTCCTGCCCGATGAGGCGGCAGAACATGCGGATACCGTAATGACCGGACCTGCCGACAGAATCTGGCGTGAGTTTATCAAGGATTACGCAAACGGAACTCCGAAAAAGCGTTATGACGGAGAACACTGCGATATTGGCGCGGCGAATGTCATTCCCATACGGGATCTGATGCAAAAAAGCAAATATATCGGTGTCCCTACCGTGATCGCCAATTTCGGTTGCACCAACAAATGCGATTTTTGTGTCATCAATTCCTTTTGGGGCGGAATACACTCGACAAGACAAGTGGAAGATGTGATCGAAGAAATCAAATCGCTGAAATCGAAGCGCATACTTTTCCTTGACCCTTCACCCACGTCAAATCGTGCTTATGCCAAGGATTTTTATAAAGCACTCATTCCGCTAAAAATTCAGTGGGCAGGGCTTTGTACCACCGATGTGTGCGAGGACGAAGAACTGTTTGATCTGATGATAAAAAGCGGCTGTATCGGAATTCTGATGGGCTTTGAAACCTTCAGCGAGGATAGCCTCAAGGAAAGCCATAAGAAAAACAAGGTCGCAGAATACAAAACGGCAGTAGATAAATTCCACCAAAACGGCGTATCCATACTCGGCACGTTTATGCTTGGCTTTGACGGTGACACGAAGGAAAGCATTATGAAAATGCCCGACTATATCGAGGAGATCGGTGTGGATATCCCTCGTTTCGCTATTTTGACACCTTATCCAAACACGCCTACATATCAAAGATTTGAGGCCGAGGGGCGGATCGTCTCAAAAGATTGGAACGATTACGACAGTATTCACGCCACATTTGCGCCGAAAAACTTCACGGCGCGGGAGCTTGAAGAAATGCTTGTATCCGTTTCAAATGAGTGTTATACATTAAAGCGCATATGGAAAAGGGCTGTTAAAAACAGATATGGCGGCGTCATCAAGCTTGGCGTAAACATCGGATTCAAAATATATAACAAAAAGGTCGCCAAGACTCTCGGAAAGGATTGGAGCAAAAAAGCATGAAAATCACCTTTATTCTCCCCGCTATCGGCAAGAAATCGGGGCAGAAGTATCTTAAAAGTTGGCTGATGGAGCCGCTGACAATAGCTGTACTCAACTCGATGATTCCCGAAAGATTTGAGCGTGAGTTCTTTGACGACAGAATAGAAAGTATCAATTACGACACCGAAACCGATATTGTATTTATAACCGTAGAAACCTACACAGCAAAGAGAGCCTATTTCATCGCATCCGAGTTTCAAAAGCGCGGCAAAAAGGTCATTATGGGCGGTTATCACGTCACGCTTTGTCCCGAGGAGGCTATTCTGTATGCTGACAGCATTATGGTCGGTAACGCAGACAGAATCATTTCGGTAGTGCTTTCGGATATCGAAAACGGCACACTTAAGCCGAGATATGACGGCGGCGCATGTATCATGTATAAAATGCCCGACAGAAGCATTTACGCCGACAAGATGAAAAAATATCTGCCCGTATCCCTTGTGGAAACAGGACGTGGATGCTATCACAATTGTGAATTCTGCTCCATTGCGGGATATTATCACTCCCGCTACATACACAGAGAAGTTGCGGATATTATCGCCGAGATCAAGTCCTGCAAGCACAAGATATTTTTCTTTGTGGATGACAGTATTTTCTCAAACAAGGCATTTGCCAAAGAGCTGTTCGAAGAACTGAAAAAGCTGAACATCATCTGGACGACGCAGATCACCCTCGATATTGCAAGAGATGAAGAAATGCTCCGCTTGATGAAAGAGAGCGGCTGTGAGATGGTACTGATTGGATTTGAGTCCATTGAAAGTGATAACCTAAAACAGATGAATAAGGGATGGTCGGAGAGACTTGGCGAGCGCGAGGCTCTGATCCAAAAGATACACGACGTTGGTATCGGCATATACGCAAGCTTCGTATTCGGCTTCGATTCGGACAACGAGGATACCTTCAAGGCAACGCTCGAATTTTGCGAGAAGCATCAGTTTTTTGTTGTAGCCTTTAACCATCTTTTGATATTCCCAAACACAAAGACATACGAATCCTTCAAAGCAGACGGTCGCTTGATTTCGGAAAAATGGTGGCTTGAAAACGGATATACCTTTGGCACTGTCACATTCAACCCGAAACAAATTACATCAGAACATTTACGTGCATGCTGCAAGGAATACAGAAAGAAATATTTTAGCTTCCGCTCTATTTTTAGACGCGGAAGAACGATGCACAAGCGTAGCAAGGGCTTCTTAATCAACTTTGCTTATTGGGTAATCAATATTATTTTCCACTTTGAAATTGACAAGCGCTTCGGTATTCCTATTGGCGAAAACCTTGAGGAAAGGAAAAAATGAGCGAGTCAAAATATCAGGCAACTCCGGCTGATGGAAAAGAAATACTACGTATTCTTGAAAGCTCGGCAGCCAAGGGCAGTATTGAGCTCATCTACACACGCCGTCCCGATGCCTATGAGTCCTATATGAAGGAGTCGGGTGAAGCATACGTGTTCATTTCAAGAAATGGCGAGCGTGCGGTGGGTACCTGCGCCGAGGTTATCCGAGATGTATATATTGGCGGAGAAGTCTGTAAATCAGCTTACATCTGCGGATTGAAAAAGGATGCGGAATACGATGGCGGTGTGGGCTTTGGCGCAAGATTTATCCGTGATCTTCAGCGTGACGATATCGATTTTTATTTTTGTTCTGTGGTTGCCGAAAACACAGATGCCCGAAGAATGTTTGAAAAAAGCAGACGGCTTCTTGAAATGAAGCAAACCGTTGGATATAAAACCTATATCCTGAGTCCAAAAGTCAAAGTGAAAGCAAAAAAGCATAGCTTTGTTTTCCGCAGGGCAACAGAAAACGATACGGACAGATTGATCGTTTTTCTGAATTCCGAGGGAAAGAAAAAGGATATGTTTCCCGTTATGAAAAGCTTTGATGAGTTTTACAATTTGAGTGTGGAAGACTTTTATTTGCTTCTCGATGGAGAAAGCATCGTTGCAACCGCAGCACTTTGGAATCAGACTGAGTATAAGCAATACGTGGTGAATCGATACGGAAGGATCATGAAGCTTGCACGCATATTCAATCCTCTCCTATCTGCATTTCGCTATGTCAAACTTCCAAAAGAGAATGAGCCGCTTGATTTTCCCATGCTTGCGTTTTTCCTTAGCAAAGATGATAACACAGACAACTATTTGATCTTTCTGAATGAGATCAAACGTGAAGTCTCCAAAAAATACGGAATGTTTGTTTTTGGGCTTCCCGATAGTCATTTTGCAAGACCTTTTGCAGATAAGCTTCCGAGCATCAGTTTTGAAACAAAGCTCTATGGAATCAAATTTCCGTGGAGCGAGCAAACTTATAAAATCCCGAACCCCCAAAAAAGATTTTTTGAATGCGGTCTTTTATGAAAAGCAGGAGCTGTCACACTAAGCTCCAAAAGTAAAAAGAAAAAGCGGTAGGAAAACCTAAAAAAAGAGGTTGACCTACCGCCTGCTTTATTGTATAATTATGTTGCACCAAAACTACAAGAAAGCGAGATAATTATACACCAATGAGAGATAAAAGTCAACTGGTTTTGCCTATAGAAACAGAAAGTTTGATAGAATAAAGCTCTTACTACGCTTATAGTACAAAACCAACAATGCTACCACCGAGAGTAACCGTTTGGTCGCTCTCGGCACTTTCGTTATAGACTAATTCATAATTTTTTGGTATAATATTTTAAACAATTTTGAAAAGTACCCAATGAAAATTCCATTCAATGCACTTTATGGATGAAAGGCAGGTGAGAACGATGGATGCGAATATTATAGAAAGCTATGTGGAAAAAGTTTATGGATATGCGGTAAATCACACCTATTCTCGCGAGGAGGCTGATGATCTGTCGCAGGAAATACTTTTTACGGTAGTACGAGAATTACCGAAACTCAAAGACGCGAATAAATTTGAACCGTGGCTTTGGGGGATTGCAAGTAACGTAACAAAAAGCTTTCGACGTCATATGGGAAAACAGCGCGCGATGTATTCCTATGATATTCCGGAAGATATAGCGTATGAAGAAGATTTTGATAACGAGCAAGAAGTTATCTATGATTTATTGCGTACAAAAATTGCAATGCTTTCTTCTATATACCGTGATATTATCGTTCTTTATTACTATGACAGCCTTTCAACAAAACGTATAGCCGAGCAATTAAACATTCCCGAAGGTACTGTCACATGGCGACTTTCGGAAGCTCGGAAAAAACTAAAAAAGGAGTGTACTGAAATGAACGAAACTGCTCTTCGACCTATAAAAATGAATATTGATATATACGGAACCGGAGAATATGATGGTAAAATGGTGCCGTTCCCGAGCAAGTATGTCAATGATGCTCTATCTCAAAATATCCTCTATTATTCCTATGAAAAGCCTGCAACGGTGGAAGAATTGGCAAAGCTTTGCGGTGTTCCTGCATACTACATTGAAGATCGAATTGATAATCTTTTAAAACGAGAAGCTGTTATTGAGGTATCAAAAGGAAGATATCAAACCGACTTTATCATATGGTCTGACAAGTACGGGATATTCTGTGAAGAAAATGCAGAAAAAGCACTCTTGCCGATTATGGATAAATTGGTGGGAGCTATCAAAGCAGTTGCCGGAGAAGCAACGAAAATTGATTTTTACAAAGCCGGTAAATCAGAATCAGATCTGCTTTATCTGTATGGCATGATGGCTTTCGATTATCTCAGCCGACATTATTGCAAGTTGCCGTTCCCACAGATCAAGCAAAAATACGATGGATATTGGTGGAACTATATAGGCAGCGTTGAAACAGGCAAGCATCCAAGAACAAGAATCGCCAGCCAATATTCTGCCAACCGTGGTAGCCGAGGAAATTGTTCTCATACGACTTGGTTTGGAATGAATGGTATTTGCTTTAGGAAGATGATGCTTGATACTTATATCAATGCTTGCGAAGACATTATTTACAATGGATTTCCAGAGGATAAAAATGCGGTAGCGAATGCAATACAAGACGGATATATAACTAAAAAAGATGACGGTAGTTTCTTTGTAACCGTTCCGTACTTTACCGCAGAACAAAAACGAACTTTTGACGCAATCATAGAAAAATATTTTGCGGAACTTATGCCCGAATATTCGAAGATTGCCGAAACCTTCATTGCCGACTACAAAAAGTTATTTCCAAAGCATTTGAATGACGATGTTGACCGTATGTGCCAAAATATGTTTTCCAATCTGTACGTTACGATAGTTGCATATGCACAGAGGAACGGCGAGTTCGAAATGCCGTCGAAAAACTGCTATTGTGAAGTAATGATTCAAAGATAAAACCACCGCCGAGAGTAACCGTTTGGTCGCTCTCGGCGATTAGTTTTAGTGTATAAGTAACGAAGATTATAAAACTTACTTTTCAAAAACAAGAATAACTTCGTTATTATCATACGCGTTTATCAGCTTCATTCCGCCATCCAATAATAGTTCCTTTAATTGCTCATAATCAGCATACATTCTAACCTTTCGAAGCCAAGAAGTCCTTTCTTCAGCCGAAAATCCGTACAAAT
>SVTV01000050.1 GCA_015063605.1 Oscillospiraceae bacterium
TACTTGATCCTCCTTTGATGTTTTTATTGTTTGGTTGGCAGACCAACTCTATTATACATCAAAGGAGGTATTTTTTCTACGCATAGCTAAAGCTTTTTGGTGCCACCAGCACTGCTGGTGGTTGTTGAGACAAAACGATTTGAAAGATCCATCTTTCAAATTTATACTCCTTGAAGAGCCTTTATCTTATCCCGCAATGCGGCGGCGTATTCGAAATCAAGCCGCTTTGCCGCATCCTTCATTTCGGATGTAAGCTGTTCTATAAGCTCTCTCTTTTCCTTTGCGGACATCTTCCGTTTCTTTGTATCCTGTTTTTCCGCTTTTGTTATTTCCGGCAGCTCTCCGATACTCTTTTTAATGGTTTTCGGAACTATGCCGTTTTCTTTATTGTATCTTAACTGATATTCTCTTCTTCTTTCCGTTTCGCCGACCGCCTTCTTTATGGAATCGGTCATAACGTCGGCATACATTATTACCTTACCCTCAACATTTCTTGCGGCACGTCCGATTATCTGTATAAGGGAACGGGTGGAACGCAGGAAGCCTTCCTTATCCGCATCTAAGATAGCCACCAATGATACCTCGGGAAGGTCAAGTCCTTCTCTGAGAAGATTTATACCCACAAGCACATCAAACACACCTGCACGAAGATCTCTGAGAAGCTCTGTCCTTTCTATGGTTTCGATGGTGTGGTGCATATATTTTACTTTTATACCCTGACCTGTAAGGTATTCAGTAAGATCCTCTGCCATTTTTTTGGTAAGGGTGACGACCAGACTTCTTTCTCCCTTTTCGGCTCTTGTTCTGAGCTCGCCTATAAGGTCATCTATCTGACCCTCTATGGGACGAATATCCACCTGAGGATCAACAAGTCCCGTGGGACGTATAAGCTGTTCCGCAACTCTTTCGCTTTTTTCCGCCTCGTATTCGGCGGGAGTAGCGCTTACGTAAATTACCTGATTCAGCTTCGATTCAAACTCTTCAAATCTTAACGGTCTGTTGTCATATGCGCTGGGAAGCCTGAATCCGTAGTCGATAAGATTCTGCTTTCTCGCTCTGTCACCTGCGCTCATGCCTCTGACCTGAGGGATAGTAACATGGGATTCATCGATAAAGAGAAGGAAATCATCGGGGAAAAAGTCAAGAAGAGTATACGGCTGTGCACCCGGCTCCTTTCCCGCAAAAACACGGGAATAATTTTCTATGCCCGAGCAATACCCTATCTCACGTACCATTTCCATGTCGTAATTGACTCGCTCCGTAAGACGCTGTGCCTCTATCAATTTTCCTTGGGATTCAAAATATTTTACTCTTTCCTCAAGCTCTTCTTCGATCTTTTGTATGGCTATATCTCTTTTTTCTTCCGTAGTTGCGTAATGGGTAGCGGGATAGATAGCACAATGAGCAAGACGTGCAATGGATTGGGATGTAACGGTGTTGATCTCACTTATTTTTTCGATCTCATCTCCGAAAAATTCAACTCTTATTGCTTTATCTGTATAAGACGAGGGATATATATCGACCGTATCACCTCTGACTCTGAACTTATTTCTTGTAAAGTCCATATCATTTCTTTCATATTGTACGGCAACAAGCTTTCTGAGAAGCTCATTACGTGATATCTCCATACCCGGTCGGAGGGATATTACAAGGTTTTTATATTCGACGGGATCGCCCAGGGTATATATGCACGAAACGCTGGACACAACGATAACATCTCTGCGTTCAAAGAGAGATGAAGTTGCTGAATGCCTCAATTTGTCTATCTCGTCATTAATGGAGGAATCCTTTTCTATATAGATATCCTTTCCCGGTATATAAGCCTCGGGCTGATAATAATCGTAATAAGATACAAAATATTCCACGGCATTTTCGGGAAAGAATTCACGAAACTCGGTACAAAGCTGTGCCGCAAGTGTTTTGTTATGTGCCAATATAAGAGTAGGTCTGTTCATCTTGGCTATGATATTCGCCATTGTAAAGGTCTTACCCGATCCCGTAACGCCGAGCAGGGTCTGAGCCTTGCAGCCGCTTTGCAATCCGTCGGTAAGCTGTTCAATTGCACGGGGCTGATCTCCCATCGGTTTATAATCAGAAACTAACTTAAATGTATCCATAATTCGATATCTACGCACTCCACCCATAATATTCTTATATTATAACACATAATCTCATAAAATAAAATAGGAAAAGATAAAAAAATGCACTTTTCCGTTTACAAAAACGGAAAAGTGCAGAATAATCACCTTGGATAGGATATATTATTTCAAGAATTTAAGATCGCGAATCAAAGCGGGCTCTTTTGCCTGACCTTTACATATCTGGAAGAAGGAAACTATCTTCAATACGAAAAGAACGATGTAAAGGATACCTGCCGCTACGGGAACTATGCATGTCCAGCAAAGGAGTGCTGTGCAAATAGCGACGAGTATTTCAACAACGGTAAACTTCAATGCCTGACGCACATGGAAAGCGGCATAAGCGGAGGTACTTGAAGCAAGAAGTGCTATTATTATGCCGATAGGTCCAAGGAGGTAAACAAGCATGGAGATCACCTTGTTTTCGGAAATATCCTTGGGATCGAATTCAGCCGTATGATCGAAGGGATCCGACGCAGTAAACTGCGCGCTTTGTTGTTTGGCATTAAAGCTGAAACCGCAGTTGTTGCAAAAAGCGGCATTGTCTTCGAGCTGATTGTTGCAATTAGGACAAATTTTCATAATATGTAAACCTTTCATCAGAAATATTTGTGAAAAACTTCATCACAAGAATATTATATATTCTTCACAGCGATTTGTCAAGATATAATATAAAGAATTATTTTACCGCCTCTTCTATACAGGCATTGATCTTTTCACGGAGATTGAGAATGAATTCCGCTTCTTTGGGGAAGCTTGAGAAGGTTATAGGTCCGTTTGCATCCTCTTCGAGAAGCTCCATGGTCTTTTCTCTGCCCAAGAGCTTTTCGCAAAGCTTCAAAGCGGCTGTATCCTGAAGAGCATCATAGAAAACGTCAAGACGGAGAGATTCATATGCCGTTCCGTCGGAAGCAGGGTAAACGGAGAAAGCGTCGCCTGCAGGAACCCAATAGTCACCGTCGGAAACAACATAGGGATCTATGGCTCTGAGAGAGTGCCATGTATAATAGAAATTATATCCCCACTGAAGGAATCCTACTATATTGTACTTATAGAACTGAGTACCGATTATTCTTGTACGTGCCGAGGGCATAGCGAAGAATCTGTTGGAAACATTCACATACTGGCTGCAGCAATAATATGTCCAAAGATCGGGAACTTTATTTTCAATGAAGGGCTCGATATGGTTATTTGCGGGAATGGGATTGGTAACCGCACCCGTTGCATAGAATTCGTAATTTGAAAGAGCGTCGATTATCTTATAATCCTTCAAAAGATCGGCAATAACAGCCTTAGCATTCTTATATGCTTCAAGGTGAGCCATGCTCGGTTCATCTGAAATATGGTAATAGCACTTATCATCGATTCCCCTGCCCTTGAAGTATTCAATGAGAGCGGATACGAAGGATCTGAGGAAGTGAGTATATTCCTCGCCGCAAGCGTCTGTTTCCCATCCGAATATCTTTTCCGCAGTGTCGCTTCCGTCAACGAATGCAACTACCTTGGGAGCGTGAGCGGCACCCCACTGTGTGAAGAAGTGAGCTATTTCAAAATACTTAACGCCGTTTCTGAGACACATATCTACCCATCTGTCAAGCTTGTCAAACTTGAAGGAATAGTCATTTCCGTTCTTATAGATATCAACGAGCTGCATCGTCATTCTCTCGCCGCCTACCGCTGTATCAAGGGGAGGAGTGATGACGGGAGTGAGTATCATATTGATTCCGTTTTTAACGGCTGTATTTATATAATTTTCTATTATAATCCAGTGTTGCTCATCGAAAGCTTTTGTGTTATAATATGTAGCGAGGCAGTCGCAATGGAACCACTGAGTTACCGCAAGCTCGTTTTCGGGCAATACCGCATTGATTATTTTAACGGATAATTTTTCTTCCGCGAATACTTCGTCTGTTCCGACGCCGACAAGCTTTACCTTTATTTCGTAGGCGCCTGCATTTGCGGTTTCGGGAACATCGACCGTAAACCAGAAGGAATCGGACTGTCCGTAAGGAGCACAAATGATCTCGTTTTCCTTAACAGGCATCAATGCATCGGGATAAAGACCGGGCTCATAGCTCAGGTAATTCTTATCCACTGCTTGGGCATTCTGATAGGAAGGAACTCTGCAGGGTATGTGCTGAACTCTTCTGACTGTAACGGGAATATCAAGATCCGTTTCTATCTTGAAATTGAACATTCTCTTCAATCCGAAGGATATATCGGATTCCTTGAGAGCGAACTGTAAATGGAATCTTTCACCCTTCAGAACGCTGATCTTTTCAAGAGACGGAAAATTCGAAGGATCGTCCTTTACGAAGATCTTTTCAAGAGATGATGTAAGTTTTGTTATTAAAGCCATAATTTTAACCTTTCCTTTCACAGTGACGAAGTCATGAAATATATCACGATCTCATCTGTCTTTATTTTTTATTAAAGCTCAGATCTCTACCTCACCTGTATAGGCAAGCTCGCAGGGACCTTTCATTATTATGCTGTAATCCTCTTTGACGGTTATATAAAGCGTACCGCCCTTAAGCTCGATCTTTATGGGAACATTGAAATCGCATCTTCCCGTTCTGACTGCCGCCGCCGCTGAAGCGGATGCACCCGTACCGCATGCAAGAGTCTCTCCCGAGCCTCTTTCCCACACTCTCATCTTCAATTCGTTCCTCTTCACTACCTCGATAAATTCCGTATTTACCCTGTCGGGGAACACGGGGTGGTTTTCAAAATGAGGACCGATTTTCTCAAGGTCAAGGGAATCTATATCTTCCGTGAATATAACACTATGAGGATTGCCCACGGAAACAGCTGTCATTTTCCATTCCTTATCAAGAATACAAAAAGGAGCCTCTATCATTTCACCGTCGAATACTGCGGGGATCTTTTCGGCTTCGAACACGGCTTTCCCCATTTCCACAAGAGCACCTGCTACCTTATCACCCTTTATATCGAGAATGAGGCGTTTTATTCCCGACTCTGTTTCGACTGTCAGAACATTTTTCTTTATTCCGACTATCTCATACAATGCTTTGCCCACGCATCTGATACCGTTTCCGCACATTTTTGCTTCACTGCCGTCCGCATTGAATATTCTCATTCGTCCGTCCGCCTTATCGGAAGGCAAAACCAGAACAATACCGTCGGAGCCTATGGAAAAGCGTCTTCGGCTGAGTCTTACGGAAAGCTCCTCCGGATCGTTTACGGGAGCTTCAAAACAGTTGAAATATATATAATCATTACCTGCACCGTGCATTTTATAAAATTTGCGCTTCATGATCCTCACACATGCCTTCCTTCGAAAGCATCCTTTCTGTACGGTTTTTCTGAAGGAGAATATCTTTATCTCCCTAAATGTAATTATATCAATTTTTCTTATTTTTGTAAATACCAAACTTAATTTTTATCATAATAATTTGAAAGGATTACAGATCCATGATACCTTTGATGATGTCAAACGATACAAGTCATATGGACAGTATCGCAATAACAAAATACGGTCACACATCCTGTGCTCTTGTGAAGCAAGCGGCAAAAAGGATGTTCGAAAGAATATCGTTTATCGAGAACAGGGACAACATCGTTTTCACAAATACGGTAATACTTTGCGGAAGCGGAAAAAACGGCTCCGACGGCTACGCACTTGCAAAGCTTCTTCACGAAAACGGTAAGAAATGCAATATAGTTCAAGTTTTTCCCCCAAAGGCTTGTGAAAGCATTGAGCTGATCGACTCTTTTACGGATGATGAAAAGGATAGTATTCATCAGTCAGAAAAAGCGGAAACGCTTATAGAAAGTGCCGATCTTATCATTGATTGTATTTTCGGCACGGGTTATGATCCGTCACGAGGAAGCGCAAGGGATGAATTTATACATATTTGCCGTACAGTCAAGCAAAAAAAGCAAAAAGACCCAAAGGCATTTATTCTTTCCGCCGACATTCCATCTGCCGTATCAGCCGATACGGGCGAGACATCATTTGATGAAAACGGTGAACGCATATGCATACAATCAGATGCTGTTTGCACCTTCATGCATTCAAAGCCCGGACTTGAGGTAACACCGGGCATACTTCTCTCGGGCGAGGTTTTCACGGAAAAAATCGAAGAGCTTACAGAAGCGGAAAAGGAATGCTGTTATACACGTTTTGTGACCGATGATACAGTATTTTCTCTTCTTCCCAAAAGAAAGATCGATTCAAATAAGGGCACATACGGTCAGCTTCTCTGTCTGTGCGGTTCACCCGATATGCCCGGAGCCGCTATGCTTTCCGTCAGTGCCGCATTGCGTATGGGAACGGGATTGGTGCGTGTATGCGGTATAAAAGATACCCTCGATATTCTGAAGTGCCGAATATCGGAGCCCGTGTTCACCACTCTTCCCGACATAAACGGAAAATATGCGGACAACGCCTTCAACATCATAAAGAGCAATATGGGAAAAATCAGTGCCGTTTTAGCGGGCTGCGGAACGGGAATGGATGAAAGTGCATTATCGCTCTTTACCGAAATATGCGAAAAATCCTCGTGTCCCATCGTGATCGATGCAGATATGCTGAATCTTCTGTCAAATAATAAAGATCTTTTAAAAACGATCGGAAACAGATCCGTTATCACGCCTCATCCCGGAGAAGCCGCACGTCTCCTTGGCACGGATATAAAGACCATAAACGAAAAGCGCATATATTACGCACAGGCTCTTTCGGAAAAGTACGGTTGCGTTACTCTTCTTAAAGGATTCCGCACCGTGATCGCCTCTCCCGACGGAAGGATAGCCGTTAACCCCAACGGAAACAACGGTATGTCAAAGGGCGGCTCGGGTGATGTTCTCGCCGGTATTATAGCATCACTTACGGCACAGGGCGTCACACTTTTTGATTCGGCAGTACTCGGAGCATATATTCACGGAAAAGCAGGTGACATTGCCAAAGATAGATACGGCGAAAGATCCATGCTTCCATCAGACATGGTTTCTTCCCTTCCCGATATATTGAAGGATCATCATTGAAGCATCTTTTTGATAATATTCCATTCATATTACGTTAAACCTCAAATATACTTGTATTAAGCCGCAACAGATCAACGCGGAAATATGTTTGTATTTGAAGGTGTTCAATATGAAAAAAATCATTATGGCTTTTTGCTTCGGCTTTGTTCTTTTATCGCTTTTTTCCTGCTCTTTTCCCAAAGATATAACAGATAGTATCGTACCGTATTTTTCAAAAGGATCATCCTTTAACTGCGGATTTGAATTTGATTCCTTATCGGGCAAGGCAAAGGTATCTGCCGCGGAGGATACTCTCTTCAAGATAACAAGTGAAGGAGCTTTATACGGAACAGAGCTGAGATATACCGAGAATTCGTTAAAGATATCATACGGAGAAATTGAGTTTACGCAATCACTCAATGAAAGCGATCCTTTTTTCGTGCTGTCGGAGGTTTTCGGATTTCTTTCCGAATGCAGATTTGATACAAGGAAAGCCGAATCCGCGGAGCTTGACGGTGCATCGGTATATGTATTCGAGCTTTTCGACGGTGAAAGAGAGATACGCTTCATTGCCGATAAAGCTACACATACTCCTTATTCCGTCGAAACGCATGTAAACGGAAAAAGCGTGATCGTATACTTTCATGAATAAAAACGAATCCTTTTTCAATAATCATTATACATTCATTGACATTTCCCGTTTTCGGTAGTATAATTATAATGCAAAATATTCAGTGAAAGCTGATCTGTAAAAGAAAGCAGTTTAATAATGATATCATCACTTGAAACAAAAAACTCACGCATCTTTGCCGCTGTCAACACCTCGGCATTGAAGCACAACTATAAATTACTGTATAATGCTCTGCCCGAAGGATGCGGTGCGGTTGCAATAATCAAAGCGAACGCTTACGGCCACGGTGCTTTCGAAACGGCGAAAATACTTGAGACCGATCCCATGCTCGATGGTATGCGTCCTTCGTTTTTTGCCGTTGCGGAGCTAAACGAGGCTGTATCTCTCAGAGATGAGGGCATCAGAACTCCGATACTGATATTGGGAAGAACCGAGCCCTGCTGTGCAAATGAGCTTGTAAAGCATGATCTTTCCCAATGCGTTTATTCTCTTGAATACGCAAAGGAGCTTTCGGAGAATATTCCAAAAGGAAGTGCTCTCCGTTGTCATATCAAGCTTGATACGGGAATGACCCGCCTCGGTTTTTTATGCGATGAGAAGAATCTGCACGATTCCGTTACAAAAATAGAATTTGTAAATAAGCTTCCTTCCCTTGAGCTTGAAGGGATCTTTTCCCATTTTGCGGAATCCGATTCGTTATCCTCGGTATTCACTTCTCTTCAAGCAGAAAGATTCAAGAGCGCCGTCAAGCTTCTGGAAGAAAAAGGAATCAGATTCAGATATAAGCATGAGGCTAACAGCGCAGCATCATTTAAAAACGATGCACCCTTCGATCTGGCAAGGCTCGGAATAATGCTTTACGGCGCTTATCCCTCCGAGGAAATAAAAGAGCTTTGGGAAAGCAGATTTCCGCCCCTATTGCCCGCAATGTCTCTTTGCGCCAAGGTATATCAGATACACGAGGTATCCCCGGGAACAACTGTAGGTTATTGCAGATCTTATGCTCCTTGCGAAAAACGCACGATCGCATGCATAGGAGCGGGATATGCAGACGGAATAATGCGTGCCGTTGCCAACGGCGGGTACGCCATAAACAAAAACTGCCCTATCGTGGGCAGAGTTTGCATGGATATGATGTTTGTAGATATAACAGACTGCGGATGCTCCCTGAAGGAGGGAGACACCGTAGCGTTATTTGGAGATTATAATTCTCACGGCGATCATACGGACGCAGATGATTGGGCAAAAGCCGCGGGAACGATCAATTACGAGATCTTCTGTGCCGTTTCGTCGAGAGTTCCGAGATTTTACTATTGATCGGTCAGACCTTTTCGTATTTTCCCACCTTTGCATCGGGATGTATTTCTATCTGTTCGCTGTACTGAACTAAGTCTATCTCGCAATTTGCTCCGATTGCCACATTCCTTCCGACTACCTTCGGAGCTTTTACGAATTCAACCGCAACGCTGTCCCCTTCGATCAGTTCATCAACGACAAGGCAGCTTCCTATACCGCCTGACAATGATTTGAACAACGGAAGGCGAAGGATCATATTGTGTTTTCCGTTCTTTTCATTGTGAATAACTATATTGCTTCCGACAACGGAGCCTGCTCTTGCGGGAGAGTCGCAGTATAATGATATATCGACCTTATCTCCGTTGAGAGCGCCGCCGCATTCTATACGTCCCGAAATATAAATTTCATCGGCTTCGATGTCCTTTTCCGCATATATCTTCCCGGAGCTTTTAAGTACGGCACATTTTATGTTTCCGCCGCACTTAAGGGCTCCGGAAGCTTTTATATTATTATCCGCCGCCATATCTTCCGCACAAGAGCACGATCCGCTTACCGTTATGTTTCTTGCTTTGATATTTTTTTCAAAATGTCCCGAACCCGAGACTGTTAATCCCTCTATGCAGGTAACGCTGCCCTGCGCCTTGACGGCACCCGAGCAGACAAGAGCGTTGCAACGGATATTTCCGTCTATCTTTCCGCTTCCGCTGACAGATATTTTTTCATTGTATTCGCCTGCCGCAATATGTCCGCTTCCCGAAATATTCATAGTGTCCTCCCTAATCTTTGTCCTCAATAATTTTCTTTACGGTTGAAAGTATTTCTGTTTTTATTCCGTTTTTTCCGATAACGAATATTGATCTTATATCACACATACGGAAAGACTTTTCGCCGTATTCCGTGTTCAAAATAATATATTCGTTTTTTTCTTCCTCACCGATAAGCTCCTTTGCCAATTCATCAAGCAAAACATCATCTTTTTTCGCTTGTATCATTTCGATGCGCTCGCATATAAGCTTTTCGGGGAAAAAAGTCTCCTGTCCCGTAACAGTTGCACGCTTGATGAACCATTCGTCGGGGATAAGTCCCTTCCGCTTCCATCTGTATAATGCCCCGTAGGATATTCCGTATCGTACCAACAGATCTTTTTTTGAGATAAGAGGCTCGCTCATTTTTTCGCCTCCTTGCGTAACATTGTTACGATTATTATATCATAACATTGTTACGCTGTCAATGGCTTTCTTACGGTAACCTGATATTTTTTCACTTTTTGCGGATTTTTTCCATAAACGCAGAAACTTTTACTTTTTTGTTGAATTTCCATGCGAAGGATGTTATAATGTTTATCGTATTGATATACGATAAACGAGGTAACTTTATGATAAAACAAGATCACGAAAACAAATTCGGAATGTTTATCCATTGGGGTTTATATTCTATAACAGGTCTGCACGAGCAGGCTCTTGCCAGATACGATATAGACAGCAGCGAATACGAATCACTTGCAAACAGCTTTGATCCCGTGGATTACGATCCCGAGGAATGGGTGCTTTTGGCAAAAAAGTCGGGGATGAAATATATATGCTTTACCGCTAAGCATCATGACGGCTTCTGCATGTGGGATACAAAGCAGACCGATTATAATATAATGAATACGCCTTACAGGAAGGATGTTTTAAAAATGCTGGCAGATGCCTGCCGTAAGCACGGTATGCTTCTTTCTCTTTATTACAGTAATCCCGATTGGCATCATCCTTACGGATATAATCCGAATTCGAGCCACCAATGGAAGGCGAAATATCCGCAAACTGTCGATACCGAAAAATACCGTGAATACGTAAAAGCACAGATAACGGAGTTATTGACCTGTTACGGCGATATTTATACATTTTTCTGGGATATTCCTCCGCAAATAGAAGATCCTTCTTTGAATGAATTGATAAGAAGGCTTCAACCCGATATATACATAAATGACAGAGGATGGAGTGAGGGAGATTTTTCCACACCCGAACGCAAATTTATTGCAGACAGTTCAAAAAGATTCACCCGTATGACGGAAGCATGCAATTCTCTGGGACAACAGAGCTGGGGATACCGCGAAAAAGAGGATTTTTATTCGAAGCGATACCTCTGCTGTGCTATTGACAAATATATGTCCTTGGGTGCAAGCTATCTTCTCAATGTCGGTCCCGACGGAAAAGGCGCTATAACAGATGCTTATAAAGAAAGACTTTTAAAAATAGGCGATTGGTATAACCGCATGGAAGGCTGTCTTGAAGGTGCCGAAGAAGATGATTTCAAATATGATATATCATATACAGATCATATCGCCACGAAGAAGAACGGCAATACATATCTGCATTTCTGCAAGGAAATGATCTCGGATGTGATATGCTTATACAATTATCCTTCAAAGCCCGAAAGAGTACGTCTCATGAACACGGGAAAGCTGCTTGACTTCGAAATAATGTATCTTCCCGATTTTTTCAGAGGAAGCGCAGATAACATCTCCAAGACGTGTCTTCATATAGGAAATATCGGTATAGACGAGCTTTCTGACGAGCCTATCGTATTGGAAATAAAGTGGTCTGACTGAATATACCGTTAACAAAACCGTTACATAAAGCTTTGAGGCTGTTTCGCACTTGCGAAACAGCCCCTCTTTTTAGCTTTATTGATCTGTAAAAGGATCACTTATCGAAGGACTGATTTATTGCATAAAAATTCTTGCAATCTCCTCTGTCCTGAGCAATCCTCAAGCACTCTCCGAATCTCTGAAAATGAACTATTTCACGCTGACGAAGGAACTTTATGGGTTCTCTCACATCGGGATCGTCCACAAGGCGGAGGATATTGTCGTAAGTAGTCCTTGCCTTTTGCTCTGCTGCAATCATATAAGAACAAACTTTTATTAAAAATTCCAATGTATTTCAATCGGGACATCTCTTGTTCCGGGAATTCGTTTGCCTATCGATATATAATCAATAAGTGTTTCTACGATTTCTCGATTTAAATGTTCCAAATTTGTATACTGTTCAATCAATTCACGGCGGTTATCTCCTGCCGCAATTTTTTCATCAATTTCAATCAACTGCTTTTCACCGTCCGAAACGACACGTTCAAGACGGTCTTTTTGTGTTGAAAAATCCTTTGATAATTCAACGAAGTCGCTTTCAGTTATCAGTCCTTTGACCTTATCCATATAAAGATCACGTACACCCTTTGCATATTCTTCGATTTTCTTGCGGTATGCCGTAAGATCGGAGAGTATGCGATTTTTTTGTGCTTGTAAATTACAGCAAAACTCAATATTTCGCTCTAATTCGTCTCTATCAAGATATTCTGCCGAAAGTCTGTTTATCTCGGTAATCACAAGTCTCTCCAAACGATCAACCGAAATAAAAGCGCCCTCACAAGCTTCTTTCGCCACATGACGGTTTGAACATTTTAAAAAATGTTTTCCTCCTGCTTTCGGAGCGGATTTTGACGAACTCATGGTATATCCGCAGTTAGCACATCGAGCTTTTCTTGCAAACAACCCTATTGTACCGGTATCAAACGGTTTCGCTCTCTCTTTGACCAATGCTTGAACCCTATCCCATAAATCACGATCTATGATTGGTTCGTGTGTTCCCTCAACAATATACCATTCGCTTTTCGCACGAGGTTTATTTTGTTTCGTCTTATAAGAAACGCTTCCGTATTTACCTTGTACCATATTGCCTATATAGAATTCATTTATCAGCATATCGGAAATAGCAAAGTATTTCCAAAGTGTGCTGTTTTTTCTTTTCGGCTGCTGATATCGTAAGCCATGTAAGCGCTTATACTCCGTTGGGTTAGGTATCCCCCTATCATTTAACATACGTGCAATTGCTGTTTTACCGTAGCCTTGCGAAAACAAAGTAAATACTTCTCTTACAACGGCAGCGGCTTCTTCGTCGATAATCAAGTGTCCTTTCTGATCGGGGTCTTTCTTGTACCCGTACAGCGCAAAGGCACCGATATGAAAACCGTTCTCGCGTCTGTTAGTAAGAACGCTTCTGATGTTCTCT
>SVTV01000012.1 GCA_015063605.1 Oscillospiraceae bacterium
GAGAGCGAACTGAACAGGTCAATTCGCTCTCAAATCTACCGAAATATGGGCTTTTTCCGCTATATTTAGCTGAGTGTTGAGGACTTTGAGGTGTAGGTATCATCAATTTACTTATGTTCTCATCAATGATCCGACAAAGGGGTACGGAATTTTTATCGAAAACATGCTGGAGGCGGCGGGGTAAAACGAAAGCCGGGGCGGGAGCCTCGGCTTTTGCTCTAATATACATATTGGCTCAATTTGTTAACTATCTCGATACACCGAGGATCACCTCTCAAGGCATCAAATGAGCTTTGGCCATTTATTATTTCGATTTTCTCCTTGCAATAGCAATATATACCGTCCGAATTCCATTTCCCGTCATTGTAACCACGAAATGCAGGCGATGAATTTACACCATCGTTGCTTTCGAAATGAACAGCATATTCACACATTTTTTCAAGCGCATCAAGTGCTTTATCATATTTACCGAGAAATGAGTAGAGCCCAGCGATTTCCATGTAATCATCCGCAATATAAGCAGAAAAATAATTGTAATCTTCATTTGGATACATAATCTGCATGATTTTTATGCTTTGCATCCTGATTTGTATTTTTTCCTCAAGAGTATACATCGGAAAGTTAGCGATTTTCCCAAGGCAATGGGAAAGTCTTGATGAACAAAATTTTGCGTAATCCATTAATTCCATACGCTGTTTTTCATCGCGGGTATTATTATAAACCATAAGCATATCTTCCCGAGATGCCCATGCATGGGACAATTTGTCGGAAATTCTAACTACTTCGTCATATTTTTCTCTTTTTCCGGACATCATGATCCGTAATCTGTAAGCATGATTTTTGGGTCCGATTTCGGTACATTCATTTATTATTTTTTCGCAAAGTCGCTCTACTTCATCCTCGTAGCCACTCATACAAACTAAAGTATCAGCAAGTCTTGCCATCAGTTCAAATGAACGCGGAAATTCCAATAAACCGCTTCGTGCAATCTCAGCAGCTTTCTTAAATTGTCCTGCACGGTAAAGTGAAAAGGATTCATCCATTATGCTATCTATTCTTTCTTTATCTTTATCACAATCCACTCCGAGTAAATAATCTGTAGTAACATTAAAAACCCTTGCCAGTAAGGGCAACTGAGAAATGTCGGGTGCAGTTCTGTCGCATTCCCATTGGGAAACGGCATTTGCAGTAATACCCAGATATTCAGCAAGCTGTTCCTGGGTCATGTCACGTTCACGGCGAAGTTTTTTGATAGTTGATCCAATAGACATTGTATCTACCTCCAAATTATATTCAAAAGCGCTTTTGTGATTATATTATAACACATTTTCGCATATTTTCCACACAGCAGATTCACATTTATACTGAAGCGATACTTAAGTTTTGGTAGAAAGTGTGTTGTCCCTAATGAACATCGAACGTGAGCGGAAGCCCGATCATACAGGATGGAAAACTCGTCGGAGCTGTAAGCCCACCTTCATTGAGGGTTAAAGCGGATTCTCTGAAAATTTGATAGTATAAAACAGTATTGCTTTTCTCTTCTGTCTATGTTATAATTACTCATCATAGGATCACAGTATAGGGAGATTCAATTTTGAATTACAATTTTCACACACATACATATCTCTGCGGTCATGCCACCGGCCTTCCCGAAGAGTACATACAAAGAGCGATCACTTGCGGAATCGAGCACCTGGGATTTTCAGACCATGCTCCAAGGCTTGTCGGCGGAAATGACAAAATAACTTCCCGAATGAAGGCATCCGAGCTTGAAGGATATGTAACGGAAATAAAAAGACTAAGAGAAAAATATAAGGATAAGATCGATTTGAGTATCGGATTGGAGATCGAATATTATCCGTCCTATTTTTCGGAAACATTAAAACGGATAAAGGAGTTCGGTATTGAATATCTGATCCTTGGACAGCATTTCAGCCGTGAAGAACGCAGCGGATATCAGTATGTTACTGCCCCCATCGCAGATGAGGACGATTTTAAGGAACATGTGGCGCAGGTAGTGGAAGGTATCCACAGCAGAGTTTTTACATAAGTATATTGGTATGCCCAAGCTTATTTTACTTTAGGAGGAATACAGTATGAGAACCGTTTTAAAAGATCAACAAGTAAAGTATCCGCGAGTATGTGCGCACCGTGGTTTGATGGCATTTATGCCTGAAAACACTCTGCCTTCCTTGGCAGCAGCTGTTGCAATGGGAGCGTACGAGATCGAATTTGATCTGAGATGTACGAAGGATGGAGTTATCGTGTGTATTCACGATTACTCTATTGACAGGGTATCGGACGGAACGGGTCATGTTTGGGATATGACATACGAAGAATTGCTTCGATATGATTTCGGCGGTAAAATGGGAAGCCAATACAAGGGGTTAAAAATCCCCACTTTCGAGCAGATCCTGCAGGCTTTTGCCGGACGTGTTATCATGAACATTGAACTGAAATCTATGAGACCCGATGAACCCTATCCCGAGGATATAATCAAGAAAATCGTTGCTCTGATAGAACAGTATGAATGCACGGAGTCTGTGTATTTTATGAGTCTGGACCACAGGGCTTTTCCCGTTCTGCAAAAGGTCGCTCCTCATATCGGACGTGCACCCGGAACAGGATATAATCCCAATTTGGATCTTGTACAGGCGGCATTGAATTTCGGCGCCAAAAAGATCCAGTTCGGATATGACTACGCCGGATCCGATGAGGCTCTGAAGGATCTTTGCGAAAGAGCCCATGCGCATGGACTTCGCTGCAATATCGTGCTTGCCGACGAACCGGAATTGGCGAAGCATTATATTGCCCTTGGAGTAGATACCGTGTTTTCCAATAACTATCAGTATGTAGCGCAAGGGATATTTGACATAAAATGATATACTATATTTACAAAAACAATCTATGGTGATATCCGTTTTCAGCCTTAAAATGAAAAGGAGAAGTTTATGAAAGATAACAATTCGAATGATGTGATAACAAGATCCTATTTATTCAGTTTATTGGAGACCTTTGACACGGGAAAAGCAATCGTAGCAGCTCTTGCAATCGGCGTATTGGGATATCTTGCTAATTTACTGATGTCTCTATATAGCTTTATGTATTGGAACAGCTATTTTGAGTGTTTTAATCTGCCTCTGCAATACTTTGAAAGTGCTATGAATATCGAAAGCAATTTTTACGGTTTTGTAGTGGCGATTCCAATTTGTATCGTGTATCTTTTGCTGCAGCTGAAATACAACAGCTGTATCAGAGCCGCCCTGGACCGAAATCCGAAACCTCTGATATACTGGCTTTTACGAAGCAGTACATACTACGCAATATTGATAGTTCACTTACTGTTCTCTTTCTTCCTGTTGATAGTTTTAAACGGCGGAAATGACTTTATCGTATCTTTAGTTATAAGTTCTTCAGTAATGAACACATTGATCTCAATCATTTCAGGAGTAAATATTTACAACCGGAATAAAGAATCACAATTCACCTCCCTGATACAAGACAGCGGTTTCCGGAAAGCGGTTGTGGTTATCGGCATTACGATTTTTATCTTATCGCTGTATTTTGTTTATATGCTCGGGTATTTTCAAAAGGTAATCTTAGTGGATATGCCTCAAATGATCTCAGTCGACAACGAAGAAACTACCCAACAATACGGTAAACTTTTGGAAACGGACAGCAGTTATATATGTGTACCGATCTCATTCGAAAAAGATAATGAACATATCATGCACATAGAAAACAGCAGTTATCGTGTAATACCTAAGGAGGAGATCGTTACCATAACCGAAACTACTGCATGGGTATTATACCGTGATAAGGGCTCGGGCGTCTTATTTGACTTCATCGGATATAAAGAAGATGCATTTTTCACACTGTTATACTGCAGCATTGCATTATCGGTCGTTCTGCTTTACGGAGAATACTTTCTTTTCAAAAAACTGTATTCAGAAAACAAAAACGAGTAAACATAAATACTGAGTGAGGTGATCTGTATGAAAACAATATCTTTAAACGGAAAATGGCAGTTATCGGGAAAACCCCAAGGATCGGATGCGGAAAAACCTATCTCGCTTGAAGGAAGTGTCCCGGGATGCGTGCAATACGACCTCTCCATGCAAGGATATCTCGAAAAGGATATTTACATGGGTGAGAACATTATCGCCGCCGAAAAGTACGAAAGCTATGAATGGTGGTACGAGCGCCGATTCGATGCTCCGGATGAAAGAAAAAATGTATTTTTGGTATTTGAAGGTGTTGATTGCCTTGCCGAATACTTTTTGAACGGCATCAAGATCGGAGAAAGTGACAATATGTTTATCAGTCACGAATTCAGGATAGACAGATACATCGAAGACGGAGAAAACGTATTAACGGTACACATTAAGTCGGCTGTTCTTGAGGCGGACCGTGAGGATTATACGCTGAAAATCCTGCGAAATCCCACTAATGTCGAAGGAAGACACATACGTAAAGCACCACACAGCTACGGATGGGATATCATGCCGAGGCTTGTAACGGCAGGCATATGGCGTGATGTTAAGATCGAAGTCCGTGACAGTATTTATTTTTCGCAGTTCTTTTTTGATGCAAAAAGTGAGAATTGTATTTTTTATTATGTTCTTGATTTTGACAGAAATGATTTTGAAGACGTTGAAATCGAATTAACAGGCTCCTGCGGAGACGACAGCAGCTTTTCCAATCGGATCAAATGCCGTAAAAAAGCAGGTGTTATGTATTTTCACATCAATAATGTAAAGAAATGGTTTCCTTACGGATACGGAGATGCAAACGTTTATGACGGAACCGCACGTATTTTCAGCCGCGGAGAGCTCGTTTGTTGTCAGAAGATAAGCTTTGGAGTCAGAAGCGTTAACCTTGAAAGAAGAGATCCCGCAGGAGAAGATGACGGACATTTCAGAATTCTTATAAACGGAATCGAGATCTTTTGCAAGGGGTCAAACTGGGTACCCCTGGATGCGATGCATCATCGTGACATCGAACGTTATTCATCCGCACTTGAGCTTGTGAAGGATATCGGCTGTAATATTTTGCGTTGCTGGGGCGGAAATGTATATGAAGACCATGAATTTTTCGATTTCTGCGACAGGAACGGTATAATGGTATGGCAGGATTTTGCTATGGCTTGTGCATCTTATCCCGAAAACGAAGCATTCAAAAAGAAGCTTGAAAAGGAAGCTGTTTCTGTTATTCGCAAACTCCGTAACCATCCTTCGATCATTGTGTGGGCAGGCGATAATGAGGTTGACAGCTGTACATCAACATATAACCCCGATAAGAATTCATTAACAAGGCAAGTGTTATCCGAATGTGTCGAGCAAAATGATATAGGCAGACCCTATCTTCCAAGCTCTCCCTATATAACGGGTGAAATGTATGAAAAGGGGGAAAGATCGCAGGTCTTGGGCTCACGGCTTATTGAGGATCATCTCTGGGGTCCCCGTGATTATTTTAAAAGTGATTTTTATAAAAACAATAAAGCGCATTTCGTAAGCGAAACGGGATATCACGGCTGTCCAAGCCTTGATTCAATCAAGAGGTTCATATCTCCCGACAAGGTATGGCCTTACAGCAAAAATTCCGAATGGATACTTCATTCCAGCGACCAAAGAGGTAACGATGGAAGAGTAATGCTGATGGAAAAGCAGGTTCGCCAGCTTTTCGGTGAGGTTCCGAATGATGCGGAGGAATACATTCTTGCCTCACAGATCTCTCAGGCAGAAGCAAAGAAATATTTCATCGAGCGTATGAGAGTGGGACGCCCCGAAAAAACCGGAATAATCTGGTGGAATCTTCTTGACGGCTGGCCTCAGATGTCCGATGCGGTCGTTGATTATTACTTCACAAAGAAATTGGCTTACTATTATATCAAGCGTTCACAGGCACCCTTCACTATCTGTGCCGACGAGATCAAGAATTGGAATCTTAATTTATATGCATGTAATGATACACTTGAAGGAAAGCATGGTCATATGACGGTAAAGGATGCTCTTACGGGTGAAATAATCCGTAATTGCGAATTTGAAGCAAAAGAAAATGCAAGCACACATATCGCTTCCCTTCCCGTTTTTTATTCGGAGCATAGGATCCTGATCTTCGAATGGGAGATAAACGGAGAGCGCGGCTTTAACCACTATCTTTGCGGATATCCACCCATATCACTTCAGATGTATAAAGAATTTTTACAAAAATATGACCCGATAAACAGCTACCGCTGATCATGGGGCTGTCTCACTAACGTGAGCCAAGCCCTGAAATTGAACTCGATGAATTAAATTCATCGTTTTGGCACCGAAATTACGTAAAAATTCGTACTAAAACACGCCAAAAACGTTCAAGTTTCATGAATTGCGAATTTCGCAATTCCAAATAGCGGGTTCCCGTCCCCTATTTTGTCCGCTGTTTTAGCGGGGCGTCGCTTAATGCGACGCCCCCAATAATCGTTAAGCAAGGCAATATCATTAAGAAATTCCGATGATATTGCCCTTCTTTATATTGAAAGTATCTCCAAGGTATGTTATAATTCTATTACCGTGATAATTTTAAAAAGATACAAATACAGGAGATAAAAATGAAAGGCACCAACACTTGGAGTTATCATCCTTACCGTCCGCTTTTAACGGATGTGGGAGACATATACATTTGCAGAGTAGTTCCGTATATTGACAAGATCCGATTCGAATGGCTCGATGCAGGTGAAGAAATATATTCGATATTTTTTAAAAAAAGAAGCGAAACGGATTTCTTCAAAGCGGGTGAAACAAAAAACGATTATTTTATGATCGAAGGTCTTGAATGTGAAACGGATTATGAATTCTACGTTACCGCAAAAAGTAAAAAGAGCCGTATCAGGCTTGCACGATGCGGAAGGTCTGTGGGAACTACTGTGAATTATCTTCATCCCGACGACGAAGCTTATTCATTTTCCGGTCGGTATCTTTGTTCTCCTTCCCTTGTGCGTCACCCCGAAGGATTCCTGCTTGCTTCCATGGATCTTTTTGCGGGAAACTCCCCTCAAAATCTGACGCTTATATTCCGCTCGGATGATGACGGAGAGACATGGCATTATGTAAGTGAGCTTACACCATGCTTCTGGGGAAAAATGTTTATACATAAGGGTGAATTGTATATGCTTGCATGCTCCACGGAGTACGGAGATCTGCTGATAGGAAAATCAACTGACGGAGGAAAAAGCTTTTCCTCTCCCGTTTGTTTACTTAGAGGCTCAAACGGTAAAAACGGAAACAGCGGAGTTCACAAAAATCCGCAAAATGTTGTATATCACAACGGAAGACTGTATTGCACTCTTGAATGGGGATCATGGGCAAACAAGGACTACTGCCACGCCGCTATGGTAATGTCCTGCAATGTTGACGATGATCTTCTCATCCCCGAAAGCTGGAGCTTCTCCGAGCCCTTGAAATTTTCACATTGGTGTGATGAAGTTTCTTCACTTCCTAAAAACACAATGATGATCGAAGGAACATTGACCGTGGCTCCCGACGGGAGATTAAAAAATATCATGCGTTTCGGTAAGTACCACAGAGCTTTGATCCTTGACGTTGATACGGAGGATCATGAGGCACCGTTGAAATTCGACGGACTTATGGAATTTCCCGGAAATTATTCGAAATTCATGATAAAGAAAGACTCTGTATCGGGTTATTATTACTCAATTGCGACAATTGCTTACAGCGAAAACGACACACGCTCCCGTAATCTTCTTGCACTTCTGCGTTCCCGTGATCTTTCGAAATGGGAAACAGTCTGCAATGTTTACGATCACCGACATGAGTCAAAGGAAAAGGTGGGATTCCAGTATGTTGATTTTGAATTTGAAGGAGAAGATATCATTTTCCTTTGCAGAACGGCTTTAAATGACGCCCATAATTATCATGATGCAAACTATTCGATCTTCGACAGGATAAAGGATTTCCGCAATATAAATTCAAACAAAAGCGAAAACATTTAATTGTCATTTTATAAAAAAGGAGAAAAGAAATGAAATTAAGAAATGCTTTATGGTTATTCGGTGTACCCGCACATGAAAATGATACACATGTCGGCGGATGGCTTCGCCATCGTGAGATCAAAGAACCTAATGACTTCCCTTCCACGGGCTCTTCAATGACACCTGCGGAGGCTTGTCTCTTCTTAGAAATCCCAAATGTCGTCATGGTGTGCTGTGACGGTATGCCCTCTCCCTTTTCACAGTACGCCGATAAATATCTTTATTCTTTCTTGCCTATGGAACGTGTATGGTGGTCTTCTATCGGAAGCGGAGGATACCGTGACGGCAGAGAGGAAGATTATATTCTTGCAAAGCGTAAGGAATATCCAAATCTTTGCGGATGTTATATGGATGATCCTCTTTGTCTTTTTGATAAATATCCCGAAGAAAGCCGATACACCATGGCGAAAGGATTTGTATCCGATCTGCGAAAAAAGCTTGACGCTTCAGGCGAGCATATTGACATCGTAGTCACATGGTATCCGTATATTTCAAGAGGTGACGACAGCGATATATATGAAGAGGTTGACGGTATAGCTTTATACACATGGAACTCCCTTGACCTTGAAAAGCTTGACAACGTTATGGAAGAAGCCAAAAAGAAATTCCCCAACAAAAAGATTTATTTGGGCGCATATCTATTTGACTACGATCGCAGTACCCCTCTTACAGCAGAGCAAATGGAATTCCAATGCGAACGAGGTAAAAAATGGCTTCTTGACGGAACTATTTCAGGTATGATATTTGTCACAAATGCAGTAATGGCGCCCGGTATGCAGAACGATATCCGGCTTCGTAACTGGATAAAGAAAAACGGAGATTTGGAAATTCCGCAATAAACAAGAAAACATTAAGCATCCCGATGTTTTATTTACGGGATGCTTTTCTGTATTCCGAGGGAGTCATATTCAAGCTTTTTTTAAAATAATCATTAAAATTTCTCACACTTTGAAAACCGCTTCCCAAAGCTATATCAGTAATATCACCGTCGGTGTTTTCCAAAAGCTCTATTGCCGTTTCAAGACGGTACATATTGACAAAATGAGTAAATGACATGTTGAAAATATTTTTGAAACAGCGGGACATATAGTTATAATCATAAGAAAATGCATTCGCAACATCTCTCAATGAAATATTTTCCGTGTGCTTTTCGGAAACGAAATCTGCGATAAGGGATATTATTTCAGCCTTTTTGCCGTCCTTTTCAACCAATCTGACCGAGGATAGGTACTCCTCGCAAAGACAGTACAAACATGATTTCAACGTATATTTCGTAAGATTCTCATTCTCTATGAGCCTGCATTTCACATAGGTTCTTACCGGATAACTTACCTCAAAGCGAAGCTTTTCTCCTGTCTTTCCTGAGATCTCTTTTGAAAAGGAATGGACAAAATCTCCCGAAAAGACGAGTATCCAATACATTGAATCCTTTTCGGGTACATAACTGTGGATATCGTAAGGAAGGCACAGACCGAATTCACCCTCTGTCAACTTACAGAAAACGTTATTAAGAGTGCATTTAACGCTTCCCTTTATTACATAGATCAACTCTAAGTTTTTATGAAAATGATTTTCCCAGACCGCATCGGAATAAACAGCAGTATTGAAGCTGTAATTCGTAATGGAATTACTTAGTTGATGAAAGAACATACTAAACCTCAAAAAGATAAAATACTGCTGATATTATAACAAATAATGCGAGAATTTGTCAAGTACTTGCTTTATAATTAAAATAGGAGGGATCATATGAACAACGAATTATATAATTTTATAGTTAATAAGGAGCATCACAGATTCAGGCACAAATCCTGCCTTGAACTTGCAAAAGAATATCACTCAAAAAATCTGTCCCCCATCGAACGAATGGCAGACCGTTTTGAACGTCTGACAAATGAAGAAAAGCCCGTTATACTCGACGGAGAACAAATAGTGTTCATGAGAACAGTTTCCGATCTTCCCGATATTTTTACCGAAGAAGAATGGAACGGTATAAAAGATAAGCATTACATACATGAGCTCGGCTTTATGTCAAATCTTTCACCGAATTATTATTCCGCTATATCCTCGGGACTTCTTTCGAAAAGAGAAACAGCTGATGTATACGGAAAGCGGGCTATTGACAATATTATAAAGCTTTCCGACAAATATCTTCAAGAGGCAAGGAGGATCGGGAGAAAAGATATTGAGGCGGTGCTGACACAGGTACCGAGGTACGGTGCAAGAAATTTTCGTGAAGCCTTACAGTTTTTCAGAATACTTCATTTTGCGTTATGGCTTGAAGGAAATTATCATAATACGATAGGACGGTTTGATAAATACATGTATCCTTATCTGAAAAAAGATATGGAGAACGGTATCCTTACCGAAGAGAGCGCTTTGGAATTATTGGAGGATTTCTTTTTATCATTCAATAAAGACAGCGATATATACACGGGTGTCCAGCAGGGCGACAACGGTCAGAGCATGATGCTCGGAGGAATTGACGAAAACGGAGATGACGTATATAACCTTCTTTCCGAATTATGTCTCAAGGCTTCTTACGATCTCAAAATGATCGACCCGAAGATCAATCTGCGTGTATCGAAAAATACACCGAAGGAACGTTTCACAGAAGCCGCAAAGCTTACAAAAGCGGGACTCGGCTTACCTCAATACTCAAATGATGATATCGTTATTCCCGCATTAAAGAAATTGGGATACGATCATAATGATGCTGTCAATTATACCGTAGCGGCATGTTGGGAATTCATTATACCGAATGTAGGCGGTGATGTCGCCAATATCGGAGCTCTCTCTTTCCCTAAAGTTATCGATAAGGCTTTACATAATGATCTCGAAAGAGCTCAGAGCTACGAAGAGTTTTTCGGTTATGTCAAAAAAGAGATACAAAAGGAATGCGACAAAATTTGCGATAACATAAAAGATCTTTGGTTTATTCCCTCTCCTTTTATGAACGTTTTAATGGATTGCGATATTTATAACGGCGGAAAGTATAACAACTTCGGCATTCACGGAACCGGAATTGCAACAGCTTCGGACTCTTTGGCTGTTATCAAAAAGTATGTCTTCGATGAAAAAGATCTAAGCAAAGGTGAGCTTATAATTGCCGTTGATTCAAACTTCGAAAATCGCCCCGAGCTTTTGCATAAATTACGATTCCAAGCTCCAAAGCTCGGAAACAACGATGATTATGTCGATGATATCGCCACAAGGCTTCTTGATGAGTTTGCGGAAGCCCTGAAGGGCAAAACAAATTGCAGAGGCGGAATATACAGAGCAGGTACGGGAAGTGCCATGTATTACCTATGGCATGCTAACGAAATAGGTGCGTCCCCCGACGGCAGACGTGCTAAGGAACCATTCGGAACAAATTTCTCTGTTTCGCTTTTCGCAAAAGTAAAAGGACCGGTGTCGGTCATCGCTTCTATGACAAAACAGCATTTTGAAAATGCAATAAACGGCGGACCTCTCACCCTTGAATTTCATCAAAGTATTTTTTCGGATGATGACGGAATCGAGAAAGTCGGAATGCTTGTCAAGAGCTTCATTGACAGAGGCGGTCATCAATTACAGCTCAACACTGTAAATCTTGAAAAGATGCTCGATGCGCAAAAGCATCCCGAATTACATAAACAGCTTGTAGTCAGGATATGGGGCTGGAGCGCATACTTTGTAGAGCTCGATAAGGAATATCAGGACCACGTGATCGCAAGACAGGCATATACCATATGAACGGTTTTATCTTTGATATCAAAGAAATGGCTGTCCATGACGGTCCCGGTATAAGAACCACCGTATTTTTCAAGGGATGTCCATTAAGATGCAGATGGTGCCACAATCCCGAAGGCTTTATATCGGCGCAGCAGCTTATGTTCAAGGAAGCAAAATGCATTCATTGCGGTCAATGCAGAAAAGATTGCTATCACGAGGAATGCAAGCCGTTCGGAAGATGTATCCGTTCATGTCCCGAAAATTGTCTTGAGATCGTCGGAAGGAATGTCTCATCAAAAAAGCTTGCCGACGAACTGAAGCGATCGGCTGATATTTTAGGAGAAGGCTTCGGAGGCTTTACGTTTTCGGGCGGTGAGCCTTTGATGCAAGCGGAATTTCTTTTTGAATTAATAAACGAGCTTAAAGGGTATCATCTTTGTATAGAGACAAGCGGATACGCTTCTGCGGAAATATTCAAAAGAGCAACAGATAAGCTTGATCTTATTATAATGGATATAAAGCTTGCCGACAACGGACAGCACAGAATATACACGGGAGTCGGAAACGAAAAGATACTTGAAAACTTTTATTATCTTAAAAACAGCGGAAAGCCGCATATTATACGTACTCCGCTTATCCCCGGCATTACCGATACGGATGATAATCTTATTAAGATCGGTGAGTTGATAAAGGAAAGCACATGGGAAAAGCTTCCCTACAACAAAATAGCAGGGGCAAAATACAAAATGCTTGGAATGGATTACAATATAAAGGAGTAACCGAAAATGAAAAAGATATATCTCATGTACCCACAGAAAACAGGCAGAATAGCGCCCGAAATATACGGACATTTTACCGAGCATATCGGCGGTGTAATATATGACGGAATATGGGTGGGAAAGGATTCAGAAATCCCTAATATAAACGGCTTCAGAAAAGAAATAATAGAAAAAATGCGTGTCATCAAAGCACCCGTTATACGTTGGCCCGGAGGATGCTTCGCCGAAAGCTACGATTGGCGTGACGGTATCGGAGTGGATCGCCCCGTAAGATTGAATTGGTGGAAGAATTCTGACGGAAAGACAGAGCCCAACGAAGTGGGAACACACGAATTTGCCGATTTTTGCGAATTCTGCGGCGCAAGTGCATATTTTGCGGCAAACATGACAAGCGTACCGCCTCTCCACATTCAGAGATGGATGGACTATTGTCTGTCTCCGAAGGGTTCCACGACTCTTGCGCTCGAGCGTGAAAGAAACGGTCACCCCGAACCTTTTAACATCCCTTATTGGGGCGTGGGAAACGAAAATTGGGGAGACGGCGGAGACATGACTCCCGATCACTATGCGGATGAATACAGACGTTATTCCATAGTTATGGGAAATTGCGCGCCCAAAGCAGAGCTTTACGCTTGCGGCTCCAATGCTTTTGATTATAACTGGACAACGGAGACTATGAGGAAGCTCCGCACATCAAGAAAGCATATCAACGGCTTTGCAATGCATTATTATTGCGGGTGTGCGGGTGATCCTCTTGAATTCACAAAGGAAGAATGGACAGAGCTTTTGAAAAAAGCCGCACGCATGGAAGAGATAATCGAAAAAAATTGGCATATTATAAGCGCTTACGGAATGGAAGACCGTGCAAAGCTTGTAATTGACGAATGGGGATGCTGGCATCCCGGCGGATCCGGTCCAAGCAAGGGTGGAAACCTTTTCGAGCAGCAAAGCACAATGCGTGATGCCATGGTATCGGCACTTACATTGAACATATTCAACAAGCACTGCGATAAGATCCGTATGGCGAATGTTGCACAGCTTGTAAATAACCTGCACGCACTGTTTTTGGCAGGCGGGGAGCATTGCATAACAACGCCCACTTATCACGTTTTCGATATGTATAAGGAGCATCAGGGAGCAGATTCCATAAATGTTACCGTAACGGATAATGAAAAATTTGAAAATTCTTTGACGGTATCGGCTTCATTCAAAGATGGAAAGACCCTTGTTACAATAGGAAATCTTTCCTGCACCGAGGATGCTGAATTCACTTTGGAGGCGGTAGGCATGGAAATTTCAAAAGATGCCGAAGCAGCTCTCCTTACAAGCGATGATATGCATTCTCACAATACATTCGATTCTCCCGAAAATGTTGTACCGATAAATGTTGATATAGACCTTACAAAGGCTGTTACTATACCCAAGAACAGTATTATGTCGATAAGATTTTGATTTTTATTATGAACACAAAAGACTGTATAAATGAAAAAGTGAACAGGATCACAGTTATGGAGACGTATCTCAATACACTGCTTAACGCTGTTGAATCAAGACCTGAAAGTGTATTCGAAAATAACGAGCTTCACGAAATGCTTATAAAGCTTACGGAATATTACGAAAGTCCTTTATGGATGGAGGATTACGAAAGCGATGAGCGTGGTGAGCTTCCGAAGGAGCTCAAAAGAGGTGTTCTTTCCGAGGACGGAGTATATTTGCTGATTGAAAGTATTACAGAATACATAAAAGCTTCGGGAAACATTTGAACGAAATAAAGCATTATAAAAACAAGCACTTATGACAGAGATCATGCTCTTTTCATAAGTGCTTCATTTTTATTTATCGGCAGCCATTGACAATTTTAATTATTATTTATCGAAAAGATACCAGATATTCTTTTCAAATGTTGCTTTGATCTTGGATCTTGCGGGAATAGCGATTCCGTATCCGGGATCGTTGGCATAATAAGTATCGAATTCGGTCATCAAGTCAAGCTCGCCCGTAGGCTCGGTATACTCTGTAACGGAATCGTAGCCTTTGTTTGTGGTAGCCGCTTCAGGAAGGCTCGTTTCGATATCGGAATAGCGGAATGCCATACGCATAAGTCTGATATTGTTTCTGCAAGCGGGAGAGGTGGTCTTGGAAAGTGCGGAATCGTAAAGCTTATATACCTTTTCCTTATCGATATTATTCATAAGCCAGATACCCGCTGTCATTATCTCGCACTGTCCGTCGAGAACGGATTCAGCGTAGCGTATAATTTCAGCCACATCATCTGCACCCTCTCCGAAGAGCTTTTTGAATCTTTCGAGATTATCCTCCATAGACAAGGAAATATCGTAGGAAGAGCGTCCGAAGCAATAGAAGTTGAAGATATTGTTCCACATATTGAAAAGCTCTATCTGTGTGCACCAGCCTGCAAAACCGAGCTTATTCATACGTGTTGTGAGCGCCTGTATTTCATCAGCCATGGGAAGATAACGCTGTCTTCCCTGATATACACCCATGTAATAATCGTAATATCTTACCTGTGCACCGTGCTCATGCCATTTTATAAGGTTATCCTCAAAGAACGTGCCTATAAGCGATGTTCCGTCGGGCTTTCCGCAGGTACGGAGTCCCGATTCGTGCCATGTAGCCTCTTCAACGATTATACAGTCATCGATGACAGCATCATCGGGACAGTCAAAGATATCAACGTAAGCGGATATCTGTATCATGATTTCGGGAAACTCTTCACGTACTATTCTTGCAACGGAATTACATACGTACAAATAGTTTTCCGTCTTTGAATACTTGGAGCAAGCTTCACAGCAGCACTGTTTAGCAAATCCGTCATTGGGATTGAAGAGAACTTCCTTTACCTGAGTATTCTTTCTGAGCCATGATTTCATGTTTTCAGCAAGAGTCCTTATCATTTCCTCATTGCGGGAGCAAAGTATCCACTGCCCCCATTCATTAACTGCCTCATATCTCGTTCCGTCCTCCTGAAGGCGGTAAAACTCGGGATGAGTCTCATAATAATGCTCGGGGAAATAAGCGTTTCCTCTGGGAGGCAGGAAAAGCGTTGTCGCTTCGTGGAGACCGACGCCGAACTGCATACCGCGTCGCATAGCTTCCTCACGGAAACCGTTTTTACCCATCTTTTCATAAATGGAAGACCATGTGTATATAAGGTTATATCTGTTTTTGCAAAGCCAATCAAGAAAATCGTTATTGAGAGAACGATCGGGGTTTCCGTTGGGATCTTCATACTGAACGACTCCCGCTCTCTGGATAAGGTCGCAGCAGGGCTTGATATATTCAATATCTTTGAAGGAAATCTCATCAAGCACGGGAACGATCTCGCCGCCGGGAACCTCGGGAGTGGTAAACGCCGCAAGAACACATCCGCAGTATCTTTCCAAAAGCTCATATACCGCATAAACCACACCTCTGTGATTAAAATCGTCGGTACCTGCAACGATAAGCACGGAATCCTCGGGAGATTTAATGTATATACCTTCGGGACCGGGGCAGACAGCACGGAAATCCGCATCACTGATATATTCAGACGTATAACCGTTTCTTGAGGGAGCTCCCACAAGTATCGTATAATCGGCTTTTTCATCCTTTTCAGATCTTATAACTGAAGAAGCTTTTATAACTTTTCCGAGATAGCGAGCCAGCTCTTCAGCCGCAAATCTTTCCGGAGAAGTGGGATCTGACGGTAAAATAATATTGATCTTTGTTTTTTGTGTAAGTATCATTTTTAACTCCTTAATACATTTTGCCGGGACAAAAGCTCTTTTCCTCGGTCTTGCATTTTCATTATAGCACAAACGAAGAAATAAAGCAATACGGCAGAACGATGACTTTTTCATTTTTCCAAATGTCTGTTTTAGTGTTTTTAACCCCAGCTCAGATAATAACAGATCCACAGTGAAAAAAACGTCATGCTTAAGATTGACACAGAATGTATAATATGATATAATCGTTACAAATAAGCACAAGGAGAAAATCGCATGGAAATATTCACCACTATGATAACTCCCTTCAAAAAAGATGGGGGCGTTGACTATGAAACTGCGGAAAAATATGTAGATTGGTATTTTGAGAACGGTATCGACGGCATTTTTGCGGTATGCCAATCGAGTGAGATATTCTTTCTTTCGCTTGAAGAAAGAGTGGAACTCAACAGGCGTGTTTACAAAAGAGCGAAGGAGCTTGAAAAAGCCTCCGGAAGAAAATTCACAGTAGTATCCTCGGGTCATGTGGGAAACACCTTTGAAGAGCAGACAAAAGAACTTAATGCTATTTGGGATTCGGGAACGGATGCTCTTATCCTTATAACAAACCGCCTTGACATCAACAACGAGGGCGACGATGTGTGGATAGATAATTGCAGAAGGATCATCGCTTCCCTTCCTGATGACGTTAAGCTCGGCTTGTACGAATGCCCTTATCCTTACAAGAGACTTGTAACACCGAAGATACTTGACTTTTGTCTTGAAACGGGAAAGTTTTACTATATGAAGGATACCTGCTGTGATGCCGGTGTCATAGCCGAAAGGTGCAAACAGCTTGAAGGTTCTCATTTCAAGCTGCTTAACGCAAATTGCCAGACACTTCTTGAAAGTATAAAGAGCGGCGGTAAGGGTTATTGCGGCGTAATGTGCAATTTCCATCCTAAGCTCTATGCTCTGTTAAACAAGTATTATGAAACAGAGCCCGAAAAGGCAGAGCTTATACAAAGCTTTATTTGCGCCTTCGGATTCACCGAAGCTCTTCCCTATCCCATTACCGCAAAGTATCATATGGGGTTGTGCGGTATACCCACCGAGCTTACCGCAAGGTGCAGACACTCAGGCGACTTTAACGAATACGCCGCAAGCTGTATGAGACAGATGAAGTCGGCTTCCGACTATCTTGAAGGAATTTTGAAATAGCGGAAAGGAGATTATACTGCCATGTTAAAAAACACGCTTCCTAAAGATGAACCTTTTATTATTCTCAGCGATGATGGATTTTCTCAATTTTTCCTTTCAGACCCGGATGCCCCCATCGAAAAGTTCATGGAGGAAACGGTCGGCTATCTCCGTGATTATCCCGGTGTTAAAGTAAAAGCGTTTGGTGTCGGACCGGGCAGCGTATTCACCTATAATACCAAGGTTGGTGACGTATTTATGGAGAATGTTCACCCTCAGGCACACAATATCTGCCGTGACGGAGATCTGAAAGCTCGTGATATGGTAAAAAAGCTTAACGATTCGGGAAAGGATTCACTGACACGTGTCGTTGAAATGTGTCATAAGATGGGGATAGTTCCATGGTCACGATTCGAAATGAACCATGAATACGGTCCTTGTTCAGAAGATAATTTTACATATGCTTGCTTGGTTGGCAGATTCACCAAGGAACACCTTGAGTACCGTGTAACAATGCCTGACGGAACGACTTATCCCAGCCCCCTTCTTGATTTCAAACATAAGGCAGTTCGTGATTTCAAAACAGCTATAATAAAAGAGGTTGCGGAGCATGGAATGGAAGGTATAATCCTTGATTTCTGCGTATATCCTCCTTTGTTTTCCGATGCAAAAAGGGATGGTCATTTTATAACCGATTTCTTGAGAAATGCAAGAAAAGCTCTCGACGAAGTCGGTAATCGGGAAAATCGTCATATTGATCTTGCTGTTCGCATAGAGGAGGATTGCGCGGAACGTCTTAATATGGATTGGAAAGCTTGGATAAAAGAAGGTATCATTGATTGGATAGCGCCTTCTTTCCGATACTGCGGTGCCTTTTACGAGGCTCCCGTGGATAAGTTTCTTAAGGAATGTGAAGGAACCGATTGCCGTGTCATCACCTACATAAATATGGAAAATGTAAGCAGACTGACTACCGATCCCAATCCGTTTCACAGCCGTTCGGGTATCAGCAGTATAACAGACCGTCCGTATTTACCCCGAAGATTTTATGCCCGGGCATACAGCGGAGTTAAAAGCGGTGCAACGGCAATGCAGCTTGCCACAAGCACCGGACACATGGATGGAAAGAAAACTCTTCACTGGCACCCCATGCTTGAAGTACTTGCCGACAACAATAAATTAAAATACGCAGAAAAGGAATACGATTTTGATTACAACGGAACAATGCCTGCTGATCTGACAGGCGATTCAAATGTATTTACACATTCAGTTATAATAGGAGACGAGCCCGAGGATATCAAGACAGCCACATTTATTCTTTATGCGAGAGGCTTGACTTCTGCCGAATCGGTAGTCCTTAATATAAACGGACACGAAACAGTGCTTACGGAGGATGATTTACATTGGTCACCTCTTGACGAGCCCATACTTCCTTCAAAGGATTCTATGGGAGGAATAACAGCATACAACCCTTACCATCTGGCACGTATTCCCGAATGGTGGAACATTTGCCGTAATGAAATCGGCATTTCTCCTCATTGGCTGGTTTGCGGTAAAAACACTGTTACTCTGACATATCGCATAGAGGAAGGAAAAACACCTATCCGCAGATTAGTTGCCGGAGATCTTGCATTTATAATAACCCCAAAACAAAAATGATCTGATCGGATCATTTCCAATCGATTTAAAAAATCGAGGTTGACTCACATTAAAATGGGTCAACCTCTGTTCATTTTATGATGAAATTTTTATTTATCTGCTTTAACAGCCGTTTCCAGCGCAAGAGACATCATTTCCTTAAAGGATGTCTGTCTTTCTTCGGCGGATAATTCTTCACCCGTTATGATATTGTCCGATATAGTGCAAATTGCGAGAGCATTTTTTCCGCTTCGTGCGGCATTCATATACAGCGCCGCCGCTTCCATTTCGACAGCCATAATACCCATCTTACACCATTTCTTATTGGAGTCGGCATCGTCGCCATAGAAGACGTCGGAGGAAAGAAGATTTCCTACACGGTATTTAAGACCGAGCTCCTTTGCAGAGGAAATGCACTTTTCCATGAGTTCATAGCTGCATATGGGAGCAAATGTTCCCGGGAGATTGAAATTTGATGCGTAATTTGAATCGGTGGAAGCACCCATACCTATGACTATATCACGCAAGCGGATGCTTTCGTTCAAGGCACCCGCGGAACCGATGCGGATTATATTATCCACATCGAAAAAGTTGAAAAGCTCATATGAGTAAATGCCCATTGAAGGCATCCCCATTCCGCTTGCCATAACGGATACCTTAGTGTTCTTATAGTATCCGGTATAGCCGTGTATACCTCTTACATTATTAACGAGCTTTGCATCTTCAAGAAAATTTTCCGCAATAAACTTTGCACGGAGAGGATCGCCGGGCATAAGCACCGTAGAAGCAAAATCCTCGGGAGATGCATTGATGTGAGCGGTAGGGTACGGTTTTGACATTTATATACCTCTCTTATCGTCTGAATTAATAAATCGTTCTCTTTGTTCCCTTGGCAAGTCTGTAGGTCCAGCTCTGGAGTCTGAATCTGTCGGTAATATATTTATCTTCAAAGGACTCGCTGTGCACCCATGACCCTTTGAGGTTAAGATCACGCACCCTGGGGAACTGATCCATATCTATCTGCCAGGAAGCGGGCTTGATGACAGTCTTGTCGGCTCCGCACAAAATTTCGAGTGCGGCACGAAGCCAATCGGCAGGACCTACATCATAAGAACCTACGGTAAATTTTTCGGGAAGGAAATAATTACCCACATCAGCAATAGCCTTTGCTGATTCCTTCATCTCTTCGACTGTTACGGTAATTTCCTTATCCGCAGCATAAGGTGTATTCAGGAATCCGTATACAAATCCGCATTCATGGGAAGCTTTTCCGAGAAGGAAATCTCTGCAGGCGAGGAATATATCCGTAATACAATATGAATCGGGAGTAGTTACGGGGAAAAAGAGCTCATTAAGCTGTGCTTTTATTCCGGGTATTTCTTCGATCTTTAATGTTCTCTTATCCTTGCAGTACATGTCGGCAAGCTCGGAGTAAGTAACTATTTTGAATCTCGGATCAGCTTTGATCTTCTTTACCAGATATGTAAAGTTTTCATAGAATTTTGCGGTATCTTCCTTTGTTTTGGGTTTGGAAAGCTTCCATTCCGCTTCGGGAGTGTTCTTTCCGAAGAAGTTTACTATGTCGCAGAATTCATCAATTATAGCCATCTGGGGATGGTGTGCCAATACATATACATCCTTTTCAGCCGCTACAGATTCAAATTTTGCATCCAAAACCTCTTTGGTTGCACCGATAAGATATCTGTCAAGATACAGATGATAGTCTGTGGACAATATATTGCAGCTCCATACGTTTCTTCCTCTTACGGCATCCTGAAGATCGTCACCGCAATAAATGGGGACACCCATTTCGGCATATCCGTAATGAGCTACATAAGAAGTGGAGGCACCCGGAGGGCATGCTGCCGGAAAATAGTCAACTCCGAATATGTCCGAGGTGATGGCTCTTGCTTTCTTCTCATTATCGAAGAATCTGCTCTTAGCTTCTTCGAAGTCTTCGATGTCCGTATATTCATTTATTGTGGGATGCCATGAATGAGCGTAAGAATGGAGATCGATCTCATGATATTTCAATGCATCGATAATATCCTGTCTTCCCCACTTCACAAGTGCTTCCGCAAGCTTTCCAACGATATTGAAGCATCCTCTTACTCCTTCATCTTTCAATATATTGGCACAATTAAGTATGCCGTCTGCGGCTTGAGGATTAACATAATCCTCTGTATCAAAACTGAAAACTATATAAGTCATATTTTTAAAATCCTTTCATAATGCGGGATATATGAAAAAACCCTTTATTATATTATACAATAAGTAAAAGATTAAGTCAATGTATATTATTGAGGTAATAAAACTTTTTAAAAGGAAAGAGCTTGCCTCCCAAAGAAGGACAAGCTCCGCAAGGATCATTCTAATATGACATTATAAAAATTCACGTATATCTACTGCCAGACGCTCTTCAAGATTAATAAGCCTCTTTGCGATATCCTTGGATACTTCATCGGCAGCTTTATATTTGTTAAGGTATCTGCCGAGAGATTTGACTCCCATATTACATCCGTCGGTAATAAGATCTGCAATTGTCTTATCGGATTCATTCATTATCAGCATCACATTTGTTTTCATCCAAGACATGCTTTTTGCGACAGGATCGGGATCCTTCCCATCATCACCGTATTTAT
This sequence comes from Oscillospiraceae bacterium, assembly GCA_015063605.1. Classification (GTDB taxonomy): domain Bacteria; phylum Bacillota; class Clostridia; order Oscillospirales; family SIG627; genus SIG704. Next base: position 21,707 of record SVTV01000012.1, read on the forward strand.
CAAGAAGCTCCTGAAGCTCGGAATTAAGCTTTTCATGCTCGTTGCGGCAATCTGTGAGATATCTCTTCAATTTTTCGTCTCCCGCATATTCAAGAACATCATTGATCGAAGCAATTCCCATTTTTACTCCTGCGTCACATTCTCTCATAAGTCTTATCGTATCTTTTTCTATCATTGTTGTATCCTTTCCGTTATAAAAATTGGATAAATATATTATTCCCGGGAATAATGGAATTATGAGCAGAAAAACTCAGATTGAGCATATGCTTATACAATATCGGACATTTTAAGCAAAAAAACAATACAGATAAGAAGAGATCAAGAAAGTCCGTTTTTAAAGTAACAAGCAAAAAAGGAAAAACAAAAGACAGTTTTGCTTCGTATTTTTGCTGAAATGCCAATGATTCAAGTTATATTTTAGCAATTATGAACAATTTTCGACATCGAAATTTGTGCAACAAGTATATTGATTTATTCTTCGGACAGTTGTATAATAGAAGTATCAAATTCCTCAACAAAAGGAGACATTGAAATGAAAAAACTTTCTCTCGCGTTAGCGATACTCATGCTCGCTCTCGCACTCGCAGTTCCCGCATCCGCAGCAACCGGTAAGGGTTCTTATGGTGAAGTTCCTGTTTACAAGGACGGCATCACAATTGATGGTAAACTTGATGAAGCTTACACAAAGCTCGGACTTAAGATCGACTGTACAAAAGACTTCGACGATGGCAGATATAAGTCTGACACAGAAGCTTGGATCTATGTTCTTCACGATGGCGAATATCTTTATGTAGCATTCGACGTAAACGATCCCTACGACATCGATGTAAAGAATTATCCCGAAGCACACGCTAACTCCGATAACTCCTGGAGACAGAGCGGCGTTGAGCTTTTCCTCGACTGGAAAAACAGCGGCTCCAACTTCGCTAAGTACCAGACATGGATCGACGGTCGTTCCTGGACAGAAGGAACAGCTAAGGGTAAGGAATCCACTTACTACAAGGAAGTTAAGACAACATCCAACGTATCCGCTAAGAACTATATCATCGAGATGAAGCTCCCCATCATGGAAGGCGCTAAGACAGGCAGCGAAGTTGGTTTCAACGCTATGATCACATCCAATGATTCTCTCGCAGCCGGTAACCAGGATCACGTTGCTTGCACACTTCCCGGAAAGTCCAATGATGCTCCCGATTTCTTGAACATCACACTTTCTGAAAAAGTGGTTAAGCTCCCCGAAGCTCCCAAGGAAGAGCCCAAGGAAGAACAGAAGCCCACAGAAAATCCCACAACAGGCGATCCCATAACAGTTCTTGCTATAATCGCAGCTGTTTCCGGTGCGGGCGTTGTTATCTCCAAGAAGAGATAAGTCTTTTTAAAAGATTAATATTCTTACTGTAAGATGCGGGGCTTGTGTCACCAACGTGATGCAAGCCCTAATTCTCATTCGAAGATGTTATTTTCTCACTGTTTTAACATACAATCGACCTTGTTTTGTATCTTTTTACTAAATTTGGTCAAACATTATTGTATATTCAGTATATTGATTATTCCATACTATTCTTGTATAATTAATATGTCGTTTATATTAACAAAAAATGATAATCCGAATAAGATCAATCATTAGGTTTTATTCGCTCGGAAGATATAATGCTCACACGGCAGAAGCACAATTTTGACGAGGTGTATTATATAGCTTCCGCATCACAAGAAAGGAAAGGTAAAATAATGAAAAAACTTTCTCTCGCGTTGGCGATACTCATGATCGCGCTCGCACTCGCAGTTCCCGCATCCGCAGCTAAGGGCAAGGGCAGCTTCGGCGAAGTTCCTCTTTACAAGGGCGGAATCACAGTTGACGGTAAGATCGATGAAGCTTATACAAAGCTCGGCCTTAAGGTTGACTGTACACTCGACTTCGACGACGGAAGATATAAGTCCGATACAGAAGCTTGGATCTACGTTCTTCATGACGGCGAATACCTTTACATTGCATTCGACGTAAACGATCCCTATGATATCGACGTTAAGAATTATCCCGAAGCACACGCTAACTCCGATAACTCCTGGAGACAGAGCGGCGTTGAGCTTTTCATCGACTGGACAAACGGCGGAGCTAAATTTGCTAAGTACCAGACATGGATCGACGGCCGTTCCTGGACAGAAGGAACTGCTAAGGGCAAGGAAACAACTTACTACAAGGAAGTTAAGACAACATATAACGTATCCGCAAAGAACTACGTTATAGAAATGAAGCTCCCCATCATGGAAGGTGCTAAGACAGGTTCCGAAATTGGTTTCAATGCTATGATCACTTCCAACGATTCTCTCGCAGCCGGTAACCAGGACCACGTATGCTGCACACTCGCAGGCGTTTCCGGTGATGTTGGCGCTTATAAGAACGTAACTCTTTCTTCCACAGAAGTTAAGATGCCTGAGCCTCCCAAGGAAGAGCCCAAGGAAGAACAGAAGCCCACAGAAAATCCCACAACAGGCGATCCCATAACAGTTCTTGCTATAATCGCTGCTGTTTCCGGTGCGGGCGTTGTTATCTCCAAGAAGAGATAAGTCTTTTTACAAGATAAATATTCTTACTGTAAGATGCAGGGCTTGTGTCACCAACGTGATGCAAGCCCTAATTCTCTTCGTTTGATGTTATTTTTTTATCGTTTTCACATGAATTCGACCTTAATTTGGTGGTTTTCGCCAAATTCGGTTAATAAATATTGTACAATCAGCATATTGATAATCCCAAGGACTTATTGTATAATTAATATGTCGTTTTTATTAAAGAAAAATGATAATCCGAATAAGAACAATCATTCGGTTTTATTCGCTCGGAAGATATAATGCTCACACGGCTGAAGTACAATTTTGACGAGGTGTATTATAAAGCTTCCGCATTACAAGAAAGGTAAGGTAAAATAATGAAAAAACTTTCTCTCGCGTTGGCGATACTCATGATCGCGCTCGCACTCGCAGTTCCCGCATCCGCAGCTAAAGGCAAGGGCAGCTTCGGCGAAGTTCCTCTTTACAAGGGCGGAATCACAGTTGACGGTAAGATCGATGAAGCTTATACAAAATTAGGTCTCAAGATCGACGCTACTCAGAGCTTTGACACCGGAAGATATAAGTCCGATGCAAAAGCATGGCTTTATATGCTCCACGACGGTGCTAATCTTTACCTCGTTTATGATGTAAGTGATCCTTACGATCTCGACGTTTCTAAGTATCCTAAGGAAAACGAAGACGGCGGTGCTTGGAAAAACACAGGTACAGAGCTTTACGTTGACTGGGGATGCACAGGTGCTGTTTCCACAATGGCTAAGGTTTGTGCGTGGATCGACGGTCGTTTCTGGGGTGCAGGCGGAACATTGACAGCAGGTGACAATGTTAAGACTTATGTATCCGAATACAAAACAGTTATAGACAAAGCTAATAAGAAGTATGTTCTCGAGTTCAAACTTCCCTTCAATGACGGTGCTAAGATAGGCAGTGAGATCGGCTTCAACGCTATGATCACGTCTAATGATGACATCTCTAAGGGTAACCAGGACCACATCACTTGTACACTTCCCGGCGTATCCAACTCAGCTGCAGAGTTCAAGAATGTAACAATTTCCGGTACAGAAGTTAAGATGCCCGAGCCTCCCAAGGAAGAACCTAAGGAAGAGCCCAAGGAAGAACAGAAGCCTACAGAAAACCCCACAACAGGCGATCCTATAACAGTTCTTGCTATAATCGCTGCTGTTTCCGGTGCGGGTGTTGTTATCTCCAAGAAGAGATAATAAGTTTTGAACTTGGACTATAGGCATTATGATGCTGCAATAGATTACAAACATCCCTTTAAACAATAAATCATTTTCGTTTTGGCTGTGCCTTTTGGCACAGCCTTTTTTCTGTTTCAAATAAAAAGTATGCTCATCCCGCAGATAATGCAGAAATAAGCATACCGTATCATTTATTGAAATTTGAAGGTTCCCGAAAGAAGAGTTGCAGCATTCTTACCTACGGTCAGAAGACCGCCGTCGGAATTTGCTATTCTTTTAGTTCCATCGGGAAGAAAGATCGTGCAGGGTGCCTTTACAAGGTAAGTAACAAAGGGTATATGCCCTGCCATAACAGCAAGGTCGCCCTCGACACCTCTGACATCAAGCTTTACGACTTCCCCGTCAAAAATATTACCGTCGGGTGAAGAAACCGTCAATCTGAAGGTATTCATTAACGCACCTTCTTTGCTTTCTCAACAGCCTCGTCGATAGTTCCCACATACAGGAATGCCGATTCGGGAACGTTGTCGTGCATGCCTTCTATTATCTCCTTGAAGCCTCTTACTGTCTCGCTTACAGGTACGTATATACCGGGGAAGCCATTGAACTTTTCCGATACGTGCAAAGGCTGTGAAAGGAATCTCTGTATTCTTCTTGCTCTGCCTACGAGAAGCTTATCTTCGTCGGAAAGCTCATCCATACCCATGATCGCAATGATATCCATGAGCTCGTTATAGCGCTGAAGTATTCTCTGTACTTCCTTTGCCACCATATAATGCTCCTTGCCGACTACATCGGGGGAAAGTATACGGCTGGAGGATTCAAGAGGATCCACAGCAGGATAAATACCCTGTGAAGCAATACTTCTTGCAAGAACTGTAGTTGCATCAAGATGGGCAAATGTTGTTGCGGGAGCAGGGTCGGTAAGGTCATCTGCGGGCACATAGACAGCCTGAATGGATGTTATTGAGCCTTTCTTTGTAGAAGTTATTCTCTCCTGTAAAGCACCCATCTCCGTAGCGAGGGTAGGCTGATAGCCAACTGCTGACGGCATACGTCCCAAAAGTGCTGACACTTCACTTCCCGCCTGAGTAAAACGGAAGATATTATCGATAAAGAGAAGAACGTCCTGACCTTCGGTATCTCTGAAATACTCAGCCATGGTAAGTCCCGAAAGAGCAACTCTCATACGTGCTCCCGGAGGCTCATTCATCTGACCGTACACAAGAGCTGTGCTCTTCAATACGCCCGACTGCATCATTTCGTTATAAAGGTCGTTTCCTTCACGTGTTCTTTCTCCTACGCCGCTGAATACGGAGATGCCGCCGTGTTCTTTCGCAACGTTATTGATAAGCTCCATGATAAGGACTGTTTTGCCGACTCCGGCACCGCCGAAAAGACCTATTTTACCGCCCTTGGAATAGGGGCAGATAAGGTCTATGACCTTGATACCTGTTTCGAGGATCTCGGCACTTGTGGCCAATTCCTCATACTTGGGAGCCAAACGATGGATGTTCCAACGTTCAGCGGTTTCGGGTGTGGGCTTATTATCAACAGCTTCACCCAAAACGTTGAATATACGTCCCAACGTCTCTTTTCCGACAGGAACGCTTATGGGTGAACCGGTATCTGTTACGGCTACACCTCTCTGAAGACCGTCGGTAGAAGCCATAGCTATGCATCGAGCGGTATTGTCGCCGATATGCTGAGCAACCTCTACGGTCAATATTCTATCTCCTACCGGAACGGTAAGAGCATTAAGGATATTGGGAAGCTCACCTTCGTTGAATCTAACGTCAACTACGGGTCCCATTACCTGAATTACTTTTCCTATAAAATGTTTATCAGACACTTATGACCATTCCTTTCTGCTTAGCTTCTATTCAGCTTCCGCTTCCGGCTACGATCTCTGTAATCTCCTGAGTGATCGCACCCTGTCTTGCTCTGTTATATTCAAGCTGTAATCTGTCTATCATTTCCTTGGCATTCTTGCCCGCACTTTCCATAGCCATTCTTCTTGCGGCAACCTCACAGGCAAAGCTCTCTCTGAGAGTGGCTATCATCATCCCTGCCACGTATTCTCTTACCGCATTGTTCAATACAGCTTTTTGGTCAGGCTCAAAAATTATGTCTAAGTTTGAACCGTTTTCGGCTTTTGTAAGCGGTAATATCCATTTGATACGGGCTTCCTGTGTCATAACGGAGACGTATTCTGTATACAAAATACCGAGGCGATCAAACCCTCCCGCTCTGAAATCGGAACAAAGCTTTTCCGAAAGCTCATAGGCTTCATCGAAGTAGTATCTTTCCGAAGAATTGATATCTTCGCCGTATCTTTCACAAGCTCTCTTTCCGACCGGTATAAACTCTGCATCAGGAAAAAACGATGCAAGACGGAAGACATTTGCATTGTAACCGCCTGCAAGACCTCTGTCGCCTGCAATTATTATGATCCTTGTACGCGGAGAATCTGAGGTTACAGGTCTCATATAAGGGCTTTCCAAGGAATCCGGATCGCTTGTAAGAAGAGAAATTGATCTTTCAAGCACCTCTGTATATTCCCTTGCCTTCAGCATAGCTTCCGAGGCTCGCCTTATCTTGGAGGAAGCAACAAGCTCCATAGCTTTTGTAAGCTGAAGTGTAGAGGTAACGCTTTTAATGCGGCCTCTGAGCGCTTTTGTATTACCTGCCATGGCTTATACCAATTCCTTCAAAACTGCTACAAGCTCTTCTTCATCGGAAGGCTCATAGAAGCCCGATTCCATACGGTTGAGCCATTCGCTCTTTTCGTTTTCGAGCTTTGCGAAAAGCCTGCTCTGGAACTCATTTATATCTTCAACCGCAACTGTGTCAAGATATCCTTTTACTGCGGCGTATACAATTGCGACCTGGCATCCTACTCTTATGGGAGAGTTTCTTCCCTGCTTCAATACCTCAACTATTCGTTCGCCGAGAGCAAGTCTCGCCTTTGTATCTGCATCGAGATCGCTTCCAAACTGAGCGAAGGACTGCAATTCACGATACTGAGAATATATAAGCTTCAACTCTCCGGATACTTTTTTCATTGCCTTTAGCTGAGCAGATCCTCCAACACGGCTTACGGATATGCCGGGATTTATTGCGGGCATGATACCCGAATGGAAAAGCTCTGTTTCGAGGAATATCTGACCATCGGTTATGGAAATAACGTTTGTGGGGATATATGCAGAGACGTCTCCCGCCTGAGTTTCAATGATCGGTAGAGCAGTTATGGAGCCGCCTCCGAATTCGGGAGCAACACACGCTGCTCTTTCGAGAAGTCTTGAATGGAGATAAAAAACGTCGCCGGGATAAGCTTCTCTGCCCGGAGGACGACGGATAAGCAAGGATAATGCTCTGTATGCAACGGCGTGCTTACTCAAGTCATCGTATACTATAAGAACGTCCTTACCCTGCTCACGGAAATATTCCGCCATTGCACATCCGCTGTAAGGAGCGATATACTGCAAGGGTGCGCTTTCCGAAGCACCTGCGGAAACGATTATGGTGTAATCCATTGCACCGCTGCTTATAAGCTCACCTGCAAGCTGTGCTACGGATGTATTCTTCTGACCTATTGCAACATAGATACAGATAACACCTGTTCCCTTCTGATTAATTATTGTATCAAGAGCTATCTCGGTCTTACCTGTCTGACGGTCACCGATGATAAGCTCACGCTGTCCTCTTCCTATGGGTATCATGCTGTCTATTGCCTTAATACCTGTCTGAAGAGGTACGCTTACGCTTTTTCTTTCAATTATGCCGGGAGCCTCCGATTCAATGGGACGGGTACCGCTGTAAGCGATGGGGCCCTTTCCGTCGATAGGCTCACCCAAGGCGTTGACAACTCTTCCGAGAAGCTTTTCGCCTACGGGTACCGAAAGCACCTTACCCGTTCTGTGAACGGATGCGCCCTCACGTATTTCATTTTTATTGGAGAGGATAGCAACGGAAACGGTTTCTTCTTCCAGGTTCTGAGCCATACCGAAGCTTCCGCCTTCGAACTCAAGCAGCTCATTTGCCATACAGTTGCGAAGTCCGTAAACACGAGCTATTCCGTCACCTACAAGAATGACCTTGCCGGTCTCTTCCATAGATACGCGGGCTTTATAATTCTCTATTTGAGTTTTTATTATATTACTGATCTCGCCGGGATTGTTCATCCTTTAATCACTCCCTTTACCTTTTGCAGATGCTTTTCAACACTTCCGTCAAAGGTCATGTCATCCATTTCCACCTTCAAACCGCCCAATAAAGAGCTGTCCTGAATGTAGACTGCATCCACCTTTTTTCCCGATAAAGCTTCAAGCTTTTCTTCCAAAGCCTTCTTTTGCTTATCATCCAAGGGGACAACTGAATAGACCCTTGCATTGGTGCGGTTATGAGCCTCGCGGACAAATTCCGCATACTCTTCCACACATTCACCCAAAGCTTTCATATGTCCGTTCTCGCAGAGAAGCTTGACAAACGAAACGATGTACTCGGGCATATTGTCGGCAAATGCCGATTCTATGGCATTCAATCTTTCCGACAATGGAATCGCCGGAGAAGAAAGAAATTCAATATATTCCGGAGCTTCACTTACCAAATCATATATAACAGCAAGGGACTCCGAGAATCTTTCGATCTGCCCGTTTTCAGCCGCAAGCGTGAAAAGAGCTTTTGAATACTCTTTACTTATTGTCGGCATTTTCTTCACCTATTTTACTGATAAAGGAATCTATCATCTGCTTATGATCATCCGTATTGATCTCTCTTTCAAGCACTTTTTCTGCTATGAGAGCGGAGACCTCTGCAATTTCCTTCTTTATGCCGTCCTCTGCCTTTGATATTTCGAGGGCAGCCTCTTCCTTTGCCTGACGCACGATAATATCAGCCTTTGACTTTGCATCGGCTATTATCTCATTTTCTCTTGCATGGGCAATATCAACAGCGGATTGTATCACATTATCCGCTTCCGCTTTTGCATTTGACAATTTTTCTTCGTAAGCCGCCCTATCGGACAAAGCTTTTCTTTTAGCTTCCTCAGCATCATTATACTGTCCGTCAATCGCTGCCTGACGGGCGTTGAGCACATTCTTAACGGGTGTGTACAAAAACTTTTTTATAAGCAAAAAAAGTATAAGAAGATTGAGAAGCGAAGCCAAAGTCTGCCAAATGTTTATAGAAATAATATCTAATGTTGGCATATCATCTTTCTCCGTTGTTTTAAGTTATAAGTAATCTTAGTACAACAAAGGATCAAAGAGACTGTATTGCCTTGAGAAGTATGCCAACCATTGTATTGGGGGCAACAAATATAAGAAGAATTGCTATAACGAGAGCGTAAAGACCGGTTGTTTCAGCAATAGCACAACCCATTATCATTGTAGTTGTAACAGCACCCTTGCTTTCGGGCTGACGACCTATCGCTTCACAAGCCTTGGCGACGGCGTTACCTTCACCGATACCGGGACCTATACCTGCTATCATCGCTATACCTGCGCCGAGAGCGCAGCATCCTAAAATAATACTGATTGCAATTTCCATTTTTATCCTCCAAAGAAATTTGTTTCAATTTATTAATCACGGAAGAACCGCTTAATTATTGACTTTTTTGTTTTTCGCATTTTCTATCATGCGTCTTCTTTCATACTCCTCTGCCGGGAATGCTCCGGAAATATTGAGCATGGTCAGCATTGCGAAAATAAATGCCTGGAGACAGCCGCTGAACAAATCGAAGTATACAGACAAAACAGCAGGCAGACCTATCTGAAACAATGGAATATCCGCAAGGAATCCCGGAAGCGAGCCGAGAAGCATTGTGGAGAGACCGCCCAAAGCAGCCGCAACGAGAGTCGACACAACGGTACCCGAAAGAACATTTCCGTAATGGCGGAAGCTCATTGAAACGGGTGTGGCAAATTCACTTATAAAGTTGATGGGTGCGAGTATCGGAACGGGTTCGAGGAAGCCTTTAATATAATACATCGGACCGCATTTCAACTTATAATATGTTATCAGAATAAATACAAGGATCGCCCATCCCGCAACGATATTTATATCGGATGTCGGCGGGAAAAGTCCCAAAAGCGAAAGAAGGCTTGAAAAAGCCGAAAGAGCAAGAATTGATATTATAAAAGGAGAATAGCCCTTAAAATACTCGCCCATATTTTCATTAACAAGGGCATCAACCTTTTCAACAGCCCATTCGGCAAGATGCTGTCTTTTCAGAACAACACGCTCGCTTATACCGTGAGTAATAAAACGGCAAAAGAAGAATATAGTTATAAGAACCATAAGAGAATTGACCTGGGACTCGGTTATGGGAAAGTCCTGTATAGGCATAGGTATCGTAAAAAATATACGAGCACCGCTTATGGAAATGCCCTCGGAGGGGACATTGGTAAGAATCTTCAGAACGACGGCAAATGCCAACGGAAGGATCATCATGACTATATAGAAAATATCTGTAATTCTGAAGCGGCGGGAAGCTGCATCCAAAATATATCACCTCTTTGCTTTAAGTTTTAAACGCAGTCTGCGAGAATCAATCCTTGTCCTTGATGGTCAAAGAACGAACGGTGACGGACAACCTTGGAAAAATGAAGGGTATCACAACGGCAATAATATCAAAGATCGGAACGGCATATCCGATCACAGCAACGACAAGAAGAAAAACCATTCTGAGATTCTGAGATAGTTTGACAAGATTTCTTGCCTCCTTCTCTTCCTTCATAACCGCCGACTGCACCGTAAGTCCCATCAGAAAGAAATTGGCAACGGCAGCGAAATACCCGAGAAGGTTCCCGAAAAGAACCGCTGTATTCCATTTTCCAATCGCAAGATAAACAGCCTGCATCAATAAACTGAATACTACCGAAAAGCAAGCAACATAAAATGTTTCTTTGAGCACGGTAGGGTCGATCTTTTTCATACTTTTATCATTCCATTCAATAAAGAAGATACTTCATACAAAGAAGAGTTATCAATCAAAATTAATAACATCCCGATTTGCAAAAATCAATTAATTATAACATATTTTTGATTTTTTTGCAATAGTTTTTTTACTTAAATAATATGCTGAAGCATTTTTTCAAATAATGATACCTTTATAAAGATCAGCATCATATCCTTCGACGCTCACGAGCGCAGTTTCTAAACCATTTCTACTCCGAAGGCGCTTCTGTTGTCAATAAGAATATAAAAAACGGAGAATATGACCAATGCAAGGTACTCTTTTGATGTTTAATATAAGGGGAAGTTTTTCTCAAATAAATAAAAAAGAGACATACGATGAATAAAACAAAGGATACATCTTCGGATTCAAAATTCATACAAATGACTACAGCTCCCGTGGAGAAGCTTATAATCAAGCTGGCTGTTCCCACGATCATATCGATGCTCGTCACTACCTTTTACAATTTAGCCGATACATTGTTCGTCCGACAGCTTGAAAACGATTCTATGGTCGCAGCAGTGGGAGTAGTACTGCCGCTGATGTCAATTATCCAGGCATTCGGTTTTTTCTGCGGTCACGGTTCGGGAAACTACATATCGAGAGCATTCGGACGTAAGGATTATAATGATGCAAAGATAATGGCTTCAACGGGATTTTTCTATGCTGTAGTCTTCGGTCTTGTTATTACCGTCGGCGGTCTTCTGTTCACCGATCAGCTCACATTCATTCTCGGCGCCAAAACAGAAGCCACATCTATTGCCACAAAGGAATACATGAAATGGATACTGATCGCCTGCCCGTTCATGACAGGAGCAATTGTAATCAACAATCAGCTCAGGATGCAGGGAAATGCATTCTTTGCGATGGTCGGTCTGACTACCGGTGCAATTCTCAATTGTATTCTTGACCCGATCTTTATATTTAAAAGCGGAGACACTATCTTCAATGGTTCTGTTACCATCCCCTTTGGTGTCGGTCTCGGAGTCGAGGGAGCGGCTCTTGCAACTGCAATAAGCCAGGTATGTTCGTTTATTCTACTATTTATCGGAATGTACAAAAGCGATGCCATAAAGATCAATTTACGTTCAATATCGCTGCGGTATTTCAGCGGGATAGTACAAGGGGGTCTTCCCTCTCTTGCACGTCAAGGACTTGCAAGCGTATCCACCGCTTGTCTCAATCATTCGGTAGGTCTTTTTATTTCCGATGAAATAATGATAGATGCGGTTCAGGCGGCTATGACGGGAGTATCGAAGATAACACTTTTCCTCTCATCCGCTCTTATCGGATTCGGTCAGGGCTTCCAGCCCGTATGCGGATTCAATTACGGAGCAAAGCTTTATGACAGAGTTATAAAGTCATACTTTTTCTGCATTAAGGTAGCCTGCGTCGCCCTTGTCATCTTTTCCGCTCTCGGATTTATATTCTCCGATGCGATTACTCTCGCCATTGCAGGAAGCACGGAGCTTTCCTCGGCAATTGCTTCATTCACCTTTAAGGCTCAGCTTATCGTATTCCCTCTTCAGGCATGGAGTATGCTTTGCAATATGATGCTGCAGAACATCGGTATGACATTCCGCGCGACCGTAGTCGCCATGTCGCGTCAGGGATTGGCGTTTATACCGATAATATTCCTTCTTCCGTTGATTATAAAGCTTATGGGGTTTGATCCGTTGTTGGGAATAGAAACAGCTCAGGCAGTTTCAGATGTGGTAGCATTTATCATTTCTCTTCCTATCGGAATAGGAGTTATAAATGAAATGAGAAGAGAAAGCGTTAAACAGAGATCGGGTACAGAATCTTAAACGAAAGGATAATTTCGATGAACGATATGCTTTTCAAAACAATCGATTCTCTCAATGAGCAATATATTTCATTTTGGGAAGAGATCTGCAACATAGAAACACCCACACTACACAAGGAAGGAATTGACAGAGCAAGCACCCTGATTTCCGAAAAAGCAAAGGAAAAGGGTTGGATGGTAGAGGTATACCCTATGGATATCGCCGGAGATCTTGTATCGATAACGATGAATCCCGATTCAGACGGTGCGCCCATAAGCTTCTCGGGACATCTTGACACCGTTCATCCGTTGGGTTCGTTCGGAACACCTGCCGTAAAACGAGACGAAACAAAGATTTACGGTCCGGGCGTTACCGATTGCAAAGGTGGAATCGTGGCAGGTTTTATGGCTATGGATGCCTTGGACAGATGCGGATTTAAGGGTAGACCAATACATCTGCTTTTGCAGGTTGACGAGGAAAGTAGCCTTTCAAAAAAGTTTTCAATAAAATATATTGGTGAAAAAGCAAAGGATTCAATAGCATTTATCAACCTTGAAGGAAGCTCCCGGGGAAAGGTATGCGTTGAACGAAAAGGCATTGTTACATTTACATTTACGGTAACAGGAGTAGAAGCCCATTCATCAAATTGCGCCAAGCTTGGATCTAATGCAATTCTTGAAGCAGCCCACAAGATCATTGAGCTGGAAAAATTGAAGGATGATGACGGACTTACGTGTAATTGTGGTGTAATTAACGGAGGAACAGTTGCAAATACAGTTCCGGGAAAATGCGTTTTCAAGGCCAACATACGCTTTTCAACTTCGGAACAGCTTGAATGGGTACGTAATTACGTAAATGAGATTGCAGAAACGGTATATGTATCGGGATGTACCACCGAGGTGGTTCAATCCGGTTTTCGTTTAGCGATGGAGAGGTGCGACCGAAATCTTGAGCTTGTTGACCGCATAAATACAGTTTTGGCAAAAAATGAAATGGAACTGCTCACACCCTTCAAGAGAAAGGGCGGTTCGGATGCTGCAGATATTACTTCCTTCGGCATACCTTGTGTTGACTCATTGGGAGTAGAAGGCGGAAGGATACACTCTCCCGAAGAATATGCATATCTCGATTCCCTTTCAAGATCCGCAAAGATTCTTGCTGTGATCGCAAAGGATCTGTAAACTCGGAGGTGATTTATATGTCATTGAAGATATTACTTTCAGGAAAAGGAAATATACAAAATTATATAAATGCATTAAACGCTTGTCAAGCCGAAGCAGAGGGTGGATACCTTCCCGATATCTCAAGCGAAGGATATGACGGTCTTATTTTATGCGGCGGCGGAGATATCCATCCAAGATACTACGGAAAAAAGATCGACGGTTCGGATGAAGAGCGTATAGATACCGCAAGAGATGAATGTGAGTTTTCCCTTATACGCGAATTCATAAGATGCGGGAAACCCGTTTTCGGTATTTGTCGCGGTCATCAGGTATTGAATGTTTATTTCGGCGGTGATATGATACAGCATATTCCTACATGGGAATCTCACAAACGTGAAGGTGATGCCGTACACTTGGCAAAAGCAGAAGATGCAAGCTTTCTTTCCCCTTTATACGGAGAAAGCTTCTGCATCAACAGTATGCATCATCAAGCTGTCAATAACTTGGGAAAAGGACTAAAGGTAATACTTCGTTCAGCTTCGGACGGAGTTATCGAGGCTTTGGTACATGAGTCTCTTCCCGTTATCGGAGTGCAATTCCATCCCGAAAGAATGTGCGCAGAAAAAAGACGCCGTGATACAGTTGACGGTATACATATTTTCAAGCATTTTCTGAATATGTGTGATAAAAGCAGATAAAAAACTCCCTCGGATAATCTACTTTCCGAGGGAATACTATTTCGATCTATATCACCATTCTTCTTTTACTGCATACTTCAGAGCGTTATTAATATACGCTTCGGCTTTATCGAGCATCATATTGAATATCTTCTCGCCCTTTTCCTTTGTAGCCAAAGAAGGCTCGCCCCACACTCCCGTGGGGCTTAATTTATGTACGGGAGTGTAATTCAAAAAATTCTGGGGAACATCGGGAACAAAATCGTTTTTCATCATTTCTTCCTTGTTTACAAGCTCTTCAAAGAGATAAAGCATCAATGATGTTTCGCTTTCTCCCGCATGGACCTCGTTCTTTTTTGTATCCATTATCTGCTTTACATCATCGTCAACGTCGGGAGCGTAAATAATGATCTGAAGATCATTTTTCGTTGCATTCAGCTCTCTCACGGCGGGAAAAGCCGCAAAGATTCCTCCGTGACCCAGAATAAGAATGACTTTTTTGAAGCCTTGGGAATGGAGGGATCCTATTATATCCTGAAGCATTGTATAAAATGTAGACGGACGCATCCAAACGCTTCCCTTTTTGCCTTTGTGTTCATAACAGGTCGATATCGGAAGAACAGGAAGAAGGAGGGCGTCAAATCTTTCGGCAAGCTTTTCGGAAAAGGCTTCAGCAAACATTGCATCCGTACCGATGGGAAGATGTGAGCTGTGCTGCTCAACGCTTCCGAGGGGAATAACAGCAGTATCAATATTAGCGGCTTCTATTTCTTTTTGAGTATTTCTGTAAGTAAGCAATTCAATTCTCCAAATGAGGGATACCACCTAAAAGACAGTATCCCTGCTCGTTTCAATAATATTCAGCTTTCGATTATATCACGGATTATCCATTGAAGCTCGTTGTATTTTCTCTTTATGTCTTTTGCAAGCTTCAATTGACAACGTGTACGGACAAGGTTATGTCCCGGATAATTACACTTAAAATATTTATCACCGGTAAGATAATCGTCAAGAAAACGTGATGCCAATTCAACGGTTATCGAGAAGGAAGCCAATACGAGATTGTCTATTTCCTCCTGAGTAAACGAATCCTTGACCTCACCGATAAATCCTCGTGCAAATGCACGGAATTTTGCCGTATCAAAGAATACCTTGGATATATCCGGTTCATCCTCAACGGAGGTATTTGCTATAAAGCGGACAGCATCGCCAAAATCGTACATACCCATGCCCGGCATTATCGTGTCAAGGTCGATAACTATAAGAGGTCTCTTTGTTATTCTGTCGAAAAGAACATTATTGGCTTTTGTGTCATTGTGAGCGACTCTGACGGGAAGCTCTCCGTTGGCAAATCTGACACTGAGTTCAGATGCCATATCCTTCACCGAACGGATATACTCAAGCTCAGCCGCTACCTCACATGCTCTGCCGTATTCGTCCTTTTCGGCATCCTCGAAAAGCTTATCTATGCGCTTTTTGGTGTAATGAAAATCTTTTATGGTCTCATGAAGAACGGAACCGTCAAAATCGGAAAGCTGCATCTGAAAATGACCGAAGGCTTCGCCCGTGGATTGAATAATCGAAAGATCGTCCGAGGAATTGAAGGTTACCGACTCGACATAATTTCTGACACGCCAAAAATAATCCTCGTCGCCTATGTAGTAATTCTCACCGCTGTCAATGTGGTGGAAATGAAGTGTGACCTGATCGGGATACTTCTCGCGAATGTGAGTGGTGACGCGGTCAATATTCTCCATTATTTCAATGGGATTCTTAAACACAACTGTATTTACCTTCTGAAACAGGTATGATTTAAGCGAGTTATCTGCTTCAACATACGTCACTTTGTATGTTGAATTAATATTACCATGGGTTATAGTATCGTACGAATATATACTTCCTTTAAGTCGGAATTTTTCACCGACACTCTTTAAGGTGTTAAACATTGAAACTCCAAATTAATTATTTACGCACAATGCGTATAGTCTTTATAATAATATTCCGGATTATCCGAAAAAATTTAAAGCAATGCCAATGATATGATTATAGCATTATTCCTTTGAATTGTCAATACAAAACTCATTAAAATTTCAATTGTCAAAATTCATTCAAAAAAAGACAGAGACCGTAAAGCCTCTGCTTACTGCACGGCTTATGTCTCTGTCCTTAAGCTTTTATTAATTTAGATCACGGTCACTCTATTACTGCATAGATACCCGAACCGGAAATATCAAACTTGACAATATATCCGTTTTCTGTCTTTGTTATTTCAACATCTCTTGCTCCGCCGAATTCATAGGATTTTACCTTGCCTTCACGGAAAGCGGGAAGATCCTTACCCGTAATTTCTATCTCATATACGTGATCGGTGATCTGGCTTTCAATCTTATCGAGAACCTTGGTTCCGAATGTTGATATCCACTTATGAGGAACGCCCGTCAAAGCGGTATTCATTATATGGAGAATGAGTCTGCCGTCAGATTCTACCTTTGCACGGAACACTCTTCTCTTATCGCCCTTCAATACCTTGACTGTGGGAACTATCAAGCCCTCTTCAATAAGCCTCGGAAGATCCGCAGAACCGTTGACAATATAAAGTCCGTCATATTTTACGCTGAGAAGCTCTTCGGAGAGTGCTTTTTCACGCTCATAACCATTTTCGTCGTAAAGTCCGAAAGGAAGGGTCATAATAAGCTTTCCGCCGTGTGAAAGATATGTCTTTATCGCTTCAAACTGTGCATCGGATACGCACGCATTGCTTTCCATAACGATAGGTGTATCCTCGGTAAGAAGTGCTTCGGCATCAGCCAATTCTCTGTATCTTACAAATCTGTAATCTACATTATTTCTTACAAAGCTCTGTGCCCATCCGTTTACGAGAGTCCATACCTCTTCGCCCTTTTCGTTTTTCCATCCGTTCATTCTGTTGTATCTGCTGTTTACAAGACGAACATTAAGAACATTTTCACACTTCAAGGGATCGATGGGGCTGTTTGCTTCTTCCCAACGGTAAATGGGAGTTACAAGATCTTCTTCCTTGGGAAGATCATCGGGGACATCGTCCAGACGGCCTGCCATTGTGCTTGACCAGTTGGTTGCACCCCAGAAGCGTGCAAGAGCCCATCCGAAATAAGCACTATCTTCAAATGTTGTATAGCTCAGTGCTATTGCGGGAGCATTGCCCATCTTCTTCGCAATGTCTCTCTGCTGCATTGCCTCGGCATCCTTAGATACCCAATTTACAGCATTGGATATAAGACCGCAGTTTTCAAGCATAACAAGGTCAAGAGTATCGGCTGCACTTTCAAGATCAAGAGAAAGAGCATTGAGCACCATGGGACCTGTAGCGGAGCAGCAGGTGAAGAGAGGAATATTACCGACGGTTTCCTTAACCATCTTAATATGATCGTTTATGGAATCGGTCCTCATTTTAAGGTAAGATCTGAACGCAGGGCTCTTATAATTACCCCATGTATACGGATGACCGGAGGTATCACCCCAAAAATCCTTATCGTCGAGAGAAGGTATCTCATAACCGTAATCTCTTCTGAAGCGTTCTCTGCAGTACTCGCATCCGCAAACGGTAAGTCCGCCGTATTCACACATATCATCGACTTCTATTGCATCTATCGGAACTTCGGCAATAAGTCTTTCCAGATATTTCTTATGCATATCGAGAAAACCGGGATTATTGTGGCAGAACAATTCAGCCTGATAATTGGGTGTATAGCCTCTTGAACCGTCTCTGAAATCGACCTCGCAGATATCCCAGAATCTGTGTCCTTCATACTGTGCGAATTCAGCCGCCTTGAAATCCTTGTGGAGAAGGATGTGGTGGCGGTGGGATCTGTGAAGCTTATAAAATTCATCAAGTCCTCTGGGTCTTTCGATAAGGTTGCAGGAATAATGCTCAACGAACTTTATTCCGTACTTATGAAGCTCATCGCAAACATCCTTAAGATATCCGTGAACGTTCTGAAAATAATCCGCATAGTCAAAACGCATATGCAAACCGTAATTCATTACCGCATCGATACCGGCATCATGAAAAGCCTTTGCACGCTTTTTTATCTTATTCTTTACCGTTATATCGGGCCAGAGAACGACATCGACATCATTCCACCAGCTCGCCATTCTTTTCGGTTTAAATTCCGAGTTATACTGTCTTTTAGGTTCCATTTCAAAATCCTTTCATCAACGTTTGATTTTGTTTATTCGGTCAAAGACCTTTTTATATTACATTCATAATATACCGACCGTATATTTTTCCGATAATGCCGGAATTTCTGTATATCGAATCGGTTATCCTGAAAATATAATCACTTATCGTCTGTTTTTCCTGAGTTGTGAGTTCAACAGACGAAAACTCATTTTCCTGCAAACGGCTCAAGACCTCAACAAGCCCCTTCTTATCAAAGGTCATTATACTTCCGTCGGTATACTTTTCAAGCTTTGAGAAAGCATTGTCCGAAAAACAGACCATGCTCTCATAATCTTTAACAGATACGCCGACATATCCGAATACCTTAATAAGGTATTTCATCATCGCCGTTCCGCCTTGCTTTCCCTGCATCAAGAAGCTTCTTGCCCTTCTTTTTCGGGTGAGTACAGGACGCATAGCTACAGACGCAATAATCAGAAATACAGCCGTTATCACTAATGCATACCAAACACCGGAGGAAATCTCATATTTTTGTTCCGTTGGCGGAAGAGGTTCGGGCTCGTCATTATCAGTATCGTCATCGGGTATATCCGTATCGTTGTTACCGCTTCCCGGTATTTCCGTTGGCGGTGCATCGGAAGAAGGATCACCCCCACCCCAGGGAGAATTTCCGTAGCCTGCCGTAGGCTCAAATATCATCCAACCGATACCTTCAATGTAAGCCTCAACCCATGCATGAGCGTTCTTATCCAAAACGGAATACTGATATACGGTATCAGCACCGTATTTGGCGGGTATCGCCTCATTGGCATCAGCATAATAGCCTTCAGCATATCTTGCGGGAATCCCTCCCAAACGCAGAAGATTTACCATTGCCGTGGCAAAATGCGTACAGTACCCTCTTTTGGTATCGAATATAAAGCTTTCTATATAGTCACCGCCGCCATTATCTCCCGGTACGGGAGAGGTAGTATAAGTATAATTATTGCTGAAATACTCTGCCAGAAGAAAAGCCGATTCAAGATCCGAACCGCTTTCCCTTGTTACCTCTTCATAAAGACGCTTCATTCTTTCGCTTGAAGCTATTTTCTCGGTAAGCCCGAGATACTCCTCGTAAACGTATTTCTCGTATTCGTCCTCGATAAGTGCAGTCTCATAAAACACATCAAGGAGATATTCTATATCGCTGTCATCGGCAATCTCCAATATCCTCTTATCGTGCTGAGGCACAGTGGATCTTAATGAATAAAGTGTTTTCTCCGGACCCAATGACTTGAGAAGCTCCTTGAAATACTCATAAAGACGGATATTTTCTTCCGTTGCGGATATGAAATCATCGCTCGAATAATCGGGTACATATGCGGATGACCTGTACTTAATAGTCTGTTCGCCGCGGTGGGCAAATGCTTCACGGGACAGGTCGCTTCCCTGTGTCATATAATATACGGAATCTCCGAGAAAATGAAGCTCGTAGCCCATTTCGTATGATATTCTGTTCGGTACGGAATATGAGGGTACCAGAAGAAGATGAGCTCCCGGCTCGGTATATGCTATAGTGGACAGAATATAATCGAATCCTATATTGTTAAGAGTATTACTCGTTCTTGACAAAAAATCGGCGTAAGATGTATACAGAACATCGGGCATGAAGCCTTCTCCGAATCTTTGTTTGAAGCGTATCATATCAAGAGGATCGGCATCATTCCATTTTCCGTTATCGTATTCCTTGCCTATCCACCCGCGCAGATAAAAGGATTCTCTGCGTGAGGTATCGGCAATGATCTTCAACGTATCATCAAACTCTATGGGATCGTCCGAAACGTTTCCGCCGCCGATATCTCCTCCTATTATTTCGGATGTTATGTTACCGCTGTTGCCCATGTACGCCTGAATAAGCGCACGCACAGTCCTCATCTGACCGTCAAGAATATCTATCTTAGGAAATGCACCGAGACTTGCAGGGGCAGCAAGTGTAAAAACCATCAGCGCAGACATAGCTAAAGTTACTATTCCTATGAATCCCTGTTTAGCGTGCGAGGGTAAAGACAGCCTTGCGCGTTCGTTTTTCACTTTCTTTTCCGAAAGCTTTTCGGGGGATCTCTCGATAGCCGCTTCCTTTTTGAGTGAGCTCCTTTTGAGTGCATCGGAAAAAAGCAAAATGTAGGAGGTCAAAACAGCGGCTGATATAAGTATAATACTGATAAAAGAAAAATGAAATCCGAAAAAGAAGGTGACGAAAGTGATAACGAGAGAAAAGACTCCCATCAGAATATATCTGAACTTAGCACCAAGAAACAAAAAAGCGGAAAAAGGAATTATCAGAAGCTGCCAGAAAGTCATCATGCGAAGAGAAATCTTATAGAAATTCTCCGATGCTCTCAATGTCTCTATCTGAGAGAGAGTAAATACTCCTCCGGGCAGTGTATCATCAATGATGAAATTACCTTCGGCGAGCTTGTGGTAGACATGGCTGACGATATAATTTATGTCACCCGCCACATCATCCAGAATACCTATAACGAATACCGTAGTTATAAGTATTACTGCAATCAAAATTATCAGAGCACTCCATACCACCGTTTTATTTGTCTCTTTCAGCTTAAATGAAGTGAAGTATATCAGAATACAAATGAGAGATATGACTGCATAAGAAACAACATTCAATACTGTAGGTATCAGTTCCATTGAATCGAGAAAAATAAATACATAAGCAGATGACAAAAGTGCAAAGCATACTATTCTCTTCAATGAAAGTGACGCTTCACTCATACCTATAATGCTGTCGTCCTTGATATTCGTTCTTAAATGAAACCCTTTACCTTTAAGGCTTTTCTCATAGGTCACCATAAAGAATACAGATGCCAACGAACAGATCAAAAGTGCAAATGTATTATTTGTAGGATAAAAGCCTATAAAAAAAGAAAAGATAATGTATGCTCCGACGAAAGCTCCCAAATATATACTTCTTATCTTCTTCCCCATTATGCTGTATACGCAGACTGCAGAGAAGATCAAAGCGATAAACGCACATATCTCTGTAGAAAAAACGGTAAACTGTCCCTCTTCGGATATCCAAACGGAAGAAACAGTCGGATCGGGGAGAAATGTATAGCCTTTTTCGTAAAGCAATCCGCAGACATATTCATAGAAAAAACGAGCAGCATCAATGGGATGCAAATGCATCAATCCACAGAAGCGCAACAGTATAAACGCTGTGGGCAACAAAAGGACAGCTCCGAATATCCGAAGCTTATTACCGAGAGCTATCAATGAAAAAGAAGCACATGAAAAGACGGTAAGAGCGATCAACGAAAATACATCGGGTGCAAATCCGTAGCCCTCTGCCATGCATAATACGAAAGAAACAGCGAGTACACTGATGCATATACATTTTGCAATACATCCCGCTGTGTTGACTATCTTATTCTCTTTCGCGTCCTCATCATTCTTCTGACAGAATGTCATCATCGCATCATCTTCCGAGGCATGAGCATTGGCGAAGGTGTTTTCAGAGCGCAAAAGTGCATCGCGCTGCGATCCTGCGCGAGTCTTTTTTTCTTCTGTTTTCAGCCAATGCTTGTTTTTCATGGCATTTCGTCTCCTTATATACTACTTTATTCGGACTCCTCTTTTTCTCCGCACGGAAAGCCCAGCTCAAAAAGCTCCCTGTTGCGTTCGTTATTGTTGATATAATAATTATATCCGAACACAGCTTCAAGTCCCGTAGCTATCCTGTAAGTATACAGCGACGTATTTCTCGGATTTGAATTGCTTTTTGCGTTTTTTCCGTGTCTGAATATTTCGGCTTCATCCTCCGAAAAATGATCCGCCAATCTCTTTGCCGCCTCCGCCTGAAAGGGTGCGCTGACATACGAAAGAGATTCTTTATTGCAGCTCTGAGGATTTGCCCCTTTTATTTTAATCAATCTTTCCCTTACGAGCACCTCGAAAACAGAGTCTCCGAGATAGCTCAGAAGGAGAACATCGGGTAATTCTTTGATCATTATGTATTCCTGACTTATTTATTATCTGAAAGCTTATTTTACGACGGTACGCTTCTCGATGCCGAAAATATTATCGTATGTCTTCATTTTCTCGCCCGTAATAACGCTGTAATTATACTGATTTACGGGATTCAACAGAATATTATGGAAAAATGTATAGTGCTCCACGGGTACGCCGCGCACATGAAAAGGATTCATGGGGGAAAGGAATGTATTATTATACATTTCAACGTATTTCCCCGCTATATTTGTACCGTCTCCTCTGTCTCTGCCGCCGTGCATATCGTAAACATGATCGAGAAAATCTCCCATTTCAATGTTATGCCTTGCGATATAATATGTATCGGCAGTACCTGAGCCGGCTATGGAATGGCGGTTGAAATTGCAGAGATTATATTCCACTATACCGCCGCCTCCGACAAACTGAATGCCGTAGCCCAAGCCTTTTATCTGATTATGGTGAACGTAATTGTGATGGAAGAGGTGATCGTCACCGTAAACACAGACCGCACTGTATGAAAAGCCTGACAACTCGCAGTTATCTATCTCTACATTGTTGCCGTCAACGATTATTCCGAGAACTACTGTATAGCGGTAAAAATAGCTGCTTCCCGGAGGATTCGGGACAGAAAAAGCGCGGTAGTGATGTTCAACGTGCTGCAAACCGTCGGGGCCTTGAAAAGCCAGACCTGTAATGCGTGAATCATCGGCGCATGTTATAAGCTTTGTAGTTGTAAAGGGAGGAACGACGCCTGAGCCTACTATCCTGCCTCCCGTGGAAACAGAACCGTCCTCACGTACATATCCTCTGTCGGATGCTAAGGTCACACCTTTATTGAGGCAAATATGGAATCCTCCGTTTTCGGCATCGGGCATCTCCATAGTAAAGTCTATAGTCACATCGGAAGGAATAAAAATAACCTCTCCGGGCTGTGCTTTTTTCGATGCCTCAACAAGCTCCGTATAGGAATGTACTATATAGTCGCCTGTTGTGATAATGTCATCGTAGCCTATGCCTCCTCCGATGGGAGGAACATCTTCAGCCGCATATGCACCGTAAACGGTATCACCGACGGCAATTGACAAAGAATCGTAATATTTCAAATAATTAGAATATGATGCCAATTCAATTACCGCATCTTCAATAATGGGATATATTTCCTTGGGATCGAAGGAGCCCGACTTCTCTTTTGCATATTCAAGCTTATTTTTTACATATTCCGTATCTCCGTACCAATTGGATGTAAGTATATCCGGGTAAACGGGTACATCGCTTTTGAAGTTTTCCGCAGGAAAGCTATCGACTCTGTGTGGGATTAGTTTTGCATCGCCCGATACGTTTGCCGCAATCTCCGAATCATCGGAAATGAGAAAGCTTCCCGTTACAAAACCGCCTACAAGACTTAATATAGAAATGATCGTTAAAAATAATGCTGTTGATGCTTTTGATCTGAACACAACCGCCGCTCCTTGAAAATTCACTTAATAATACTTGAAAGATATACGGTAACAAGCTTTTGATAGCTACTTAACCACCGTCTGCTTTTCTATACCGAAAATATTATCGTATATCTTCATTTTTTCACCCGTAAGTACACCGTAATTATATTGATTGACGGGATTTAAAAGAATATTGTGGCAAAATGTATAATATTCAACAGGCACTCCGCGTATATGAAAGGGTCTGCTTGCGGTAAGAAAAGTATTATTATACATTTCAACATACTTTCCCGCTATATTTGTTCCGTCTTTTCTGTCCGCACCGCCGTGCATATCGTAAACGTGGTCGAGTGATTCGCCCATATCCACATTATACCTTGCGGTATAGTAGCTGTCGCCGTAGCCCGATCCCGCTATGGAATGGCGGTTGTAATTGAAAAGATTATATTCGATAAGACCGCCGCCGTGACCGAAGCTTACACCGTATCCGAGACCGTTTATCTGATTATGATGTATATAATTATGGTGGATATAACATTCATATGCTGAAACGCCGATTGCATAAGATGAAAATCCCGAAAGCTCGCAATTGTCTATCTCCACATTGTCTCCCAGGATCGAAACGCCTCCCGCAATCGGAAATCTGTAGTAATAATCATGCCCGGGAGCGTTTATAACGGAGAACGAACGGTAATGATGCTCAAGATGTCTGTTTCCATCGGGTCCCTGAAGTGTGATACCCGTGATCCTTGCATCCTTATTGCAATAGACAAAACCCGTAGTTATGGAAGGGGTATCGATACCGCATCCGTAAAGCTTCGCACCCGTGGAGACAGTTCCGTCTTCACGTACATAGCCTCTGTCGGATGCCAGCGTTACACCTTCATTAAGATACACGTAATAGCCTTTATTATCCGCATCCTTTATTTCCATTGTAAGATCGATGGATACATCGGAAGGAATGAATATCACCTCACCCGAGGATGCTTTTTTACAGGCATCGAGCAGCTCGGTGTACGATCTTACTATGTAATCTCCTGTAGTGTGAATATCGGGATATCCGACACCGCCGCCAAAAGTCGGCACTCCTTCTTTTGTATATGCACCGTAAATCGTATCCCCCTTCGTTATCGACAAGGTATCCATGTACTTAAGATAGTTTGAATAGGAAGCCAAAGATCCGTATGCGCTGTTAACATAGTAATAAACGTTTTCTGCGTTGAGCTTATCCGCTCCCTCCATGGCACTTTCAAGCATCTTTTTAACATACTCTGTATCGGGATACCAATTGGACGTAAGTATCTCGGGGTACAGTGCCGTGTCGGTCTCAAAGAAATATGCGGGATGGCTTTCCAAGGACGGAGGCTCAGCGATAGGATGTCTTATCGTTTCGCTTTCGGTATTTTCATCAAAGACTACATTTCCGAGAGCATAACCTCCCCAAAGACAGGACAACAAAATAATTACCGTTAAAAAAACCGAAATGATCCTCATTCTGATACTTCAAACCTCCTTGAAAAGCATTGATACGAAACATAAACGGCATCTGACCGCATTACAATATTACAGCTTACTATTTAACCACCGTCTGCTTCTCTATACCGAAAATATTGTCATATATCTTGACATTTTCACCGGTGAAAAAGCTGTAATTATAATTTCTTTTGGGATTTAAAACGATGTTGTGGTAGAAATTCTGATACTCTACGGGAACGCCTCTCATGTAATAAGGATTCATGGGAGAAAGGAATGTATTATTATACATATCAACATATTTACCCGCAATATTTGTTCCGTCGCCTCTGTCACGTCCGCCGTGCATATCGAACATATGAGAAAGCGATTCGCCCATTTCCACATTGTATCTTGCCGTATAGTAGCTGTCCGCAGGACCGGAGCCGGCTATGGAATGGCGGTTATAATTGAAAAGATTATATTCGATAAGACCGCCGCCGTGACCGAAGCATATTCCGTATCCGAGACCGTTAGTCTGGTTGTGATGGATATAGTTATGGTGGAAATAATTCTCATAGCTTGCAACGCTTACAGCCTGAGATGAAAAACCGGAAAGCTCGCAATTATCGATCTCCACATTATCGCCTCTGAGAAGGATACCCGAGCAAAGAGGGAAAAGGTAATAATAATCATGTCCGGGAGGGTTGCTTACGGAAAAAGCTCTGAAATGATGCTCGAGATGCTTGCTCGGATCAGGACCCTGCATCGTAATTCCCGTGACACGTGTATTCTTTTCACAATAAACGAAATTTGATGTTATCGAAGGGTTGACTATACCCGTTCCGTAAAGCTTTGCGCCTGTTGATATAGTACCGTCTTCACGAACAAAGCCTCTGTCTGAGGCAAGAGTAACGCCTTCCTTAAGGTAGATATATGCTCCGCTCGGTGTTGCCTTCTGCTCCATGGTAAGATCCAAAGAAACGTCTGAGGGGATGAATATTACTTCCCCTGACTTTGCTTTCTCGCAGGCTTCAACGATCTCGGCATATGTACGTACTACATAATCGCCTGTGGTGAATATCTCATGATATCCCTTGCCGCCGCCTATGGGAGAGCTTCCCTCTTCCGTATAAGCTCCGTAAACGGTATTTCCGATCTTTACGGAAAGGGTATCCTCATATTTCAAATAATTTGAATAAGAGCCCAAAGTGATAATAGCGTTTTCGACAAAATAATATGTATTTTCCGCATTGAGCTTCATCGCCTCGCTCTTTGCGCTTTCAAGCATATTCTTTACATATTCGGTATCCGCAAACCAGTTCGCCGTAAGAACATCGGGATCTATCACGGTATCATATTCATATGCATATTCGGGAAATGACTCCACTGCGTGAGCCTTCAATCCGATTTCGGAAGGATTATCGGATACTTCATTTTTCGGTAAAACTGCATTTCCAAAAAGGTATCCGCCCCAAAGTGCAACTAAGGAAATTACGGTCGTTATCAACACATATGTTTTTTTCATAGATTTAACCATGCCTTTCTAATTTTTCCGTACCCACAGTAGAACATACTGCAAAATTATTGTATACGAAGTTCTCCCGTCTTAAGATCATATACATTGTCCTTTATCTCAACATTTTTACCGTTAAGACGAGACCAATTATAATCGGTCACTTTGTTTAGCAACACATTATTCCTGAAAAACTGATATTCAAGAGGAACACCTCTCAGAAGATAGGGATTTGCATCGCAAAGGAACGTGTTGTTATACATTTCACAATACTCACCCGCAATATTTGTTCCGTCGGTCCTTCCGTAGTCGCCGCCTCCGTGCATATCGAAGCAATGCTGTAAGGATTCTCCCATTTCAACATTGAAGCGTGCGATATAAGCCGTGGGAGGCTTACCCGTGGAGGCTATAGAATGACGGTTGAAATTGAACAGATTATATTCAACTATCGATACGGCACCGTCTCCGTGAGAAACGCCGTATCCTCTTCCCTGAGTCTGATTGTGATGGATATAACAATGGTGAACGTGTATATCCTTTATTTCGCCGTGGTTGATAAAGATCGCCGCATGACCGAAGCCGGTGATCTCGCAATTATCTATTTCGACGCCGCTTTCCATAATAACAAATCCATCGGTAGAAGCTGTTGTAAGCTTATTGTAGTAAGCGTGCATCGGAGGATTCGGAACGGAAAAAGATCTGTAATGATGCGGCAGACAACGGTTGGGATTTGCTCCCTGCAGGGTCAGACCCGTTATACGGGCATTTCCGTAAACCTCAAATACTCTGCCGGACAAATGTCTTTGTATAAAGACAGCGCCTCTTGAAACGGTTCCGTCTTCCCTCACATAACCTCTGTCGGATGCAAGTGTGACACCTGCGGGAATCTTCAGAACGCCCTTCTCTGCCGAGATCATGGTAAGCTCGATTGCCGCATCGCCTTTTATAAATATTACTTCGCCGCTTTTAACGGTCTCTAACGCTTCCAGAAGCTCTTTTGCATTTGATACAATATGATCGCCCGTGGTAATGATAGCCTTATAACCAATACCGCCTCCGATGGGCGAATCACCTTCATTTACATAAGCGCCGTACTTTTTTCCTTCTCGTTCAACATTCAATGTGTCAAGATAATCGGTATACCTTGAATATGATCCGGCTTCTCTTACCGACTCGTAAAGAAGCTCCAAAGTCTTTGTGTTATCTTCGCTATTCTTTGCTTCCACAAGCATTGAATGTATCTTCTCATAATCTCCGTACCAAGTATTTGAGATCACAAGAGGGGAAAAGGAGGTACCGTATTCCACATTCTCTGCAGGGTATTCGGTTACCTCTGCACAAGGAAGCGACGTTTTGATATTAGTTTTATCTTTGTTCATGATTTCACCATTGGGAATAATATCTTGAGAAGGAATTATAAACAAAGCTGCAGAAGATCCCGGCAGCAATGTTATCAATAAGGCACACAAAATACCCATTGCAAGGCTTACCGCACATACAGCGGCAATTTTCAAATTCTTATTCATCTGCTCTCCGTTTATAATTTAGTTATATGTCATTCTCTTACGATCACACCGCTTATACCGAAAATATTATCATATATTTCGACATTTTCACCTGTCAATCTATTTGAATTAAAAGATTCATAACGATTGAGAACATTGTTGTGATAGAAAACCTGATATTCTTCGGGAACGCCTCTGAGCCAATAAGGGTGGGCATCGGAAAGAAATGTATTATTATATATTTCGCAATATGTTCCCGCTATATTGGTTCCGTCTCCTCTGTCTACACCGCCGTGGATATCAAAATTAGTACTGAGTGAATCACCCATTTCGACGTTAAAGCGGGCAATATATCCCGTTTTGGGCGCACCGTTGGCGGCAATTGAATGGCGATTGAAATTAAACAGACAGTATTCTACGATGGATTCGGAATCGGTTTCATGGCATACTCCGTAACCGAGACCTTGTGCCTGATTATGGTGTATATAGCAATACTGTACAAGAAGATTTTTTACGCTGTTGTAAGGAATTATGCCCGCATAACCGAATCCCGTTATTTCGCAGTTATCTATTCGTACATCGTTACCAACAGCCAAAATACCGTAGGTCGATACGTACCCGAGGGTATAGTAATATGCTTTTCCTCTGGGATTTGATCCGTAATTAGCTCTGTAATGATGAGCTATGTGTTGATTGGGATCGCCGCCCATGAGAGTAAGTCCCGTGATCCTTCCGCCTTCTTGCACGTCAATGGCTCTTCCCGAAGCGGATACTGTTCTGAGAACCGCACCGTATGATACATTCCCGTTGTCGCCCACATGACCTCTGTCAGAAGCAAGAGTAACTCCCTGCTTTACTATAAGGTGATTAGAGGTTATATCTATGGAAGCATCACCTTTTATAAATACGACTTCCCCGCTTTTTGCCTTTTCCAAAGCATCGAGAAGTTCGTCAATATTTGAAACAATATAATCACCTGAGGTAATGATATCTTTATATCCCACACCTCCGCCGATAGGCGAATCACCATCATTCACGTAAGCACCGTACTTTGTTCCGTTAACTTCAAGACATATCTTTTCTTTATATTGATAATAACGGGAATACGAACCCATATTATTGATCGCATTCCAGATGGAATTCGCAATAACTTCATGCTTCACAGAACTTTTTACTGCTCTGTTTTTCTGGGATTCAAGTATACTGTGGATGCTTTCGGCATCGTAATACAAAGCATTGGAGAGAATATCGGGCACAAATCTTATTCCGTATTCAACTTCTTCGGCCTCAAAGCTCTCAATGTACAGCGACTCAAGAAATATTTTCTTTCCTTCCATACCAAACGGAAGCAAAAATGAAATCAAAGCACCCAATATCAGAGAAGATAAAGATATAATGATCGCAGTAAGTTTTTTGTCCATTGTCATTCACCTCAAATGGCTGTTATACCGATACGGCGGTGATAAAAACCGCCGTATCAGAGATCAAAAAACACTTTATTTTCTTACGGTCTTGTTCTCGATATCAAAGATATTGTCATATATCTTGACATTCTTGGCAACAAGCTTGCCCGTATTATACTGAGAGTACTTATTTACGCATACGTTATGGTAGAACAACTGATAATCCTCAGGAATACCGCGCATCCAATAGGGGTTGGTATCAGCAAGGAAGGTATTATTATACATTTCGCAATAAGTACCTGCAATATTTGTTCCGTCTTTTCTGTCAGATCCGCCGTGGATATCAAAGCAATGGCTGAGTGAGCTTCCCATTTCGATATTGAATCTTGCGATATAACCCGTTGTGGGAGCACCCGTTGCCGCTATGGAATGGCGGTTGTAATTGAAGAGACAGTATTCTATTATCGATTCGGTTCCGTTGTGATGGGAGATACCGTATCCAAGACCGTTTGCCTGGTTATGGTGTATATAGCAATGGGTAACGTGAGTTCCCTTTACTTCCTGCTTCAAGAATATAGCACCGTGACCGAAGCCTGCGATCTCACAATTATCTATGGTAACATTATTTCCGACTACATATATACCGTCCGTCTGAAGGGATGAAAGCTTATAGTAGTAGGAATGGCCGGGAGCATTTGCCACGCTGAAAGCTCTGTAATGGTGCGCAAGATGCTGATTGGGATCTCCGCCGGTAAGGATAAGACCCGTAACACGAGAGCCCTCGGAGGCATATATAGCCTTATTTGACATTGAGGAAGAATAGATCTTTCCGCCCGTGGAAATGGTTCCGTCCTCATGCTCGAAGCCGCGGTTCGATGCAAGTGTAACACCCGGCTTAACGTCAAGATATCCGCCCGAGCTGACAATTGTGGATATATCTATTCCGGCGTGCTCCTCAAGATAAATAACCTGACCGCTCTGAGCCTTATCAAGTGCATCCTTAAGCTCGGAAAGCGTATCTACAACATAATCACCCGTAGTGAATATCTCTGTATATCCGCCGCCACCGCCTATGGGAGCCGCACCCTCTTCAACGTATGCACCGTATTTGACGCCGTTCACCTCGATGCAAAGATCCTTTTCGTACTGATAGTATCTTGAGAAGGATCCGAGCTCTGTAAGAGCCTCGTTGAGCTTTTCGACAACGTTTTTATTATTTGTATTACCCTTTACAACCTTTTCCTTTTGATCGCGAAGAATATTCATTACGCTTTCGGTATTACCGAACCATACGTTGGAAACTATATTCGGAACGAATTTATAGCCGTAATCAACATTCTCAGCCTCAAAGGCTTCTATCGATACAGGTGTAAGTGCCGCTTTTTTTGATCCTTTTTCACTGCCATGCTCTGTTGCGCCTCCTTCGGGAGCTTTGATCAGCAAAGCTCCGAGAAGGATACCGATAACGAGAGATACAACAGCGGAAGCGATCGGTATTAAATTTGATTTCATAATGCCTCCGTGTAATTCTATATTAGAGGATACCGCCAGGAAGCGTAAAACGCTTCAGATTAAATCATTTAACAACCGTTTTGTTCGCAATACCGAAGATATTATCAAACATTTTAACTTTGTCTGCAACAAGCTTACCCTTATTGTAAGCACTCAAGGGCTGCTTGACAACGTTATTATGGAATTCCTGATACTCCTCGGGGATACCTCTGAGCCAATAGGGATATGTATCCGCAAGGAAGGTATTGTTATACATTTCGCAGTAAGTTCCCGCTATATTCGTTCCGTCGCCTCTGTCGCTGCCGCCGTGAACGTCGAAGCAGTGGCTGAGGGAGCTTCCCATTTCAACATTGAATCTTGCGATATAACCTGTTGTGGGTGCGCCTGTAGCCGCTATTGAATGGCGGTTATAATTGAAGAGACAATATTCTACTATAGATTCGGTATTATTGCCGTGGCATACACCGTATCCGAGACCGTTTGCCTGATTGTGGTGGATGTAGCAATACTGTACGAGAACATCCTTTACACCGGGAGCGAGATTGACTGCCGCATGACCAAATCCGCCGAGCTCACAGTTATCAACTCTTACGCCGTTGCCGATAACGTGGATACCGTCAGTGGAAACGGATGTTAGTCTGTAATAGTAAGAGGAACCGCCCATGCCGCCCTGGAAAGCTCTTGCATGATGTGCAAGGTGCTGATTGGGGTCACCGCCGGTAATTACAAGACCTGTTACACGGGAGCCCTCGGAAGCATATATAGCTTTATTTGCCATAGAGGAAGAGTATATTCTGCCGCCTGTAGCAATGGTTCCGTCTTCATTCTTATAGCCTCTGTTGGAAGCAAGAGTAACACCGGGCTTGAGATCGAGATATTTACCTACGTTTACAAGAGAGGATATATCGATAGCCGCATGACCTTCAATGAATATCACTTCGCCACTCTGCGCCTTGGAAATGGCATCTGTAAGCTCGGAGAATGTATCTACAACGTAATCACCGGTTGTAAATATTTCTTCGTAATCGCCTCCGCCTCCTATGGGTGCCTCACCCTCTTCAACGTAAGCACCGTACTTTACACCGTCTACCTCGATGCAAAGCTGATCCTCGTAGTCATAATATCTTGAAAAAGAACCGAGCTCGGTCAAAGCGTTGTCAAGCTGACCCAAAAGTGTTTTTTCGGTCGATTTACCGTCTACCACCTTTGTTTTCTGGTTTTCAAGGATCTTATAGACCTGTTCCGCATTTCCGAACCAAATATTCGAAACGATATTGGGAACGAATGTATAGCCGTAATCAACAGCCTCTGCGGGATACTCTATGAGCTCCGGAGGAGTTATCGGCTGACCTTTATTGTTTTTGATAATTCCGATAGTATTGGAATCTTCTCCTCCGGTAAGAAGAGTACCTGCCAATATGCCCGCAACGAGGCATATTACAGAGACCGCTATCGGTAATATTTTATTCTTCATTTATTTCTCCTGAAACTGCGTATAAGAAAAGCTCTTATCACGCAACAAATTTCCTAAAACTACTTTTTTACTGTTTTGGTCTTGATGCCGAAAATATTGTCATAAATATTGACATTCTTTCCGACAAGCTTACCTACATTATAGCTTGTATACGGATTTATGCAGACATTTCCGTAAAAGTTCTGATATTTCTCGGGTACACCTCGCAACCAATAGGGATTGGTATCGGCAAGAAATGTATTGTTATACATCTCGCAGTATGTTCCCGCAATATTTGTACCGTCTTTTCTGTCGGCACCGCCGTGGATATCGAAGCAATGGCTGAGAGAGCTTCCCATTTCTATATTGAATCTTGCAATATATCCGGTCGTGGGAGCACCCGTTGCCGCTATGGAATGGCGGTTATAATTGAAAAGATTATATTCTATGACAGATTCCGCATCGTCCCAATGGCAGACACCGTAACCGAGTCCGTTAGCTTGATTGTGGTGGATGTAGCAATACTTTACAACGGCATTTTTTACTCCTATGTAAAGATTTACGCCCGCATCTCCGAATCCTGCTATCTCGCAATTATCCACGGTCACATTATTTCCCACAACATGTATTCCGTCCGTAGCCACGGATGTAAGGCTGTAATAATATGAATGACCGGGTGCATTTGGAGCACTGAAGGCTCTGTAATGGTGTTCAAGATGCTGATTAGGATCTCCGCCTGCGAAGATAAGACCCGTGACACGGGAATTATCATAAGCATACAAGGCTCTGTTTGCCATGGAGGTGCTGTATATCTTACCGCCCGTGGAAACTGTACCGTCTTCATAGGTGTGACCGCGGTTTGATGCTAAGGTTACGCCCTCTTTCAGCTCAAGGTATTTACCCTGAATAACGAGTGTAGTAATATCTATTGCGGCATTGCCTTCTATGAATACTACCTCACCGCTCTGCGCCTTGGAAAGAGCATCCGTAAGCTCGGCAAGAGTTCTGACTACATAGTCACCCGTGGTGAATATTTCGCTGTAGCCCTTACCGCCTCCTATGGGAGGGGCACCTTCCTCAACATATGCACCGTATTTTTTGCCGTCTACCTCGATGCAAAGCTCGCTCTCATAATCGTAATATCTCGAAAAAGATCCGAGCTCCATCAAGGCTTCATTGATCTTTTTCGAAACCGTACCTGCATTTACGGTATTTTTCAAAAGCCCGGATTTCTGCATCTCAAGTATCTGCCAGACCGCTTCGGTATCACCGTACCAAAGATCGGAAACAATATTCGGTACAAAAAGATAGTCATAATCGACCGTTTCGGCAGGATATTCGGACACTTCCTCTGCTGAAAGGAGGGTCGCATCATCCTTTATCTCGGAAGCATTTTCAATATCCGTTATGCTTCCCGTAAACGCTGTGCCGGTAATTATACCGACCAGTAAAAACACCACCGCACATATAACGGGCATAAGTAAATTTTTCATATTATACCTCTTAATTTTTGGAGGATCACTTCAGCACTTCCATATCGTCAATGCCGAAGACATTTTCATAGATCTCGTACTTTTCGCCTTCAAGATAATGATAAAGATCACGTTTTCCGAACACGATATTATGATGAAATCTGTGATATTCCTCGGGAACTCCTCTGACGTGATATGGGCTTCGCTCGGAAAGAAGCGTGTTATCGTGGATATCGCAATAGGTACCTGCAATATTCGTACCGTCTTTTCTGTCTCTTCCGCCGTGCATATCATAAACATGATCGAGACATTCTCCCATATTTATATTATATGAGGCATCGTAGCCCGTAACGGGAGCTCCGCTGTTTGCAACATCGTGGCGGTTAAAATTGAAAAGATTGTACTTTATGACAGAGGTCGCGCCTCTTCCGTGAGATACACCGTAACCGAGACCTTTGCCTTGGTTATGGTGGATATAATTGTGATGTATATAGGCATCGGCGGCATTTGCACTGAGACTTACAGCCGCGCAGGGAAATCCCGTTATCTCACAGTTATCCACCTCAAGGTTTTTTCCCGTAACCACAAAACCGCTCATGCTTATAGCACCCAGGGTGAAATAATACTTATGCGGCTCGGGTTTATCGGTATAGAAGGACCTCGTATGATGTGCTACATGCTTATCGGGATCGCATCCCTTTAATCTCAGTCCTGTGATCCTCACATCGGAATCGACCTTAAACATATGCTTCCAATCGAGTGAGTGAACGCATATCATCCCGCCGAGAGAAAGTCGTCCGTCATCAAAGCATCTGCCTCTGTCGGAAGCAAGTGTTATACCTTCCTTTATTAACAAAGGGTTATTTCCCTCTATCAAAGCGGAAACGTCAATTACCGCATCGCTTCTTATGAAGATCGTCTGACCTTTTTCGGCTTTGTCCAAAGCTTCCTTTAATTCCGAAGCGTTACTTACCGTATAGTCGCCGGATGTGAATATATCATTATATCCTACTCCGCCTCCTATACACGGTTCGCCTTCCTCGGTATATGCACCATAGCGCACTCCGTCTTTTTCAAAAGAAAGCTTATCCTTGTATTTCGGATATTTTGAAAAGCCGCCGAATTCATTAATAGCATCATCGAGCTTTTCGAGTACCTCTTCCCTGTCGAAGCTTTTGCTCTCGAGAGAAGTCTTTATATCCGAAAGCACGTTGAGGACATTTTCGGGATCTCCGTATAATATTCCCGTAAGTATCTTCCCGTAAGCGGGAAAGGCTTTACTGTTACAATTCATAATTCGTTGATATCAACGGTCACTGCCGTTTGAATCGATTTTGATAAAAATCGGTTATTATTCAGCTGCAGCTTCGCCTGTTGCAGCCGCCTTTTCGTTCCATGTCATAGCATAAGGAGCTGTGATATTGAACGCATTGTTTCTGAATGTGGAATTTGCCTTAATAGCTTCTCTGTACGCTTCGGGACCGTAGAAAAGGTTTGCATCGTACTGAGATTCGTCAAGAGAGAAGAGGTTGTTCTCTACTGTGTAAGTACCGGGCATACCCTCAAATCTTATGGGAAGAGTGGAACCGAGAACCGTGTTGTTCTTAATTATAACGGATGTACCGCTCTGCTTCATACCTTCAACAATGCTGGAGTTAACGCTGGAGGGCTTGATGTAGAACATAGCTCCGAGACTGTTACCTACTTCAACATTGTTGTATGCCTCGAAGGAGCCTGCTGTTGCGCCGCTCATTGTGATGGCATTTCTGCAGTTGCTGAAAAGGTTGTACTCAAGCTTTACATTTGCCTTTGTAACGAGAACGCCGTTGCCGTTACCCGCACCTCTTACATGGTGGATATAGCAATGGTGGATATGGATGGTACCAACATTTGTGGAAATACCCGATCCGTTGAAACCGGAGATCTCACAGTTATCGATAACGAGATTGTCGCCCTGAGCAACAAAGCCTACTGTTGTTGAGTACTTTTCTTCGCCTTCATGTGTTGTGGCATCGGAGCCCTGAAGAACGAGACCTGTTATACGAACATTGTGATGTGTCTTGAACATTGTGGAAAGGTGAAGAGAATACTTCAATACTCCGCCGCCGGATCCGCGGTGTCCTCTGTCGGAGGCAATGGTAACGCCCTGCTTGATCTGACAGTTGGGATAATCGGTTACAGCCATATCGGAGATATCGATGACAGCACCGGACTGAATGAAAATAACGTCGCCCTCCTTGGCATTCTTTACTGCCGCATAGAAGGTGTTATCGTCTGTAACAATAAAGTCACCCTTTGTGAAAACATCCTTGTAGCCTTCACCGCCTCCTATGGGACCCTGTTCGTTGCCTGCAGCACCGTAAACGGTTCCGTCTTCACCGGTTATGGATGTCTTATCTATGTAGTCATAGTAATAACCGAGCTGTTCAAGCTCTCTTATCGCACTTTCAAGCTCGCTTGCAAGAGTCTTGTCATTGAGCTTGCCGTTTTCTATACCGTATCTAATAAGGTTAAGCTTTTCAAAAAGCGCATTGTTATCCGGGAAAAAGCTTCTTGAAGTCACGGATATACCTTCTGTCATGTTTTTCAAATCAAGTACAACTCCTTCACTTACATTTCCTTCGCCGGTTGAAGTTGTTCCGGGAAGATCGCTGCTGTTATTACCGCCCTTAATGAGAGCTACGGTGCCAAAACCGATTGCAAAGCAAAGCACTGCGGCAATACAAGACAATAAAACTTGTTTTTTCATAAAAAACACCCTATAAACTCAAAAAAACATCATTCCCGTAGAATCAATTTCATTGAGTTTACCCTTTTAAAGATTTACTTAATTGAAGCTTAAAAAGCTACTTACAGAAATTATACATATTATTAACCGTTCTGTCAAGATTTTACGGAAAATTTGTTGATTTTTTCTTTCAAAAAGTGTACAATAGACTGTACGGAGAGCAGTTTCTCTGTTAATTACAGGATCAATTTATCAATTATCAACATGAAGACAAAAGCAGATACAGAAAACAAAAACGGCAACAGATATTCCGAAAGGCTTGACAAGGCTCTCGAAAACGCCTCTAACGCCGTAAAGGACAATAAAAATATCGGTGTAATGAAAGAAAAAACATTGCACTCTGTAATGAAATACTTTTACGAACCCGACAGCTCATTTCACGAGGTAAAGTCGGGCAGGTTCGTTGCGGATATATTGAGAGATGACACTGTAATCGAAATACAGACATGCTCATTCAGACCCATAGCAAAAAAAGTAAACGAAATACTTGAAAGCGGTTACAAGCTCATCCTTGTTCGTCCCATAGACGGAGTAAAGTATTTGTCATGGATAAGCGAAGACGGAAGCGTAAGCGAGCCGCGGAAGTCACCGAAAAAGGAAACTGTCTTTTCCGTTCTGCCCGAGCTTTACTATCTCGGTGATACTGTTTTTCATGAAGATTTTACGCTGAGAATAGTATCATGCGAAATGCACGAATACCGTATTGCGGACGGTTGGAGCGCAGACGGAAAGAAAGGCTCACACAGACATAATAAAATTCCGAAAGAAATCCTATATTCGGTTGACATATCGAAGAAATTGGATTATAATATGTTATTGCCGGATGAGTTACCCGAAATATTTACCGCTAAGGAGTTTGCGTCACTGACACATCTTCGGAAATTACGTTTAAGCATGGCGCTTTCGTTTTTGAAGAATATCTCATTAATTGAGCAATGCGGTAAAAAAGGCAACGCTTATTTATACAGAAGATGTCCGGATAATGTCTTGTAATATACAGAAAGGAAATATAATATAAATGAGTGAAAATTGCACACACGATTGCAGTACCTGTAAAAGCAACTGCAAGGACAGAGATAAAAAGAGTCTTCTCGCAAGCCTCAACCCCATGGCAAAGGTAGATCACGTTATCGCCGTTGTCAGCGGTAAAGGTGGTGTGGGAAAATCCTCCGTCACCTCCCTTTTAGCAAGAGAATCCGCAGAACACGGATATAACACGGCTATATTGGATGCGGATATAACAGGTCCTTCCATTCCCGGAATATTCGGTCTTACCGAAAATGCGGAGGGCTGCGAGGGTAATATATTCCCCGTCGTAACTGAGGCGGGCATTCAGGTAATGTCCACAAACCTTCTCCTCAGAGACAGAACCGATCCCGTTGTCTGGAGAGGTCCCGTTATAGCGGGAACGGTAAAGCAGTTCTGGTCCGATGTAGTCTGGAAGGACGTAAACTATATGTTCGTGGATATGCCTCCCGGAACAGGCGACGTTCCCCTTACGGTGTTCCAATCTCTTCCCGTTGACGGTATCATCATAGTATCTACTCCTCAGGAGCTTGTCTCCATGATAGTTACAAAGGCGGTAAAAATGGCTTCCATGATGAACATTCCGATAATCGGTATAATCGAAAACATGGCATGGCTCGAATGTCCCGACTGCGGAAAGAAGATATATCCCTTCGGCGAATCTCACTTCGAAAGGATCGCTGAAAAATTCTCTCTCACCGCTCTTGACAGCCTGAAGATCAATCCCAAAATTGCAGAGGTATGCGATGAGGGTCTCATGGACAATTATTACGACGGTACCATGAAAAAGACTTTCGATATCATCGAAAAGAAGATGGCTGAAAAGAAGCCCGAATAAGCAAAAAAATAAAAATGCACTTATGAGTATGCTTTTTGCAGAATTCATAAGTGCTTTTTTATTTTAATTCATTTCCTCTATATGATGCACGTATTCGAGAGTGGAAAGAGCTTCGATTATCTCGCTGTGCTTCTTGTACTTCTTCAATTCATCGCTTGATATGGTAACCGCTACGGAATAGACGCTGAGTCCCGAATTGAGATATGCGGGATTTGACTCGATATCGTCTATGCGAAGTCCCAATTTTCTTATGGTTGCCGTAAATTCCGGAAGATTGCTTTTATTTTTCAACTCAAGGTGCATCTCGAAATGATTTGATCGGTTTTTAAGATATGCTTCAAAGGGAGGAAAAAGCGAAAGGCATGAAATGAGAGCCGCAAAACCGATAAGCGTCACGGTATAATAACCCGCACCTACGGTAAGACCGAGGATACCGCACGCCCATAGTCCGAAGGATGTGGTAAGACCCTTTATCTTGTTTCGTGAGCTGAAAAGAATGGAGTTACTGCTTATCACGGCAATTCCTATTACGGCAGCTGCCGAAACAAAGGGGATACCGTTAGTAAGCATTATAAGATACGAATCAAAAAGAGATGCAAGAGATGATGCAAGGCTCACTATCATAAATGTACGAAGCCCTGCGGCATGGCGTTTGCTTGCCCTTTCACATCCGATAACAGCCGCAAGAAGCACGGCTATCATTATTCTCAATAAAATAGAAAAAACATTTATTTCACTTGACCATGTGCCAAGAAGAAAAGCAATGGGATCTGTGTATTTCATAAAATTCTCCTTTAGATCTTTACGATCTTCTAACGTCTGTTTATAAATCGTCTGTGCCGCTGTGAAGCATAATATTCGTACTGCTCGTCGGCAGCCTCGTCAAATGCCTTCTCTTCCTCAGCCAAGGTGCTTTCACGCTCGGGAAGCTCTTCTCTGATCTTCCCTATCCGTTCGATAAGGATGTCAACGGTACTCTTCTTTTCCCCTGATTCATTGAATTCATCCACGGGGGCGATATCCTCAAGCTTATCCGAGTACGAGCCGGAAAGATAGAGGGAAAGCTTGGCACAAACGGGACCGGCTATTTCATACATTATACCTGCGGCAAGAATTATTGTATGAAGGGCGCTTCCCGTTTCACCTCCTATCATACGTGAGCCGAGGGAAGCGAGACCTATGGCAACGCCCGCCTGCGGAATAAGGGCAAGCCCGAGATAATTTCTGACGGAGCTTGATTTTTTCGTCACAAGACATCCTAAGAATGCGCCGCCGTATTTTCCGACTATGCGTACAACAAAATATACCAATGCAATAACGAGATATGAAATGCCACCCAGCGATGAGGACGAATCAAGCAAAGCGCCAAGATCGAAGCAGATACCCGACCTTACGAAAAATATAAGCAGGATGGGAGGGCTGAAGTAATTGAGCTGTTTGAAAAGTCTGTCATCTCCCGTGATATTTATGTATACCATGCTCATGGACATACAACCAAGCAGCGGCGATACATCGAGAACCGCACATATTCCGCAAAAAGCGAAAAGGATAGCGGTGGAAATAATGAGACGATTATCGTTTGTCCGTGTCTTCGGCATCAAAAGCTTAAGGAAAAAGCCGAATGCTCCTCCTAAGATCATAACACCTATATTCATAATAAGCGGTGTAAATACCGATAGAAAGCTTACGGAGCTTTCGCCTTCAATAAAGCCTATGACGACCGAAACGCATACGCTGTATGCCATGAGTCCGATTATATCGTCTATGGCAATCACCTGCAGAAGCGTGTCCACAAAATCGCCTTTTGCGCCTGTTTGACGGATAGTCATTACCGTGGATGACGGAGCCGTAACCGATGCCAGAGAACCGAGCAATGCGGAAAAAGCTATATCCAATCCGAGAAGAAAATGCGAGCACAGAAAGATAAGAAGCGATGATGCCAAGGCTTCAAGAACGGCAATAACCGTCACCTTTGCCCCGTTTTTCTTGAGAGATGAAAACTTGAAAAACTCTCCTGCGCTGAAGGCTATGAAGGCTGTGGCTATATCCGCAACAAAGTCCATTCCCTCTATTACATTCATCGGAACCAGATTGAGGCAATACGGACCTATGAATATACCCGCAATGATGTAGGCGGTAACATTGGGAAGCCGCAGAAGCTTTGTTATTCTTGTCATCGCAAAGCCGATAAAGAGGATAGCCGCTACGGTAATGACTACCGATGCAACAGGAGACGATATATTCAATTTTGCGTAAAGATCTCCTATTTCGGACACCTCCTTAATGTTTAAGTAAATTGTTATATCACCTTATACTTACCCTTCTTGTATCTGAAGTAAATAACGGAGAAAATGATAATATTTGTAAACGCCGTGCAAGCCCACGAGACCGTAAAGCATGTTATAAGATTATTGTATGTGGGATATAAAGGATATATTGTTTTCATCCAGAATGCGCGGAGAAGGAGCACCCATACCACGGAATTGACAGAGCTCCATATCGGATATCCGAATGCATGTACGGCATTTCCCACAACTGCGCTTATCGTAACAAAAATATATGCAGAAGAAAGCATATCATTTCTGATAAGGGCAAATTTTACCGCTTCAATATCGTCTTTTATAAAAATATGCATCCAATATTCATTTGTGAACAAAACGGTAAGGCTCACAACAGTATTTACAACAAAGCAGAGTCCCATGTTATACCATAGTGATTTTTTTACACGGTCGGGCTTTCCCGCACCGAGATTCTGACCGATAAA
Organism: Oscillospiraceae bacterium; assembly: GCA_015063605.1. Lineage (GTDB taxonomy): Bacteria > Bacillota > Clostridia > Oscillospirales > SIG627 > SIG704. Next base: position 63,394 of record SVTV01000012.1, read on the forward strand.
TGTGGAGGTAGCGGCACCGAAAGCATTTCTGAAGGCAGCCGTCATTTGCTCTGCCTGAACAGCGGCGCTGTTGCCCGCCATGCAAGCCACGCCGTGGCTGTTGATAGCGGAAGCTATCTGCAGATTCGCCAACGGGTATATCAGCGTTTGCAGAGACAAAGGGAGACCAAATCTTAAAAGGAGCTTAAAGGAAGCAAAATGGAATCGTATACGCTTTATTTCGACACGCATCGCACCATCAAGAGAGCAAAGTCTGAACATTACAAGAGTTGCTGCAAGTATCTGCGAGGCTGCTGTTGCTACGGCGACTGCGGCAACCTTCTGAGTGAGTACAAGACAAAGGATTATATTGAGAAGAACATTTAAAAGACCGCTTGCAATCGCATAATACAACGGTCTTTTCGTATCTCCCGAGGAGGTCAAAACAGATGAACCGTAATTATACAACAGAATGGCGGGAGAAGCGCACAAATAAATGCGGATATACAGAACTGCGTCATTGATACATTCATCGGGACAATCGATCCAACGCAGAAGAGACGGCGAAAATACGATACCTGCCGCCGCAATAAGCACTCCGAAAACAACTGCCATCACGATAGCGGTGTCTATTGCCTTATGCAATCCTTCTTCATCATTTTTTCCCACAAGTCTTGCGAATACTATTTTCGCTCCGCCCGTTATTCCGACAAATGCATCAATAATGAGATGGATAATGGACGATGTTGCTCCCACAGCCGCAACAGCTCTTGTATCCGCCAGGTTTCCGAGTACCGCAATATCAACGGCATTGAACAGAGTTTGTATCAAAGTCGTCAATATGAGAGGAAACGCAAAAAGAATGATCTGAGGGATCATCGGTCCTTGGGTCGCATCTATTGAATTTTTTCTGAACACTGATCTACACCTTCTTTAAAGCCATACCCGATGTCGGTAAACCGTGAGTTTTACCGATAAAGGTTATTATATCACATACCATTTTGCAAGTCAATAGGTGTATTTTAATTTGTTTCATACATCCGAGAAGGGTTTTTTAAGTTCTTTATTTACGTAATACCTTGAATTTTAACGTGATATAATGTATAATTTAATTGTTAGTTTTAAAAGAATAAAAAGGCAGGTTATGATGATGAAACAGAAAACGGTTACTTTAGGCAGAACGGGAATTACCTCCGGCAAAAATGCATTCGGCGCTCTTCCCATACAGAGAGACGATAAGGAAACGGCGATATACCTTTTAAGAAAAGCATATAAATCGGGATTTACATTTTTTGACACGGCACGTATGTATTCGGACAGTGAGGAAAAGATCGGTGCGGCTCTCAGCGATGTGAGAGACAACATCATAATAGCAACGAAGACTACGGCAAAGACTGCGGAGGAATTCGAAAGGGATCTTGAAAAGAGCCTTGAGTTGCTGAAAACGGATCACATCGATATATATCAATTCCACAATCCGTCATTTGTTCCCAAGCCCGGTGACGGAACGGGGCTTTATGAAAAAATGCTTGAAGCAAGATCGGCGGGCAGGATACGCTTTATAGGTATAACTAACCACAAGCTTGATCTTGCCGAGGAGGCAGTAAAAAGCGGTCTTTACGACACTCTTCAATTCCCTTTTTCCTATCTTGCAACGGAAAAGGATATACATATAGTTGAATTATGCCGTGAAAACAATGTAGGATTCATATGCATGAAGGCGCTTTCGGGGGGTCTTATCACAAATTCTGCGGCAGCATATGCGTTTCTTGATAAATTTGACAATGTGCTTCCCATATGGGGCATACAGAGAGAAAGCGAGCTTGACGAGTTTATTTCATATATAGACGACGCTCCCGAAATGACTGAGGAAATAACGGCGGTAATTGAAAACGACAGAAAAGAGCTTATCGGAGAATTCTGCAGAGCATGCGGATACTGTCAGCCGTGTCCGATGGGCATTTCCATTTCACAGTGCGCGAGAATGATCCAGCTTATACGCCGCAGCCCTTCTGCCGGTCACTTGAGCGAAGCTTCTCAAAAAATGATGCTCAATGCCGAAAACTGCATCGAATGCGGTCAGTGCATGAAAAGATGCCCGTATGAATTGAATATCCCCGCTCTGCTTAGAAAGAATGTTCAAGATTATAAGAATATTTTGGCGGGAAAAGTGAAGGTGTAAATCGGGACAATACCCAAGCATTCAAAAGAGGTGCTTGGGTATTTCTGTTTTTTAAATATTCAATAAAAAAATAGGGAATTCACAAATATATATTGACATTCGCTAAAATATATGTTATTATAATTACACGAGGTGAAAATTGCTAAAATTTTACTGCTAACAAAAGGAGAAACACAATGAAAAAATTATTACGTAAACCTCTTGCAATTGCTATGTGCATAGCAATTGTCTGCGCCGCTTCTCTTTCTGCGAGTGCAGCACTTTTGACCCATATCACACACTACGGGTTCAGCACCAGCGATGGTACGCTTGAGTTCATGTCATCATTGCAGTGCAATGTAAATTCAAGCGGAACATCAATTACATCGTCTTATGCTACCATAAGATTCGATGAAATCGCCGATGTTACTCCGACTTCTACCTCTATGGAAGTTTACATAGAGATAAACGCTTATAGTCCGTACGTAAGTGACCGGACTTACGGCTTAAGTATAATATCCATCAACGAATATTATGCCATATCGGATTCATACAGCGAAACCGACATAATTCAAATAGATCGCGTAGAAGCATCCTATGATGCTGTAGATGCAGATATAGGAACACCATACTATAATGGATCCTTAACTGCATATGCTTACGAAGGATAATAGCCGCTTATGAAAAAACGAATAATATTGCTTGCGGCGATATTATCGGTTCTGACGCTTTTCACCTCATGCGTCAGGACTATTCCGGAATCGCCCTCATCGGAAAGCACAGCAGAAGAAAAAAGCGCTCCTTATGAACCTCGTCCCGTACCGGAATACCAAAAAGCTTGGGAATATTGTATTTACGAAAATTATCTTTTCTCACGTGTTATCACAGCTACAGCAGCTTCAATAAAATATCAAAAGCTTAATAATTTACAAAACGGCGGTTTTTCCGTTGCCGACAATTCCGATAACAATACAAACGGCTCCATAGGAATCGGCTCAAGGAATTTCAGACTCCTCGCGGATGTGGAGGAAACAAACAAAAACAACGGTTCGCCGGTCCTTCTTATTACATACGGCGACAGTCATTATGATTCAATATCTAAGACCTCTTTTTATTCATCATCGATCATACTTTTCAACACAGCTACACAAAAATCCCAGACAATTAAGAACGATATTAAAGAATACGTCTGGGATATGCTATTACACGATGACATCATTTTTTACCTGACATACGAGGCTGACAAAGGAACTGTTATTAACAGAATAAACAAGGACGGAAGCGGTCATCAAAAGATGGAATCGGATACTCCCCATACTTACAGAATTGCATCAGTACATGATAAAAAGCTGTATTTTTATGCAGATGATTTCAAAGAGATTTACAGATGCGATCTTGATTTTTCGAATATCGAAAAGCTATTTGAAATAGACAGAGCAACGATGGTTCCGTTTACCAGCAACGGATATATTTATTATACAAAATTTGAAAAAACAATTACTATCAACGATCTTCCTCAGCGTTCGGGTTCCGTTTACAGACGTAAAATATCAGACCTTGAGAATACAGAAGAGCTGCTTTTCAAAAATGCTTATGCCACAAGAGTATACGGCGATATCATGACATATTATTTATATGATGATGTTACCGGTGATAAAGCAAACAGTGAAAAGTATAATGTTTTATATGCATACGATCTTAAAAGCTCAAAGGACCTTGGAATCATCTATGAAAACGATGATAGGAATTACATAAAACAATGCTACTATCTCGGAGACGGTTACGGTTGCGGTAAATATCGAGTCTATGACAAAAAAACCGGGAATTACACCGATGATAATTCAAAAACATTTCTTATCAACATTGAAACAGGAGAAGAAACGATAATACAATGGTGAGACCCTCTCCGTCAACACATGTCATTTGACATATGTTGACACCTCTCCCGCAGGGAGAAGATTATAAGAAAATTTTGGCGGGAAATATTAAGGTATAAATCGGGACAATACCCAAGCATTCAACAGAGGTGCTTGGGTATTTCTGTTTTTTAAATATTCAACAAAAAAATCGAGAATTTACAAATATATATTGACATTCGCTAAAATATATGTTATTATAATTACACAAGGTGAAGTACCAAATTGCTGCCACAAGAAAGGAGAAACACTCATGAAAAAACGAATAATATTGCTCACGGCGATATTATCGGTTCTGATGCTTTTCACCTCGTGCGTCAGGACTGTGCCGGTGAATACTCAAGCGAAATCTTCCGAGTCAATAAACGTTCCTTATGAGCCTCGCCCTGTTCCCGATTTTCAGAGAGCTTGGGAGTATTGCATATATAACGATTATCTTTTTGCAAAAGTAGGAAACACTATAAAATATCAAAAGCTTAACAATATACAAGACAGCGGTTTTTCCCTTTCCGACAAATCTACAGATAACTCAAGCGGAAACCTCGGAATCTTCGGACATTTTATGAAGTTCCTTGTTGATGTTGATGCCACGAACAATAATAATGGTTCCCCCGTTCTCATAATTACGCACAGTGAGTCATTATTTGACATAATTACAAAAAAAAGTAAACTTGTTTCAACAATATTACTTTTCAATACAGCTACGCAAAAGCTTGAAACCATTCAATCAAATATCCCGGAAAGTATTTGGGATATGGTATTGTATAAAGACTATATTTTTTATGTGACACAAGAAGCAGACAACGGACTTGTTATCCACAGAATTAATAAGGATGGTACCGGATACCAAAGAATGGAATCGGATGCTCCGCATCGCTACAGGATTGCTACCGTTCATGAAGACAAGCTTTACTTCTATGCGGATGATTTTAAAGAAATATACCGTTGTGATCTCAATTTTAAAAATACAGAGAGATTATTTGAAATAACAGGAAGTGAAATGATTCCGTTTGCACACGGCGAATATATATATTATTGTAAAGTCAACAGAAATATAACGATACGTGATGTTACATATCGTTCTCCGGATCTGTACAGGCGTAAAATTTCCGACTGGGAGAACAGCGAAGAACTGCTTTTCAAAAACGCATATGCATCAAGAACATACGGAGATATTATGATATACTACTTATACGATGATATGACAGGAGATCATAAAAACACTTATGAGTTTAATGTGTTAAATGCTTATGATTTGGCAAATTCAAAAAACCTTGGCTGTATTTATATCAACGATGACCACAGTTTTGACAGACAGTGCGAATATCTCGGTGACGGATACGGTTGCGGAAAATATTGTACGTTTGATATAAAGACAAAAAAATATTATATAGACCAAAACAAAACATTTCTTATCAACATTGAAACAGGAGAAGAAACGATAATTCAATGGTGATGCTTTGAATTATACGATGTGAAAACCGCTGAAATTCAAAGCTAATAAATACGCCTACGAAGGATAAACCACTTATGAAAAAACGAATAATATTGCTTGCGGCGATATTATCGGTTCTGACGCTTTTCACCTCGTGCGTCAGGATTGCGCCGATAGATACTCAAATTTCCACTTCAAAAGAAACGCACGAAACTACCGAAGAAAGCACACAGGAACAGTCTGCCGTTCCCGAATTCACCATAGCGTGGAAATGTTATTCCATATATGAAAATTATATATTTGCAGACGTAAAAGGAAGTATAAAATATCAAAAGCTCGATAACATACAAAAAGGCGGATTTTCTATTTCCGATGACACTATAAGTTCACAAAATTCAATAAACGGATTCGGCGGTGCAGGTGCAATGTTTCTTGTAGATCCGGAAGAAACAAGAAAAAACAACGGCGTACCCGTTCTTATCATTTCTCAAAGATACGTCTACAAAGATTCCGTAACAAATAAAATCGTATCTTCTTTTTCCATACATATTTTTAATACAGCTACACAAAAGGTTCAAAACGTAAAAACAAATATCCAAGAAACTATTGTTCATCTTTATTCATACGGAGATATCATATTTTACTTAACCGATGAAGCCGATAAAGGACTTGTTATTCACAGAATAAACAAAGACGGAAGCGGATACAAAAAGATGGAATCTGATATTCCCCACAGATACAGGATCGCAACAGTACACGATGAAAAGTTTTATTTTTATGCTGATGATCTAAAAAGTTTATATAGGTGTGATCTTGATTTCTCGAATACAGAAGAACTTTTTGAGATAGGATACGATCTCGCTCCGTTTGTAAGCAATGAGTATATTTATTATTCAAAAGTTCACGGTACAATTGAACTTAATAATCGTACACAGCAAAATTTATATATATATAGACGCAAAATTTCTGAATTGGAAACCTCAGAAGAATTGATTTTAAAAAGTGTAATCGGTGTACGTGTATCCGGTGATATAATACTTTATTACTCTTATGAAGATATGAAAGATGATAATTCAAACATTCCGCGCTGTCATATACTTCATGCTTACAATTCACTTGAATCCAAAGATATGGGTGTTATATACAGAAATGAAGATTCAGATACAGTAAAAAAATGTGATGTATTTTCAGGCAATTATGCTTGCGGATATTATTTCTCCTTAGATAAAAAGACCGGAAACTACAACCACGATAATTCAAAAACATTTCTTCTCAACATTGAAACAGGAGAAGAAACGATAATTCAATGGTGAGACCCTCTCCGTCAACACATGTCATTTGACATATGTTGACACCTCTCCCGCAGGGAGAGGCTTTGAGTTGTTTAACGAAAAAAATGTTACTCTCAAAGCAAGCACTCGGTCAATCGGAAGATTCATTTAACCAAAACAAAATAGTATTTTTAAAACGATCGCCGCAAAGCACCTTATTTTCTTTGCGGCGTATTGTGTAATATTAATCATACATAAAAACGGGAGGTGTTAATGTGCTGTTTAAGCTTATCAAATTCGAATTAAAAAAGCTATTATCGGGAACATTTTTAAAAATACTGCTGGCGATACTTCTTATTGCTAACATAGTAATGTGCGGAATATATACATATGATTATTCCCGTAGGTGGGCATTGGGAGATGGATATTGGACATGGAAGGAAAACGTGGAGGAGCTTGCGGCAGAATATCTGCAGAATCCCAAGGTTTTCATTTATGAAATAGAGTCGCTTGAAAAGTTAGCCGAGGAAAGGGCAGCGAATCTCGGAAGTCTTACAGATGAAGAGCAACACAAATTAAGCTATTACAAAGCCGTATACAGATCAATGGCAAGGGATGAAATTATCGATGCAAATCTAAAAGAGACTGTACGTTATTCCAGGGCTATTCTCAACAACTTCTCTCCGTACGGTGATAAAAACCAGGTATACAACTATACATACTACTACTACGTAGCTCAAATTTATGAAGAACTAAATGAAAAAATAGAGGTAGAGCCTCACCTTGTATTCGGATGGGAATACTTTTTCGGCTACAAGGCGGAATTCATGTTAGCGGCTGTAATGGCAATAGCAAGTTGTGTTTCCTTGGTATTAAATGACAGAAAGAGCGGATTTTTCCAAATCGGAAGCACATGCCGTTACGGAAGGAAAACCACAGCGGCGGCAAAATTTATTGCAATGGCGGTTTTTTTCGCACTTATTTCCCTGCTCTTTTTTATCACAACACTTATTACGGTAGGTGTTTTATGCGGATACAGTACGCCTAATACACCGGTACAAACAATCAGCTCGCTCGAATATGTCAACTACAACATCACTATAACAGGAGCTCTCGTCATATCCCTGGGTATGAAAACTCTTGCTCTTATGATTCTGGGAGCATGCGTTTTCTTTGTATCGGTATTAACAAAGAGCACTGTATTGGGATACGCTTCCGGAGTTGTCATAACGGTCATATCATATCTCAGTAAGGATCTCAATGTGCTTGAAACAGGTCAAATGAAATTCTTAAACCTTTGGTCGGTTTATAATTTCGATGATTTCATGTCAACTTTCCGATCGATCAACATAGGAGGTGCGGTCGTCGAGCTGGGAACTGTTCTTGCGGTTATTGCCTCGGTATGTATTCTTATCTCCTTTGGGGCGGCACTGCTATTTTACGCAACGAGAAACAAGAAGGCTGCTCTCTTGGGTCAACGGCGACATTTCATTACCGAAAAGCTGTCCTCGTTCAAGAAAGCCTTCAAGCATCCGCTTGAAATCAAAAAAGCAACGAAGGAAAGTTTCAACGTATCAAGATATCGTTACTTATCCTTGACTATGTACGAGCTTTCAAAGCATAGATTTATGTATCTTGCACTTATATTGCTTTTTGTTCTGAAAATTGTTACATCGGTAAATTATTACAATTTCAAAGAATATACGGCAGACAGAATCTACAAACAGTATATAGACCAAATAGGCGGCCCATATACGGAGGAAAAAGAAGCATTCATCAGAGAAGAATACAAGCGGTGCAATGAAATTGCCGCAAAAAAAGATGAAATGGATGCTCTGTTCTGGGAAGACAAAATAGATCATAAAGAGTATCAGGAATTCATGATCGAGCATCTGACTACAGAATCACAGCTTAAAGCTTTAAATGAACTTTCAAACTTATGTTCTTATTTCAAGATGATGTATAATGAACACGGTGTTTACGGTTCATTTCTGTATACAACGGGGTATGAAGCATTTGCTCAGCAGGGTGTGGATTGGATATTGCTTGTTTTCATCTGCATTTTTGCATGTAGAATGTATCTTTCGGAATATACTACGACGGCTTCCGGAAGCTCAATGTACACGCTGATACAAACAACGGAAAAGGGACGTCTTTGCTTATTCAAAAACAAGCTTTTTATATTGACAGTAACTTCCATTGTATTATGGATAATATTCAAAGCAATAGATTTCACTTGTCTTTTGACGTCCTATGAAATGCCGGATATGTCCGCATACCTTTTCAGCATGAGGGCTTATATGAATAGTTTCGTTCACGAAAATATTCTTACACACATAATAGTGATAACATTGATGAGCCTTATCGGAACGATATCGTTTACGCTGATATTCTTATCACTGGGAACGATGCTGAAAAAATCTTTGCTCGTTTATTCCGTATCGGCAATGATAATAGCGGTACCGTATGTCATTGTTAATCTTGGAACAGAAGTATTCGGTCTATTCGATATAACACAGCTTTATGACACCGACAGACTTTACCGTTTGTCTTTGGATATATTCTCATCGCCGTTATGGGCATTTATATTTATAGTATTTCTCGGCGCCGGTTCGATTCTCCTTACAATGTTTTCGGCAAAGAGAATACGCAGAGGAACAAATTAACAACTCGAAAGGAATGTAATAATTATGAAGCTCGATTTATCAAACATTTCAAAAAGTTACGGTAACAACAAGGCGTTAACAAATTTTACAGCATCGCTTGAACCCGGAATATACGCACTTCTCGGTCCCAACGGCTCGGGAAAATCGACTTTAATGAACATAATAACGGATAATTTAAAAGCCGACAGCGGAATTATAACATATTCCGAAAACGGCGGTGAACCTGAAAATATCCTTGATATGGATGTACGATTCAGAGAAAAATTAGGATTCATGCCACAATACCCGGGAATGTACAGCGGATTTTCCATAGAAAAGTTTTTATGGTATATTGCTGCGCTCAAAAATGTCGGTTCACATCTCAAAGGCAAAGAGAGAAAGAAATTTATCGCCGAACGTATAAATGAAATACTCGTTGCGGTGGAATTGGACGATGTTGCGAGAAGAAAGATAGGTGCGCTGTCGGGAGGTATGAAGCAGAGACTTGCTTTGGCTCAAGCGGTATTGGGCGATCCGTCCATACTCATTCTTGATGAGCCCACTGCCGGACTTGACCCGAAGCAAAGGATAGCGATAAGAAACTACATATCAAAAATAGCATTTAATAAGATAGTCATAATAGCGACTCATGTAGTTTCCGACGTGGAATTTGTTGCAAAGGATATAATCATTTTGAAAAAAGGCGTTATCGTTGATTACGCACCGCCCGCACAGCTTACGGAAAAGATTTACGGAAAGGTATGGAATGTATATACCGATAAAGAAAGTGCAGATGATTATCAAAACAGGTTCCGTGTGACAAATATTTCAAGAGATGATGAAAAGGTTGTCCTCAGGATAATATCCGAAAGCAAACCGGACGAGAACGCTGTTGCCGCGCAACCTTCATTAGAGGATTATTACCTCTATGTGTTCGGCGACGAAGCCGCAAGCGGAAATCAATAATACATAGCAAAAGCTGCAGTCAAAGGTTCAAGACCCGACTGCAGCTTATTTTAATTATTGTTTTATGCCCAGAACATTCCCGTGGGCTTTTCTTCCTTTATCATTGCCTGCTTGAGGAAGTAAACGGCTTTTTCAAAGCCTTCCTTGCTTGTCATAAGGCTGTCCTCGTGCTCTATGGAGAGAACATGATCGTATCCCACAAGTCTGAGCATGGATATCATATCACGCCATGTCTGCATATCGTTGCCGTATCCGACGGAACGGAACACCCATGAACGGTTGATCTCATCGGAATAATGCTTTGTATCGAGAACGCCGTTTACATTTGTGTTGGTCCTGTCGATACGTGTATCCTTTGCATGGAAATGGAATATTGCCTTTTCCTTGCCGAGAACTCTGATCGCCTCGGTGGGATCTATTCCCTGCCAGATAAGGTGGCTGGGATCGAAGTTTGCGCCGAGTATATCGCCTACGGCGTGTCTCAGCTTCAGCATGGTTTCGGGATTATATACGCAGAAGCCGGGGTGCATTTCAAAGGCTATCTGTGTAATGCCTCTCTTGGAAGCAAAATCAGCCATTTCGCACCAATAAGGGATAAGCACCTTATTCCACTGATAATCGAGTATTTCGAGAAAATCCTCGGGCCAGGGGCATGTTACCCAATTGGGATGCTTTGATGTCTCACAGTCGCCGGGGCATCCGGAGAAGGTGATAAGCTTTTTAACTCCCAGCTTTTCCGCAAGAAGAACAGCGTTTACAAAATCATCGTGAAACGACTTTGCCTTTGCTTTGTCGGGATGGACTGCATTGCCGTGGCATGCAAGGGCTGATATCTCTATACCGCTTTTATCAAATGCCGAAGCAAATTCATTGAGCTTTGCGCTGTCATTGAGAAGGACAGCGGGATCGCAATGAGCCTTTCCGGGGAAACCGCCGCAGCCTATTTCAGCTGCCTCAAGTCCCAAGGACTTGATATAAGAAAGCACATCGGCAATGGGCTCACTGCCGAAAGGTACTGTAAGTACGCCTAATTTCATATGCAACCTCCGAAATTATTTATTGAAGTAATAGGGTTCGCCTGTTGCCGCAGACTTGTAAATACCTTCAAGAATTGCTGTTACTGTAAGAGCCTGTTCGGGAAGAACGCAGGGATCCTTATCTTCTCTGATGGACTTGATCCACTGATATGCTTCTCTGTCGGAAGCGGACTGAGATACTCCGTCATAGAAAGCAACCCCGCCTGCGGAAAGGTCGGGCTTGAGAAGGTACTGTCTTCCGCATCTTACGCCGTTTATACGAACGCCATCCCAGTTATCGCCGCCTGCTTTTGTTCCACATACCATTGTGCGTGCCTCGCGTACTTCAACGGTATTGAGCGCCCAGCTGGATTCGAGGTTTATGGTAGCACCGTTTTCCATTACTACAAATCCGAATGCGCTGTCTTCAACGGTAAACTTAGCGGGATCCCAATCGCCCCATGCGTTGCCTGTATTTGTATCATTATTGAGCTTGTGATAGGAAGTACCTACGCAATATTTGGGTGCATAGTTGTTCATTATCCAGAGTGTAAGGTCGAGAGCGTGTGTACCGATATCAATGAGGGGGCCGCCGCCCTGCTCTTCTTCATTGAGGAATACGCCCCAAGTGGGAACGGCTCTGCGTCTGATTGCAGTTGCCTTTGCATAGTATACATCACCGAAGGTACCGTTTTCAGCTTCTGCCTTGAGATAAAGAGCTTCGTTTGTCTGTCTGTTCTGGTAACCTATTGAAAGCTTCTTGCCCGTACGCTTTGCCGCTTCTACCATTTTCATGGCATCGGCATATGTAGTAGCCATGGGCTTTTCGCACATAACGTGCTTACCTGCCTCGAGAGCGTCCACCGTAATATAGGAATGGTGGCGGTTAGGTGTACAAACGTGTACTACCTCGATAGACTTATCTTCGAGAAGCAATTTGTAATCTGTATAAGTCTTAGCATCGGGAGTGCCGTACTTTGCCTTTGCCGCTTCAGCACGTTCGGGAATGACATCGCAGAACGCTACCATTTCAACGCCCGCTACCTTAGCAAGAGAGGGCATGTGCTTACCCTTGGCTATACCGCCGCATCCGATTATACCTACTCTGATCTTATCCGAAGAATTTGTTGCTGCCATAATGACCTCCGTTATTTTCTGTAGTATTTAAAATAGGCTATTATTGATCTTTCTCTATTTTCAACGTCATCAAAGCCTGTGATAACGACGCCGTCGAGACTCATAAGGTCTCCGCAGGTTATCTCCTCGCCTACTCCTTCAAAAAGCTTTTTTCCTCCCGCACAAACGATAAGCTTTCCCTCTTTGACGGTAATATCTCCGCTTTTGCCGATTATAACATCGCCATTTTCAGTCATTTCGGTAACGTATCTGAGTATCTTTCCGTCATAGCTTTTTGCTTTGTCACGCTTATAGCTTTTGGAATTTTCGTTTTTGTTTGGAAACAGCCTTTTGAATAGATTCATATATGATGACTCCGAAAAATATTTATATATTCATTATACATTTATTAACAACCGATGTCAAGAAAAAAATTTGATTGAACGAAAGGTTTTTTTAATTTTATGTGTAATAGCAATGTAACGTATAAACAAACGCAGGGCACCGCTGTAAACCCGCCCTGCGTTTTGCTGCTATTCAACCGTGTCTATTATCTTATATTCACCGGTTTTATAATTTATAACGGCGAATTTATCGGGGAAATCAAAGCGTCCGGTAAAAGGTCTGCGCTTAACTATGTTATTTTCCTCGTCAACGGTTTCGTAATACCATAAAGGCCATACGATATAATCTCCGACGCCGTCGCAATTTCCCGCTGAAACAGGTCCCAAGTCCAAAGTGCAATTATTTCCCGATATATCGCATAAGACTTTGGGATCGCTTCCGTCGGCGTTACAGATATACAATTTTCCGCCGAAGTTATCATATACTTTTTTAGGTCTCGGGCTTGTATCGAGTATCATATCTCCGATATAAACAACTTCATCGGGTAATGTATATATAACTTTGCCTTTGTATGCTATAAGCAGCCCTTCCGTGGATTCTACAATGACCTTTTCTTCGCCTGTTTTAAGATTGTAGCTCGTTATCTGTCTTGAAAGATAGCTTCTGTGTTCGTTTTTTCCCCAGCCTACAAGATCAATCGAGAACCCGTAATCTCCGGTAGTTAAATTTGAATGAAAGCCTCTGTCATTCTCCTTCCTGTTTTCGTAGTTATAGTCTGTACTGTAATAATCTTTATCCCCATACCAATAAATTCTTTCTTCATCATGTGTTATTGCAAAAAGATCACCCACAAGATACTCTTCTATAAGCTCAACCGTTTCTTTGGTTTTAATATCATACCGCATGAGTTTATATCCCGTTTTTTCATTGGCTTTGACAT
>SVTV01000013.1 GCA_015063605.1 Oscillospiraceae bacterium
TGTTTCCATTATATCATATCTCCTTTGTCAAGGTAGTATTGTAAACTTTTCGTTATCGAAAACTTTACAATCTCCACCTTGACAAATATCTACTTTCTTTTTGTCACCCATCATTGACAATTATACATCGAAAAGTCGGATTATTTTTTTGTTTTTGTTGACAAGCTAATCAAAAAATGTTATAATTTGTTTAAAACATTAAAAAGGAGATATTTCATGAAAATAAGGAACCGCAAAAAAGGTTTTACACTTGTTGAGCTTATAGTTGTACTCGTTATAATCGCTATTCTTGCAGCTATTACAGTACCTACTATGTCAACATACATTGACAAAGCAAATGAAAAGAAGATCGTCACAGATGCAAGAAGCTTATTTGTGGCGGCACAGACTATATTCACAGAAGCATACGCTGCAGCTCCCGAGGATTTTACTTCTTCCGGTTGTTTGGATACTGTCACTGTACTTGAGAGTGATGACCCTATTGGTTTTTCATCGATCATGATTGGTACTTATGACATTGAAGTATTCGATGAAAATAAGTTTGTTGAATCATGTACAGCTACATATTATTACACTTCAACACTCACAACATACGAAGCAGAGATCATGAAGCTCGCACAGCTTTCTGTAAGTGAAAGCGAATTTGTTGCGGCTATTCAGTTTAATGTTAATACCTCGGAAATCGTTTCTATGTACTTTGTGTCAGGCACAAACATTGCAGAGTATAAAAAAGAATCGAATACTTGGAATGTTTCCAAAGCAATGTCAAATATCATTACAGGCTTTTAATTGAACGCATATCTGTTTTGAAGGCTGTCCGCATAAGACAGCCTTCGTTTATAAACAATTATTTTAAATTAACGGATCAGTTAACATGAAAAAAACTTCAAAGATCTCAAAAATCATTTGGTGCATCGTTCGCAGAACGCTGCTTCTCGTATTAACGGCAGTCATTCTTTTCATAACCGGTATCGTTATGCTTATCAATCATATCTTTACAGGTCCCTTTCCCGAAGCACGAAAGGTTCTTGTCATGTCCCTTGAGGAAGCAAGCGCAACCAAATGGATCGCACCGTTATTTATCGGGGAGGAAGCAGTATACAATATAATACATCATCCGGAAAAAAACTTATTTATAGAAGAAAGCACAAATACCGAGCTTATCCATATAGACCTTTCGGGCAGTATAAGCGGTGTTTCCGACGAATGGAAAAATGCCGAAGACGGAATCAGAATAGATCACATAAGCGGAGACACCTATAAAGGATATGTTATGCTCATAAGAGACCCGTCTCGTGTCTACCTTGCAACATCCTCCGAGACTTTTTCGAAGGAGATTCCCGGCAAGCGCATAACCAAGGTGATAAAAGAAGAAAAAGCCTCAGCCGCTATCAATGCGGGAGCGTTCTTCGATAACGGAACATCCTCTCCTGAGGTTGGAAGCGTTCCCGAAGGACTTACTGTGTCAAAGGGTAAGATAGTATGGGAGGAAGGCGATGCTCCCGTCGGCAAACAGACAGCTTTTGTGGGCTTTACTTATGATAATAAGCTTATAGTAAGTCAAAATATTAAACCGGAGAACATTGAACAGATGAAAATCCGTGACGGATGCAGCTTCGGACCTATTCTTGTTGTCAACGGAGCAATAAACGAAGGTGCATATAACGGCAACTCGGGCTTCAACCCCAGGACTGCTATAGGTCAGCGAGCCGACGGAGCCGTTATATTCCTGTGCGTGGACGGTCGTCAGCCCAATTCTCTCGGAGCTACTTATAAGGATCTTATAGACATTATGGTGGAATACGGTGCTGTAAACGCATGCAATCTCGACGGAGGCTCGTCTACCGTAATGCTTCAAAGAAACAAAACCACCGGAGAAGTGAAGATGATAAACAGTTATTCGCTTCTTCAGGAAGAACCGCGAAAAATGCCAACGTTTTTCATGGTTAAATAATTACGTCATTAACAAGGAACTTAAATGTTAACTAAACATAAGAGCAAAAAACTACGCAGACCGAAAATACATACCATTGTGTTTTATGCTCTGTACATTGTATTAATAGTTGTGTTTTTCAAGGGTGTCAATGCACTCATAACTGAGCTTGATAAATTTCTTATTAAATACGAAGCCTCTCAGCCCGATGTAAAAACAAATGAGATATTCGATAAGCTCTTTTCCGATCCGGATTGGGAAGAAATATACGAAATGGCAGGCATTACCGATACTGTGTATGACGGGAAATCATCATTTGCGGTCTATATGAAAGAAATGATCGGAAATACGCCCTTGAAATACGTTGAGACTTCTGCGGGTCTTTCGGGTGGGAAGAAATTTTTTGTCCGTGCGGATGATATGACAGTTGCTTCTTTTTCCTTGATCGACTCCACCGACGGAAAAGAAACGATACCGAAATGGGAGCTTTCATCAGTTGAAACCTGGACTACTTATGAAAAGGATATAACCGTATATTCTTACCCTGACTTCACGGTATATGTTAACGGGATACCTTTGAATGATTCCCATGTAATCATGTCAACTCAAACACGTGCAGAGGACTATCTTCCCGACGGTATACATGGACAAAGGTCATGCTGTTATTACCTCGACGGACTTATGATCCACCCGCAGATCGTAATTAAAGATCAAAAAGGGGTTCCTGTGGAACTTACATATAACGAAAGCACAAATTCATATTCTCATACACTTGAAAAGAATTATCTTACTTCCGATCAAAGAAAAGCTTTTGAGGATTCTTCCGAGATATACGGAAGGTACATGATAAAAAATATTAAAAAAAGTGAACTCGGTAATTACTTCGTCGATGAAAGCTATAATGATATAACAAAAGCAAATGTTGATTGGATGCAGTCATTTACCAAATACGAATTCGGAAATACGCTTATCACTGAATATTACGGCTACACACCATCATATTGTTCGGCACGTATCGACCGCTCTCTGTTCGTCACAAGAAAAAACGGAACCGTAAAGGAGTATAAAATATCTTCCACGTTTTTCCTTGAAAAAAGATCGGATGGGTGGAAGGTAGTTAAAATGACAAACGAGAACATGAGCGAGATCATAACAGAAGTTCGCATTACGTTTTATTCCGATGATGAAATAGTTCAAAATGAGACGATAAATGCAAACGTTCATGAGCTATATTTTCCGATCATCGACTCAACTGAAGGAAAGACTTTTTCCGGTTGGTTTACAAAAAGCTTAAACGACAAAGGAGAGACGGTAATGACTCTCACCTTCAAGCCCGATGAAAACGGAAAAGTTACTTTACCGGATGATTACACATTGAAACCCATGAAGCTTTACGCCGTATTTGAATGATAATTCATGTTACTTGACACGAAAGGATATGATGCACATGAACAACATACTGAATATTATAGCAGAAAAGTTCGATCTTCCCATTCTTGATTGGATCGCCGCGAACATATGGTGTCCTTTCCTTGATATTATTATGCCGTATATCACGCTTCTCGGAGATGCGGGTATATTCTGGATAGCCTGCGCTCTGATAATGATGCTTATTCCAAAATATCGTAAAGCAGGCTTCAAAATGGGACTTGCTCTGATATTGGGTCTTCTGTTATGCAATGTAACTTTGAAGCCGCTGGTAGCGAGAATACGCCCGTATGATTATCAATTGGAGCATTTCGGTAAGGAAATTTCTTTGCTGATATCCGCACAGCATGATTTCTCTTTTCCGTCCGGACACACTATAGCATCATTCGAAGCTGCAACGGCTCTTTATATTTGCCATAAGAAGGAAGGGATAGCCGCTCTAATCCTTGCCGCCGTAATAGCTTTTTCAAGGATTTATTTGTATGTTCATTATCCTACCGATGTTATAGCTTCTGTTGTTTTCGGTATTGCTTTAGCTTATGTGTCTCACAAAATAATAGACATGTTATATTTAAAACTCCAAAAATCCAATACTCTATCGGATAACTTAGATCAATAAATGATACATGCTCTTGACTAACAGAGAAAAATACGGTATAATAAGTACGTCAAACAATTACTACAAACCAAAGGAATATAAACCATGGAAAACCAAATAATACTTGACGGTAAAAAGCTTGCCGCCGAAATCGAAGCAGATCTTATAGAAAGAGTAAAGAAGATAAAAGAGAAGAGCGGAATAACTCCCAGCCTCGCAACTATCCTTGTCGGCGATAACCCCGCTTCCGTAACATATGTAAGAATGAAGGGCAATGCCTGCCGCAGAGTAGGTATCGAACCTCTGAAGGTGGAAATGCCCGAGGATACAACAACAGAACAGCTGCTTGCAAAAATAGATGAACTTAACCGTGATGATACAGTCTGCGGTATACTTCTTCAGCATCCCGTACCCAAGCAGATAGATGAGCAGAAATGCTTCAATTCCATATCTATGGAAAAGGACGTTGACGGTGTTAATGTAGCAAGCTTCGGTGCCTTCACAATGGGACTCGATGCGTATAAATCCGCAACACCTTTTTCGATACTCTCCATCCTCAAGAGATATGAAATCCCCCTCGAAGGAAAGAATGTAGTAGTAGTCGGACGAAGCGCTATCCTCGGAAAGCCCGTTGCAATGCTTCTTCTCAACGAAAATGCAACAGTAACTATTTGCCACTCAAAGACAGTAGATCTTCCTTATTATACAAGACAGGCTGATATAGTTGTTGCCGCTGTCGGTAAGCCCAAGTTTATTCAGGCAGATTGGGTAAAGGAAGGCGTTGTTCTCGTTGATGCAGGCTACAATAAAGGTAATATCGGCGATATTGATCTTGAAAATGCCGCTCCCAAATCTTCCGCCTACACACCCGTTCCCGGCGGTGTAGGCCCCGTAACCATCGCAAAGCTTATGGAACAGTCTGTAATAGCGGCAGAAAAGAAATTTCTTTAAAAATTAAGTTTATATTTGAATATCACGAGGTTTGTTTCAAGGCTTACACCAAAAGAATTGAAGCAAACCTCAAATGATCCGACTCGCTTAAAGTTAAGTCGGATCTTCTTAAATATAGGAAAGCTCATAGATTTTATGTATAAAAACGTTATTTCGGCTGTATTTACAGAAAGAATCAACAGATTTATAGGCAGTGTAAAAGTTGATGGCATAGTTGAAACTGTCCACATAAAGAATACAGGAAGATGTAAAGAGCTTCTTTTGCCCGATTCAACTGTTTATCTGTCAAAGTCTGATAATCCCAAAAGAAAAACAAAATACGATCTTATTGCAGTTGAAAAGAAACTGACAAATGGTAAAGTACTGCTCATAAACATGGATTCTCAAGCTCCGAATGTTGCTGTCGGTAAATGGCTTAATGAGGGAAACCTTTTCGGTAAAGATACAAAGATACGTGCCGAAGTACAAAAAGGGAATTCGAGATTTGATTTTTATGCTGAAAATGGCTGCCGCAGAGCGTTTATAGAGGTGAAAGGTGTTACACTGGAAAATGACGGCATTGCCATGTTTCCCGATGCTCCCACAGAGAGAGGAGTCAAGCATATCAAAGAGCTTGCAGAATGTGTAAAAGAAGGGTATGAAGCTTATATTATTTTTGTTATTCAGATGAAGGGAATTTCACTGTTTATGCCAAATACAAATATGCATAAGGAATTTGCCGAAGCATTAGAAACGGCAAATGAATGCGGCGTAAAGATTCTTGCATTTGATTGCATTATTACTCCCGATACTATGGCAATTGATAAGCCTATTCCTGTTTCCATTGCCGCCATTACAGAGATCAGCAGCACTAAACTATAATATGATTATTATGTATCTACTTTTTCTGTACTTAATCGGCGCATCTATATGGTCGTTCGTATATACAGCTTCAATCAGATATACTCAAGGAAAGAATTTTATAAGCGGTAGAAGTCAATGTCCTAATTGCGGCAATACATTAAAGCCTTTTCATCTTATACCCGTGATCGGATATCTTATCCTCAAAGGAAAATGTGCCTTTTGTAAAAGCAGAATATCTCTGAAATATTTTGCTGCTGAGACCTTCGGCGGTATAATAATTATCGTTTCTGTTTTAAAAGTATTCAAGGACGCTTCCGATGTCATCGATCCGTTAAAAATACTTACAGCAATATCTTTTTTCCTCCTTCTGACCGTATTGCTTGCGATATCTGTCATTGACGGTATAACAATGGAGATTCCCGACACTTGCATATTCTTGACGCTGATCCTTTCCTTACTTTCCTCCAATGTTTATGACCTGACCTTAACAGAGCGGATAGCAGGATTCTTTACTTCATCGTCAGTATATTTAGTCATTTCTTTACTGGTAAAGGACGCTTTCGGCTTCGGTGATGTAAAGCTGAGTGCAGTACTTGGAATACTTTTCGGCTGGAAGCTCAGCCTCGTTTCGCTTTTCTTTTCAATTTTATCAGGCGGCGCATACGGTATATTTTTAATTGTATCATCCAAAAAACGAACAAACGAACACTTTGCATTTGCACCTTTTATATCTATATCCGTAATAATAACTTTATTCATAGGAGAACCTATCGTTTCTTGGTACGAAAGCATGATCTTAAATCTGCTGTCCTTTATATAAGAAACACACATCTTAGAAAGGAGATGCTTAAAAATGATACAAATAAATAAATCCGGAGCTTTTAAGGAGAAACCGTTATCCGATGAAACACTTGCCGATTTCTCGCTTCAACTGTCATCACTTTTGAAAGCAGGAATCCCATTGCTTAAAGCATTTGAGATAATTATCAAAAACGACCACAGCAATAAACCTATTTTGAAATATTATAACAGTGTTGCCGATAAGATACGTTCGGGAGTTTCTTTCTCAGATGCTTTACGTTCATTAAACGGAAAATTTCCGGATACTATGATCTGTCTTGTTTCTTCTGCTGAGCATAGCGGAAATTTATCACGTGCTATGGCTAAATCATATGACTATTTCAATAAGCAACACGCAATTAAAAGAAAGATATCAAGTGTGTCGGCGTATCCTAAGCTTATTATCTGTATTTTGTTATTTGTTATCCTTGTGTTATCTGTTGCTGTAATACCCCAATTTGCCGATGTGTTTTCCGACTACGAAGATATTCCCGTCACAACAGAATTTTTATTCTCAATAAGTTCATTTATACGGAACAATTTATTGTTCATACTCTTTGGTATATTCCTCGTATTTTGTCTTATAAGTATAATACTAAAAAACAAACAGGTAATTCTAATTGCAGATAAGTTAAAGGTAATGTTACCGTATATCGGATCTTTGAACCAAACTATATATACCGCAAGATTTACAGATACTTTTTCTTCGCTTCATTCATGCGGTGTAAGTATTATAAGCTCTTTGGAAGCCGCAAGCCGTACAATAGGGAATGAATATCTTGAATCTCAATTCGACAAAGTCATAGATAGAATCTCTTTCGGAGCATCGCTTTCCGATTCTCTTATTCTTGTAGACGGTTTCGACGGAAAACTTTGCGATATGTTAAAGATAGGTGAAGAATCTGGAGAGATCGAAGAGATGCTTGGCTTTGTATCAGAAAAGCTTAATCTCGATGCCGATACCGCAATAACGAAATTACTGAAGCTTATTGAACCTGCTGTTATACTTCTAATCTCATTTGTTATTCTGTTCGTAATGCTGTCTGTGATGATCCCTCTGCTTGATTCTTATGCTCTTCTGGAAAGCAGTATAGGTTTATAATAGAACAAAAGGCTTATTACAAGTTTCGGTTTATGACCCAAACTTACAATAAGCCCTTCTTATTTTAATTTACTGTTGGGGAACTACCGCAAAAAATACAAGGTCTTTGTTTCCCGTATTGACGAGAGAATGAGATGTACCTTTCTTGCAGTAATGACATTCGCCTTCCTTGATAAGAGTCTCACCGTCTTCATAAACCACCTTACCGCTTCCCGATAAAATATACAGAATTTCGGATGAAGTCTCGTGTTTATGGAAACCGATAGAAGCACCCGGAATGAGAGTGGCTTTCATAATACGGTTCATTTCATCGAGAAACATTGCGGCTGAAAGCTCCTTTTCGCCGCCGTAGAAATTCGGCATTACGGTTTTTTCAATATTTTCAAATTTAATAATCATCACAAAAGATCCTTTCCGATACTATTTTCTGTTTCAACAGTCTTATTATACTCCGTTTCACAATATTTTGCAAGTGCCGAAATGATTTTGTGTCATTTTTATCCGATTTGCATATGATATAACGTGTGTAAACACAAATAAAAAACGGAGGAAAATGCATGGCAATATTTACAAACCAAGCAACCTTAACATATAATAACACGAGCACAAATTCCAATGTTGCAACGGGCACGCTTCTTGAGGTCCTCAGTGCGACAAAGACATCCTTAAGCGGAGAATATGCTGTGAACGACAGAGTTACTTACGTTATCAGCATATTGAATTCAGGTGCTGCCCCTTTTACGGGACTTACCGTTACGGATGATCTCGGAATGTATACCGTGGATGAAAACGATTACTATCCCTTGACTTACGTAGAAGGATCATTACAGTACTACGTCAACGGTATTCTTCAGACAACACCTACAGTTACCTCGGGACCTCCCCTTACGGTAGGCGGCATATCTGTGCCCGCAGGAGGCAATGCGATCCTCGTGTACGAAGCAACCGTAAACAGCTACGCTCCCCTCGGTACAGGCGGTACGATAGAGAACGAAGCTCAGATAACCGGCGGCGGTCTTTCCATACCCGTGACAGCATCTGCAACGATAAGTGCGAACAGCGCACCTTATCTTACTATAAGCAAGAGTATCTGTCCTTCTTCCATTACCGAGAACAGCAGAGTAACTTATACGTTTATAATCCAGAATCTCGGAAACACAGAAGCAGTTGTTACGGATAATATATCTGTTACGGATATTTTCGATCCCATTCTCACCGATATATCCGTTTCGCTCAACGGCAATATACTTTCATCTCCCGACGGCTATACATATGATGAGACAACGGGTACATTTGTTACAACACCCGGTATCATCACTGTTCCTGCCGCAACATATACGCAGGACCCGACAACCGGTCAATGGACAGCAACTCCGGGTACAGCAGTATTGACAGTAACAGGTACGATCTGAATATAAGCTCAAAGTTTTTGATATGTAAGGGGTCTTCGCGAAAGCGGATACCTCATATTGATAATAGAAAAACCCGCCGCCGAATCAATGCTCGGCGGCGGGCGCATTATTTCAATTCAGAAAACGTCTGCAAATAAATTATTTGCCTTCCTGCATTTCCTTAACGGATTCAAGAACTGCATTTGCCATGTGGTCAAGCTGTTCCTTTGTAAGACCGTAAAGGGGAAGATGTGTAAATCTCTTGTAGAATACTTCTTCGCAAACGGGGCAGGATGCAGCTGCTGCATCAACATCTATGCCCATATCGCTTACTGCCTTGAATCTGTAAAGAGGACCGAAGTGAGGGATGTTTGTAACGCCCTTTTCTTCGAGCTTCTGCTTCAATACCTGAATGTCTCCGCCGGCCTTTGCGGGATCGATCTGGAGGAGGTAGAGGTGGAAAGTGGGCTTTGTGTCATCTGTTCCGAGGTCCTGAGTAATGATAGCATCATTTGCGGAGAGGCGGGAATTGAGATATTCAGCCGCAACTCTTCTGGCCTTGATGATCTCTTCGTTTCTTGCGATCTGGAGCTTCAAGCCGAGAGCCTGGATCTCTGTAGGAGAATGATTGCCGGCGATGAAGGGACCTTCCTTGCCGGAAATGGGAGATACGTTGTAGAGCCAATTCTTGATAGGAGCGGAGAAATCGAGACCGAGGAAACGAGCGCGCTTCATTTCGCTGCCGTAGCCGGGAATAGAAGAAACTGCTATACCGCCTTCGCCAAAGGAAGTGATGTTCTTTACTTCGTGGAAGCTGTAGGAACCGAAGTGTCCTATAGTACCGAGCTTCTTGCCCTTGTATGTTCCGCCGAATCCGTGTGCAGCATCCTCGATAACAACGAGATCGTACTTCTTAGCTATTTCCATGATAGGATCCATATCAACGGCATAACCGCCTATATGAACGGGAACGATAGCCTTTGTCTTGGATGTGATCTTCTTTTCAACATCCTTGGGATCCATGTTTATTGTCTTAGGATCGATATCAGCAAAAACGAGCTTGCAGCCGATGGAGAGGGGATATGCTATTGTAGCAACGAATGTGATAGCGGGAACGATTACTTCGTCGCCTGCCTTAAGGTTAGCATACTTGTAACCCAATTCAAGACCTGCTGTAGCATTTGTAAGGAATGTGGAAGAATCTGTGTTGAGATATTCGTTGCAGAGCTGCTCCGCTTCTTCAACGAGACGTCCTGTTGTCAATTTTCCGGGAGGTGTGGAGATCTTATCGAGATCCTTAATCTTGTCGTAAACGCCCTTGAGCGCTTCGTCATATTCTTTTCCTTCACCCTGCATAAGGAAGCGGATAACTTCCATAACGTCGTTAGCGTTGTAATTCTCACCGACAGCGGCCCACGGCACTGCTGTATCACCGGTATTGTATCTGAAATCTGTAGGCATGGTATTTGTCCTTTCATTGGAAAATCAATTAAAACTAATTATTTTAATCGTTAAAATAATTATATCATCAATAAACGTACTTGTCAATAGAGATATTGACATTTTTTTCGTAATATGATATAATTTTTCAAGCTTTAAAATAATTCCGTAATTATCTGATGCGGCAGAGCGTTTTTGAAAGGTTACCAACATATGAAAGTTCAGGCAGCAAACGTACATCTCATACAAAAGATGAATAGATCGAAGGTGTTATCCTTTATCAGAAAGAACCCGTGGACAACACGTTCGGAAATAGCATATGAGACGGGATTATCCTTGGCGTCTATCACAAATCTTACTTCATATCTTATATCAAACGGACTTCTCAAAGAAGTGGGCATGGAAGATGCAAACAGAGTTGGAAGAAAGAGGACTCTTCTTAAATTCAATTCGGAAGGCTTCAGGTTGATATGCGTAATGGTTTATGATGAAACTGCCAATATTTTCATTACCGATCTTGAAGGAAATGTTTTTTCCAATGAATGTGTATCAATAACCGACATTACTCAAACGAGATCGATAAACGCACTTCTTGATGCTTTAAAAAATGCTTTGGAAAAGAGCGGAAAGGAAATTACTCTCGGCATAGGTGTATTTATTTCCGGTATGATCTTATCAAAAAAGAATCTCGCTTTATCATCAAGTCATAAGATCAAAGATCTCGACGTCAAAACGCTTGTCGAAAACGCCACAGGCATTCCCGCATTTGTTGAGAATCTTTCGGTGATTCGTGCCCAATCATATGTATACAACGAAGATGTATCAAGAGTTGATAATATCATATTTGTTGATATGGATAACGGTATTGGCGCCGTCCAATGCAGTAACGGTAAGGTAAACAGGTCGATCTTGGGAGAGATAGGACACACCACCGTTAACCCCGATGGTGAAGAATGCTTTTGCGGAAATAAAGGCTGTCTTGAGGTGATGTGTTCCGCAAAACGTATCATATCCCTGTATAACAGCTGTTCGGACAGCAAGTGTAACAATATCGAAGAAATATCCCATAAGTTAAGCGAGGATGATCCCAACGCAAACAAAGCTCTGGCCGAGTGCGCAAGATATTTGGGAATAGGTTTTGCCAATCTTATAAATCTTTTCTATCCCTCTGCGTTGGTAATTAACCGTGCAGGATTTTCCCGATGCAGAGCCATTTTCGACGAAGCGGTATGTGAAATGAAAATGCGTGCATATCCCGCATTGCTGCAAGACCTTACCATAACAGAGCTTGATGTTTCGGAAGAGGACACCGTCAGAGGCGCCGCATTTGAAATGTGCGAAAGAATATTTGATATTTCTTATGAAAATAGTATAATTTAATCCATAATATAATATAATATAAAGCAGCTATTGACATATGATACCGAGTATGATATACTGTAATAAATACACGTCCGTTTCAATGGAACGATGTATAAATTTGTATAAAATACGGAGGTATAATATGAAATATCTGCTTTTAGCGCTTTTATGTGCCGCTTTGATCACCGGTATGTCCGCTTGCTCTTTCACCGTCATTGATGACCCGATATCGTCAACTCGTGAAAACACAAAAGAAACGATAAACACCCCCGCAACTACGGATAAAAACTACACCTCGGAAACAAATAAGACCGAGGAGAATATAAAAGACGATGAAAAGACGTCCGGCAAGGTCGAAATATTATATAAAGCTGATGATATTGAATTAACAAATCTGCAAATGTCAAGCTCATTCCGTACTTATGAATTTGATGACTGTATCATTTACGGAACAACCACATACGAAGACGTTCCCAAAGCTTATTCGCAGTTTACAATGTACGATAAGACCGACGGAAAGCTGTTGGCACGCTCCGATAAGATCTTTTCCTTAAGTCTTCCTTATTTCTCATCCTTTGAAAACGGAAAATATCTCCTTTCTTTCGATATTGAATTTAACAAAGATATAATCGAAATAGAACGTAAAAACGATATACTTACCGTTAACCGTATCACAAACGATAAGGAAGAGGATAATAAAACAGAATATCCTTATTATAGCACAAAGATCACCTCACAGGACGGAAAATATACAGCGCAAATTATCGAAGAGGATGAAAAAGGTCACGGCGGCATAAACGTTATCACTGACGGAAAAGGCCATAAAAGAGTTTTAACTGACATTGCTTTCGGAGATTGGATAGCCGATAAAAACAAAAAAGCGGATGAAGGAGATACGCTAAGGCATGATCTGGTAAGCTTCATAGACAATACCCGCTTCATCTATTTACGAATCGGCTACGAATGGTCATGCGGCTTCGGTATATATGACGTAAAGACGAATAAAAACATTATTTTCGAGGATATGCGTATCCCCACGATCTATGATGGTCATATTTACGCAGTATCTGTTTCGGGCGATGATTACGGTTGGTACGATATAAATACTTTCTTCAAAATAGCTCCCGACGGAACTAAGACAGACCTCGATTTCAATGAAATACCAAGCGGAAGAGTATTATTCCAAAACGGTTATTGGATAATACAATTCGACTCAAGATCTATGGCAGATAATTACGGCGTGCCGGAAGGCGAGTATAAAACCTTAATAAGAGTATATACCGATGATCTTGATAAAAAACTCCTTGAAGTATCTGTTCCCAAGCAATTTGATGTAGACACACTTCTCGGTAATGGATTTATCACGCTATATAATAACAGGATCTTTATCCCTGCCGATTAATCAAGCCTTGCAAATACCAAATAGTTTGATACTTTCTGTGTAAAACTTATCCCGACAGACTTTTGATCTGCCGGGATATCTTTTTGACCGATATGTAATTATTCTATTTTAATCTGCGGCTATAGTTCCCGTTTTTCTCAACTGCTTTCAGAACAGTTATCAGGGGCATGATAAGTATACCGCAGATAAAATTACTCACACCGTGAATAAGATCAAAGGGAATACCTGCGGCTATCCAAGCGATAGTACCTTTAAGGCTCAAGCCGAACATTACAGCCTGCGCGGGGGAATATAGTATTCCGAATAAGAATCCGTGTAATGCACTTACAGCCATATAAATAACGGGAGAAGCTTTTTCGGGCAGCTTTTTCGGAATAAGCATAGTAGCTCCCCAAAGTACAGTCCATACGTAAAGATACGGTATCCACCACATATTGAAGCCGTGTATAAGACCGTCCAGAAAAACGTATATGTAGATCGGATACAAAGCCTTACTTCTGTACACTACCGTAAAAGCTACGATAAATACTCCAAGAAGGTGTATATTCGGAAAAACCTCCATAAGAAGCTTTGACAAATACATCAATGCTCCTCCGATACCGAATACAGCAATTTCCCTTATCGAAATCTTCACTTTTTATTTTTCAGCCTTAAATGCGTAAACATCCTCTGTATTGATATCGGTAGTATCAACGCCGGATGAAGCGTATGCGCCGTTTATATAAAACGCCCAGTACATTCCGTCCTTGTCGTAATCAAGAGTGGTACCGTCTACCGTCTTTACATAAAGACCGTACTGGCCCTCGTCACCCGATATCACACCAAGCTCCTGCAAAGCTTCACCTACGATGGTCTTATCTGTGCTGATCTCAAAGCTTTTTGTTGCACCGCTTGCATCGGTCACCTGAAAAACAAATGTTTTTTCACCTTCGCCGAGCTTTGTCACGCTTGTGATCGCTTGATCTCCGGTTTTCGGAGATTCCTTCTCATCATTGCATCCGAATGTGAATACCGCTATAGCCGCAATAAGCAATACACAAAGGAAGAATGACAAATACTTTTTCAAATTTGTCTTTTTCATTTTGTTTTTTCCTTTCAGAACATATTACGGAATTTTCCGTTTTTGTGAAATATCACCTCAAGCATCGGCACTCGCAATGCAAAAAGAAGCTTTTTCCTTTGAAGATCAAGTATTTCGACTCAACGCACCGTTTCGTGCCTTCTCGGTATTCCCAATGACTTTTTCTCCGAATTGCGGCTTCGGATAAGAAACGGCTTATTAAATGTCTGTTGACACCTGCTTTCGTTACACGGCGACGGGCTCGTACCGGATTTTCACCGGTTTCCTTGTGTCCCCAAAGCTTTTTCACCATCATATTATAGCACCAAACGACTTTCGCGTCAATAGTTGACAATTTTCATTTTTAAACGAATTAAAATTCAATTTTTTTCTGAGAGAAAATTCGTTTTTAAGAGTCTAATAAGTGAAAGGTACAAAAAGACCTTTCGGAAAGGAAAGACCGATGGATAACGGTGCAAGTAGCTACCTCCGTTTTCTTAACGGCGATGATGACGGTTTAACAGATCTTATAAGAGATTATAAAGACGGACTTATTCTGTATCTTAACGGAATCCTGAAGGATATTTCATTATCCGAGGAAGTAATGCAGGAGACCTTTGTAAAGCTCGTTATAAAAAAGCCAACCTTCAGGAATGATTCCAAGTTCAAGACCTGGCTTTATACCATAGCGCGCAACGAAGCTTTTGACTACATCAGACGAAACTCAAAAACGATATCGCTCATGCATGAGGATATCGATTTTTCAGAGGAAGAAGAGGATATACTTACTTCATACATACGCGAAGAAACAAATATAATTCTTCATAATGCGTTGTACAAGCTCAAGGATGATTACCGCCAGGTATTATATCTGTCTTATTTTGAAAATTTCAAGAACGAAGAGATTTCAAAAATAATGAAGATACCAAAGAGGAAGGTCGAAAACCTTCTGTACAGAGCAAAATCGTCATTGAAAGCAATACTCGAAAAGGAGGGCTTTATATATGAAAACATGTGAAGAAATACAAAAAGAAGTTCTGCGGCGCAGGGATTCTTATATCATCGAAAAAGCAATAAAGCGAAAAACGATCATGAAAAGGGTATCTGTCGTATCCTGTATCTGCTTTGCAGCGGTCATATTGATTTTTGCGGACAGAACAGGGCTTTTCAATGGGAATCCCGAAAACTTTACCAATACAAGTCTGCCGGAAAATTCGGAAGTACAAAGCGAGAACGAATATATCTCCAATAGCGGTGTCGGCCATGTTACAGTCACCGAAGAGCGTCAGAATAATAACGCCGACAAGGATAAGGAAGGCTCTGAAGACGTTGAAACGGGTTACGATCCCTCAAAAGAGGACAACGATACAACGCAGAGTATTACTCCTTCTGCAGTAAGAAAAACGGTAAAAGCCAACCTTGATGAAGCCCGAAGGCTTTCGGGAGAAGCTTTAAAGAAATGCGATCAACCGGACTTTATAGGCTTTACTCTCGGTATGGTTACATTAAACGGCTCAGAAGCTAACGGAGAAAAGGTATGCTCCGACATAACTTACGAATTCAAGAAAGGATTCATTTTTATAAACAACGGCAAAGTGTATGACCTTCCTTCGGAGCCGATATATGTCAAGGACATAAACGGAGATCCTTTTTATAAAAACATGGTATCCGTACCATATAAAGACCGTATATTCTACACAGAGCATACGGAGGACGGAAATATTATGATAATGTATTTTCCGAAAAACAAGCAATTTGCATACCAAGCCGAATTCAAGCTTTCCGAAAACACATTAAATTCCGACATAAAACTCAAAGCCGAAACCGAATCAATATACGATCTTATTATATCAATTGAAATCTGAGAAAGGGTATAAATATGAACAAACACAATTATAAAACTATTATCATATCTCTTTTACTTCTGTTTTCGATACTTTTTAATGTTTCATCCTGCAGCTTACCCGTCGTTAAAGCCGATGATCTGATGGAAGATATCACTCCGCAAAGAGTCTTTGGAAAAGCGATCGATGATGAATTTATAACCGAATATCTTCGTTTTTCGCTTGAGCTTTTCGATAAAGCATCAAAAGAATCGTTAAACAAGAATATTCTTATTTCTCCGCTTTCCATTGAATTGGCGCTGGCAATGACCGCCAACGGAACGGATACCCAAACAAAAAAAGAATTTGAACAGCTTTTCGGTATAAAGCTCGATGATCTTAACGAATACCTTTATACATTCGCTGCAGAACTTCCTTCCGAAAGCAAAAGCAAGCTTGAGATAGCCAACTCAATATGGTTCAGAGACTCGGACTATTTTACGGTGTATGAAGATTTTTTGCAAAAGAATGCGGACTACTACGGTGCCGATGCATACAAGTCTCCTTTTGACGGTCAGACAGTAAACGATATGAATGCGTGGACTGAAAAGAATACCGACGGAATGATAAAAAAGATCATCGAAACAATATCACCCGATAACGTAATGTTCCTTTTGAATGCCATCGTTTTCGATTCAGAATGGGAAGAAGCTTATGAGAAGAGTGATATATACACGGGCGCCTTTTATCCGATAGAGGGTGACCTTAAAAATGTTGAAATGATGCGTTCGGAAGAAAAAATATATCTTGATGACGGAAGTGCCAAGGGCTTCATAAAGCCTTACAAAAACAACAATTACAGCTTTGCCGCACTTCTTCCGAATGAAGGTGTGGATCTCTACGAATATATTGATTCTTTGACCGTACAAATCATAAAAGAGCTTTTGAACGGAGGAAAGGAATATCGGACCGTTCAGGCTGTAATCCCGAAATTCACCTACGAATTCGAAATAAATATGAATGAAATACTTAATAGTTTGGGAGTGGTATACGCCTTCAATTCCGAGGTATCCGACTTTTCAAAGCTCGGAAAGTCACACAACGGAAATCTTTGCTTGGGAAATGTTATTCATAAAACCTTTATATCCCTTGATGAAAAGGGAACAAAAGCTGCTGCGGTAACACGTGTTGATGTAAATACAGAAACGGCTTATGAATACCCTTTAAAGGTTACGCTTGACAAACCGTTTGTGTATATGATAGTGGATAATGCCTCATCTCTTCCCGTATTCATCGGAACGGTAACCGATATAGTCGCTTGATTTAAAAATATTTATTAAGAAAAATGTCGCATAAACTTGACTTATGCGGCATTTTATTTTATACTATATAGGAATAAAAAAACATGAGGAAGAAAATGCAAACTTACGTTATAATTGACTTGGAAATGTGCAAGGTACCTCCCGAAAAGCATGAAGAGACTCCATTGAGAAATGAGCTTATACAGATCGGTGCGGTGCTTTTAGATGAAAACCTTGAGATATATGATACCTTCGAAACCTTCGTTTGCCCGGAATTCGGAGTAATAGATGATTTTATAGAACAGCTTACGGGAATAACCAACGAGGATACAAAGGACGCCCCTTACATAGATGAAGCGATAGATATTTTTCTTGATTGGGTTCCCGAGGATGCGGTTATCGTTTCATGGAGCGATACCGACAGATATCAGATAATGCATGAATTAGATGCAAAGGAAATTTATTTTGACGAGCTCGAGTATTACTTCGATACATGGATGGACTGTCAAAAGACCTTCAGCGAAAAAATGAACTCCAACAAGGTGTATAAGCTCTCCGAGGCATTGATAATAGCCGATATATATCCCGAGGATGGCGAACACGATGCTCTCGTGGATGCACGCAACACAGCTATTCTGTTTACAAAAATGATGCGTGAGGATAAATTGCAGTTAAGCTCATATTACATAACAGAAGATCAGAATAAGCAGACCACCTATTCACCATTCGCTGATCTACTTGAAAAATTCAATAAATCATAACTAACGGGAGATCCGATCTATTATTTCGGGTCTCCTGTTTTTTATAAATTTTTTTAAAAGCCTATTGACAACAAACTGTATTAGTGCTATAATACAGTCACAGAACCGTATTACACATATAATACAGTTTTATATGAAAGAGAGTAATTGCAATGATCTCATTTGATGATTTTAAAATGGAACCGGGTATCCCCATATATCTGCAAATAGTATTATTCATAAAGAGGGGGATAGTTGCCGGCATTATCAAAAGAGGGGATGAGCTTCCATCCCGCCGAATCCTTTCCGCATTGCTTGGAGTGAATCCGAATACTGTACAAAAAGCATATAAAATGCTGGAGGATGAATTTCTCATTGAGTCTCATTCGGGTGCAAAGAGCGAGGTAAGCTTTTCACATGAAAAGATCGTATCTTTAAGACAAGAGCTTATCGGAAATGATACTAAGCTTATAATCACCTCAATGAAGCAAATGGGACTTACGAAGGAAGAAGCTATATCACTCATTGAAAAGCTTTGGGAATAATAACAAAGCTCTGCAAAAATCGTATTTCTGTCGCAGAAAGGAAAATACATTTATGAAAAAATACTTATCCGTATTCATGCTTATGACACGAGCCACATTTTATAAAGTATTACTCTTGCTTTTATGTATGGCTATACTGCAAAGCGGATATTTTTATCTCGTTTTGAATAATGAAATAACCATGTACAACGGCAAAGAGATATCCATGGACTTACCTTCATCGCTTCCCGAGAATTTGATCGATAATGCACATATCCCTCTGTTTTTCGGAATTGCTTTCATTCTTCTTACATTTATTTTATGCAGAAGCTGGCGCGAAAACGGAAGCAGACCGGGATATACATTCAGAAGGCTTAATGTTTCCGAAAAGTATGTAATGGTATGCAACGCAATTTATAATGCAATGTGCTATGGACTTCTTATCCTTGTCGAGATAGTAATCTCCTATTTACTATGTCAAATGTATATGGCACAGGTATCTCCGGAACGGACAAGTATACAGACCATTTTCCTTGCATTTTACAGAAACGATCTTCTTCACAGTATATTGCCTCTTGATGAGGTATCAGGCTGGATAAGAAATATAATAATGGTGCTTTGCCTCGGTTATGCAAGCGCAGATTTTCCTTACCGCCGAAGATATGGAAATCTCGGATTGAATATCATCATTCTTACGGTCATGAGCCTGATGTTCTTTATTTCCGAGGTGGGATTAATGGGAATGGATGTATTTATATGCGTTATTTTCCTTGCAAGCGCTGCAGAAATAACAAACTTCCTTATAAACGACAACAAAGAGGATGATGAACATGAAATCGAAACATACTGAGCTCTCACGTTATACACCTCCCGGAATCGATCCGTTATTTGAATTAAAATTCTTTCTCTGCGGAATTATTTGCGCCGCCATTTATTCGCTTTTTGTTTTCCTCATAAGACTGTTTGCAGCTTTAAATCTCTTATATGACTACGAAACACGTGAATTGATAAGAGGAGCTGTAATGACGGATTATTATCTTCTCACCGAATCTCTTTTCATAGGCTTTACGATTGTTGCAATATGTATGCTGGCGCTGATAATCTATCATTATGCTTATCACAATCAGCACAGCAAAAGCATATATCTGATGAAAAGACTGCCGGATCCGTTCGAATTGCATCGCAGATGCATATCTCTACCCATTATTTCAACACTGTTATGCGCCGCTTGTGTGTTTTTATTGACACTTTTGTTTTTCCTGTTCTATCTGTTGGTGACACCGAAAGAGTGTCTTGCACCGGATCAGATACAAAAGCTTTTGAATATTTGAATCCATTACACGTTTGATTGGAGAATATTATGTTAGAAATTAAAAACTTATCAAAAACCTATAATTTAAGACCCGCTCTTGAAAATGTATCTCTTTCTATACCAAGAGGAGAAATAATCGGATTATTCGGCGAAAACGGTGCCGGTAAGACCACACTTATGAAATCCATATTCAATTTCATTCCTTACGATGGCGAGATCACTCTCGACGGTGAGAAGATCACGAGGAAAAACATAGCAAAGCTTTCCTATGCTACAAACGAGCATTCATTTTTCCCCAATCTTTCCCCGAAAGCGCATATGGAATTCTACAAAGAGCATTTTGAAAGCTTTTCGGAAAAACGATATAAGGGATTGATGGATTTTTTCGATCTTCCCGATCATAAGCTTCTCAAAAACTTCTCAACCGGACAGAAAAATCAGTTTGAGGTGATAATGGCACTGTCCCAGGGAGCAGACTATATATTAATGGATGAGCCCTTTGCAGGAAACGATATATTCAACAGGGAAGACTTCTATAAGGTCCTCCTCGGCATTCTTGAACCGAATGAAACCGTTATGCTTTCCACACATTTGATTGAAGAGGTTTCCGAGTTTATCGGCAGAGCTGTTCTCATAAGAAGAGGAAAGATAGTGGGCGATGTATACATGAGCGATCTTGAAGACAGCGGAAAAGACCTTATGACATATATCAAGGAAACGTATCATTACCGCGCCGACAGAGTAAGCAAAGCATTGAACGACCTTACAAGCGGTGAATAACGACCTTCTTATCAAGAAAGGAACTACAAAATGAAAAAAGCTTTTTTCTCTTTTTGCCTTGCTTTCGCTCTTGTCGTATCAATCGTAGTATACTGCACGATAGATATTTCATCAAGAAATGACAAGGTAGTCTTTACCGAAAATGTTATAAAGGGAAACAGTAATGTCGCAAAGGGAGTGAAATTGGATCTGTCCGCAACATACGGAAACTTTCTTGTATGGGACAGCACCGTTTCTTTTGATAACACCATTACCACCGAGAGCGATTACAAGTTCTATCCCACAGGCTATAAATATATCTCCGAGAACAATTACACAGGAGTGAATCTTATGAATTATATTGAATACGGCGATCATTGGAACGAAGATTCAACTACCGGTATAAACAAGGCTTATAAGGAGCTCT
The DNA here is from genome assembly GCA_015063605.1 of Oscillospiraceae bacterium. Lineage (GTDB taxonomy): Bacteria > Bacillota > Clostridia > Oscillospirales > SIG627 > SIG704. The sequence goes on from SVTV01000013.1 coordinate 21,237, forward strand.
ACGATTCATTAAAGCCCGGCGAGGAAGGAACAAAGGAGATCACGCTTTCCGATTATTACGATTATTATCCCATACATGTGGAGGTACTGCTTCCGGGCTTGAGTTTTCACCATATGGCTTACCGTAATATCGGAAGCTATCCCGAATGGGCGGGAATTATCACCAAACTCCGTGATTTCTTTAAAATTCCCGTTTTACCGAATGAAAAGCTTGAAATTTCTGTATCAAAGCCCACGGAAAGCTCATATGCTCAAACCATAGGACTTGGATCGGGCAGTAACTCAAGCGAAGCATTTAATCTGTATACATTGTCGGCAGTAACCGATGAAGCATGTTATCTCACCTTCGATCCGAAAACAACTTACGGAAATATAATTGATACAAGTCTTATACCCGGCGGATTCGGAATATACAGAATTCCCTATATAACCGATGAAAAAACCGGAAATGTCACTTCTTTGACAGCAGATGATCTGTCTATGGTACATTCCCTCGATCCCTCCGACGAATACATTCACTTTTGCGCAAGCCATGATAAAAGCGAATTGATGCTCTATACATCGGAGAAGGGTAAGTATTACCTCACTGTATTCGATCTGAATATGAATATACTTCAAAAAACAGAATTATTTAAAGATCACGGAACAGGTGCTTTTGTTGAAACAAAAGAGGATTATGTAGTATTTTGGGGAATCGATAAGGAATTCACGGTCCTTGTTAAAAACGATAAGGGTGAGTACACTGTCGATATGCACACAAAACTTTCCGAAGAGGATTTTTACATCGATGTAAACAATAAAGACACTTACATTGATATCCAGATGTTTGATTCGATCGATTATAAAAACAAGCGCCTTGCCATTGCAAGAACGCTTTACGATGAAAAGAAATGGATGTCTACCTGCGGATTCACCCTTACAGTTTTCGATGAAAGCGGTGTTGCTTACAGAGGTGATTATACAAGCTCTCTCGACGCGGGGATCAACGCATCAAATTATGTGGATAGATGCAGAATACTGAATACGGGAGAAAACGGGATAACAGTTAATTTTTCGGAATAGTTTTCGTCATGTTGAGTTTTAGAAATTGGCGCTACATTTTAAATAAGATTATTATATGAATAACGTCCTTTTCGAAAAAACTTTATCTATATGCAATGAAATGCACAATAGTGAAATCTCCTAAAATAAGACGTAAATTGATATAATAAAAGCCGCTTCAGGCAAGTTTTAACGAAACATGTTTTCTAACTTAGCTTGAAGCGGCTATTTGTTATATTTTTTAAAAGGTATTATGAAATTCAAAAAGATCGATTATTGAGATCAAAGTATCAAACGAATTATTATTCTCCGAATCTCTGTTTTGCAAGCATTGCCGCACCTACTATTCCGGCATCACCGAAAAGTGTTGCGATCTTAAGTTCTGTCTTCGGCATGAACTTATTATAATCATTTTTCTTAAGATATTCCTTTATCGGATCGAGAAGAACACTTCCTTCACGGCTGATTCCTCCTCCGATAGCAAGTACTTGAGGCTGGAAAATATTTATCGTACTGCATATTCCCGCGGCAACATATTCAATATATTGATCGCGCACAGCGATTGCAGTTTTATCTCCCAAAGCAGCACATGAGAATGACGTTCTTCCGTTAACGGAACCATGTTCACGCACCCATTCGTGCATCATAGACTCGGGATGCTCCTTCATCGCTTCCTTAGTCTGACGGATAAGAGCAGTTACCGAGGCATATGACTCAAAGCAGCCTCTCTGACCGCAAGTACAAGGCTCTCCGTTATAAATAAGTGTAAAATGACCGATCTCACCGCCCGCATAGTTGAATCCGCGCAACAGCTTGCCGTCTGTGATGACTCCGCCGCCGACTCCGGTACCGAGCGTTATAAAGATAAAGCTGTCTACATTTTCACCGCAGGTAACGTATTCGCCGAACGCCGCAGCATTGGCATCGTTTTCAATATTTACCGGCAGATCAAGATATGTACGGAAAATGTCCGTCATGGGAACATGATCCATTGCGATATTGTTTGCGTAAACAACCGTTCCGTTTGACGTATTGATCGTACCGGGACAACCTATACCAACCGCTTTAACATCAGATATCTTGTATCCACCGCTCTCCACAACTTCTCCTGAAAGCAAAGCCATGCTCTTTATGATTTCCGCAGGATCCTTCGGTGTGGGAATACTTTTTGAGCATACGATCTTTCCGTTCACATCACAAAGACCTATCGCAATATTTGTACCGCCGAGATCAATTCCTATATACATTTTATATCTCCTTTTTATTTATAAGATCAATTTACTTTTGATGCGATCAACTCGCACTGTCCGATTAATTTATATTCCGCATCTGCTGCGGGAATAAATATACTGTCTCCCTTAGAAAGAGAGATCTCTCCGTTGTTGTATATCAGCTTACCCGTTCCTTCGGTCACAAGCAGAGATACAAAACTTTCTGTGTCCGAGCTTATCACAGCTTCATTATTTACAGTAAGCTTACGGACCGAAAAATACTCACACTCCGCAAGTAAAACATCGTCACCCTTATCCGTATGCAAAGGATCGGATGATCGTTTGAGAGAGGACACCTCAAGTGCTTTTTCTATATGTAGTGGACGAAGATTTCCATTCTTATCACGCCTGTTATAATCAAATACTCTGTATGTGGTGTTGGAGTTCTGCTGAATTTCGCAAATAAACAGTCCTGCACCTATTGCATGAACAGTTTTGGCTGGAATAAAAAATACATCGCCTTTTTTTACATCCACCTTTCGGAGCAGATCGCAAAGCTTACCGTCTTCTATCGCTTTTTCATATTCTTCCTTGGTAATATCTCTCTCGAATCCGTAATACAGACTTGCTCCTTCCTCGCAGTCTATGATATACCACATTTCGGTTTTTCCGTATTCACCCTCGTGAGTCAAGGCGTATTCATCATCCGGATGGACCTGTACCGAAAGATCGGCTTTAGCATCAATAAGCTTTATAAGAAGAGGAAAATAACTGTACTTTAGTGATCTTGAACCAAGAACATCCTTCCCTGCAGCCGATATATACTCGGATAAAGTCAATCCTTTAAAAGGTCCGTCGGCAACTTTACTTTCGCCGTCCTTATGTGCAGACAGCTCCCAGCTTTCCGCTATTTTTTCCATTTTTTCCGAATCTGATTTTTTACCAAACTCTTTTATAAGCTTATCACCGCCCCAAATGTAATCCTTAAACGCGGGAGAAAGCTTTATCGGTGTATGATCCATGTTAATAATCCGATCTTAGTAAGAGAAACTCTCTTATATTTTTCTTATTCTCATTATAACGCAAATACGTAAAAAATACAATACCTTTCTTGAAATTTCTCAAGCATCATATTTCATTGATGAGATAACCCGAACTCCTTCGAATTACGATGTAATTTTCGGTATGCGGAAGGATTCATTTTTTCATACCTTTTAAAAAACTTTGTCATTGAGTATTCCGTTTGAAATCCGCATATATCAGCAATTTCCGATAATGCAAGAGGTGTAAACATCAAGCAAAAAATAATATATCTCAATTTCTTTTCATTGATGATCTCACCGGGAGTCCTACCAACGGTTGACATGCAAATTCTGAAAAGCTGTCTTTCGCTCAGATTGACAAATGCAGCAGCCTCTGAAACCGAAATCCCGACTCCGTTTTTTTCGCCTACCATTTTAAGAAAGGCTTGTATACGCATTTCATTTTCGGAATAAACACTTTCTTCTTTGTCTACCCAATCGGGAGCAGCATCATTTGTAAAAGCCGCAAGAAGACTGAAAAGAAGGGAGCACAAGACCGTACTTTCTTTTGAAAGAGCGTTTTCATCCTCGTACTTATCTATTATTCCGGAAAGACTCTTGACAGTATCACCGGCTTTCATAGATTTAAGCGAAATAAAAGAATTATTGAATACGGAAAAACTTATATCATCGGGACGAAAGCCGCATATCAATTTTATTCCTTCGGGATTTGAACCAATGATCTGATGCGGTGTATCCGGAGGTATTATTATAAATTCCCCCTCCGATAGTCTTACGGCTTCATTTCCGATTTGTATGGTGAGCGGATGCTTCACGGCATATTCTATTTCAAAAACCGTATGTTTTGTATTGATGGTAAGTAAGCTCTCGCTTTTACCTTTGATTATCCTCGCCCAGTATATACTGCATCTCAGACCGTTCAGTTCCATTGAAATAGGCATATTGATTAATGATCGTGGTACGACAGTGCTGTCTTCTTTGAACATAAGTCGCTTCTTTCTTTCGTTTAGAATTATTACTTAAAATATTATACAATACAGATTATTTAAAAGCAATATATTTTTGATGAAATTATGTCCGATTTGGACGGTTATATGTCCGCAAACTATATTGAAAGTAATCAATACGGATGATAAAATAATCTTGTAATAAAATTTATTTACGGAGGCTAAAATGCTCAATATAGGTGTTTTAGGTTGCGGAAACATAAGCAACCACTATTTCAGGGGACCCAAAAATGTATTTTTTAACAGGTTAAGCTTGGTTTCCTGCTCGGATATAATACTGGAACGTGCGCAGAATTCGGCAAAAACATATAATATACCTAAAGCTCTCACACCCGAGGAGCTTATGAAAGACGAAGATACACAGCTTATAGTCAATCTTACAGTCCCTCAGGCTCATTTTGAAATGACAATGAAGGCGATCGAAGCCGGAAAGCATGTTTATACAGAAAAGCCGCTTGCGCTTACTCGTGAGAATGCCGCTTTAATGATAGAAGCCGCAGATAAAAAAGGCGTACGCCTCGGCAGCGCACCAGATACATTCATGAGCGCGCCCTTCCAGACTGCAAAAAAGCTTATTTCCGAAAACGCTATCGGTGATATAGTCGGTGTAAATGCAATATGCCCGTTGAGAGGAAACGAATTCTGGAGACCCGATGCCGATTTCTTCTACAAAAAGGGTGCGGGACCAATATGGGATATGGCCCCCTACTATTTCAACGTTATGATATCCCTTTTCGGTTCTTTCAAAAGTGTTACTGCCATCGGAAGAATAACCTGGGAGCAAAGAACATACGAATGCGAAGCCCGCAAAGGAGACAAGATCGATGTTGAAGTTCCGACACATACCGTGGCAATGTTTGAGCTTGAAAACGGCATAATATTCAATTTCACAAACTCATTCGATATTTATAAATCCGCTTCTCCGTATTTCGAGATCTACGGAGAAAAGGGAACGATCGTTCTTCCGTTTCCCAACTATTATACAGGAGATGTTCTTTTGAGCGAAAAAGGAGGAGACTTCAAAGCGGTCGAACAGCTTACAGGCTATGAAGGCTTCATGAGAAGTGCAGGTATCGCGGATATCGAAGCTTGCCTTGCAAACGGAAAGAAGCACCTTGCCTCTGCTGAAATGGCATATCATGTAACCGATGCTATGTGCTCTTGGGAGGAATCCATGGAAAAGGGATGCACAGTTAAGATCGAGTCAAGATGCAGCCTTCCCGAAGGCATGTGGCTACGCGAAGCTCTCATATAATTGATCGGAGGATAATTATCATGAAAAAAGGTTGCGGAACAGTAGTATATCGTCAATATGAAATCGACAGAGTACTTGAGGCAATAAAGAAAGCAGGATATGATTATTTCGAAACACAATCTACAAATCCCTGGTGTAATCACGTAATAATCGCTCAAGATGATCCCGTAAGGTTTGCCGAGAAAGCAATGTCTCACGGTTTTAAGGGGATCACATCTCTATGGACAAATGAGGGAGCACTGATTCCCGGAAAGGATACCTGTGTTGATACAATAAAGAGAACGATAGAATGGGCAGCGGCTGCAGGTATCCCCGTTGTGGATTTCGGCGACGGACATAAGCCCGCCGATATGACCAAGGAGGACGCCTTCAAGATACTTGCCGACAGAATACTTGATATCCTCGAAACCGCTGAAAAATGCAACGTAAAATTTGCTCTCGAGCCTCACGGAACTTTTTCTCTTACAGGTGACGGACTTGAAAAGATTCTTTCTATCTCTTCGTCTCCATACCTCGGAATCAATTATGACTGTGCAAATGTTTTCAGAGCAAGCTACGTTGAAACAAAGAACGGCGAAGCGTCATGGAGGAAGGCAGGAAAAGGCGAAGATGAGGTCAAGGTACTTGAAAGAATAGTATCGAGAGTAGTACACTTCCACGCAAAAGATCTGAATGCAGACAAATCATGCGTTGCTTTGGGTGAAGGATGCGTAAAAGTAAAAGAATGCATCGATATTTTAAAAAAAGCAGGATATAACGGGGCTGTTTCTCTTGAAACAGAAGGCGGTATGTCCTTCGAAGACTGCGATGAAATAGCAAAGAAGAGCAGCCTTTACCTTGATAAAGTGCTTTAAGTACAAATACAATTAAATATTTTTATAAAAAACTTAAAAAAATCCGAAAAAGTACTTTTCTTTTTCGGATTTTTATGCTATAATACATGTGTAACCGAAACACAGATTTATGCATTTTGTAATTTGTATGTATATTTTGTCAGTGTCCATATGCGAAACAGTTATATTCACCATACAGAAACTGCTTTCACTTTAACGGTTATAAATCATAGATTCAAGGAGGAGAGTTTATAGAACTATCGCATATAGTTTACTAATTACTATATGCAGTGCACTGCTAATAGCGGTAATTAATTCATTTTAACTTAAGGAGAACAGTGTTATGAAAACCAATTTTGTACTTCGCAAATACGATCTGTCAGATAAACAGAAAGAAATGATAACAAAGAAAATGAAACGCTTTGATAAGTTCTTTCCCGAAGAAACAGAGGTGATCATCACGCTTTACAAAGAGGGCAACCGTGAGGTTGCCGAGCTCACCATATATGATACAGGTACATTTTACAGAGCTGAGCAAAAAGCCGGAGATGTTTTGTCGGCTATCGACAATGCCGTTGATGTAATAGAAGGTCAGATCAGAAAATATAAGACAAAGCTTGAAAAGAGACTTCGTACGGGTGCATATGATTCTTATGTAGACGATGTCCGTGAGGAAGAAGATCTGAAGATCACCAACGTCAAAAAATTCCTCTACAAGCCGATAAGTCCCGAAGAGGCTGTATTACAGATGAATCTTCTCGGCCATCAGTTCTATGTATTCAAAAATGAAGAAAATGATAAGATCTGCGTCGTTTATAAGAGAAACAACGATGAATACGGTCTTATCGAGCCTGTTGAATAAAGCAAACTTACATTTTTCATCTTAATTAAGCCATAAATATGCGGCAGACAGATTCGCTCCACGGATCTTCTGCCGCATTTCCATATTTAATACTACTTATGATAAATGTGTTGACAAACGGTATTCCGTAGGAGAAACTCCGTACATTTCTTTGAATCTGCTGTTAAAATTCGGTAAAGACCCAAAACCCGATGCAAAGCATATCTCCGTTACCGACAGATCGGCAGATGACAGAAGTCCCGCCGCAAATCTCAACCTCACAGACTCAAGATATTCCTTAAAGGTTACTCCTACACAGCTTTTAAAGTGTCTGCTGAAATAGCTTGGAGAAAAATGTACAAAGCCTGATATCTCGTCAAGATCGATCTTACGTCTGAAATTCATATGTATATAAGTCAACGCTGCGGAAATACGCTCAGACCCGCTTACCGGTATACCGCTAACGATCTGGTTTTTCTTGCAATAGCAAACAATATCTGACAAGACAGTCTCAAGCAAACATCTTGATACACGTTCATATGATTCCGTCCCTTCGTAAAAAGCGCCATGTATTCTGCAAAGTTCAAATGTATTGGCGATCATTTCCTTCATACTACCTTCAAGTGTAATATCCGGTATCGGTATAATTCCGGAAAGCATAGTCAGCATGTCGTTTCCGATGTCCGATTCTTCAAATATTATTTTGATAAATTCCAAAGGCTCTTCCACGGATATTGAATGGATATCGGTGGGCATTATAAAATGCAAGCTTCCCGCAACGATCCGAGTGGATATTCCGTTTCTCAGATGAACACCTTTACCGGATAGAAAATACACAATTTCATAATGATCGTGCCAATGGATCGGAAATGATGCTTTTATGTATTCGCGTTCAAATATGATGCTCTCGCATTTTCTATAGTCGCTGTGCTCTATCTTATGGATCTCAGAAAGATTATCTGTCATGTTTTTCTCCTGTACTTGTGTAATAAGACAAATTTAAATAAAAATACCGCAAAAAACAATAAGCCGCACCTTGAAGCTTTATTTATAATATAGATATCAGATCAATAGGAGGTTAATATAATGAAACAATTATTATCAGGCAATGATTGGACGGTATCACACTTTTTGCCGTCCGAGGCGGAAGCTCCCATGGGAATTATCTATCAAATAACAAAAGGGTATTTATACGGCGGAGAATTTATCCCTGCAAAGGTCCCGGGAGATGTACAATCAGACGCTCTCGATGCGGGTCTTATAGAAGATATAAATTACGGCTTCAATGCACGTAACGCCGAATGGACGTATCAAAGAGACTGGATATATGTAAAAAGATTCGTCCCCGAAGATCATGATTGTAAAAAGAAGATGCTTTGTTTTGAAGGTGTTGATGATTCCTGTCAGGTATTTCTTAACGGACAATGGCTCGGAAATCATGAAACAGCATGGATACCGTTCGAATTCGAGATCACGGATAAGCTCATTCCAAACGCTGAGAACACTCTGATCGTTTTGGTAAAAGCAGCAAAATACAATGAGGGACAATTCGGATACGCCGCAAAGGTACGCCATCTCAAGGCCCGATTTGCTTACGGATGGGATTGGTGTACAAGACTTGTACCTCTCGGTATCTGGAAGGATGTCTATATAAGTTACGAACAAAATGTATCAATAGTGGATCTCTTCGCGCACGCCGATGTGGATCACATAAGCAAGAAGGCGAAGATCACGGCAGAGGCTTCTGTTAAAGGTGAGATCGAAAAAGCAAATATCAGGTTCTCCTTAAAGCACCCGAACGGAACCGTGGAAAGTACATACGGTAACATATTAAACAACACAATTAATGCAAATTTCGACATATCCGATGCAAAGCTTTGGTATCCCAACGGAATGGGAGAGCACCCTCTGTACGAGGTTACGGCAGAAATAGAAGAGTATTCCGAAAAACGCAGTGTGAATATCGGACTTCGTCACATCGAATGGAAACAAACCGACGGAGCAAGTGACGATGCCATCCCTTATCAACCGTATATCAACGGAAGGCGTGTATATCTTCAGGGCTATAACTTCACACCTATACGCCAGCTTTACGGAAGAGTGCATAAAAAGGCTTACGAGAAGCGAATTGAGTATATCAAGCGTGCAAATGCCAATTATCTCCGCATATGGGGCGGCGGACTTCTTGAACGGGAAGAATTGTACGATCTCTGCGATCGTAACGGTATACTGATAATGCAGGAGCTCTTCCAATCCTCCGGCGGATGCAACAATCATCCTCCGCGTGACGAGGAGTATATAGAAATGATGGTGAATGCCACTCGTTCTGCAGTCATACAAAAGCGAAACCATCCAAGCCTTATCTGCTGGTGCGGCGGAAACGAGCTTTGCTTCAGAGGAAAGTATATGGATCGTGACGGTAATATACTTATCGAAGGAGCAGAGAACATGGAGGGGCTTACCTATAACCTGGAAGGCTATTGGTGGGTACCTTTGGGAGAGGAATACCCCACGCTTAAAGCGATGCAAAAGGTCGTAAAAGAGCTGCATCCCGGTTGCAAATGGCTTCACACATCGGGATCCGGACCCGTTACACAAAACGCGTCACTGAGCTTCGTCGGAGGCAAGATGCATGATGTACACGGCCCTTGGCGGGTATTAGGACCCACCGAGCAATATACACTCTACAATGAGCTTGACATGATGATCCACCACGAATTCGGAACTCAAGGCGGAGCATCGGTCGAAACTATCGAAGCTATTACACCCAAGAAGTATTTGTGGCCATTGGATGCTCAGAATAAGATGATCAATTACCACGGCAGGATGTATTCGTACGTATACAATACATTATGCGAATACTTCGGCAAGGATAATATAACAGATCACCGTATCTATTCACTCACAAGCAGATTTCTCCAGTGGGAACAGCTGAGATACTCTTTGGAAGCACATCACCGTCTTGATAAGAAATGTGCGGGTTCGTGTATCTGGCATCTCGGAGAGCCGTGGCCGAATCTTATAGAAAATTGCACTATAGATGCGTATGATCAGGTCAAGCCTGCCTTTTACGGTCAGAAAGCCGCATTTTCTCCGCTTCATCTTTCGGCACATTATTCATCACTTATACACAAGGATGATTTTCACGTGGAATTTGCACTTCATAATACAACGGAAAATGATTTTGAAGGAAGGATCATCGCCGAGGTATTCGATATCCGGGGAAATAAAACCGCTGAGTTCACTTCTGTTTGTTGTGCGGAAAAGGACAGCGTAACACACACGGCGGCGGAATACACCTTCAATAAGCACGAGCTTCCTGACGGAGTATTTTTCTTGAGATACACACTTTATGATTTTCACGGAAAAGCCTTGGAGACAGGTTACAATATTCATTCAACGATGGACATACCATATGAACAGCTTCTCACTCAGCAGGAATGTGAATTGATCGTAGAGCTTAACGATAATGACATTATTATCAGAAACTGCGGAAATACAGTTGCATCCGGAGTTACTCTGGAATGTGAGAATAAAGAAAATGTCATGTTTTCAGACGGATGTATGCTTATCTTACCCGGCGAAGTAAAAACTGTCAAAGCAGAATTTCAGCAGGGAAGAAAGCCGACTCTGATGATCTCGGGGTTCGGAGTGCCATATCGGAGGCTCAGTTTATGATAACATGTTTAATACATCGAAAACATTTTACTATAACCAAAAGTTTTTGTCAATCTTTTTATTAAATTTTACTATATCTATTGACATAAAATACTCGGTGTGTTAAAATTTTATATTATAAATATGTAGCTTATGCTTCTGCTTTTAACGCAGAAACAGAAAGGATATAAAATGAGCAATTATAAAATAAGTACAAAATGCGTTCAGGAAGGATATAAGCCCGGCAACGGTGAGCCCAGAGTTCTTCCTCTTTATCAGTCGACAACATTCAAATACGATTCCAGCGAACACCTTGGAGATCTTTTTGATCTTAAGGCAGGCGGACATATGTACACCCGTATATCCAATCCAACAACGGAATACGTAGAAGAAAAGATCAATGCACTCGAGGGCGGCGTCGGTGCGATGATGACTTCCTCGGGACAGGCAGCTGTTTTTATCTCCGTAATGAACCTTTGCAAGGCAGGGGATAACTTCCTTTCCAGTATTTCCATATACGGCGGTACTATAAACCTTATGACAGCCGAATTCGCAAGAATGGGCGTTGAGGTTCGTTACTTCAATCAGAATGCTCCCATAGAAGAAATCGAAGCACTCATAGATGAAAACACAAAGCTTGTATACGGCGAGACTATCGCAAATCCCGCATTGGATGTTTTCGATATTGAAAAGTTCGCAGACCTTGCTCATAAGCACAATATCCCTCTTTGCATAGACAATACCTTCGCAACTCCTTATCTCTGCCGTCCCTTCGAATTCGGAGCGGATATAGTTGTGCATTCCACAACTAAGTATATGGACGGTCACGCAAGTCAGGTTGGCGGTGTTATAGTGGACAGCGGAAAATTCAATTATGCCAACGGTAAGTTCCCGGAATTCACAGTTCCCAACGAATCTTATCACGGTGTAGTATTTGCGGAACAATTCGGAGATGCCGCATTCATAGTCAAGGCGAGAACACTCCTCATGAGGGATTTCGGTATGTCTCCCGCACCCTTCAATGCATATCTCGTGAATACAGGTCTTGAAACACTTGCGCTGAGAATGGAACGTCATTGCAGCAATGCAATGAAGGTTGCTTCTTATCTTGAAAGCAGAACGGATAAGATCGCACGCGTAAGCTATCCCGGACTTGCTTCCGACCCCAGAAATGACCTTGCAAAGAAGTACATCAGAAATGAAAACGGTGAGTTCATCGGAACAAGCGGTGTAGTGTCTTTTGAGATCAAGGGCGGAAGGGAAGCTGCGGTAAGATTCATGGATTCCTTAAAGCTTGCCGCTTTGGTGGTTCATGTAGCCGATAGTAGAACAAGCGTACTTCATCCTGCAAGCACAACTCACAGACAGCTTTCCGATGAACAGCTTGTCCGTGCGGGAATATCCTCGGGACTCATCAGATTCTCCGTAGGTATTGAAAACGCCGATGATATCATAGCTGATATCGAGCAGGCACTTCAAAACGCTTAAACATTTAAATTAAAGGAGCGGCGGAAGTGATTTCGCTTCCGCCGCATTTCGATAAGACGATCATCTGTCGGGCATAGTCAATATTCTTTTATACCATTGATTGCAAATGTAGCTTCCCAGACCCAAATAAGATTTTTTTATTTCATCTGTTACTATAACTTCCGGCATTTTTTTGATGACAAGTGAAAGTGTTTTTTCAAAATCAATACCTTCGAAAAGCTCCTTTGTTATGTGTGGATTAAGCTCTGAATCATATTCTATAATAAATACATCGGGATCATAAAACCACATAGCATTACAAAAGAAGCTCCTTAAACCGTTTGTCAGCTCTTCTGTGCTCTCTGGAGCCTTGATTATCTGTTCAAGAGTCCTTCCCCTCTCATTAAATATAAGTTGTCCCATATCACCGGAAATTTTGTTGGAACCACGTACTATTTGACCGTTAAATGCTATGGCTCCTCCCACACCGTCTCCTATATGGAGATATAGAAGTTGTTTCTTATCATAGTTCGGGATTGTTTGCATATGCGCATAGATAGAGAGCTTTACATTTTCATCAATAAATGTAACAGGCATTGAAAGACTAAATTCAAGTGTTTTTGTTATTGAGATAGTATTCAATTCAGGCATGCGATTGTTTACCGTTTTATCGCTAGTGCTGTCATAAGGCCCGGGAAGAGAAACACCCAGACAAAACACTCTACTTTTTTCATTGTAATTATCCAAATGATATCTGCTCATAAATAAAAACTTCTTGAGATTGTCCGTGAACCCCAAAGAACTATCATATGAATGGATATGCTTCAATATACATTCCCTTTTAATGTTGTATATGCAGAAACCAAAATTATAAGATGACAGATCAATTATTGCATAACTGTTTGTGTAATCAATGTAAAGCTGAGTTGCTTTTCTGCCGGCGGTGTTTGGTTTATCACTGTTCAGTTCCTCTGAGAGGGAAGGCTTATCATTTTTATGTTGCAGAATTATGCCTTTTCTTGCAAAAGTGTCAATGATCTTGCTGACAGTCATCATTGAAAGATCCGTTAACTCACTTATAGCTCCTCGTGTAATACCGGGATTACGCTCGATAGCCTCAAACGCAGCACTAACATTTTTCATCTTCACATGATTAGTGTACTGAGATGAAACGACAATATTACATTCAGCCTCTGTCTCGATTGCCGTATTAAAGTGTTCTTGTTCTATCACAGTATCCTCCTTAAAAAAGTATGTTTAATACAGATAACACACTTTTTATTAAGAATTATAATTTATTATTTATTATACAATTTTTAGTGCCAGATGTCAATAGATCAAAAGCAAATTATGAATTTTATCCAATCTTAACCTTGTTTATTTAGTAAAAAATTACGGCAGTAATTTTCAATATACAGGAATTCAAAAAATGAAAGGAGCAGCATGAATATGAGAAATATTCGCGCACTTACCATTGTTCTCATTATTCTCTTTGCATTGACTTCGTGCTCAACAAACGAACTATTTATTTCTTCGGTTGACGAAAACGGTATGTCAATAGCAAGCAATGAAGACGAGATCAGGGTAAACTTTTTAAAGGATGTCGAGCCTGTAACAACAGAATCGACCGAAGAGCTCATTGTAAACGTTCTTGATTACGGTGCAGTAGGCGACGGTGTTACAAATGACACCAAAGCTTGCCAGACCGCTATAAGAAAAACAAATCAAGGCGGTACATTGTATTTTCCCGCAGGTACTTATTTGTTATCGCGACAGCTGTTTATATACGGCGATAACGTTACCATAAAGGGCGACGGAAATGCGACCAAGCTCATATACGAGCGTGAACAGAAGACAATAGACGCCATAATCGATGTATCTCTCTTCGGCGCAAGAAACGGCGCCACCAATATCACAATAAGAGATATGTATATGGAATACAGGGGAGAGTTTTTCCCTAAGTTCGGCGACAGCTATACAGGAAAGATAAACGGTCTTTACTTCACCGAAATCCATGATCTTCTCGTGGAAAATGTTGAGATCACAGGCTTTAACAGCTCAGGAATAAACCTTGCGGGACTCAGCAATGCTTATGCAACAGATATAGTTGTACGCGATTGCTATCTGCATCATAATAGAGTAGGCGGAGTTCTTTACGGATTCGTCGACGGTCTGCTTATTACAGATTCTATAATGGAGCATATGGGATCCTCCCTTGACGGCGGCACCGGATACGGTTCCGCAGGATACAGCGGGGCATATCCCAAAAACGTTCGTGTTATTAATAACGAATGCAATTTCAACCAAAGAAAAGGTATCGACCTTCACGCAGGTGAAAACATCATCATTGAAGGCAACACCTGTAAGGCAAACCGCCTCTACGGCATATACGTAGAAGGGCCGAAATCGAATCACGTAATAATCAAAAACAACTTCATAAGTGATATGGACAGGGAAAAGCTCGATATCGGAGCGCCTTATACGTGGAATATGGCTATAAGCATAGGTACTGCGAGCAACGACCCAAACAAATTCTTCGATTATCAGGTAGTTGGAAATGTGATCGAGAATTACGGTCTCGGCTCCGGTGCAGCTTACGGCATCTACGGTTACTTCAGCTTTACAAAGGGTAAGGTCATAATAAAAGACAATATTATGCATTGTAATGAAGTTGATAATTTTATTTCATTCACTGCAGGAAGCGTTTCAAATGACACCGATGTAAACTTCGTAATCGAAGGAAACCAGATGTATGCCAAAACACTTGCGAACAACGGTATTCAGGTAAGCTCTTACAACACTTTGTTGATGAACAACAACATGTTCAACATTGAACGTCAAAGTTCGGGAAGACCCATTTATGTTGCTCATGATAAAAAGTATTCGTCTACGGTTATAAACCTAAACAATATTGCATGCGGTAACATAAAGCAGAACCTGATAACTCTTTCAAACAGAACCGATGCCGATAGTATAGTATTTGAAAATAATATATATAACGGTGTGGTACAGCAGTAGTAGAAAGGACTATAATATGAATTCATTTACAAAGAATAAAATGATCAAAGCACTATCTTTCACATTGGCACTTGTCTTCACTATATTGTCAATATGCTCATGCGAAAAGAATGATTCTCCTTTCAAAATCTCTTCCATCAATGACGACGGTACTGTTACTGTTATTGATGCCGATGGGGTATCACACAATTATAAATATGAGATCCCTAAGACCTCGGAAGAAACTACAGAGAAAAGAGACAATTATCTCAACGTCAAAACCTTTGGTGCGGCAGGAGACGGCACTACAGATGACACAGAAGCGTTCAAGCAGGCATTTTCCGCTTTGAAAGAAGGCGGTAAGCTTTACATTCCCGCAGGAACTTATCTCATAAAAAAGAATCTGATCCTCAGATACGGCAATGTAATGATATACGGTGACAAGGGCAGAACAAAGCTGCTTTTTGAGCGTGAGCAGACGAGCAGCGATACGTATGAAAACGCAAGTCTTCTGACTGTTACAGACAGTGCAAAAAATGTAGATATACGTGACATGACTCTTGAATACAGCGGCAGCTTCTTCGAAGAAGCAGGACAGTCTTATTCGGGAATGGTATGCGGAATATATGTATCGACGGGCTCTGATATAAAGATCAGCGGAATGGATATATCCAAATTCAACCATTCCGGCATAAACATAGCCGGTTCCTCGGGAACATATGTAAAGCGGGTAACTATTGAAGATTGCACTCTCCACCACAACAGAGTAGCTGGCATACTCTACGGCTATGTTGACGGTCTTTCCATCTTTTCAAACTCAATGACCTATAACGGCGCAGAGTCCGACGGCGGTACAGGCTACGGATGTGCAGGATCTTCTGCGGCACACCCGAAAAATATTCAGGTCATAGGAAATATAGCCAACTACAATTACCGCAAGGGTATTGACCTTCATGCGGGTGAAAGAGCTGTAATAGACGGAAACACTCTCAAAGGAAACAGACTCTACGGTATTTATGCGGAAGGGGTTCGTACGTCTGACATTATTATCACAAATAACATCGTGAGTGATATGAGCGGCTCCACGGGACTGGAAAGTCCTTATGCTACTATTTATGGTATAGCATTCGGTGTCTACGGAGAAACAAATGATGATTACTATCATAATTTTACTGTTTCTAATAATATCATTCGAGATTTTGATTCCGATACTGGCGTTTCGCTTCCTTTCTATTGCTATACCGATTTTGACTACGGTTTCGTAAAGATAACAGAAAATACGGTAGAGTGTAAGACGATAGATTATCTGATTTCAATGAACAGAAACGCAGCAAAAGCCAATTACAACGTATCTCTTGATTTCTCATCAAACAATATTTATATCGAAAATCTTAAAGGCATTGGGTTAATATTAAGAGCTAAGGATATTCAATTCATCAACAATGCTATTCATATAAATAAGTATGTCGGCGGTGCTATTGTGCATATTTCCGGTGCTTCTAACAGTAGTATCATTGCAGCAAATAATATAGCAAGAGTAAATTCCTATACTGCTTCAGGTTCTTTCATTGCAGTTACAGGAAATAAAGTTGTAAGAGAAAACAATATCTTTAATGGCAGCGCAGATTGATTGCGGAAAGGAGAAACATATCATGAATAAAAAAATAAGTCTTACTTCATTATTTTTGACGATACTTTTGATCGCTTTCAGCATCACTTCCTGCAGCAGCGTTCCCTCGGCAGGTACGATCACCGCAATTAACGAGGACGGCAGTATGATAATTACCGATAACGAAGGTAACACATACACGGTTCCTCCTTATGTTGCCGAGGAAACAGTTGAGACAGTAAAGACCACAGGCATCGTAAATGTTTACGATCACGGAGCAAAGGGTAACGGCACAGATGATGATACCTCTTCGATTCAGGAGGCCGTAAACGCTCTTAGTACAGGCGGTGTTCTTTATATTCCTTCCGGTACATATAAGATCACAGCCCCCATCTCCTTTGAAAAGGGTGACATTATTATTGAAGGCAACGGTGCAAGCACTATACTTGTACATTCATTCGCTCCCTCCGATTCCGAATCTGCGGATAAAGCAAGTCTTTTCAGCTTTGCAGACGGAATAAGCAATGTTCAGATAAGAGACCTGTCCATGACATACGCTGCAGGGTCTGAGAAAAAGGGAAGTACCAACGGAATATATTTCGGTAAATGCGAAAATGTCTTTGTCGAAGATGTGGATATCAGACAATTCAGCAATTCCGGCATATTATTCTCCGAAACGGCTAAGGATTTTTCAACACATATCAGTGTAAAAAACTGCATTTTAAGCGATAACTATGCGGCGGGCATCAATATAGGCCACGTAGACGGCATCGCTGTAACCGGATGCGATCTTTACAAAAACGGTACAGGTAAGGATACCGTAGGATACGGTGTATATGTATCAGAGAACGCTTCTCCCAAGAATATCAGAGTCTTCGGAAACAGAATATATGAAAATTCTGCTGCAGGTATATATATAACCTCCGGCGAGGATATCGATATTCTCAATAACAACGTTGTTCTTAATAAGCAGTACGGTATTTACGCTTCGGGCGAAAAGATCAATTTCGTTGTCATATCAAATAACTTCGTCACCGATATGATCGCGTCCGCTGCTAATAATATCTTCAAGGATAAATATTTCTGTGCGATTTATACGGGAGCCACATCGGAAAGCACCGATATCGGCTCATTTACCGTGATGAACAATACCGTCAAGAACTTCAATCTTACCACGGGAAGTGCATACGGCTTTGTTGTAGAGACTTGCGGTAATACATTTATAAACTTCACGGATAACATATTCGAAGGCAATACGGTAGAAGGTGCAGTTCTTGTTAAGGACAATTCAAAGGATTCTCCCAAGAATGATATCGTGTTTACAAATAATATGTTCCGCATCAGAAATTCCGCAAAGAACGGTATAGTATTCAACGGAGCGCAGAAGCTGAATATTTCTCAGAACAGACTCCAATTTGATAAGATATCCGGTGAAGCTTGTATTTACGTAAATTCAAATGCGGCACAAGTGATTACATCATATAACATCATTCACGATGCAACATCTAAAGCAAAGGATATAGCTTTCTCAAAGGATCCCTCTGTTTTGTTGCGTGACGGCGATCTTTTCAATGGAAAAGATATAGCCTGAAATAATTACAGTCAATTAAGATCATTTCGATCTGAATTTTAAATCTTTTAACACAAGGAGAAATGTAATGGAAAAGATCAAAATAGCCATTATAGGCTGTGGTACTATTGCCAACAGCGCACACATTCCCGCATATTTGAAAAATGATAAGGTAGAGATCAAATATTTCTGCGATATAATTCTTGAAAAGGCTCAGAAGGCAGTTGATAAGTACGGCTGCGGTACAGCTATCTCGGATTATAAGATCATTCTTGAAGATGAAGAGGTCAAGGGTGTTTCGGTTTGTACACCCAACAAGATGCACTCTATCATTTCCTGCGACTGCCTCAGAGCAGGAAAGCAGGTCCTTTGCGAAAAGCCCGCCGCAAGAGTATATTCCGAAGCTCTTGAAATGCAGAAGGTGGCACACGAAACCGGAAGAGTTCTCAATATCGGTGTTGTTAACCGCTTCAACACAGCAGTTAATATGATAAAGGATAAGATCGATGCAGGAGAGCTTGGAACAGTTTATCAGGTAAACGTTAACTTCAGCGTACGCCGTTCCATCCCCGGACTCGGCGGAGCATTCACTACAAAGTCCATCGCAGGCGGCGGAGCCCTCATTGACTGGGGCGTACATTACCTCGATATCGTTATGTACTGCTGCAACGATCCCGAACCTCTCACAGCATCCGGTAAAGCTTACTGTGTTCTCGGAAAAGATATGGAAAACTACGTTTACGAAAGCATGTGGGCAGAGGATACAAAGGACTATAACGGAACTTATGACGTTGATGATAGCGTAACGGCATTCATCAGAACAACAGGTCCTGCTATCACAGTAAACGGTGCATGGGCAAGAAATATTGGTGTTAATGAGACGTTTATCGACTTCCTCGGTGATAAAGCCGGAATCAGACTTACATACGGCGGAAATTTCACTATATACGGAACAAAAGACGGAAAGCTTTATTCGGAAACACCCGAATTCACAGCAACATCTCATTTCCAAAATGAAATAGATGCATTTGTTGAATGTATTGAAACAAATGCAAATATCCGTTCTAATATCGACAAGGCTGTCCTCACCTCTAAGATAATGCAGGGTATTTACGATTCTTCCGAAAGCGGAAAAGAAATCGTATTCTAAATGTCAATAGTAACAATTATCGGAGCGGGTATGATGGGCAGTGCCTTGTCATACCCGCTGAAAGATAACGGAAATGAAGTTCGGATAGTGGGGACATGTCTTGATGACGATATCGTAACAGCGCTCATTTCAAGCAGATATCATCCGAAAATGAAGCGTTATCTCCCGGAAGGCATTAAATATTATTATTACAAGGATATACAGGAAGCTATTACAGGTACGGAATACATAATCGGCGGCGTTTCAAGCTACGGTATAGAATGGTTCTCGGAAAATGTATTACCCATCATTCCCGATGAAATACCGATTCTTTCTGTAACAAAGGGGCTCGTTCCCGAAAAAGACGGAGAGCTTATAACTATACCCGAATACTATAAAAGACGTTTGTCCGTAATTTCTCCCGATAAAAAGCTTTCTCTCAACGCCATCGGCGGACCCTGCACAAGCTACGAGCTTTGCGACAGAAATCAGACTTATGTCGCATTTTGCGGAGAAGATATCGATATTCTCGACCGCTTCAAAGCTATTATGCAGACAGCCTATTACCATATAAGAACCACCACCGACGTAAACGGTATCGAGTGCGCTGTCGCAATGAAAAATGCATACGCATTGGCAGTTTCCCTTGCAATAGGTATGGGTAATAAACGTGACGGAAAAGAAGCGCCCGAGCATTATAATTCCGAGGCGGCACTCTTTGCCCAAAGCGTTCGTGAAATGAAGCGCCTTATCGCTTACATGAACGGGGGAGAAGACAGCCTCATATTCGGTGCGGGAGATCTATACGTAACGATCTTCGGAGGAAGAACACGGAAGATAGGTACTCTGTTAGGCGAAGGAATGAGCTTTTCCGATGCCATGGACACTCTTTCGGGGGTTACCCTTGAAAGCGTATCCATAACACGCTCATGTACAAAAGCACTCATGGAAGCATCAAAGCACGGCAAAATAGATCTTGATTCTTTTCCGCTTCTGATGCATGTAAGATCAATAATAGAAGACGGAGCGGCGCCTTGTCCGCCCTGGGATGACTTTCACTGATGAATAAAAACGAAATCTATACCGTTGATATAACGGATATGAATAATCTCGGTATGGGTGTTTGCCGTATCGACGGCATCGTTACTTTTGTAAACGGTGCCGTTGTCGGTGATACAGCCGAAATTAAGATCATTAAATGTCAAAAAGGCTATTCTATAGCAAGGACAGAAAAAATAATCAGATCCTCCGAAATGAGAGAAACCGAACACGTGTGTCAAAAGACCTCTTCATGCGGCGGATGTGTATACGGGCTTATTAAATATGAGCACGAGCTCGAGATAAAAAGAAATCAAGTACTTTTCGAAATGAAAAAGGCAGGACTTGATATGAAGGTGGAGCCTGTTTTTTCAACAGGTAAGACCTCGCGCTACAGAAACAAGGCTCAATACCCGGTTTCATCCGATAAAAACGGAAAATTGATATCCGGCTTTTACGCAAGAAACACCCATAGAGTAGTTGAGTGCGATGATTGCCTTCTTGAACCAAAGCTTTTTTCCGACATACTTAAAAGTGCAGTATATAAATTAAATTCTCTCGGACTTTCAGCTTACGATGAAGAAAGCGGAAAGGGACTTTTACGCCATATTTATTTGCGCCAAGGTCAAAAAACAGGTGAGGTACTTTTGTGCTTCGTTATTAACGGAAAAAGCATTCCCAACGAAAAACGAATTGCAGAAGATCTGGCGGAAGAATTTCCTCAGATCAAAAGCATTTTTATAAACGTCAACCGTGAAAAAACGAATGTAATAAACGGTAAAGAATACAGACTCATATTCGGTAAAGAAACAATAAACGATATTCTTTGCGAAAATATCATATCCATTTCTCCCGATAGCTTCTACCAAGTCAATCGTGATTGTGCGGAAGAGTTGTATAAAAAAGCCATAACTCTTCTTGATCTCAAAGAGGGAGAAAGCCTTCTCGATCTGTACTGCGGCGCAGGCACAATAACGCTCGCTGCATCAAGGATCACAAGCCTTAAAAGGATCATAGGTGTTGAGATAGTTCCCGCCGCCATTGAAAATGCAAAGCGAAATGCCGAAATGAATAAAATAGATAATGTCGATTTTATTTGCGGCGATGCAGGCGATATAGAAAAGATAATGCGGGATAAAAATATTTCTCTCGATGCGGTCATTCTCGATCCGCCTAGAAAAGGATGCTCCGAGGAAACACTGAAATACCTCGTAAAAGCTTCACCTAAGAAGATCTCGTACGTTTCATGCTCACCGGATACATTGGCAAGGGATGTGGCATTTCTTCTTAAAAACGGCTATACAGCCGACACTGTGTATCCTTTTGATATGTTCCCGAGAACAGGGCATGTTGAAAGTGTTGTTTGTTTAAGTAGGGAATAGGTTGACATTTGCAAGGAGAAACACAAAATGATTTCCGATGAAAAGAGCGGATACAAGTCTTGGAGTAATCTAAAAAAGCAGATGCATGATTTGCTTTGCGATTCTCTCAAAGATAAAATTTCATATTTCTACACCAGTTACCATGAGGTGCATAATGCCTACGGCAGAGCAACCATCAACTATGACAAAAAAGAAATGGTTGCATTCTCATGGGTAGAGATGTATGCACAGGAACGAGAAGTGTCTCAACTTTACGCCGAAGGTAAAAAAGTATCATACGGAGAATTAAAAAGAGGAAAATGGATGCCCGAGTGCAAACTGTGTGATGCTGATTTCATCAATTCCATTACCATTTATCTCAAAACCGACATCTCAGTATCCTTGAACTCCGACAACTATTTGTTGCGTGTGTTTGCTTTTATGGATAGACGAGTTGGAAAGAGAACCCTTATTAAGATTAAGGACGATGTAGAAAAACTGCCCGATTGGGTAAAGCAATTCTATCAAATCCGCTGTGAGGCAGATAGTATTGTTTTCCACCTAAACGAATTACAGACAAGAGTACGGAGTGAGAAATAAACAATGCGTACAGAAACCGAAATACTGTCTTTAATAAAAAATGTGGCTTTGCAGGATGATAATATCCGTGCCGCTTATATCGAAGGTTCTCGTGCCAATCCGGAGGTTGTAAAGGACATTTTTCAAGATTATGACATTGTATATATTGTGAATTCTACCAAGCCATTTCAAGAGGACAAGAAGTGGGTGAATCGGTTTGGAGAAATATTGTATATGCATTATCCGGAAGACAATGTATTTTATCCTTCTGATGTAAATAACTGCTATGGTTGGCAGTTGCAATTTACTGACGGAAATAGAATGGACTTGCATGTTTGCACGAAAGAAAATGCCTTGGCAAATCTGGAAATTTATAAGATTATCGTGGACAAGGATGGAGTTCTGCCAAAGCCTCCGGAAACCGCGGTAAAGCAATACTATGTGAAGAAACCGCAGGAGATTGAATTCCAGTGTACTTGTTCAAATTTCTGGTGGTGCACAAATAATGTAGCCAAAGGTTTGTGGCGCAAAGAAATACCATATGCCATGGATGTACTGAATTATGTATTGCGACCACATCTTCTACGTTTGCTAAGTTGGGAAATCGGCTATGAACATGATTTTTCAGTCAGTACCGGAAAGTCAGGAAAATATATTGAGAAGTATTTGTCAAAGGAAAAATACGATCTCTTTCTAAAAACATACCCTGTCGGTAATGTGGGGGCACTCTGGGATGCCGTATTTGAAATGTGTGGTTTGTTTCAAAGTACCGCAGTAGAATTGAGCGGCAATATGAGCTTTGCTTACGATCATGTGAGAGCAAAAAATTGTCTGGATTTTTTGGAACATGTAAGACAATTACCGGCAGATGCAGAGGGAGTTTTTTTAGTGAAGAAAAGCTTTGTTTAGCATAGATACAAAATCCAATGCATTAAATACCTTGATAGCCTCCCTACCTAAAACAACATATCAAAAATTGAAAAATTATGATTAAAGATAAGAAAAAATTTCCCGAAAGTGATATCAAAGCCATCTTGAAATTATATGGCTTTGATACAAATTTCAGCGAACAAAAAGAATACATAAATTATCATGAGGAATATGGGTGGAATGTAAAAGTTGTTTTATCCGTTCTTCTTGAAAACGGAAAACGAGTTGTCATAAAAATTGTAAATATAAAAGGTGATAACTTGCTTGAAGAACGTGAAAAAACCGACAAACAAAGTGCATTTTCGGAATTTATGAGGACAAACGGCATCATTACTCCCAAATGCTATATGTCCAACGGAAGATATTGCAATGATTATCTCTATAACGATCTTCCATGCAATGTAACCGTTGAGGATTGGTGCGGTGAAGAGATCACAGAGATAAGCACAGAGATTTCTTACAAGATCGGTGAACTCATGGCTCGTATGCATATTCTTTCTCTCGATAATCATTACGAGATTGGATGCGGAACACTCTTTTCGGCTGCGCATCAGAATGATGTTGATGCATATGAGGATTTTTGCAAGATATCTGAAAATGAGTATCTTGATCAGGCTGTTGTTGAACAAATAAAGAAACACAGAAATGAAAAGCTAAAAGCGATACGATCCGGGTGGGATAAACTTCCGAAAGCAGCAGTTCAAGGAGATATCTCCATAAACAATCTTGTTTATGGAGAGGAGGCTCTCACTGTGTTTGACTATAACAATGCCGGAGATGTGGTATTGGTTTCCGACCTTGTTTTAGAGGGGCTTTTGACGGCTTATGAGATGGATCTCCCAAAAGAAACAGACATAAGTGTCAGAGAACAGTTCTTTCCTGCACTGTTGAAAGGATATTTGTCTATTAGACAATTGAGCGAGGAAGAGGCTGATATAGCGTGGAGTATTTATACCCTCTATCATTCGTTGTGGTTTTCAAGAATCGTACATAATGCAGATTCTCTTGAGAAATTAGTGAAAAATGAAGATTATGCGTCGGCAAATCGATTGCTGGTTAAAATGCTTGCAGATATGACCGAAAACGATGACGGAAGATTCAGAAAGTGACGCACATAAAATTAGGTAGTTGAGTTTGGACGACGATATATACATACATAAAATTACTAAATCTCATCATGAAAAAATACATAATCCCCATATCAATATTCCTATTATTTGAAACAATAGCTATAACCCTATGGCTTACAAAAGACAATCTGTTTTATCTGTTTAATTTCAGCTATATTGGTTTTTCAATTACACTGGGGCTAATTCTTTTTACAATGAAATACAAGCATGCAAGGCGTATAACTCAATTACTTGTAGGATTATATATGCTTATCTATTTAGGCCTGATATGCAATGAAAACATGCAGATAGAAGGCTTTTGGTACTATCTGTTCACGGGCGTTTTCGAAGCAGCAACGATTCATTATGCGGTTGCTAAGATATTAGGACCGTTGATCTTCGGAAGAGGCTGGTGCGGATATGCTTGCTGGACTGCTATGGTCTTGGATCTTTTACCGTATAAAACGCCATTACACCCGCGCAAAAGAATCGGTTGGATAAGATATATATTTTTTGTAATATCTTTAATTTATGTTTCAACTCTTTTTCTCGCAAATATCGGGAGCTTGGAAAAAATAATGTTTTGGTCATTCATAATCGGAAATATTCTGTATTATGCACTTGGAATCATCCTTGCGTTTGCACTCAAGGATAACCGCGCTTTTTGCAAATATATATGTCCTGTGGCTGTTTTCATGAAGCCGATGAGCTATTTTTCAATATTAAGGATAAAATGCGATACAAACAAATGTATATCCTGCGGAAAATGCAAAAAAGTATGTCCGATGGATGTGGACATAACAGATAATTCGAGAAGCCGTCAAAACGGCACGGATTGCATTTTATGCTTTGAATGTGTAAATGCTTGTCCGAAAAAGGCACTGTAAGTATATTACTATTAATCGCTCAACAAAAAGGAGAATAATACCATGACAGAACAATTAAAGAAAAAAATAGGTCAGCTTTTTATGACCGGATTTCCCCGAAATGGATTCACAAAAGAACTTAAGGATTTCTGCACTAAGTATTACATAGGCAATTTTACCCTGAATGCAAACGATTGTGTTTCAACAGAGGGATTATGTGATCTTATAAATGATGTCAGAAAAAGTACTTTTGATGCTACAGGTATTTACCCTCTCATAGAGATCGATCAAGAGGGAGGATGGGTAACAAGATTCTACGAAGGTGCGACAATGGTTTCGGGAGCTATGTCATTTTCCGCAATGCAAGCAGACGAAAAGAAAATGTATCATGTCGGACAACGAGTAGGCGGTATCCTGCGTGCACTCGGTTGTAATGTCTCCACATCCCCCGTGCTCGACGTCAATATAGATCCCAATAATCCCATTATAGGCACAAGATCGTACGGCGAAACTGCAGAAAAGGTAATAGAGGTTGCAATTCCTTTTATGGAAGGAATGCAGTCACAAAATGTCATTTGTGCTGTTAAACATTTCCCCGGACACGGAAATGTCAGCGGAGATACTCACCTTAATGTAGTTCATAATAAGGTTGATGCTGATACACTCCGCAAGACCGAATTTCTTACTTTTAAAAAAGCCTTTGAGGCGGGTGCCGGAGGACTTATGACAGCTCATGTCGTACATGATGCATTTACAGATCTTCCTGCTACGGTTTCTCACGAAATAATGACAGACCTTTTACGTGAAGAAATGAAATTTGAAGGAATTGCGGTAACAGATGCCATGGGCATGCGCGGTCTCGAGGATCTTTACCCTAATGGACAAAGTGCCCCCAAAGCGATCCTTGCAGGCTGTGATGTGCTTCTGTATTATAACTTCAGCTTGGATGCCCTCCAAAAGGCTGTTGATGCTGTGTACAATGCTGTTGATTCCGGAGAAATAACCGAAGACAGAATTAATGAATCTTATAACAGATTAATCGCACAAAAGGAAAGATTTAAAATAGCTCTCGCCGAACCCGATATTGAATATGCTAAAAAGCTTATTAATGATAAAGAGGGAATAAACGAGAATTTTGCAGACAAGCTTTCATCCGTGACAAAGATCAAAGACGACGGTATACTCGGCACACTTTGCGATAAGAAAATACTTTGCATATCTCCCGTTTGTGATGCTCTGCGCGGAGTCGAAGAAAAAAGACGTCAGATATTAAGCTTTGCAGATATATTTGCAGAGAATCTCGATAATGTGCATGCTTGCATTTCTTCTCTTAAGGGGATAACACCCGAAGTGGAAAATGCAATTTCAGGCGAATACGATGTTGCTGTCATAGGAATATTTGACGCAAGCAGTTATAAAGCTCAACTTGACATAATGAACGCATTGAAAAATACCGGAAGACCCGTTATCGCAGTATTGCTCAGAACTCCATACGACTACAGATACGTAAAGGATTGCAATGCTGTAATAACAGGATATGAATACACAACGCTTTCGGCCAAAGCCATAGCCGAGGCTATAAAAAATAACGATTACAGAGGTAAAATGCCGGTAACTCTCCCCGAGAATTGATTTTTTTCTTATTATGCTGAGACCGGAAGAGCTGATCGAACAGCTTTTCATTTTTTAAATGAATTCGAAAAGTATTGAGGTTTAAAATGAAATTCCAAACAAAACGTTGTAAGTATGAAGACTTACGGTACACTGATATCGACGAAGCCGTAAAATTATTTACTAATGAAAAGGTTCGCAAATTCCTCGGCGGTCCCATTTCGGAGGAAGCTGCGCGCGCTAAATTAAACAGTGTTATTGGTAGTAAGGATATTTGTTATTGCGCTGTCAGATTGATCGAAACGAATGAATTAATCGGTCTTATAATCTTTACAACTGCTCATAACGAAGAACGTACAGAAGAATTATCTTATATGTTTCTTCCCGAGTACTGGGGAAAAGGATACGCATATGAAACATTATACCTTTTCATTGACTACGCCATTAACATTCTGGATCTGCACATGCTGTTCGCAGAAACGCAAAGCGCGAACATACGATCATGCAAGCTTTTGGAAAAGCTTGAGTTTATTTATGATCATACTTTAATCAGATTCGGTGCCGAACAAAAAGTATATAAGCATCTTTTGGAAGAAAAGTATATGGAAATCGAACCGGATGAGGAGACAGATGAGGAGTTAACGCTTCAATGGTAAAAGCCGTTATATTCGATATGTTCGAAACTCTGATAACTCACTTTGAAGCCCCGCTATATATGGGTAGGCAGATAGCCGAGGATGCAGGAATAAACGAACCTAAGTTCAGAGAAATATGGGATACGACAGAGGTTGGCAGATCATTGGGTCAGCTAACATTCGAAGAAGTTATTGAACATATCCTTAAAGTCAATGATCTGTACAGTATTCCGCTTTACAAGCACATTGTTGAAAAGAGATATGCATCCAAATCTGACTGCTTCAATCATCTCCACCCGGAGATAATACCTATGCTTTCTTCACTGAAGGATACGGGCATAAAAATCGGATTGATTACCAATTGTTACATCGAAGAGAAAAAAGCAATCGAAGAAAGTGTTTTGTACAAATATTTTGATTCTGTATGCATGTCGTGTGTGCTTGGCATAAAAAAGCCCGACATCAAAATATTTAATCAATGTCTCGCCGATCTTTGCGTTTGTGCCGATGAATGCATTTATGTCGGTGACGGAGGAAGTCTTGAATTGGAAACAGCTCTTTCAATTGGAATGCATCCTGTTCAGGCAGTATGGTATTTGAAGAATAACGTAGGTCAGCCTGAGAAAAAGAAGGATGGATTTGTTCACGCCCATACACCAATGGTAATTCCTCAATTACTTCTTGAGTACAACTTACAAAAATAACTCATTGAAAGGATCTCTGATTTATTATGAAGGTAATCGATCTTTCACACACTATAAAAGAAAATATGCCCGTTTATCCCGGAACAGAGCCGCCGAAGCTTAATACAGTTAACACTTGTGAAAAAGACTGCTTCAAAGAAACGAGAATTACCATGTGTTCTCATATTGGAACACATATCGATGCTCCCGCGCATGTGATTTCAGACGGATTAACACTTGATGAATTTCCGGCTGAACAATTCATCGGCAAAGCTCTTGTTATTGATTGTCGTCATATTTCTTCAGGTGAGAATATAATGATTGCCGACATTGAAAGATACGGTGAAAAAGTACTTTCCGCAGAATTCCTTCTTTTTAATACAGGTTGGGATAGGAAATGGAAAACAAGAGAATACTTCGTTAACTATCCTTGCATAGATGAAGAAGTTCTGGATTTCATTATCAAAAAGAAATATAAAGGAATCGGTTTTGACACTTTCGGCCCCGATCCTGTTGATCACGATCAGATAAAACGCCATAAGAAGCTTTTTTTAGCTATCAATATGATCAACATAGAGAATCTATGTAATCTCGAAGAATGCGGGAATGAGATCTTCAACCTTGCTGCTCTGCCGATAAAAACCGAGAACAGCGATGGAGCGCCGGCAAGAGTAATTGCCATTATTGATTGATAAAATACTAAAATAACGGAGGCTGATTATGTCGGTGAAAATAAAAGAAATAAAAAAAGAAAGCCATCCTGCCACAGACTTTTATACAATGGAAACACACAATATGTGTTTGGATAAATTAAAGATACTTGATTTAAATCGTTACGAAGATCATTGGTGCTTTGAAAGATATCAATGCCCGAGATTTACGTCTCCCGATGAAAACGGAAATGTGATCCTGGACTACGGAATTTCCATCAAATAAAGCTTTAGAACTCTATATCGGAAAGGTAATTATTATGGATTTTTTATCATGCACTCCATCTGTATTCGTCATAGAAAACGAATACGAAATACTGATAAATGTAAAAGAAAAGGGAATAATTGCAATTGAGATCAACGGTGTAAAGTATTACGAGGATAATGCAGGAACACTCTCAAGCGAAAAGGTATACTCCAAAGTTCGAATTCCGCAAGATCTTCTCAATGCATCAAGAAAATATACTGTAACATATCGCAGTGCACCCGAAAGAAAGGCTTATTATACTAAGCTTGGTGAAGAACAGCGGGCAGACTTTTCATTCAAGCCGTTGGAAAAGACCGAAAACATCAATATTTACCATATTGCTGATGTGCATTACCGCTTTGATCTCGGTATTTCCGCCGCCGATTATTTTAGAGATGATACCGATTTATTTATATTCAACGGAGACATCGGCGAAGTAGAGAATTTCAATCATTACTTTGAAGTAGCAAAATTCACCGGTGAAGTATCAAAGGGAATGATACCTGTAGTATTCGTCCGCGGAAATCACGATGCAAGAGGAAAAATGGCAGAATTTTTCCCCGATTTTTTTCCTGCGGCGGGTAAAAAAACATTTTATAAAGCCGATATCGGTGCTTTGAAAACACTCGTACTCGATTGCGGCGAGGATAAACCCGACGG
Source organism: Oscillospiraceae bacterium (assembly GCA_015063605.1). Classification (GTDB taxonomy): domain Bacteria; phylum Bacillota; class Clostridia; order Oscillospirales; family SIG627; genus SIG704. The sequence goes on from SVTV01000013.1 coordinate 51,325, forward strand.
TCAGATAGAATACGGCGGAGTAAACGATTTTTATTCCTTCAGAAGACGCGAGCTTAGCTTTTTGAAAAGTATAGATACAAACAGTAACACAGATCTCGTGATAACACACATCTGTCCCATGCAGACCACAACGGAAGCAGGTGGGCAATTTGATATTGAAAGAGAATTATACACCGAATGGCACGAAGAGCTTAACAGAATAGGTGTAGATTTTATGCTGTGCGGTCATATGCACAAAGCATATGTACTAAAAAAGAATGATCCCCGCAGTTTGATTTCAAACAGCTTCCCCGTGATAGTCGGTTCTGCTTGTTTCGGTGACAAGGATCTTTGGGGTACCGCTATTACGCTTACCTCTGACAAGATATTCGTGAAGTTTACAGACAAGGATAAAAATATCAAGGAAAGCTTTGTTATCGACAGAAAAACCAAGGAAATACTTTGATATAATTCAATCAGGTTTGAAAGAAGGTTAAGATCAATGAATTTGTTTTCAAAGCTCAAAAACACTTTTAAAGACGGAACAAGCTATAAAGTGTTTTTGATATCAATACTTATTACGGGTCTTTCTTATGGTCTATATAAAGGAATGCTCGATAATTTTCTCGCCGAAGTGGTCAAAATGGGAGAAATGGACAGGGGAATAACGGAATTTTTCAGAGAGATTCCGGGAATTCTTCTTGTTTTCGTATTAGCGGCTTTTTATATGCTTTCCGTGGAAACCATGTATAAAGCAGGTGCTATAATTATGCTTGTAGGTATGGCAATGCATGCCGTTCTTCCTCCCACAAAGATACTTGCAACGGTCGCTATTTGTATGTATTCCTTCGGTGAGCACATTCAGCTCGGCATGAAGAATACACTTTCTCTGCAATATGCCAAAGATAACAAAGGCGGCGAGGCACTCGGAACACATACATCTGTAACTCAGATAGGAACCTTGGTAGGTTATCTTGTAATTGTATTCGCTTTTTCTGTCTTTTCTCAAAATTCCCCGTACACTCTTTTCTTTGTTATTGCCGCTTGTCTTTTGGGAATAAGCGCTGTATTCTCATTGAAAATAAAAGGCCAAAGCAAAACAGATGAAACAAAGCGCAGGTTTTACTTCCACAAGAAATACATAAAGTATTATATGCTCGAAGTGTTTTACGGAGCCAGAAAACAAGTATTCTTTACCTTTGGACCTTACGTATTGATACTGTTTTACGGTGCAAATGCCGCAACGATCAGTCTGCTTTTTGCTGTGTCTGCCGTAACATGTTTTTTCGCTTCTCCAATAATAGGACGCATAATAGATAAAATAGGATACAAGACTGTAATGGTTGCAGATACCCTTATACTCGTTATAGTATGCTTCTTTTACGGATTTGCGCATCATATCTTCTCCAAGGACGTTGCCTTTATAGTATGTTGTATAAACTATGTATTGGATGCGGTAATCTCACTGGCATCAATGGCTTCAAATATATATGTAAAGGATCTTTCCGATACTCCGGAAGAAGTTAAGGCGACGATCTCAACAGGAGTATCAATAAATCATCTTATAACCATTTTCATAGCACTCTTCGGAGGATGGATATGGAAGACTTTGGGCATAGAATTATTGTTTATTGCTTCGGCAGTTCTCGGACTTTGCAACAGTGCATATGCCGCAACGATAAAGACCCGTAAAAAAACAAATAATTAAACTCGGGGAGAATACACATGGATCAAAGAAATTTTATCGACTTTTTAAAAATTGTAGAAAAATTGAAGTGCAATACGCGTCATTCATGGACAACATCCGGAAGACACGAAAGCGTCGCCGAGCATTCTTGGCGTCTTGCTCTCATGGCAATGCTTTGTGCAGATGAATATCCCTCTCTCGACATGAATAAGGTCATAAAAATGTGCCTGATACATGACTTCGGTGAAGCAATAACCGGCGATATACCGTCTTTTCTCAAAACCGATAAACATGAAGATAAAGAAGACGATGCTATTGAAAAAATATTATCTTCACTTCCAAATGATAAGCATGATGAATTGAAAGCTTTGTTTAATGAAATGGAGTTCATGGAAACAGACGAAGCAAAGCTTGTAAAAGCTCTCGATAATATGGAAGCTGTCATTTCTCACAACGAAGCAGATATTTCAACTTGGATCCCTCTTGAATATGAGGAGAATCTCAGATACGGTCAAGAAACCGCGTCATTTTCCGAATGGACAAAAGAACTGCGTGAAATCTTAAAACAAGACAGCTTGAAAAAGATATCTGAAAGCAAGTCTCAAAAGTAATGCGATTTTATCATATGTAAACTTTCATGACAAATAAACCTCTCTGTACTGCGTGGGAGAAATGCCGTTCTTTTGCTTGAACATTTTTGAAAATACCAACGGATCTTCGTAACCTACGGAATAAGATACATTTCCCACAGAAAGCTCTTTATTCATTAAAAATTCCCGCGCCTTTTCCATTCTGTAATCTATTAGGTATTGCTGAGGCGATGATCCGCACTCCTTCTTGAATACTGTATAGAGATATTTTCGGCTCAATCCCACAAAGGATGCTATCTTATCTACCGTAATGTCCTCGGAAAAATGAGCCTTGATAAAGCGTGTGGCAAGATAAAAATATGAGTTTTCATTAGCCTCGGATAAGTTCCCGCTCTTAGCAGTCATTAACGACATAAACTCATATAAGAGGGAAGTAAATTTCAGATTTTCCGACATATCCGCACTGCGTTCCTTTTGCATTGATCTCATAACCGACAATATCTTTTCGCCGTTATGCGGTTCAAACACGGGATCCTTTATAGACAGCGAAGCTTCGGATAATATTTCCTTCGCCTCATCTCCCGAGAATATCACCCATATATAATGCCAGGGATCCTCTTTATCCGCTTGATATTTTACTATGTTATGCGGAAACACAGCGAACATCTGACCTTTTGAAAGCTCATATTTTTTTGTTCCGCTGTAAAATACACCTTTTCCTGAGATAATATAATGCAAGAGATAATACGGTCTGACTCCGGGTCCCCAAAAATGTCCCGATGAGCATTTCTCTTCATTTGAGCTCAAAGGATAAAGGCCATGTTTATTATTAGCCGGTATATTTATTATTTCCTCACAGCAATCCTTCATAACAAACCTCACAACCGAATACATTCATTATAAGGACATTATAACATAAACAAATGACATAAAGCAATAGACCTGAGCCGTTTTTTTATGTAAAATATAGGCATACGGGTAAAGCCCTTAAACAGAGAGGAATACGATATGAAAAAATTCGCTTTTATAGGCGGCGGAAGCTTTGGCTTCACAAGAAGCCTCGTAAGAGACCTTCTTACTTTTCCTGCTTTCAGAGATGCCGAAATAGCTCTGATGGATATAGACGAGGAGCGTCTCGGATATATCAAGCAGGCTTGTGACAAAATAGTTGCACAAGGCGGATATCCTGCAACGATAACAGCTACAACCGACAGAGTGGAAGCACTCAAAAATGCCGACGGTGTAGTATGCACCATCTTATGCGGTGATGTGGATGTATGGCAATATGATATTACTATTCCCAAAAAATACGGTGTTGATATAAATGTAGGCGATACAAGAGGTCCTTCCGGTATATTCAGAGCGCTCCGCACCATTCCCGTTATGCTGGATATATGCGCCGATATAGAAAAATACTGTCCCGATGCGGTATTTTTGAATTACACCAACCCCATGGCGATGCTTTGCAGAGCTATGCAGGAAAAATATCCCAATCTCAAGATCACAGGCCTTTGCCACAGCGTTCAGGGTACCGCTGAAATGCTCGCAAAATGGATCGGCGCTGATATAAACGACGTAACATATACTTGTGCCGGAGTTAACCATCAGGCTTTCTATATTGATCTGAAATGGAAGGGCGAAGATATGTACCCTTACATAAGAGAAGCCTTGAAAGATCCGAAACTCTATAACGAAGAGCTTATCCGCAATAATATGTTCCGACATCTTGATTATTATGTCACTGAGTCAAGCGGTCATAACAGCGAATATGTAGCATGGTACAGAAAGAGAGCAGATCTTATAGACGAATACTGCAACGGAGGAAGCTGGAATCCCGGAAAGCACGCCTTCATTCTTAACAGCTACAGAAGCCGTAAGGATACATGGAGAGATGATATAAAGAATTATCTGAACGCCGAAAAGGTAGATCTCGGAAGAGGTCATGAATATGCAGGATATATTTTCAACGCTGTATTCGGAGATAATACGATCTATAAATTCAACGGTAATGTAAGAAACTTCAATCTTATCGACAATCTTCCTTACGGATGCTGCGTTGAGGTACCGGTTGTAGCAAGTAAAAACAAGCTCGAATCCGTAGCGGTAGGTAAGCTTCCGGATCATTTGGCAGTGCTTGTCAATACTACAGCCCGTTGCGAGGAATTAGCCGTACAAGCCGCTCTTGAAGGCGATGCAAAAAAGGTATTCTGGGCATGTGCATACGATCCCCTTACAAGCGCCGTGCTTTCTCTCGACGAAATAGAGAGAATGGTCAAGGAAATGCTTGAACAAAACAAAGAATATATTCCTTGGTATAAATAATACATAGTATTGATTCCCAAAGACGTTCCTTATTCCGGAAAACTTTGGGAATCATTTGAATTCAAATTAAAATTTAATCAAAACTATTGACGGTTTTCATCGACAGTTTATAGTATTTCACCTAAAAAATTACTTAAAACTATTGACGATTTGCCATCGAAAGTTTATAATATAGCTTATAATATAGTTTATTAAAAATTAGTGAGGAAAACAAAAATGGATACAACATTAGTTATATTGGCTGCAGGTCTCGGCAGCCGTTTCGGCGGAAATAAACAGATATCTCACGTAGGTCCCCACGATGAGATATTGATGGAATATTCGATCCATGACGCTATAAATGCAGGCTTCACACAGGTAGTGTTTATTTTGAAGCAGGATATGGTCGAGCTTATAAAAACCACAATAGGAGCTCGCCTTGAAGGAAAGGTACGCGTTGATTACGCCGTTCAGGATGAATCTACCATCCCCGATTGGTACAAGATACCATCTGACAGAACAAAGCCCTTCGGAACAGTTCATGCTGTTCTTTGCGCAAAAGACGTAATACAAGCACCTTTTGCTACAGTTAACGCAGATGACTACTACGGAAAAGAAGCTTTCTCTATTATGCATGATCTTCTCTGCAAGCTCGAAAGTGCAGATGATGCCGCCATGGTGCCTTATATTCTCGGAAATACAATGAGCGAAAACGGCGGCGTAACAAGAGGAATATGCAAGATCGAAAACGGTATGCTTTCCTTGATCAACGAAACAAAGAATATCCAATATACGGAAAACAAGGAAATAACCAGCGACAACGGAAAGCTTTCCGCTGACGAAATGGTTTCAATGAATATGTTCGGCTTCCATAACAAGCTTTTGGAGCGCATGGATGAATATTTCGAAACCTTCCTTAAAAACATCGCTGAAGGCGACATAAAGGCAGAGTGCCTCCTTCCAATAATGGTAGGCGAATTCCTTGGGTCCGGTAATTTTAAGGTATGTGCAAAATCCTCTCCCGATAAATGGTTCGGAATAACATATCAGGCAGACCGCGACCTCGTTATTTCAAAATTAAAGGAACTCCACGAAAACGGTACCTATCCCGAAAAGCTCTTTTGATAGGATTTGCATGTCTTCTGTAAGAGATTTTAAGTATTACAAAGAACGTTTATCGGATCTTCTTTCAATAGAATATAACTGTTCTAAAAAAGACCTTTCGATAAACGAAAATGTTATAACAACATCCTCTTTGAACGAAGGACGAAGGATATACAGCTCTGAAAAAGAATTCTTTCATATGGTAACGACCGGAAATAATGCTGTCATTACATCGGATGAGGTGTTACATCCTTTTCTGAAAGAATTCGTCAGGAACAGAACCGGACATTGGTTGTTTGAGATACCGAATCTTCTTCCTTTGGAAAAGCATTTAAACGAATTCAACTATACATTGACAGGAACATTCCACATGTTCCTGCCATGTACTGACGCTTATCCAAAAAGAACCTATCCGGTAAAATGGTTCTTCGGGAAAGAAGAGATCGATATATTTTACGGCGATAAGAGATTTCCGAATGCTATATGTTCAAAGTATCTTCCCGAACGTCCCGACAGAATAGTCATTTGTGCTTATGACAATGACAAAATAATGGGCATTGCAGGATGCAGCGAGGATGCAAAGGGCTGGATGCAGATAGGGATCGACGTAATGCCCGAATACCGTTCAAAAGGTGTAGGAACATATCTTGTTACCTTACTGAAAAACAAGATAATTGAAAACGGTGATGTTCCGTTTTACGGAACGAGCGTTACGAATTATCATTCATGGAATATAGCGCTTAACAGCGGATTCAGACCCGCTTGGGTCGAAATAGGCGCTGATAGAATTAAACTTCGATGAGATAATATCGAGAAGGGAAAACTAATATGAAAAAAATAGGTTATTGTGTAGTAGGCCTTGGTATAGGTCAGGATCATTTGGCAGCAGCAGCAAAAAATCCCAATGTTGATTACCTTGCAGTATGCGACATAGATGAAAACAGACTTGAAAAAGTAAAAGCTAAGTATTCCGATCTCATTTGCTACACCTCCTTTGATGAAATGCTCAAGGATCCTAAAATAGATATAGTCAGCATTTGTCTTCCCAGCGGAATGCACGCTGATTTTGCAGTTAAGGCACTTGACGCAGGTAAAAACGTTCTGTGTGAAAAGCCGATCGATATAAGCGTTGAAAAAGCATTGACGATCGAAGAAGCTCGAATCAGATCGGGTAAAAAAGTAGGAGTTATTTTCCAGATAAGAAACAATCCCATAATAAGAGAAGCTAAGAAAGCACTTGATGAAGGAAGATTCGGTAAGATTATTCTCGGAAACTTCGCAGTAAAATGGTATCGCGATCAGCCTTACTATGATGCAGGCGGATGGAGAGGTACATGGGCAATGGACGGAGGCGGTTCATTGATGAACCAGGCAGTACATACCGTTGATATTATGCAGTGGTTTATGGGCGATGTCGAAAGTGTACAGGGTATTTATACAGTCGCTAACCACAACATTGAAACAGAAGATCTGACCTCATCTGTTATAAGATTCAAGAACGGTGCAACAGCCACCTTCGTATCCACAACATGCTGCAACCCTTCACGCGGAACATTCATGCAGGTATACGGCGCCGACGGATGCTTTGAGATAACAGGTGAGACATTTGATGCATGGAAACCCGCAGGTGTAACACCCGAAGAAGAAAAAGCCATGATCGAAAAATATGCTCACGGTAACACAGCCGCAATTGCTTCCACACCCGGTCTTGTACTCGGTCATGCGTCTCAGGTAAACGACATGATAGATGCTGTCATAAATGACCGCGATCCTCAGGTCGGTCCTTTGGAGGCAATAAAAGCAGTTCGCATAATCAATGCAGTATACGAGTCCTCAAGAACCGGAAAGGTCATTTATTTTGATTGACGGGAAAATAACAAAAATTTCGATACAATCATTTTTGTGGCATCTATTCATCATATGGATATATAGTTTATTAATTAGTTATATCCCATTTATAAGCTTTTTTACATACCGAATTAAGCCAAAAATTCGGAGCGTAAAACGCCATATTCGAAAACATGCTACCGCAAAAAAGAGAATGTGAGGTGCAAGTAATATTATGTTCTATAAGCTCATTCGCAATAGGTATCTCATATATTTCATCTGCGTTTCTTTGACCGGAGGTTTTTTCTATGCATTCCCCATTTCACTTACGCAGCGCATTGTGGATGAACTGAGTGACGGTGGAAGTACGACGGTTTTTGTGTACTGCACGATCGGATACATGCTCTGCCGTGGTCTGGGCTGTCTTTTTGATTATCTTGGCGCGATTCTTTCCAAGCATCTGTCCAATCGGCTGCTTGTAGATTTGCGCAGAAGCTTTTTGGAAAATCTCTATCGCCGCGCTCCGCAAACGGTCTACAGCGAGCGTTTTGAGAGAATATTCTCTCTCTTTTCCTCGGATATTGACACCGTTGCAGGAGGCGTCAGCGGTCCGCTTCTGTGGTTCTGCTCCTCGGTCTCTCTTTTTCTTTGGTCATCAACAACGCTTGTCGTTATCCGACCGGAGCTTGCGGCGATTTATGTGGCGGCGGCAATCCTCATTGCGTTAAACACTGTTGCCAGCGGAAAACGGATTAAGAAAAACCAGCTGAAGACCAAAAAGGTTGAAGAAAAACGCATCTCTCACGCAAAACTTATTATCGATCAGTATATGAAGCTGCTCATCATGAATCAGGATGCAGCCATGATTCGCATGAATTCGGAAATTGATCGGGAAGTGACCGAGTTGTCTCTGCGGGATACGAAGATTGCCTCGCAAAAAACGCTGCTCAACGATAACATATATTATCTTTCCGGCGCGCTTGTGTGGCTGCTCGGCGGATTTTTGGTGCTCGCGGGCAATATGACCGTGGGTGAAATTACGGCATTCATATCCTTTGCGGGGCTTATCATTTCGCCCATCGTGCGTTTTTCATCCCAGTGGGTAGCACTGCAAAAAATGCAGGTATCCTTGCAGAGAATTAAAGAATTTCAGAATAATGCCGATGCTGACTGGGGTGACGAATCCGCAGAGGGTCTTTGCGGAGCTCTTCGCTTTGAAAAGGTAAACTTTTCCTATTCGCCGGATAAGCCGCTGATTGTGGATTTCTCAGCAGATTTTAGGGCAGACCGTGTTTACTGTCTCGCAGGAGCCAATGGCAGTGGTAAAAGCACGGTATTCCGCCTGCTGACACGGCTTTTGGACAGCTATACAGGGAATATTTTCTATGCAGGAAAGAATATCCGGACATTCACAAAGGAATCCCTGTACGGTCTCATTGGATATGAGAACGAAGTTCCCGTGATCGTCAACGGTACGCTGTATGACAATCTGATTTTCAGTATTCCTGAGGCGGATCCGTCTGTGGTGGAAGAACTTTATGTCGCAAGCGGACTTTCCGCTATGCTCGGGGCACCGCTTGATCTTGCGGTGGAAAGTGGAGAAAAACAGTTCTCCCGCGGACAGATGCAGTTGATTGGTATTGTGCGGATGCTTCTGTCCGGGAAAAAGATACTCATTTTTGATGAGACCTTTTCCGGTATCGCCGATGATGCGGTAGCTCGTGTTATGAAACTGCTGCGGGAATACTGCCGGGTGAATTTTGCAATCGTCATCTTTGTTTCGCATAATAAAGATCATCAAAATATGGCGGAAGAAACGATTTTCGTGGATATGGAACGGTAAAAACATAAAAAGCAGGACCATAAACATTTTTCTTCCGGCCCTGCTTTTTCTGTATGATACATGCCTATAATGCCTTACAGATATTCCGTAAAGGAGCTGCGTACGCGATAAGGTACAATAAGTTGAGCAGATTAAAAACAACACAAAAAATAAACACGGCTTGCGGTCTCCGGTAGAAATGAAGTTACGACACTAAATATCCGAAAGGAGACAGCAAACCATCTCCAACAACATTGGACAATTCAACGAGGAAATAGTCAGGGAAGAACTCAAGGAATTGGTCCTTAGGTGTGCCGAGGAGCCCCTCAACGAACTGCTGCAGGCCGAAGCGGAAAGACTCACGCAGTCGGCCCACTACGAACGCAGCATTTTCAATTAGAAAGGGAGGGTGTTTAAATGGAATTCCGGTTAGTTTTTACAGCAGTTGTCATTCTTATTATTCTGTTTCCACATATACGATGGTTTTCAAAACGACTAATTTTGAAAAACAAGATCAAAAAGCTTTGCATAAGGAATAGTTACATAATTTATCCTACTCATAAATTGTGGTTTCTCGGAAGTAAAAGTTCAAAGAATTGCGATTTTTATATAGAAACAGAAAATCAAATTTTCTCAGTCAAATTATTTGGTGTACTAAGAAGAAACTCTTACTTGATTTTCAAAGAAGAGGGCGGCTATTTTATCAGAGGTTTACTCGCTCTTGTTTCACGAGGCTGGGCACATATTTTGACGTTTGAAGGAAAACTAAAACAACTCCCCGTGTACAATTTCAAATACAAATATATGAATGAATGGGAAAATAAATCAATACGACAGATTCTTTTAGTAAATCCTGTTCCTATGGATTTTCGATATCAAACCAAACACGGATGCGAGATCAATATAAGTGCCGGTGAGTTCATAAAAGGTATGGAAATCAATTCATTATCTAACTTTTTGAAAGTGCTGAAATAGAATAAAAATAGAATAAAAATAGAATAAAAAATAATGCTCCTTATATCGTAATGACATAAGGAGCACATTTTTGTGTTATAAATATTAATTATGCATCTGCATTTTTGTCAGCAGCTTCAGCATCGGATTCATCTTCAGCTTCACCTGCATCTTCTTCACCTTCAACAACTACTTCTATTTCGCAATCGTTATCGGAGAAGAGCTCGTTTTCTTCGCAGCAATCGCAGCAGCATTCGTCTTCACAATCGCAGCAATCGTCGTCGCAGCAGCAATCGCAGTCGCAATCACAATCATCGTCGCAGCAGTCACATTCTGCCTTTTCTGCAAGAGAGAGCTGATATTCGGTGTAAAGCAAATATGCGGAAGAAAGACCGCCTATAACACTGAGTCCTAAAAATGTCTTGGAAAGGCTCTTATTCTTCTTCAAATGTACAAGAAACATTATGAAGCTTATAAAAGACTGTGCAGCAAGTGCTATTCCGATATAAAATTTTGTGGTTTTTTTCATGGTATTTCTCCTTTAAAATAATTTTATCTATATAGTTTTTGATTTAAGATAAGCATTCATAAATTCATCAAGATCACCATCCATGACCTTGTTGATATCGCCGTCTTCACATCCCGTACGATGATCCTTAACAAGCGTATAAGGCATGAAAACGTAAGATCTTATCTGCGCCCCCCATTCGATATTCATCTTGATACCCTTGATATCATCTATCTTTTCAAGGTGCTCACGCTCTTTGATCTCAAGAAGCTTTGATTTCAGCATCTTCATAGCTACTTCACGGTTCTGAACCTGGCTTCGCTCATTTTGGCATCCTACAACTATACCGGTAGGAATATGAGTTATACGTATAGCGGAGTCTGTTTTATTAACGTGCTGTCCGCCGGCACCGCTGGCACGGTGAGCTTCGATCTTAAGATCTTCTTCTCTGATCTCAACCGTTATCTCATCGGAAAACTCAGGTGTAACCTCAACCGATGCAAAAGAAGTATGTCTTCTTCCGGAAGAATCGAAAGGGGAGACACGGACAAGTCTGTGAACACCGGATTCACTCTTGAAATATCCGTAAGCAAACTCTCCTTCAACCAAAAATGTTACACTCTTGATACCTGCTTCATCGCCGTCAAGGTAGTCGAGAGTCTTGAATTTATAGCCGCGTCTTTCAGCAAAACGCATATACATGCGGAAGAGCATCTCTGCCCAATCCTGAGCTTCAGTACCGCCTGCACCGGGGTGAATGGAAACGATCGCATTTCTCTTATCATATTCTCCGGATAAGAGAAGCATTATTCGCTGCTCCTCGCAAAGCTTCTGAATCTTTTCAACATCAGCTTCAATATCCTTAGCGAGAGATTCATCATCTTCCTCAATAGCCATAGCCAGAAGCTCATCGGTGGATTCCAAAAGATCGCTTAATTGCATAAAGGAATCATATTTATCCTTTTTGATCTTCAGTTCTCCCAAAACACTCTGAGACTTCTGAGAATCATTCCAAAAACCGCTTTCCTGGGTTTGAAGCTCAAGAGCATCAATAGCTTCCTTCAATTCGTTTGGCTTGATAGTATTTGCAAGCTCATCCACATCAACTCTTAAATTTTTTATCGTTTGTTTTAACTGCTCAAGTAATAAGACCAAGGAAATATCCTCCAAAAAATTCATCATTCTATATTATACTATATTTTTTCGGTTTTGTAAATCCCTAAAGGATGAATATTTTGTAAATTATTGAACTTACGATAAAAAAGAAATTATTCTTAAAGAGGTTTACTGTTAAACAAAAGTGCTAATATGAAGCCGAAGAAAATTGCAGTACCCAAACCTACCGCAGCACCGGTAAGCGGTCCCGATAGAATACCTATAAAACCCGATTCATTTATTGACTCAGCAACACTTACCGCAAGACAATGACCAAATCCGGTCAAAGGAACAGTTGCTCCGCATCCCGCAAAATCAACAAGTTTTTCATATATACCGAATCCCGACAGTATCACGCCTCCGCATACGTAACCGACCAATATACGGGCAGGTGTCAATTTTGTATGATCGATCAGAATCTGAGCAAAAGCACAAATAAGGCCTCCGATCAAAAATGCTTTTAAATACATCATAATACTATTCCTTCCTGATCTCTTAATCAACCCTTATATTCACAAGATGTGCTATTCCCGGTATAGGCAATCCTTGCATTACACTCAAAGGGCTGAGGAGAGCTCCCGTTCCGATAAAAAGTATATTCTTTAATACTCTTTGTGATAATTGTTTTATGAAATAACCGCTCATTACTGTTGCGGAGCATCCACAGCCCGAACCTCCGGCGTGCATATCCTGCTTTTTTGTATCATATATCATGATACCACAGTCAGTAAAGTTTTCACCCGCGTAAATACCGCTATCGCACAGAAGCTTTTTTAATATATCATGACCTTCATAACCTAAGTCGCCTGTTATCACAAGATCGTAATCTTTTGCACTTGTATTTGTTTCTCTGAAATATCTTATTATCGTATCAGCCGCTGCCGGAGCCATAGCGGCTCCCATATTGTTAGCATCGGTAATGCCCATTTCTTTCGGTATACCGATCATTGCATTGTTTATATATACTTTACTTATCTCATCAATAACATCGCCTGCTTCGATAATAGCTGCTCCCGAGCCGGTAACAGTACTTTGAGATGTAGGAGTTTTTTGTGAACCGTATTCAATAGGAAATCTGAACTGCCTTTCAGCTGTACAGAAATGAGATGAAGTAACACAAGCGGCACGTTTTGCATATCCTGCATTCACAACCGATGATGCAAGAAGCAGCCCTTCCGCAAATGTCGAGCACGCTCCGTATAAACCCAAAGTCGGTATACCTTGTTCGAGAATTCCGAAAGTAGATACGGTACATTGGTTTATAAGGTCTCCCGAAAATATGATATCTATATCTCCACTTCGAAGATTTGATTTCTTGAATAAAATCTCTATTGCATGTCTGACGAGCTCAGTCTCGGCTTTTTCCCACGTGAGCTGACCTATTTTCGTATCTGTAAAATACATGTCAAAATACTCCGATAAAGGTCCGTCATTCTCCTTATCACCGACAACAGATGAAACCGCTCTGAAATGAGGACGATTATCAAAGCATAAAATCTCTCGTTTCATAATTTCACTATCCTTTTTTAATTAAATTTTATTAAGCTTTAATTAAATTATATTAAGCGTAGAAACATAGTATATCAATCCGTAAATCATGGATGATATTACACCGTAAACGATTACCGGCCCGGCTATAATAAACATTTTTGCAGCCGCACCCGTTATCACTCCTTCGCTTTTGTAATCCATTACCGGAGACATCATTGCATTAGCAAATCCCGTGATCGGAACTAAAGTTCCCGCACCGCAATGCTTTGCAATTTTATCGTATATACCTATGGCAGTCATAACACAAGACAGAATAACCAAGGTAGATGAAACCAACATTTTTACATTTTTCTCTTCGATACCGATAAAAGTATATAATTCAAAAAAACACTGTCCTATAGTACATATTGTTCCTCCGCATAAAAAAGCAAGAATAAAATTTTTATGAAACGGGGAAGAGGGAGCATGAGATTTACTGTATTTTATATAATCCTTTTTGTTCATATCAAAATCTACCTTTTAACAATAATATGCTTCCAATTTGCTGTTTGATCTGATGATCGACCCATTAGATCTATTTCTTTTATAATAAGCGCAATCTCCGTATTCTACCGAATATATATTATTACCATGAGGTATATTCATTATTGATTTGATATTCGACTTATCAGCACGGCAAAATCCGTCTTTCTGATAAACACAATTTCTTGTACACCCGACTAAAGCTGTTATTCTCATTGTAAAAAAACCTTTCAAAAAGTATTCTTTGCTTATCATTTCCTATGTACTTTTTTTGATTCTTATGTTACAATAAAGAAACAAAAGCTTATCATTTGAAACATTTGAAAAAATGGAAGGTGTTTACGATGAAAAAAATATTCAATAATCCATATTTGCCTGACAGACAAGTCGAAAATGCATTTATAAGTTGTCAAATTTCAGATAAAATCGAAAGCAAATTAAAGTCTTATGGTATAACTTGTTACAAAACAGTTAATTGTGAAAATATTAACATATCTGTATCATCTCATCCTGATATGTTGTTTTTCAAAGCAGATAATGTGATCTATGTTGAAAAAAACAATAAAATGATAATTGAGGAAATAGCAGTAGATATAAAACAAACGATAATTATCGGATATAACTTTGGTGCCGAACAGTTGAGCTATCCCGAAGAAGCAGCCTTGAACGGATTATTTATCAACGGATATCTTATCTGTAATAAGAAAACATTTAAACCTGAAATTGAAAATATAACACACATCATTAATGTGAAGCAAGGCTATACAAAATGCAGTCTGTGCGTAGTAGATGAAGGATCGTTTATAACGGAAGATAAAGGAATGTATAAAGCTTTGACTGCAAATGGATTTGACGTACTGTATATAGAACCGGGAGAAGTAAAACTAAAGGGATACGATCACGGATTCATAGGAGGAGCATCAGGTAAACTTGATAAAAATATATTGGCATTTACGGGAGACATAACAAAGCACAGCGCATATAACAAAATAAGCGAATTTGTTAATGCAAGAGGGATAGAATGTATATCTTTATCCGATGAACCATTATATGACTATGGCAGTATAATAGCCATTTCTTAGATCAAACCCAAATAATGAGCAATTTCCACTACCCCTAATTGCGTTAAATTTTCATTTAACGCAATTAGTGTAATATTAAATATCCCCTTTTAAATTATTATTCTGAAAGTACTTCTATATTTCATGTTAGCAACAAAGACTTGTTATAAAGGCTTGCTATCCGTCTTTGGAATTTCATTTTTTGTATAGTCGTTTTATGACTTTATCATAATGCTTGTATCAGTTTAGTAACTGCAACTCTCATTGTACTGTTTATCCACTGTACACCGACCGTTTATACGTACTCCAAAAAATCCCTTCTCATTCTGTCAAATTATGAAAAAAGTCTTGACATTTTACATTATTTATAATATAATATACTTTGATTTGTGTTTTCGAAAATTTCATAAGAAAAATGCAAATACTTTGTAATTATATTATAATTTAATATGTTTAAATTTGAAATGGAGGTGTATTCACACATGCCGAACCAAGTAAGTGATCCGGGTACGTTGTTTGTTTGCTTGATGGGTGTAGGAATCGTTTTCATCGGTCTTGTTTGTCTTGTAGCAATTTGCAAGATAATGGGTATCATTTTGCAAAAGTTATCCCCCGCAAAAGAGAACGTTGAGAAATCTGCTCCCGCTGCATCTCAGGCAGTTCCCTCGCCTACAGTTGAAGAGCCTATTCAGAACAGACAGGAAATGATGGCAGCTATCGCCGCTGCTATCGCTGAAGAAAACGGAACCGATGTTTCCGGTATAAGAATTCTGTCTGTAAAGAAAATCTAAATTTATTTGTTTTATCGAAAGGAAAATTTAATCATGAAAAAGTACAATGTCAATGTAAACGGTACATTATATCAAGTAGAGATCGAACTCGTAGACGAGAAAGAAATAGCTAACAAGGCTTCCGCTCCCGCAGCTCCTCAGGCTGCAGCTCCCAAGGCAGCTCCCGCTGCTGTAAGCGCAGGCGCTGAAAAGATCTCCAGCCCTATGCCCGGCACAATCCTCTCCGTAAACGTATCCGCAGGTTCCGCTGTTAAAAAGGGTCAGGTACTTATGGTTCTCGAGGCTATGAAAATGGAAAACGAGATCATGTCTCCCAAGGATGGAACAGTTGCTTCCGTTGCAGTTTCCAAGGGCGCTTCCGTAAATTCCGGAGATCTCCTTTGTGTAATAGACTAATTTATTTGAAATAGATTACATAAAAAAAGGAATTTAGTATATGGAAACAATTTTAAACTTTTTGAACCAAACCGGATTCGCAATGATAGCTTCCGATTGGAGATGTCTCGTCATGATACTCGTCTCCTTCGTTTTGCTTTATCTTGCAATCGTTAAGAAATTTGAGCCCCTGCTTCTTTTGTCTATAGCATTTGGTATGCTTCTCACAAACTTACCCGGTGCAGGTCTCTTTCACGAAGAGCTTTTTTCAGGCGGACATGTTCATTGGGAAATGTTCAGCGGCGTTTTCGAAACCGAACCCGGCGTAAAATTCTCCCCCGGACTTCTTGACTATCTCTACCTCGGAGTTAAGTTAGGTATTTATCCTTGCCTTATATTCATGGGCGTAGGTGCTATGACAGACTTCGGTCCCCTGATAGCTAATCCCAAGAGCCTTCTTCTCGGAGCCGCCGCTCAAGTTGGTATTTTTATTACATATGCAGGCGCAAGACTCATGTCCTTCACACCTGCTCAGGCAGCCTCTATCGGTATCATCGGCGGAGCCGACGGCCCTACAGCTATTTACGTAACTTCATTGCTTTCCCCCGAGCTTCTCGGTCCTATTGCTGTTGCTGCGTATTCCTACATGGCTCTCGTTCCCGTTATCCAGCCTCCGATAATGAGACTTCTCACAACAAAGAGCGAACGCCAGATAACAATGAAAGAGCTTCGTCCTGTTTCCAAGACAGAAAAGATAATATTCCCTATCGTTGTTACAGTATTTGTTTCTCTCCTCGTTCCTTCCGCAGCTCCTCTTGTAGGTTCTCTCATGTTGGGTAACCTCTTCCGTGAATGCGGGGTTACCGAAAGACTCAGCAAGACAGTTCAAAACGAACTCATGAACATAGTAACTATATTCCTCGCCGTATCAGTCGGTGCTACTGCTACAGCCTCCACATTCCTTACCGTTAAAACACTTGGTATCCTTGTACTCGGTATAGTAGCATTCTCACTCGGTTCAGCATGTGGTGTTATTCTTGCAAAGTTCATGAATCTCTTCTTGAAGCAGAAGATCAATCCCCTCATCGGTTCTGCCGGCGTTTCCGCTGTTCCTATGGCAGCACGTGTATCTCAGGTTGAAGGTCAGAAGGCTAACCCCTCAAACTTCCTTCTTATGCACGCTATGGGTCCCAACGTTGCCGGCGTTATCGGTTCAGCTATAGCAGCAGGCGTTCTTATCGCTCTGTTTGGTTGATAACTTATTAATTTGACGAAAGTGAATCATAGATTATGAGTAATGAAAAGAAATTATACATAACCGATACCATTCTCCGTGATGCTCATCAGTCTCAGGCGGCAACACGTATGAGAATTGAAGACATGCTTCCTGCATGTGAGCTTCTCGACAGCATCGGTTATTGGTCCCTGGAATGCTGGGGCGGTGCTACATTTGACTCATGTATGCGCTTCCTTAACGAAGATCCTTGGGAAAGACTTAGGGCCCTCAAGAAGGCAATGCCCAACACAAGATTGCAGATGCTTCTCAGAGGTCAGAATATCCTCGGTTATAAGCACTATGCTGATGACGTTGTCGAACAGTTTGTTAAAAAGTCAATTGAAAACGGTATAGATGTAGTACGTGTATTTGACGCGCTCAATGATACAAGAAACATGGAGATGGCAATGAAATCCGTAAAGAAATACGGCGGACATTGCGAAGCGGCTATCAGCTATACAACAAGCCCTGTTCACAGCGAAGAGTACTTCGTTACATTGGCGATGAAACTTGAAGAAATGGGTGCTGATACCATAGCTATTAAAGATATGGCAAACCTTCTTCTTCCCATGGATGCTTACAGCCTTGTAAAGAAGCTTAAGGAAAGAATCGGTGTTCCGATACATCTACATACGCACAATACAACAGGTACCGGCGACATGATCAACCTCATGGCAGTTCAGGCAGGTGTTGATATTGTTGACTGTGCGCTTTCTCCTCTTGCAAATGGTACATCCCAGCCCGCAACAGAGGCTCTTGTAGCTACTCTCAAGGGTACGGAAAGAGATACAGGTCTCGATCTCGCTAAACTCAGCGATGCAGCCGCCCACTTCAGAAAGATTGCTACCAAGCTCAAAGAACAAGGAAGCCTCGATCCTAAGGTATTGAATGTTGATACAAATACCCTTCTCTATCAGGTTCCCGGCGGAATGCTCTCCAACCTTATATCTCAGCTCAAGCAAGCTAATGCAGAAGACAAGTATTACGATGTATTGGCTGAAATACCGAGAGTCCGTGAAGATTTTGGTTATCCTCCCCTTGTAACACCTACAAGCCAGATTGTTGGTACGCAGGCAGTCATGAACGTTCTCGCAGGCGAACGTTATAAGATGGTTCCCAAGGAATCCAAAGGTCTTCTCAAGGGCGAGTACGGTCAGGTTCCCGGTAAGGTAAACGAGGAAGTCCGCAAGAAGGCTATCGGTGACGAAAAGGTCATTACATGTCGTCCTGCCGACTTAATAGCTCCCGAGCTTGACAAGTATCGTGAGGAAACTAAGGATATGGCTAAGTGCGAAGAAGACGTTCTCAGCTATGCTCTCTTCCCCCAGGTTGCAACAAAGTTCTTCCAGGTAAGAGACGGCAAGGTTGAAGCCGCTCCCGCTGAAGCACCTAAGGCTAAAGCCGATCCCAACGCTGTCAGAACGATATACGTTGAAGATCTCACAGCTGCGAAGTAATATTAAATAAAACTCAAGAGATATGTTCGGATCATTTTCCGTTCATATCTCTTTTTCTATATAACGAAAGAAGGTGCCTTACAGAATAAGACACCTCTTACTTATTTAGGGAGAATTATTTAATTTCAGATATTGCTTTTTTGAATCCTTCACAGTATATCTTATCAACACCGGGCTTTACAGAACCCTTGAGACGGTATTCGGGAATTGATCTGTTAACTCTGTCACCTGCTTCATAACCGCCCTCAGCAATCATCTTATCGCTGGGGATATATGCAATAGCATCGTTATAACCGAAGCAAACGATATCGATATCAGGCATATTCTGACGCAAGATCGTGCCTATATTGCAACCGGGTTCTCCACCCATAGAGAATATATAGAAGTTAGGATTGATCCTAATAACACCGCAGTTAAGATCTATGGATTCAGGCAAGTTATCATAATTATCAATTACATAATCCGCACAAGCCCAGAACAAGTTATTGCTGTTTCTTGATGTAGTATCGACAGATCCGGGAACTTTCACAAAGTGTTCTCCGGGCTTTGCAGCATGAGCAGCGCTCACCTCCTGATAGTATTCCTTTTCATTAATTTCAAGAGGAAGATCAAGTTTAAATACACGGCTGCCGAGATCAATAGGAAGCTCCTTCCAAGAATTTTCAAGCATCTTTTTCTTGATACGTTCTGTCATAGAGAGTGCTACCTCATCGCAATCCTCGTAGCTTATACCTGTGAATCCCGAGGACTTCATACCTATCTTAAGCTTAGAATCGGCTCCGAATCCTTGGAAGAACAATGCTGTGCAACCGTAAAACTCAGATTCGATCCTCTGGCAAAGTCTTCCGGGATATTCGGATGAAAGAACGCTGTATGATCTCAAATTGGAAGGATGACAACCGAAATTCAAAACCAATGCTCTCATCTTGCCCGTTTCATCTTCAAGCTTAAGAAGATACAAGTTTTTATCTACTTCGCCATCGGGACTGGGTCTGAACTCTGCAACTCCGTTGACTAAAAGTCGTCTGCTTATATTCCATTCACCGGTAACATAAGAATACTTCATACGACCCTTTTTGATGGTCAAAAAGGCCTTATCAATGCTCTTGCAGGCACGGTCAAATATAAATTTTTCATAGCTTTCGGTATACCAATTAAAATCATAGCCCTTTACTGCAGGACCGAAGTGAGTATGAGTATATGAGATATGTAGATTATTCTTATCTACACCATATTTTTCATTGACATATTCACGCAAAGCATTAGGCAAAGAATCGTCATGGAAAAGAAGATCCATAGCTAACATCAATACGACTTCACCGTCTTTATCCTTCAAAAGAAGTGTTCTGACATATAGATCATCGTGAATATCCTGGAAAGGAACACCGAACATTGTTCCGAATCCTATCATAGTGGCTGTTTCGCAGGGAGTTATCAATTCCTTGGAAGCGCTGAATTCAAGTTCATAATTAAGCATATATAATTTTCTCCTTATACACTTTATTTATAACAATTTTGTGGAAACAAACCTCCACTTTAACCATGTATATTATAACAGATGTCGTCAAAAAAATCAAGTGTTTACAGTCTATCCCCTTACTGATATGCAATAAAAATCCCCACCGATTACTCGATGGGGACGAATTGCTATAAAAATATTGATCTAAGATTACTCAATTGATCTAAGATTACTTAGAAGCTTTAATTGCAGCCTGTGCTGCGGACAGCATTAGGAATGTGATCAAGAATCATTTTCAGCTCAACAAAAACCAATAATTCAATGCTCCATTGAATCTTGTTCAGATTTGAAGCGCTGTACAATTTCAGAAGTTTCTGTTATACTATATACAACGGTACCGGAATTCATATTAAGGAGCGAAAAACATGAGTGAAACAATGGGACAGATTATCCGCA
>SVTV01000014.1 GCA_015063605.1 Oscillospiraceae bacterium
TAGCCCTGCAGAATAAGTCAGAAGAAGCAATTGAGTTAATGGAACGCGGTTTGCCTATATCTATCAATGAAAAACAAAAAGCAACAATGCGTGCTACGCTTTGTTTTTTATATTTGAAGTGCGGAAAGGTAGAAAAGGCAAATTCACTTGCGTCTGAACTTCCGCATACAAGAGAAAGTCGCGAAGTTATTCAGCCGCTGATTCAAATGGGACTTGGCGAGTCTGAAATAAATGACAATATTCGAAATATATTACTCGGCGATGGAAAGAGCATTTGGTGATTATCCATCAACTTCAAAAAGCACAAGAAATCCATTATCGCCCCGCCTCGCGGGGCTTTTCTTTGCTTTCTGCATATCAAAAAGCACCACGAAAATCGTGGTGGCTAAATTCATTTTACCGCTAATTTTGCAGACCTTCCCCGCCGTTTTTGTGTTTAAAACTTAATTTCCGGTCAAACAAATATTTTCTCACCATCCGTATCTCGGAATTATCGGATTTTTTTCTTAAATTCACTCTCGGCTATTGCGAAAAATAAAAAAAAGTGGTATACTTATATAGTAACATAGCACTAATAGTACGCTCAATACAAGGAAAGGATCTCAAATGGACGGATACAGAGACGATTTAGAGCCGACCTCAAAAGTCGGCAAAATAATAGGGCGGATTTTCCTATTTATTTCCATTGTCGTATATGCGGTAATTTTTTACAGAATTTTTATATCCTCTGACACATCCACAGCTAAAGATATAGTTCTTGACAAAAACTGTGACTATTCAAGGATAGAAAGCTTTCTACAGCTTTCCCTTCCCGACGAAAAGGGTCCCGTTTCGAGCCTTTTCAGTACAGCCGAGGAAGGTCATCCACCTTATTTTGTCGTATATACTCTTGATCCCGTCACAACCATGGACAAAGAAGGACGCATACAGATGCGCAACGCCGTATACCTTGAAACGGCAAAAAACATGCAGTTTGCATTGAAGGTGAACACAAAATATCACAAGGTCGACAGCGAAGGTAAGCTTGCTTACGATGTATATCTCAATGTTGAACATGCGGGAGGTCTTGTGACACGCCACGATGTATCCTTCACAAACACAACGAGCCGTTCAAACTATTCCACCACGAAATACGGCTTCAACGATATAAACTTTGATATCAAGGAGGATTCCGTTTATCTTGTCATTGAGGACGAGGGAGTTCCGGTTCTGAAGCTTCTTCTTTCCGACAGAACAATAAATACAGAAAAGGAAAACCCTTATAAGATCGATTACGAAAAGCTTTGATAAATAAAGAAGGAAAACATATATATCACCCTTCCCTTGCGGGAAGAACGAAGAAAGGATAAAATAATGAAAAAAGGTATCAATATCTGGTCATTTGACAATTCCAAAACACTCAGAGAAAAAATAGTATTCGCTAAGAATGCGGGCTTTGAAGGCATCGAGCTTTCACTCGACGGCGAAGGCGAGCTTTCTCTCAACTCCACAGAAAAGGATCTTCTTGAAATAAAGAAGTTCGCAGAGGATACGGGCATTGAGGTACCCAGCCTTGCAACAGGTCTTTTCTGGGACAACCCCATGACATCCGCTGACCCCAAGGTAAGACAGAGTGCCTGCGATATAGTTAAAAAGCAGTTGGAATCCGCAGCTATCCTCGGCTGCAAGACAATACTTGTTATTCCCGGTCTCGTATGCGCCGATTTCGTTGAAAACTGTGAAGTGGTTGAATACGATAAGGCATACGACAGAGCACTTGAATGCGTTACCATGCTTTCCAAGACAGCGGAGCAGTACGATGTTCAGCTTTGCCTTGAAAATGTATGGAACAAGTTCCTTCTTTCTCCCCTTGAGCTCCGCGACTTTATAGACAAGGTAGGAAGCACACATGTGGGAAGCTATTTTGACGTAGGAAACGTAGTTCTCACGGGTTATCCCGAGCATTGGATAAAGATCCTCGGCAAGAGGATCAAGTCCGTTCACTTCAAGGATTACAGACGCGAGGTAGGAAGCCTTGCGGGATTTGTGGATCTTCTTTCCGGCGATGTTGATTATCCTGCAGTTATGAAGGCATTCGACGAGATCGGTTACGACGGATGGGCATTTGCTGAAATGATACCCTCTTACAAGCATTACAACGATCAGACTATCGTCACCGTATCCGGTGCAATGGATAGGATCATATCCCGCAAGTAATGACAACTCTTACTTGTCCCGTATGCTCCTTGCCGCTTCGGGGCGAAAAGGTTCTGCGCTGTGATAAGGGTCACTCCTTCGATGTCTCCGCCGACGGTTACGTCAATCTGCTTTTAAATAAAAAAACAGAGGAAACGGGGGACGACAAGGAAATGTCCCGCGCACGTTACGAATTTTTACAGAGGGGCTTTTATGCCCCTCTTGCATTAGCGGCAGCTGAGACCTGCGGCATCTTATTCAATGCTAAAAACGACACTTCGGATGAATATGTAATTGCCGATGCAGGATGCGGAAGCGGATATTATGACGGCGTTATAGCAAATGAACTGAATAAATATACCTGCAAAGAAAATGCGGAGCTTAAAATATTCGGATTCGATCTGTCAAAGACATCGCTGAAAAAAGCGGGAAAGCTTTCGAAGCCACTTCCCATGCTCTCCTTTGCTTTGGCTAATATTTTTTCTATACCTCTGCCGGAGCAGTCATGCGATAACATCATAAGCATATTTGCTCCGATTGCCGATAAGGAATTTTTCCGTCTTTTGAAACCCCGCGGTTTTCTTACGGTCATTTCCCCCGGAGAGGATCATTTATTCGGTCTGAAAAGCTCTTTATATGATGCTCCGTACAAAAATGAATGCGAGATCAAGGAATACGAAGGGTTTTCTCTTTATTCACGCAGACGCATCGGATTTGAGTTCGAGGTCGGAAAAGAGGATGCGAAGAACCTTTTCAAAATGACGCCGTATTTTTACAAGACGTCGGAGGCTGATGCAAAAAAGCTTGATTCCGCTGAAAAGATCGTAACGGAAGCTGATTTTTACATAACGGTATACAGAAAAGATCAATAAATAAATCGATAAAGATTCGGGAAAGGATATTCTATGGAACAAAGACAAAATCTCACACTCACGGAATGCTACGATATATCAGACAGCATCATGAATGAGATATCTCAGGTGCTTCTCGGAAAAACGGATAAGATCCGATCGCTTCTTACCGCACTTTTCGCAGGCGGTCATATTCTCATAGAGGACGTTCCCGGTGTGGGTAAAACCACACTTGCCTCCGCATTGGCAAAGGCAACGGGACTCAAGTGCAACAGAGCACAGTTTACTCCCGATGTTACTCCGTCGGATATAACGGGCTTCAATATGTACAACCGTAAAAGCGACTCCTTCGAATACCGCGAGGGTCTCGCCATGTGCAATATTCTTCTTGCGGATGAGATAAACAGAACATCTCCCAAAACGCAGTCCAGCCTCCTTGAGGCAATGGAAGAAAAGTGTGTTACGGTTGACGGAGTCATGTATCCTCTTCCTTCTATATTTATGGTAATCGCAACACAGAACCCCAGCGGATTCGTCGGCACATACCCGCTACCCGAGGCTCAGCTTGACAGATTTTTGATGAAGATCTCTCTCGGTTATCCCGATAAGCTCAGCGAGATCGCTCTTATCAAGGACAGAAGGACTGAAAATCCCCTTGCCAATGTTAAATGCGTGGCATCGGGAGAAGATATTGAAGAAATAAAGAGATACTGCTCCGAAGTTTATATAAACGATGCCGTCTATTCGTACATTGTTAACCTCACAGCAATGACACGTTCTCACAGGAATCTTGAGCTCGGCGCAAGCCCCAGAGCATCCCTTGCTCTTATGAAGGCTTCTCAGGCGAGCGCATTCATGAAAAAGAGAACATACGTTCTTCCCGAGGATGTACGTGAGATATTTTATGATGTGGTCTGCCACAGACTTATCTTCAAGCAGGATATGCGTTTCGGAGATAAGAACGCAAGAGATACGATAAATGAGATACTCGGCGGAACGGAAATGCCCCTTGTGGGAGTTCACTGAATATGAAGACTTCTCTGCTTGCCTCACGTATAGCATATTTATGCATCCTGATATTTTCGATAGTATTCACTCAGGGTGTGCGGTCGGGTCTGTCCACTTTTTTTCTGATTTTCGTTATCCTGATGCCCGTATTCACGCTTTTATATGCATTGGTAACAAAGATCTTTCTGAGATATTGCGTGGATCTTGAAAATCATCACTCCGACGCCGCTTCGGGAAGTTATGCATACAGAGTCTTCCGCGGTGACAGAGTCCGTGTTTCCTGTCTTCTTGAGAATACATCCTTTCTCCCGATATTCTACATAGAGGCGCATGTTGTATATCCCGATAAGGATGTTATATCGGTAACGCAAAAAACGAGAGAGCTCACTCTCCTTCCCTTTTGCAAGGCGCATACATCCGAGGATATCACATTCACTCACAGAGGTAATTACAGGATAGGCATTGAGCATGTGGTGATATACGATCTTCTGAGGCTTTTCAGATTGAAGATCCCCGCAAGCTCTTCTCTTGAGATAGAAGTAATGCCTCAATGCGGATCTCTCGACATATTTGAATTTCAGACTGCGGCTATTTCCGGAGATTCATCGGGCTCGACAAAAGCCGATACAGAGCGCACCGAGCTTTTCGGAGTAAGATCGTTTCTTCCCGGAGACAGTCTCAAGAATATCCATTGGAAGCTTACCGGTAAAAACTCATCGGATGATCCCGATCCTTATGTAAAGATCTACTCGGGCAGCGATCACCGTTTACGTTTTATTCTGTGTGATCTATCGGTTTCTCCCGAGCTTCTTTGTTCACCCGATGATATTGCAAAGCAAAGCTGCATTCTTTCGCAAAACGAGCTTCATACTTTGGGCGATGCCGTTGTCGAAGCTGCTGTTGCCGCAGCGTATTCCGCATACCGATCGGGACTTTCTTGTACGGTGAAGTGGTTCGATATAATGAAGGATGAGATATTCATCAAGGATATCAATTCTTATAACGATTTTCGTGCGTTCTACCATATGATAGCTCAAGCTCCTGTCTATCTGAAGGGTGACAGCTCATTTCGGTTTGAGCGTATGATATCGGAATGTATTTCTTTACCCGATGCATGTGAGATCTATCCCATAATTACCTCTCTTGATTCGGGAATATTGTCATCCTTCGGGAATGCACACGGTGCCAAAAACGCTCTCTATCCGATGTTGATAAACGGAATGTATTCCAATGCCGAAAGAGACAAAACAATAATGCATGAGATAAGGGTGCCGTATATTGCACTTCCTGCAGAAAAGCCCTTTTTCTCTTATGAGGATCTCAAAGGAAATCTTTGATCCTTCAAAATCACAACTAAGGAAATTTCATGAACGAACATATTTTTACAGCCACATGCCTTTTCGGGCTTGAAAAGCTTCTGGGCAATGAAATAGATGCCATGGGATACAAGCGCATCGAGACCATTAACGGCAGAGTTACATTTTCGGGACCCATCGAGGCTATTTGCAGATTCAATATATTTTCAAGATTTGCCGAAAGACTATTTATTAAGCTTGGTGAATTTCCCGCCGAAACATTTGATATGCTGTTTGAAGGTACGAAAGCCTTACCGTGGTATGATTGGATCGGCAGAGATGATGCTTTCCCCGTAAAGGGTCATTCCATAAAAAGCAAGCTGACAAGTATACCCGACTGTCAGAGCATAGTAAAAAAAGCCGTTGTTGAATCAATGAAGAAAGAGTATTCCCTTTCCGTTTTCCCCGAGGACGGTGTAAAATATCAGATAGAGTTTTTCATTCTCAATGACAAGGCTTCTCTTATGATCGATACGAGCGGTATGGCGCTTCACAAGCGCGGATACCGTCCCGGTGCGGGCGCCGCGCCTATCAGGGAAACACTTGCCGCCGCTTTATGCCAAATAGCACGCCCGCATGAGGATATACTTTTCTGGGATCCTATGTGCGGCAGTGCTACCATTCCCATTGAAGCCGCATTGATAGCTACAAATACGGCGCCGGGAATAAACAGACATTTTGTTTCCGAAGATTTTTACGATATTCCCGAAAAGGCGTGGAAAAATGCAAGGGAAGAAGCTCACGATGTGATAAAGCGTGATTCAAGATTTTTAGCTTTCGCCTCCGACATAGATGAAAGCGTTCTTCAAGCCGCTTCAGCATCCATAGAGCGAGCGGGAATGAAAAAACATATATCCCTCTTTAAGGATGATGTGAGAAATATTTCTTCCGACGGAAGGAAAGGCACAGTTGTAATGAATCCTCCTTACGGCGAGAGATTAATGGATATAAAGTCCGCAAGAGAGCTTTATAAAGGCATAGGCAAGGCTTTTTCCGCTCTCGGAGACTGGCATATATATGTGATAACCTCCGATGAGGAATTCGAAAAATACTATGGCAAAAGAGCCGATAAAAAGCGCACGCTTTACAACGGAATGATAAAATGCTGTTATTACCAATATTTCAAATATCACGGAAAGGATAACTTCTCGCATGAAAGATCTTAATAATAAAAGAAGGCTCATAACGCTTTTTACACTCTTGACTGTTGCCTTTTCTTTCGTCCTTACCTCTTGCTCTTCCGTTCTTGACGGTCCCGCAATGAAGTACAAGGATATCGTTATACCCGAAGGATGCTTCTCCTATTCCGTATCTCAGACGAAAACATCTTACATGTTGTATCTTACGGGTGCTTCCTCAACAGCAGAGCTTGAGGATTATCCCGCTTTGTGGGAATTTGTTCCTGCTGAGGACGGTGTTACCATCGGTGAGGTTGTCATGGAGGAAATAGTAAAATCTCAGAAGCTCATTTTGTTTTTTGCTTCATATGCGAACGAAAAGGGCATCACACTTACCGATGAAGAGAAAAAATCGGTAAAGAGTGAAATGGATACATCCATTACAACAAATTTCAAGAGCCGTTCCGTATTCAACGAAGCATTGAAAACATACGGTCTTAACTACGATATGCTCCTTGAATACAATACTCTTCAGCTTCTCGCTTCAAAAGCCCGTGATATTTATTTCTCACAGAGCGGAGAAAGTGAGATCACCGAGGAAACGATGAAGAATTATTACGAAATGAATTATTATACCTCTACTCATATCTTTGTCAATAACAAGACCGTTTCCATGTCGGATACTACTCCACTTTCCGAGGACGAGGCTAAGAAAAAGACGGACAAAGCAAATGATATTCTGAAAAAGGTACAAAACGGAGAAAAATTTGAAAGCTTTCTTTCCGAGACCGATGAAGAAACGGAAAACACATCTGAGCAGACAATTACATTTTCGGAATATGAGCTCGGCTTCACCGATTTCTCAGATGCGGTATCAAAAACAAAGATCGGAGAGGTAACGATGCTCGAGACCTCAGCCGGTATCTATCTTATCAAAAGACAGAAGCTTGATACGGATCACTTTGAAACGTTCAAGGAAAACATCTTTATTACCATTGCTGATGAGCGCTCCACGGAGCTTATTGACAATGCCGAGAGCGAATTTGTGCTTTACGACGATGTCATAGCGGCTCATCACGTGACATTGGCTCCCCTTTTCAAGTAAATAATGCAAATTACTTTATTTATTTTCAAATATAATGATATTTTCTATTGCAAAATTCCGAAAAAAATGATATATTATATATGATATGTACATACTTATCTGCGGTTGCTTTCGATTTAATCGAAAGCCCACGACTGCAAGAATGTAAATGTAAATAAATTTCACCTAACATATACGGAGGATAATTATTATGTTAAGAATCGCTTTGTCCGGTCTCGGACGTATGGGAAGTTTCCATCTCTCTATCTACGAACAGCTCGTTGAAGACGGTTTCCCCATTGAAATAGTAGCTTTGTGCGACGTTGATGAGGATAAGCTTACAGGCAAGAGCTCTGCTGTTGTAAACCTTACAGAAGGCAAGGATACAAAGAAGAGCGATCTTTCCAAGTATCATCTTTACACAGATCTTGACGAAATGCTCGCTAAGGAAGACATCGATTACGTTGATATCATAATGCCCACATACCTTCACTGCGAAGCGGCATGCAAGGTTCTCGAAAGCGGAAGACACTGCTTCTGCGAAAAGCCCATGGCTCTCAACGACGAACAGTGCAAGAAGATGATCGACACTGCAAAGAAGTCGGGCAAGCAGCTCATTATAGGCCACTGCCTCAGATTCTGGCCTGAATATGTTTATTTGAAGCAGGTTGTTCAGAACAAGGTTTACGGCGAAGTTAACGGCGGTTATTTCTGGCGCGGCGGTTATCAGGATCACGAAGCAAACGGTTCATGGCAGGATTGGATAATCAAGCGTGAAAAGGGCGGCGGAGCTCTCTGCGATCAGCATGTACACGATATAGACGTTATCAATTGGATATTCGGAACACCCAAGGCTGTTTCCACTATCGGTAAGACAACATTCCCCGGCAGTGCATATGACCTCGTTGCAACAAACTATATCTACGACGACAGAAAGACACTCACAGCTATCGACGATACAGCTTACAAGGGAGTTCCCTTCACATACGGCTACAAGGTAAACCTTGAAGGCGCCTGCATCGAATATAAGGATTTCAAGCTTACTGTATACCCTCACAAGGCTGAGCCCTTTACACCCGATGTATCCATCTACGGTCCTTCCACAGATGCTTATTACAATGAGCTTTCCGCATATCTTACAGCTGTAGACAACGGATATACTCTTGACAGAATGGATCCCGAAGCAAGCCGTGAAGCTATAAAGATCACAAATGCAGAAATGCGTTCCGCAGATAACAACGGAACTCTCGAGATCATATGAACAGAACTATAAGATCTTTCCTTGTTTTATTACTTGCTGTAGTTTCATTGTTTTCTTTTGCTTCTTGTTCAAATGAAAGGGATAAGAATTTTCAAAGCGATGCGGATATCTTAGCTTTCGTAAAAAGCTTTGACGATTCCCATACCGAAACGGTAGTTATTTCCTTTAAAAATGAAGTGTCAGAGGCAGTCACAGAGCTTATATCATATCCCGGTAAGACAAGCGATGAGATGGAAGCCATCAAGAATTCTCTTGAGCTTGCCGATGATGAAACGGCAACTGTATCCGGTGATTTTATTACCGTTGAAAGAAATGGAAACGGAAAGTATAAGGATACGGCATATAACAAAACGAAGACTGAAATATCTGACTATTTTCTCTCTCTCGGCTATACTGCCACGGAGATCAAAATAGACTCAAGCGGTTTGAATAAATAAAAGACTCAGGGGTTGTGGTAAAATATACGTTTTTCTGCAGCCCTCTTTTCAAAGACGATACTTTTATCAAAGCAGAAAGGGTATAATATGAAAAGAATCGTATTACTGATTTTATCTTCCATACTCATTCTCACATCAGCTTCTCCCGCAATGATCTCATTTGCGGACAATGCTGATAGTGAGTACATATTTTTCGATTCATTCGAAAATTCGGAAGTCGGAAAGCCCCCGTCGGCAGGGGAATGGACATACCTTCACACAGCAACAGATTCCAAGATAATTACCGAAAAACCGAGTGACGGAAAAAACTGTTATATGGTCGAGGATAAATCCTCTTCCACGAACACCGGCTTAAGATCAAAGCCCATCCCCGTAACACCGGGTAAGGTCTACAACGTTGAAGTCGATCTCAGGGTTGATTCCGGCGTAGGTCAGGTATATGTGGAATTCTGGAACGGCGGAACCCGTCTTACTCCTGTACCGATACTTACAGGCAGCGACGCCGAATGGGAAACGATCTATTTTAATGAAACGGCTCCCGAAAGTGCCCAGACAATGACCGTTCTTCTTACACAGCATGTTGGCAACATAGGAGTTGCTTATTACGATAACGTGAGGGTATCTTTAGGCAACAAAGATGAGGCTTCGATTCCCTCTGTAACCGTTGATACATCCAAGTACTACGATCCCAACAGAAAAGTAGACGTTCTCGTTGAAGGTTATCCCCGCCTTTATTTTACAAAGGATGAGAAGGATGATTTTATAGCTAAGAAGGATGATACAACAAAAAACTATGCGGGCTCAAGCTTTTCTGTAATATCTTCTGCAATAATTACCGCAGCAAATACATATGTTGATGAAAAATCCTTCACATGCTCATATTACGGTAACTACACCGTTACATATGAATATCCTTTGAAGCAACCCAAAGACCGTCCTAATCCTCCCACGTATAATAATACCGGAAAGTATCCTTACTGGACAGCTCTGGGAAGCGCTTTAGGATCAAGACTCAAATATCTTGCTACGGCATATATGCTTACCGGCGATGAAAAGTATGCTGAAAAAGCAACTGAGATATGTATGTCGCTTTCTGAATGGACAAGCTGGTCCGATCCCAATTACGGCTCGGGAAACGCCTGCCTTGACAGCGGATATATAACGACAGGTGTATGTACGGTTTACGATTTTCTTTACGATTACTTTACGGACGAGCAGCGCTCCACCATACAGAAGGCCATATACGAAAAGGGTCTCGTAAAGCCCATGCAGGATTGGAACCTTACTACAGACCATAACGTTCAGGTAGTTCTTACATCCGGCTTTGCTACTGCTGCTTGTACACTTCTCGGCGAATATCCGCAGGGTGAAGCAAAGATCAAGGAAGCTATAAACAAGGCTTTGGCATACTTTACATGTTATCTTGACAAGCGTGTTAAAACATACACACATGAAGGAAACATGTACACCACACTTTCCATGGAATACATTATGTACGCCGCTGACGCTATCGCAAGAGTCACGGGCGACAGAAGTATTTTCAATCACGAATATATTTCCGATGTTCTCTTTGAGTGGATGATAGCAGGCGGAGAAAGCTCTATCGGCAGCTTCGCTCTCATATCCGACGGCTCCACAGGTGTCGGATTCTTTGCTACGGCTTCCATCCTCAATAAGGAAACGGGCAATCTGTATGCAGGCTATTTCCTTAAGAGAGCAAAGGTATACTCAAATTCTCTCGAGGGACTTCTTTACGGTCTTGTAGACGTAAAATATGAGGTGCCCGGTCAGGATCTTCAGAGTGTATATCTTGATAAGATAGGATGGGGCTCTATGAGAACTGGTTGGGATGCCAATGATATGACATTGGTATTTACCTCTTCCCGCTCCAATCTCGGTCATAATCACTATGACAACAACAGCTTCGTTCTTGCTAAGGACGGCGTATGGCTCGCAACTGACCCCGGATATCAGGATTATTCCAAGGGTGATAATGCGGACTACACCTTGAAATACGGTCACAGCACCATATATGTTGACGGAAAAGCGCAAAGCGTACTGGGACAGTCTACTATTGAGGAGAAGCTGACAAGCGGATTCTTCTCTTACATGATAGGCTCTGCTGAAAAGGCTTACAGAAGCCCCAGACTCACTCAGTTTGATCGTTCCTTCATTATGGTCAACCATGAAACATTCCCTTACTTTATTATCAAGGATGATCTTGACTCCGATAAAGAGCATGTTTATACATGGAGACTCAACGTAACAAGTGCTATTCAGGCAAGAGCCGAGGGCAAAGCAAATAAGGCAGGAACGATGGCTTCCGGAAAATGGTTTGAAGCTGAATACAATAATCATCTCATGACCATCTCCTTTGCTACCGATTCTCCCTATGACATGCTCTGGCAGAGATACAAAACCACAGCCGGTCTTGTATTTGACGTAACAGACAATCAGAAGGTAAAGGCAAACGATTACCTCTCTGTTTTATCCGTAACATCCGGAGGTGCAACTACCATTAATTTCGCTCAATACCTTGATTCGGTTAAGAAATCATCCGAGGATTTTGAAGTAAAGACAACTTCAATGGATTCAAGAAAGATGATATTTGTAAAGCCCACAGCAGTAGGACAGTCCGTAAGTCTCCCTCTCACTGTTCCCGCTACCGGCAGTTACAAGCTTCGTTTCGATCTTGCCAAAGCGAGATCCTACGGCTCCTGCGATATTTACATCGGTGATACATTTATAGGATCCCATGACGGATACGTTGACAATTACCTTGACTTTGATAAGGTAATATTCGAAAATGTTACCCTTGAAGCAGGAGATACAGAGATCACTTTTGTAGCAAAGGGCTCTTCCGCAGGCATGGAAAAGTTCCAGCTCGGTCTTATCTGTCTTATTATGGAGCCTCAGGATCCCGAAGCGGCTAAGGTCGTTATTTCCAAGAATATAGACAATGATTCTTCCAGAGGATGCTTCGTTACATACGGCGGCGAATTCGGTGCAAACGACCTTATTCTCTTTGCAAAGGATAACGGCATCAATGCCGAGAACGTTATTTCCGACGGAAGCTTTGCAAACATTCTCGGTCTCAAGGAAAATGAAGTCACAACAGGCTATGTTGTAACAGATGCAAAGACACTTTCCCATAACGGTAAGGTGCTCTTTGAAAGCCCTGTTTCGGCAAGTGCGGCTATAACATTTGAAAAGGCTGAGGGAAGCGTTATAAAGGCATCCTCCGCTGTTGATGTTAAGCTTTACATTCCCGAGGATAAGCTTGAGAATAAGATAATCGGTGTAAGCGTTGCAGGCGAATCCCGTGAATACAAGCTCGATGAAAACGGATATCTTACTTTGTCCGTTCCCAAGGGCGAGGCTTATATCGATTTCACCTTTGAAGCTCCCGTTGATGAAAACGAAAATACCGGTAACGACGAAAACAAAAACGGATCCGGCGCAGGTCTTTGGATAGGAATAGCTGCGGTAGCGGCAGTAATCATAGCTGCGGCAGGCATTCTTCTCGGAAAGAAGAAAAAAGCATAAATTTTTGAATCAAAAAGAATAATGACTGTAAGGCTCGGACATTGAAAACGCAAACGAATATCAATTCAGATCGTATGTTTTCATGCCCGGGCCTTTTTATATCAAAAAGGAAGGCAAGGTCAAATAATATGAAATTACTTTTTTCGGAATCCTTTGAATATGAAGGAAAAGATCTGTTGGAAAGCAGCTCGCAATGGAAAAAATTCGGTAATCCTCTATATACCGAGATTATTGACGCAACAGCATCCGACGGAAAAAGTGCATTGAAGTTAACAAGTACAGCGGAATATTCGGGATTCGGATTCAGAAGTGCGCCCGTTCCGGTCACTCCCGGAAAAAAATACATAGTTTCCGCAGATTCATTTTCCGATAAAGGCGAGGGACAGATATATATCGAATTCTGGAACAATAATGAAAGGCTTTCTCCGGTTACCATCGTAACATTTTGCGATTCCTCGTGGGAGACCATTGAAACGGAAGCCGTTGCATTGGGAGGGGCTCAATATATGACGCTTTTGATCTATATGCACGGTGACAATGACGGTACATCGTATTTCGACAATATCAAGATTTTCGAGAGCGACGAGCCGCCTGCAAAGTATATATCCGATACGGACAAATATTACGATCCCGAGAAGAAGATCCCTCTTGTCGAAAAGAATTTTCCAAAACTTTATTTTGTTCCGTCGGAAAAGGAAGCGATCATCGCAAGAAAGGATGATGCCACGCAGAATTATGCGGGATGCTGCAATAAGGACATTACGGAGAGCATAATAAAAAGTGCCGATGCTATCGTTGAAGAGACATATTTTGTATGCTCTTATTACGGCGATCACAAGATAAGATTTGATTATCCTCTTACACAACCCGACTACATACCAAATCCCCCGAAATTCATAAGCAAGAGCAGATATCCTTATTGGACGGGAATGTCGGCAACGATAAGAAACAAGCTTCAATGCCTTGCTACCGCATATCTTTTGACAAACGAAGATAAGTATGCAGAAAAAGCAACCTCGATGTGTCTTTCTCTTTCAGAGTGGACCTCCTGGTCAGATCCCACATACGGTAACGGAAATGCATGTCTCGACAGCGGCTATTTTACTTTCGGTGTGTGCATGGTATATGATTTTCTTTACGACCGTTTTACAGATGAAGAGCGTGAAAAGATCAAGGACGGTATATACAGAAACGGTCTTATAAAGCCGTTAAAAGAATGGAAGATCGGAACGGATCACAATATTCAGGTAGTCCTTACCTGCGGTATTGCTTTGGCTGCATGTGCTCTCCACGGAGAATATCCCGAAACGGGAGATGCCATAAACAAGGCTCTCTCATATTTCTCATGGTTCCTTGACAAGCGTCTCACATCGTATTGCCACGAAGGAAACACATATACCACTCTCGCTATGGAATACATTATGACTGCCGCCAATGCGATAAATAATGTAACGGGAGAGCGCTCAGTATTCGATCACAAGTTCATTTCCGATATACTTTTCAAATGGATGATCGCCGGTGGTGAATCAACCAAGGGACATTTTGCGCCTATATCCGACGGCAGTACAAGTGTGGGATTCTTTATAACAGCATCAGCACTTTACAAGGCAACAAAAAATCCTTATGCCGGATATTATCTTATGCGTTCAAAGGTATTTTCACGTTCACTTGAAGGCTTGATCTACGGTGTTTCCGATATAGATGAGGCTTCACCCGAAGATATTCAAAGCATATATCTTGAAACCATCGGATGGGGATGTATGAGAACGGGATGGAATGAGGATGATACTACATTCGTATTCACCTCTTCCCTTTCCAATCTCGGTCACAATCATTATGACAACAACAGCTTTGTTATTGCAAAAAATGATGAATGGATAGCCACCGATCCCGGTTATCAGGATTACTCGCAAGGAAACAACAGAGTTTATACAACAAAAATAGGACACAGCACGATATACGTAGACGGCGAGGCTCAGAATACGCTGGGAGCTTCTCTTATAAAGGATCATCTTTCGGGAAAGAACTTTTCCTATATGACGGGCTCTGCCGAAAAAGCATACAGAAAGCCGAAACTTTCAAAATTCGACCGTTCCTTTGTAATGATAAATCATAATTCACCTTACTTTATTGTAAAGGATCATATTGCTTCACCCGAAGAGCATGAGTTCACATGGAGAATAAACTGTGCGACCTCAGAAAAATTCAAGGCAAACGGAATCGAATCTGACATTAACACGGAATTTACGGGACACACATTTGAAGCAGATGCGAAAAAGACAAGCATGCGTGTTTCATTTGCTTCGGATATGCCTTTGGATTTTAAGTATTATCAGTATATGGATACGGTGGGAAAGCTCGTTGATGTGACCGACGGTAAAAGATCTGACAAGAAAGAATACTTCTCCGTTATAAGTGTTACGGACATTGATAAGAAGAATGAGCACGTAAAAGTCCTTGAAAATATTTCATCTGAAGATACCCGAGGTTGCCGTATCGGATGCTTTGACGGAAAAGAGGATCTTGTTCTTTTCGCAGACGGCAGCAATATATCCTACGGCAAGCTTTCTGCTTCGGGATGTGAAAAACATTCCTTTGCTGCTGTTCTCGGTATTGAAAATGATATATTCACAAAGGGATATGTCATCACATCGGGAAGCAAACTTGAATATGACGGAAAGCTTCTCTTCGAAAGCAACGGAAAGGCTTCTGCGGCAATAATGATTAACGGAAGCTCTGTTATCGCTACCGAAGAAAACGCCGATATAAAGCTTTACATCGGCGAAAAAGCAAGCTCGGTAAAGCTTTCCGACAACAAAGTATATGCAAAGGACAAGGATGGATACGTTTCCCTTTCCCTTGAAGCGGGTAAATACTTCGTTGAAATAATTTAAACATTTAAGTTTCTTCGTATAACATCGAAACAAAACAAAGCGCAAGGTGCACTCTTTTGAATGCCTCCCTGCGCTTTGTTATTTCTGACATCTTAATCGTATTTTGCCGCTTCACAATATTTCCAATATTGTTTATAAAAAGCGAGGCCGTTACACTTATTACCGTGAAGCAGCCTCGGTTTATTTCTCATTATTCTATGGAAACAACGGTATATCCCGCATCTGTAACGGCTTTTGTCAAAACGTCTGCGCCAACCTCTTTTTCAAGCGTAACGACAGCTTTTTTTGCTTCCAGCTCTATCTTCGTTTCCTTGACGCCGTCTATTGCATCAAGAGCTTTTGTCACACGTGCCGCACAATGCATACACATCATTCCGTCGATTATCATGGTCTTTTTCATTTCATTTTCTCCTTTTCCCGCTTCTTCAATTAATTCATGAAGGAGCGCTTCGTAATCAATATCTTTATTTATTCCATTCTTTAAAGAATGTTTCTTTGAAGAAAAATTCTTCTCCGAGGAATAAGGATCGAAGGTATTAAGCCTCAACGCATTCGTAACCACACAGAAGCTTGATAAGCTCATTGCCGCCGCCGCAAGCATCGGATCGATTTTTATTCCGAAGGGAATGAGAACACCTGCGGCTACAGGAATGCAAATGCAGTTATAAAAGAAAGCCCAGAAGAGGTTTTCCTTGATATTTTTCAAGACCTTCCTTGATAGGCGGATAGCCGCACACACATCCGATACAGTGGAGCGTGTGAGAACAACGTCCGCAGAGTCAATGGCAATATCGGTTCCGCTGCCTATTGCAATTCCGATATCCGCACGAGTGAGGGCGGGAGCATCATTTATTCCGTCACCTACCATGACTGTCTTACACTTTTCCGACAATATGGAAACTGCTTTTTCTTTCCCGTCGGGAAGGACATCGGATACACAAGCCGACAGAAGCGGTTCGCCGTTACAGGAAATCTTTTCCGAAACCGCTTTCGCTGTCCTTTTATTATCTCCCGTAAGCATTACAACATCTATTCCCATATTCTTCAAGGAATATATCGCATCTATACTGTCTTCTCTGAGACTGTCTGCGACGGAAACCATTCCGAGAAGCCTTCCGTTTGAAGCAAAGAAAAGCGGTGTCTTTCCATCTGTTGCTGCTTTTTCTGCGCTTTCCCTCAAGGAAGATATATCGATGTGTTCTTGTGCCATAAGAGAAGCATTGCCCGCAAATGACATTTTGCCGTTGACAAATGCTTTAACGCCGTGCCCCGGCAAGGCGGTAAATTCTTTTATATCATCGGAAAGCTTGACTTTACTTTCGGCATATTCGCATACAGCTTTTGCGATCGGATGCTCGCTTTTTGATTCAAGAGCATATGATATTTCCGTAAGTTCTTTTTCCGAAATGCCTTCAGCACAGATCATTTCGGTAACAACGGGTCTGCCTTCCGTTACCGTTCCCGTTTTATCCAGGATCGCTACCTCTGTTTTTCCCGTTTCCTCCAACGCCGCGGCTGTTTTAAACAGTATGCCTTTTTTTGCACCTACACCGCTTCCCACCATTATGGCTACGGGTGTTGCAAGCCCCAAGGCACACGGACAGCTTATGACGAGAACGCTTATGGCACGTGCCAGCGCACCACCCATGCTTTCACCGATGATGAGCCATACTATGCATGTAACAGATGCTATAAGAATTACCGATGGCACAAATACCGATGCCACCTTATCCGCTATTCTTGCAATGGGTGCCTTTGTAGAGGAGGCACTTTCGACAAGTTCGATTATCTTGGATAAAGCCGTTTCGCTTCCTACCCTTTCGGCTCTGCACTTTAAGAATCCGTTTATATTGACTGTGGCAGCACTTACCCGATCGCCCTCGGCTTTATCAACGGGAAGACTTTCTCCCGTCAGAGCGGATTCATTTACGGCACTCTCACCTTCAAGAACTATACCGTCTGCGGGAATGCTTTCACCCGGAAGAACGATGAAGATATCGTCCTTTTCCACTTCCCTTGTCTCTACGGTTATTTCCTTACCGTTTCTTATTACTCTTGCCTTTTCCGGATTGAGCGCCATAAGGCTCTTTATTGCATTAGTGGTTTTTCCCTTGCTTCTTTCTTCGAGTGTCTTACCAACCGTGATAAGCGTAAGTATCATAGCCGAAGACTCGAAATATAGGTCATGCAGATATTCGTGCAGGACGGTGATCTCTCCGCTGACTGCCGCTCTGTTCATGAGAAACATTACGGAAAGGCTGTATATAAATGCGGCACCGCTTCCTAAGGCAACAAGAGTATCCATATTGGGAGCGCCGTGAAGAGCACCTTTGAACCCGCTTATAAAGAATTTCCTATTAATTATCATAACAACAGAGGTTAAGATAAGCTGTATCAATACAATGGAAAGAGGATCTTTATCAAGACCTGCGGGCATAGGAAGAGAAAGCATGGTATGTCCCATGGAAAAGTACATTAGCACAACAAGAAGGATACACGAGGGTATCAATCTGCTTTTAAATGTGCTATCTTCTTTTTCATTCTTCGCAGGCTTCTTTTCCGAGGTGTTTTTGACCGGTGAAGCACCATAGCCCGCCTTATCAACAGCGTTGCATATATCAACGGAGGTGACATTATTTTCAAAGGTCACGGTCATTGAATTTGACAGAAGATTCACATTTACTTCCGAGACTCCTTTAACGCTTTTTACAGCCTTTTCCACATGGGAGACACACGCAGAGCATGTCATTCCCGTTACATTGAATTTTTCCTTCAAATTATCACCTACTTCATTTTTCTTATAAGCCCGATCGCTTCTTCCATGATATCATCATCACCGTTTTTTATGCCGTCGGAAACACACGTTTTAAGATGAACTGCCAAAATCTCATTACCCAATCCGCTCAAAGCATTTTCGGCAGCAGCGATCTGCAGAAGGATATCACCGCAGTACCTGTCATCCTCTATCATCGCTCTGATTCCGTTTAACTGACCCGATATTCTGCTTATCCTGTTTATAAGCTTTTTCTTCTCACCTTCACTGCGGTGAGTTTTTTTATATTTACACGCCTCACATTCGCCGCAGACGCTGTTTTTCTCTTTTTTCAATTTCGAAAAGTCTCCTTATCAGAATATTCTTATTATATACCCCCCAGGGGTATTTGTCAATAGATTTTCAGAAAAATATATAACGTTATTTTGCACCCTTGTCATTATATGTCAGTAAAGTTTAACGGTATAATATGGTCGAGGAGTTAAGAAAAAATAACTTGCTCCGATACTGATATCAACAATCATGAAAGGAGAAAATAATGATATTTGGTATAAACAAACAGAATATGACGAGGCTTGATACCGACAGAATAAGTGCGGGGGCAAAAAACTTCGTTAAATTCAAAATCAACTTTTCCCCGGAGTGGGACGGATATACAAAAACAGTTGCATTTACCCGCTCCGACAGAACGGATTCCTTTTACGTTTATAATGTGGAGCATGAAAAAGAATATTATGTTCCCTCAGAGGCAATTGCTAAGGAGGGAGTATGCTTTGTAAACGTAATAGGCACAAACGGTGAAACAAAATTGGCTACGTCAAATTCATGCTTCTTTTGCATTGAAAGTCCGGCTTCGGGAGAATCCGATGCAGAATCGGAAATAACGGCTTCCCTTTTTGCACAGATGTGTGCAAGGATCGAAGCAGCGATATCTCAATATTTCTCAAAGGAGATCGTATTGAGTGCCGATGAAAATGCGGTCTATTGGAAGTACAGAGATGAGACTGAGGCAAAAGTCCTTTTCACGTTTGACAGTATCAATATCGATACGGATATTGTCGATTGCTCCAATGTGGATTTTGACGTTACAGATTCTCACATCATATGGACGAAGGGAAACGGAAAGTGGGAAAAGCTCATAGAGCTATCAAAGCTCAAAGGTACAAAAGGTGAAAAGGGTGAAAAAGGCGAAAAAGGCGACAGAGGTTTTTCCGGTGTTTATATAGGCTCGGGAGAAATGCCCGCCGATTGTAATATTCAGATAGATCCTTCAGGCGATGCTATCGAAATAGATACCGAAAATATTACAAAAATGGAAAAGCGGCTCACAAATGCGGAAAAGGCATTACGGGGTCAGTTGTTATACGAAGAGGTGAATGACGAAATGTCTCTGATCAAGAAAACGCCTGAAAATGCTTTGCCGTACGCAACAATAAACGAAATTGGAGGTTTGACAAGAAAATGCCGTAATTTGTACAGCGGAGAAGATTTAAGCTTCACTCAAAGCATCCTTGTTACTTTGAAGGAACCGCTTTCTCCCGGTACATATACCGTCAGCTGTGTGTGCTCTTCCACCGATACCGATGTAACCTACAATTCGGTTTCTTTCGTGGGAGGAGGAACGGACAGCTCCGTAGATATTAACGTTGCCATTAACCGAGGAAGCAGAGCGGAAAAAACTGTAACGATCTATTCACCCGTTTCGCAGATCCGTTTCAATGCAAGCGAATCCTACGACTCCGGTGCAGGCGATGTTGCATCTTTTTCGGATATAATGCTGAACGAAGGTGCGTCAGCGCAGCCGTATGAGCCGTACTTCGAAGGCTTTCGTGCTACAAAGATCAAGGGATTCATAGGCAGAGGAGAGGGACATGAGGATAGATATGACATTCCCGACGAGATTCTGACCTTGGACGGATACGGTGAAGGCTTGGATGAATCAAGCTTCAATATTCTTGATCTTGACAACAGAACATTTACAAAGCTATACGAATTCAACAAGGATGAAGGGATCCTATATAAGCTTTCCGAAGCGGTTGTGACCGATATTTCACCTTATCTGCTTTCGGACAACATGATAGAGGTATATCCTGGTGGAACGGTGGAGTTTATTGCGGACGATGATTATGCGGTACAGGCTCCCACAAGATTAACATATCAAATTAAAAACAGTTTATAAAAAAAGGAGTATTAAAATGATAAGCAGAACAGAAATAATACTTTCGGCAAAAAACGGAGTTCTCGATACTCTGTATTCATCTAAGGTAGAACAACGTATAAGGGAAAAGTATTCCTTGGGCGCACAGATAGCTCTCATTCGCCAGAAGGATGAAAAAGCGGAAGAATTCGAAGCATTCAACACATTTGCAGAAAACGCAAAAAAGGAGATAAAGGCAATAATAAACAAAACTCTTAAAGAAGCATTCGGGGAGGGATACAAATGGGAACACCTATCTTAAAGGTCAGAGGAAGTGACGGAAAAATACATTCCATTCCCGCAATAACCGGAGGAGGATATACTCTTCCCACTGCGACCTCCGATTCCTTGGGCGGTATAAAAGTGGGAAGCGGGCTTACGATTGATGAAAACGGTGTACTGTCCGCAAGTGTAGCCGAATCTCCGTCAACAGGTGGAACTTCTCCCGACGGCTTTGAAATAATCTCAAATCAAACAACGGAGAAAGCCTCAAATTCTGTTGAATGGGAGGGGCTTTCATTGAGCCATGTTAGGCTTACCGCATACTTACCGATTGCTTCAACAAATTCGGACAGCGTATTTATAAGAATAAACGGTATAAGAACGGGATATCTTTCCCCGACTTTTCTTTCAACTTCCCAACCAATGGTACACGACATTAAGATTGAAAAACGAGGAGATCTTTATTTGGTGCAATGGCGTTCCATGAGAGATATGGCTTCCCCTCAACAATACGTAAAGCAATACGGTATACCGGGTTGGTGGGGCAACGAAAAGGTAAGTTCTATCAAATTGGAAACTCAAACCACCTCTGCATACATTCCCGTTGGTTCAATTTTTGTCCTTGAAGGAATACGCTAAGGTAGCAAAAGCGAAAGGAGAAACATATTATGGAATACATGAACCAAGAAATTTGTCTTGAAAGACAAAAGGTCATGGAAGAACGCCTCGGAAGAGATAAGGAAAGGCTTGAACGCCTTGAAAAGCTCTATGACGCTATTAACATACAAAATACGAATATAGAAAAGCTTGTAATAGAGCTTCGTCATATAAACTCTTCCCTTTCAAGCCACGAGGAACGGATAACCGCAATTGAGGAGCAGCCGAGAGGAAGGCTCTCTCATATAGTATCTTCAATGATATCGGCTCTGACGGGAGGAATAATCACCGTGATATTATCACAGATATTTATTTAATTATTTGAGAAAGGAGACGATCTGATGGAAATTCAGACAACAAAACACAATGAAATCAGGTATTGATGTTTCGACCTATAACGGTTACATAGATTGGAAAAAGGTTAAAAACGATGGGATCTGCTTTGCAATGGTCAAGGCTACTCAGGGAAAAAGCCTTTATATGGCAAAGCCCCTTTATCTTTTCACCGACAGCAGATACGCGGAAAATGTCGATAACGCTTATAATGCGGAAATATCGGTCGGAGTATATCACTTTCTGACTGCGTCAAGTATAGAGGAAGCGATAGAGGAAGCGGACTACTTTACATCGGTAATATCAAAAAGACGTGATAAAATCGGTCTTTGGGCTGCCGTCGATGTGGAGGACGATCTTCATTTCAAGGGTCTTTCTAAGGATGAGCTGAGCGACATAGTAAAGGCTTTTTGTGACAGAGTCAAGGAAAGCGGATTCAGACCGATGATATATACAAACAGAAATTATCTTCGTTATAAGCTGAATTACTCTAAGCTTAAGGATATAGATATGTGGCAGGCTCATTGGTCGGAGATAAAGCCTGTAGATACGGGGGACAGATTAAAGATATGGCAGTACGGCCACGGTAAGGTAAGCGGTATCGAAGCTAAGACCGATCTTAATTTCGGTTATTTCGATACTGTTGAAGATTACCGAAAAAGTGTCATCGAGGCTTCGGGTATC
This sequence comes from Oscillospiraceae bacterium, assembly GCA_015063605.1. Taxonomy (GTDB): domain Bacteria; phylum Bacillota; class Clostridia; order Oscillospirales; family SIG627; genus SIG704. Next base: position 22,596 of record SVTV01000014.1, read on the forward strand.
GAGCAGCAGACAGTCGATTATCTTAATGATTACAAATACGCCGATGATCTTTGGCGTAAGCTTTATCTTGCAATAAAATAATATACAGGAGAAAAAACGGATATGAAAAATACAGTAATAACAAAGCTTTCAAGCAGAAAATTCTGGGCATCATTCATAGCATTCGCATCATCGCTTCTTACAGTGATCTTTTCCGACAGGCTAAGTGCCGAGGAGATCGAATTGATAAAAAACGGCATATTCATATTATGCGTTTACATATTCGGTGAAAGCGGAATTGATATCGTGCGTTTATTACGCACATCATTCGAATACGGTGAAGCGATAAGCGGTTTTTCCGATGGATCGGAGATCACGCCGGATGATGAAGATTTGACTGATACCGTTACGGCAGTCGAAGAAACAAAATGAAGCTGCCGTCAGCTTCGGAAATAAAGCGAAAAGGAGACGCATATTTCAGAAGCAGAAGAACCGTACGAACGGATAAAAACGGATTACCCGTAAGGGATGATGAAGGAAACATTCTTTTCGGCAGTGATGCGCCCTATACCGTAACGGGATATGCAGAGGCTATCGGTCTTGGCACGGTAGAAGAGCTGTTCGTTTTCCCGGATGAAGAAAGACAGCTTCTTGTAAAAAAAGCTCTCCTCCGCATAGAAGCATATGCGGAGGAGCATCTTTTCAACAAGGATTCATTTCCAGGTGCGAAGCTTTTTCTCTCTGTCAATTTCAAACGATGGAGTGATAAAGTCGCTGAGGATGAAGGTATCGACGAGGAAGCGAAAAGCGCTTTAGATAAATGGGGGAAATGATGTTTATTTTTCGTAAAACTTTTTCGGCAAAAGCACAACACCGATGATACATATTACTATCTCGGGCAAAAGATATGTTATGTTATATACAAAGGAATATGTCCATGTTCCTACTGTTGTTACATATTCGTTCCAGCCCAGATTTTTTGTTATCTCATACCATATAAAACCGCCTACCGCAAAATGGGATATGAATCTCAAAATGCACACAGCCAATGCGCCAAGTGCAGCTCTGAGCTTGTGTGAGGCTATGGGAAGTGACCTTACAAAACCTGCCGCACCCAATACAGTAAAAGGCACGATATAGTCAAACAATGCACCGCATATAACACCAAAGGCAGAAGGGATATAAGAAAGATTTGATACTCCGAGAATAAGCTGTATGAACGAGTAACATAATCCGGACAAAATGCCCGCCATAATTCCTCTTCTGTAAGAGATCACGATTATGGGAACCATTGAAAAAAGTGTCACGGCTCCTCCCAAGGGAGCCTCCCATAATTTTATCATCGACAACACGGTTGCAAATGCCACCAACACAGCCGATTCAGTAAGTGAAATGATATTGGTCTTTCTCATTTTTTAGACCTTTCCTTTCTTTTATAGGGATAAGGGCACAAAAAAACACCGTAACAAACACGGCGGAAACAAAAAAACGCGTTCACACGCGCACTCAAAAAATATATCTCTATATTCTTCAAACTCCCTGCGCCGGTATTATCCATATCAGGTTTAAAGGGTTCGGTACACCGTCTCAGCCGCAGTAACGCAGCACCCCCGTTTCGTGATTATTATATCAATAATTTCATCCTTTGTCAAGTGCATTTTTTCAAAACCGCTGATCGAGAATAATAAGCAAAGGTGATAATTTGAATAAAAAAGAGAAATATATACGAAGCATAAAGCCTTACCCCCCTCAGGAAGCATTTTTTTCTGCTTCTGCAAGAAGGATCGCCTACGGGGGCGCAAGAGGAGGCGGAAAAAGCTATGCAATGAGGACAAAGCTGATACTTCTTGCGTTGAATATGGCGGGAATTCAGATACTGCTTCTCAGAAGGACTTTCCCCGAGCTTCGTGAAAATCACATCAACCCCATGAGAAAGCTTCTTTTCGGTATTGCGGTATATAAGGATACAACAAAGGAATTTGTTTTTCCCAATTCCAGCAGAATAAAGCTTGGGTATCTTGCCGATGATGGAGACGTACTCCAATATCAAGGTCAATCTTATGATTGTGTTGCAATGGAGGAATCCACGCAATTTACAGAGCTTCAATACCTTGCCATGACGGAATGTTGCAGAGTGTCGGGATGCATGAGAGAGCATTTTGTTCCGAGAATGTATTTTACATGCAATCCCGGAGGTGTCGGTCATCAATGGATGAAGCGTCTTTTTATAGACAGGGATTACAGGCAGGGCGAGGACCCCGACGATTATGTTTTCATCCGTTCAACGGTTTATGACAATGAATTTATAATCAAAAACAATCCGGAATATATAAAGACTCTTCAAAGTCTGCCTCCCATACGAAGAAAAGCTATGCTTGACGGAGATTGGAACGCATTTGAGGGACAGTTTTTTCCTGAATTCTCGTATGAGGCTCACGTTTGCAAGCCCTTTGATATTCCATCGGATTGGACAAGATTCGCAGCATTTGACTACGGCCTTGATATGACAGCATGTCTATGGTTTTGCTATCCGCCCGACAGAAGACACATTTATGTATACAGAGAATTCTGCCGTCCCGATCTTATCGTATCGGAAGCTGCGTCGGAAATATCACGTTTATCGAGAGGAGAGCGGATAAAATACTATTCCGCCAGCCCCGATCTTGCGGGAAGACGTCAGGAAAGCGGATGTTCGGGGTTCGACCTTATGGCTAAGGCGGGGCTCCGCGGTATAGTCAGCGCTAACAATGAGCGTATCAACGGTTGGCGCAGGGTGAGGGAATATTTGAAATACTCCGAAGACGGAATAAAAATGCCTATATTGCAAATATTTGCATCTTGCACAGATCTGATACGTTCTATTCCCGCTCTCCTTTTTGACAAGGTAAAAACAGAGGACGCATCTGTACATCCTCATGAATTTACGCATTCCACGGATGCACTGAGATACGGTATAATGTCTCTCCCGCTTTTTTCCTCGGAAAAAGAAAAAAATGAAAAATCAAGAAAGCGTTCCGTAGAGGAGGACTTTTTCGGTGTCTCTTCCCGTCACGAAAGTTATTTTGATTTTCTCAAAAGATAAAAAAGCAGAAGCCACCCTAAGATAATAAAAGGATGGCTTCTGTATTTTTGTTATTAGTATTTATTTCTCTAAAGCTTTTCTTAATGTGATAATCATCATAACGGCAAGCGATATTACGGATACCGCTATAAGCCACACGGAATTATTGTCGGAAAAATCCTTTATGGGATCGATACTATCCGAAGGGGTCTGTTCTTCTGTAATATTTTCTTCCGGATCATTTGCATTTCCCTCTTCACCTGTATTCACCTTGTCGTTTTCTTCTGACTTCGGCTTTTCGGTGAGATAGTCGGCTTTCAGGGCTTCTATTTTCTTTTCGATCTCCAAATAAGGAGCTTCGGAATACTTATATGTGGCTTCGGTAACATCAAAGCCCGATACCCTGCCCTTCACCTTTGCGGATTCGGTATGAAAAAGCCTTGTTTCTTCCATTGTTCCGCCGGGATTACCGTTTATCTTTCCGACAGATGCACCTGAAACATAGCACGAAAAAGCATCACCCGTACCGCCCGAAAGTGATTTTGATTCCACGGTCGTTACAGTGCCTTTATCAAGATATACATCCACATCGCCTTTGCCGATGGAATAAGCGGAATGAACGGTCTTTACGGAACCGGTCGTATTTACGTAAAGACTTGCTTTATCAATAAAGATACTGCTCAAGGGACCGACTGCAATATAACCTGTTATACTTGCGTTCCCTAATATATAATACGAATATTCGGGTCTTCCCTTTGAGTAAGGCGTACTGGGACCGAAAAGGAAGCTCCATGATCCCGATTTGAATACGATGTAATCGTTTTCGGGGTCGCTTTCACGCTCCTGCGTATCATACGGGCTTAAGCCTGTATGGAAGTATGTAGACGAACCCGAGTCACATCCGTCACCCATTACAAGCGGGTAACCGTTGGAATAGATACGCTTATATACATAAGAATTACCGTACTCATCCTTTTCGGCAAAGGAAAAGTAAATATTTTCGAAAATAGTGGGACCGCCCATCGTCCATGTTGCAGACGATCTGGAGACGGAAAAGCGTATCTTCTTTCTGTCAGCGGGATCCTCGCTTCGAATGGTGATGCACTTTTTGTGCTCAGGGTTTACAACATTGAGAGTAAGATCATATGTTATATCGGGCATAACGCCAACATATTCATTCACAAGATCTATGTCTGACAGAAGGACTATTTCTCCACCCGTATCCTTTAGATCTTCAATGGCGACCGAAAGCCTTCCGAATGGATAGTCTCGACTTCCGTCCCCGTTTGAAGCCTGACCGTAAGCTTCAACATAGACTATACGTTTACCGTCAGCGGCAAAAGCCGTAAACGGAAGCATGGAAAGCATAAATAATACTGCAAAAACTACGGCAAAAAATCTATTTTTCATTTTGTCGTTCCTTTTTAAAATTTTTAGTATGGATATTGTTCCTTTATTACATCACTAATGAAGCAAGGCTTGTATCCGTTTTCGGATGCCCATGCGCAAGCCGTTCTTATCTTGTTTTCATAATCCGGCTGATAAGCGGAAAAACGAGGGTAGAAATACTGCTCATGTGTTACGAAATTCATAATACCCGCTTCGGTGGGACGTTCATCTCTCAGATAATTGAGGCGTGGTCTTATATCCTCAAGCTTGAATGCATCTATTACCATCTTATCCTTGGAGAATATTATTCCCTCTTTGTTATCGACCCAGAAGTCCCTGTCGAAGCAATGGAGAGTCTGCTCCTTATTGAGATAGTAGGATACATAAGGATCGCCGTTGGAATCGAATACATAGTAACCTACAAGGCAGTTTATTCCGCAGGCTCGGAGAGCTCTTGCACCTTCTACCGTGGTTTCACCGTAGTGAAGTCCGTTTGCAGATGTATTCATTACCTCGGGGCCTGCAAATCTAAGTATCTCATTGGTTACGAGATTATAGTCTCTGTAAAGAACGGAATAAGGGGAGAAACGGTATATTCTGGAAGGCTCGTTTGCATAGGCATGGAACGTAAGCTTCAGCCAATTGCTGTTTTCCGTAAACTCTTCCTTATAGCAATCGGGCATCATGGTAAGATCGAAGCCCTCCATATCCGTGTAATATATATTCATATGCACGCAGGTCTTGAAATCATCATGAAGTCTCTTGAAAAGGGCGAAAAAAGGAGATTGAAATATAGACTTATACTCATCCTTTTTCTCGGCAAGCTCACGCATAGACCAGATTATATCGTCGATGGCGAGACGGTACTTTTTATAAGCGTTCTTGAATCTGTATACGTATATTACTTGGGAAACGGTCTCTCCGTCCTTTTCGGCTCTTGCATCAAGGGCATTTCTGTAGCCGTCGATGGAAAGAGTGATCTCATAAACAGCGTTACCGTCTTCTCCTCTTTCAACAAAAACCGCTTCTTCTTCGTTCACGGTAACACGGCTTTCAGCAGGTGCCGAAAGCTTTGCTTTTACTTTAAGGCTCTCGCCTATCAATTCTCCGTCAGCCGGCATAAGAACATCGCCGTCAATGGGAAATAAAAATCTTATATCGTTCATAATTGCCTCCGTATGTCACAGATAAATATTGAAACAATGTATAATTTAAAAAAAATCAAAAATTAGGCTTGACAAAAGCGCACAGATATGATAAAATAAATCTGTTGCAGACAAAAACATTCGTGTGCTGGTGTGGCTCAGGGGCAGAGCAGTTGATTCGTAATCAACAGGTCGAGGGTTCAAATCCCTCCACCAGCTCCACATAGGCAAGCTTCGTAAGGAGGCTTGTCTTTTTTATTTGGTACTTTTCATTCAGCCCTTAATAAGAGTATATCTGTCGTTTCTGAGAGCTTGTGCAAGCTCTTTTTCATTTTTTATATTGTCAAAAAAGTCGGCTCCGCCGCAGAATTTATCGACGCTCTGATGGTAATCGGATCCTGAGATCTTATGAAGTCCGAACATCTCCGCCCATCTTTCTGCTATCTCGTTTCTGGAATCGTGGCGGATATTCCCGTTGAACACCTCGATACCGAAAAGCTTTTTGGGAGGTGTTATCGTCATGCTGTTTCTAAATGGATGCGCCTGATAAACAACTGCGTTCTCAGGTATCTCCTTCATTGCTTCATCGAATGTCATTCTGTAAAGAAGCGGAGCATTATACAGAAATTCTTCGTCTATTCCGTAGATAAGGTAGTCGTTATAGGATGTGGGAGCGCAAAAAAGCTCTATTCCGAGAAAGACCTTCAAGCCTATTTTTTCCCCCTGTTCCTTTGCAGCCCTATAGCCTCTGAGGTAAATGTCTACTATGTCCTTCTTTTCCTCACAACCGCAATTATCAAGAAGCGCAGGGCTGAAATGGTCTGTTATTACTAATCCGTCATAGCCCGATTCCTTGCAGACATTCACTACATCAATTGCATTGACATGACCGCATCGGCTGGCTTCCTTTGTATGTGCGTGTAATTCGATTCTCATAATTTGTTTTTTCCTTGGTCTTTTAAATTATATAAGTCTTTATTGTTCTTTTTTCGATAAGATAAGCCTACTGTGAGCATTGAGAACAATGCTGCAAAAGCATAAAATGTTATACTGTCACCCGTAAAGGGATTATCATCGTTTTCCAGTTCTTCAGCTGTTTTCGGTCTTTCGGCAACTGCATAATAATCCGTGCCGTATGGAGCAAAAAAGTAGATATCGCAAATGGAAGAGCGCAATCTCATATCAACATGGGTGACAATTTTTACTTTTTCTATACTTTCAATCTCGGTTTCATAATCGAACACGTGAGCAAAAAGACCTATTTCATCGTGTGGAAGCTTTTCAAAGCCTCCTGCAGTTATATGTATAAAGTTACCCTTACCATTAACGGTAATTATGCTTTCGCAGTTTTTATAAAGCTTTCGCTTATCCTTATCGTCGATAAATTCTGTGTCGTATTCCTTTTCATAGGAAGAAAAATTGTCTCCCTGCTCATAGCCCAACGACGTTGAATACACAGGTCTTGATCCGCCGTTGGAATCCGCTGTAACGCTTCCCGTTACCTCTCCTCCATGGTTGATAAACGTAAAGCTTCCCGTTATATGCTTCGCCTGACCTCCGCCCCAGACCGTTCCCACGGTTCCGCCTGGCAGAAGCACAAGAGCAGTATCGGCGCTTACACGTCCGAGACCGCTTCCCCAGACAGTTTCAACGGATGCGCCCTTACCGATAAAGAGAGCTGTATTGATACTTCCCGAATCAGCGGGAGTATACGGGTCATAAGCGAGAAAAGCATGGGAAAAGCTTCCCGAATATATTTCCGCAAATCCGCAGACGTAGAGATTGACGGGACCGTCACTCAAGAAAACAACATTCTCGTTTATCTTCAGATGGGAATCTTTTCCGAAGCTGCAAAATACCGGTCTTCCCTTTCCCCATGAAAAGCCGACATTTTCGTATTCCGTAATGCCGTAATTCATAAAGCAGAATCCCGATGAAGCATTTTCAAAGGAGATAACACCGTCTCCGTCAGATGTAACGGTGATACTTCCGCTGTGCCTCGGGTAGGGTATGTAATACATATCCGTTTCATCGGTCTCGATGATATTTCCGTCTTCGCCCTCCTTTTTCAATTTGGCATTCGGCACATATCCGTTCACCTTGCCGATGATATGCACAGTACCGCCATTCGGAAGAGCCGAGAAAGCTTCAAAAAGGTCGCTGAAGGGAGATTCCTTAGTTCCGTCGCCGTGTCCGCCGGCTTTTTCGGAAACGAACACCTCTTTTATTTGATTATCTTCTTCTGCCCCGTATGTAAAAGGAGAAAGGCAGAAAACAAAAAGAATTACAAAAAGCAAAGCGGTAATGCGCTTTACCGTGTAACAGTTGAAAATATTATTCATACACCTTCAAAGTTTCTCCCATATTGAGAGTAATGTTCATATTACCGTTCAGACATCTGAGACTGTCGATAAATTCCTTGGGATCGGTATCCTTTTCAAGGATGACCTTATATGTTATTTCAAAAACAGTACCGAATTCCGCCGTCTTTACCTTGAGAAGCTTATAATGGGATGTATAATCGTCGAGGACAAGATCGAATTTTTCGGTAAAGTTCATATTTTCGGGAACAACGATCTTCAAAAGCATTTCTCTGTCATTGCTTCTGAGACGTGATATGCAATGAGCGATAACAAATACACAGGAAAGAAGAACGGAAAAGAGAGCGGCATATCCGAAATAACCCATTCCGCAAGCCATACCTATACCGAGAGCCGAGAAGGTATATGCCATATCGAGGGGCTCTCCCGCAATACTTCTGAATCGTATAATGGAAAACGCTCCCGCAAGAGTAAATGCTCTCGCAACATTGTCGCCTATGAGCATAATTATCAGAGTGACAACGGCGGGAAATATTATCAATGTTACGGCAAAGCCGTTTTTCGTGAAAATATTACGGTGTGTAATGTGATATGCAAGAGCGATAAGAGCTCCCATTGCAAGTGCCGATAAAAGAGAGATTATCACTGCCGTTATATCTATTGCGGTTGTAAACTGTTGTGCGAATATCTGATCAAGCATGATTTTCGATCGTGACCTTTCTGTTATGTAAGCAAAGAAGCTTAGTCCTGGTAAGATCAGAGTCTGTTTCTTTGCAGTAATGTTTTGTTTTGTTGGATATACTCTTCAAAGCCTTGATGATCCTCCGAGATAAGCCTTTCCGCCAGCTCTTTTTTATATTCCGTTCCGTATTTTGAGAAGCTCATTTTACGTATATTGTTTTCGGAAAGCATACGGGCTACCCAAAGAGGGATCGCATGGGAAAATTTAATTTCCATGAGCATCATATCTTCATCGATAAGTCTCACCTCGTGCTCCTTCGCCTTATCACGGCGGAATCTTTTTGCAATAATGTCATAGTCAAAGGTCAATCTCAAAGAAGGGTCATCATCATCGAAAAAAGCGATACGCTTATAGGAAAGGTACACCTTAGGCTTTACGTCGTTTGCCGAAAGGTATGATGCAAGCTCGTTGAATATCTGCTTATCAACGTATTTTTCTCTTTCGGGCGGAATACCCGTTGCAAAAAATTCTTCCACCTCGGAAAGCTTCATAGTAACACGCCGTTTCGTAACGATACCGTTTGTCTTCTTTTTCAACTCGAGGAAAAGGGGCGAATCGTCGTTCTGCGGCTCCTCATAAAATCTGAGACGCAATTTTTCCTTATGGTAGGGAGATGACAGCGAATACTTGATGACATCATCATTATCGGTATCGTAATAAACATTTCGTATTATATAGCCGGAGTCATCTGTACAGTAAGGATCAAGCTTCATATGCTCCGAAAGAATCGGAAGCAGAAGACGGTATTTTTCTTTTGTAAGAAGGAATTTTCTTTCACGTCTTATAAATGAATTCTTCGCCATATTTGATCTCCGTTAAGAATTATGATCCGCTTTCCTCATCATCGGATGTATCGCTGTTTACCGAATTTGCTCTTGTGAATCCCGAAAGAGGATTTGCCTGAACAGCCTCAGCCATCTGATGACTACTGACATGTGTATATATCTGAGTTGTATTGAGTTGTTCGTGTCCCAATATATCCTTGATAGTCCTTATATCGACCTTGCCGCTCTGATACATGAGAGTTGCAGCCGTATGGCGAAGCTTATGTGCGGATATTCCCTTTCCGCCGAGACCTGCCATATCAACGTATTTGTAAACTACCCATTGAACGGTCTTTACCGCTATTCTCTTTTTATTCCGGCTTATAAAAAGTGCATCCTTGGCTTCTTTTTTTATGTCCGGTATCTCGCTTCTGACCTTCAGGTAATCAAGAACAGCCTGTTGACATGCATCATTAAGATAGAGAACTCTTTCTTTGGAGCCCTTTCCCGTAACTCTTACCTTTGTATAATTGTCGCTGAAATCACCGAGGGAGATTCCGCAAAGCTCCGATACACGCATTCCGCAATTAAGAAATAGAGTTATAATGCAGTAATTTCTTACAGCGTTCTTCTCATCGCTTTCCGCAGCTGTTGAAAGAAGCTCCACACTTTCCGATTCATCCAAAAACTTCGGATTCTTGCTTTTAAGATGAGGTGTTTCTATGTCCTGTGCAGGATCCGATTTTATGGATCCTTCGTTTTTATAAAGGTATTTATAGAAGGAGCGTATTGAAGAAAGCTTACGTGCACGGGTCGCCGCTTTGTTATCAAGAGAATTTGCATAAAAAAGATATTCGAGGATATCCATCTTCGATATTCTTTCAATAAGCTCCATCGTTACAAACGAGGAAAGCTCCTCGCAGGAAAGCTTTTCGTCAAGGGGACGTTTATTCTTTTTATTTGAAAGGTATGAGAAAAACACGGTCAGATCATAGGCATATGCATCCACCGTTTTAACTGCTCTGCCCTGTACTACTATTTTATATGTCACAAACCGCCTTATCGGATCCGGGAGAGTGTCGTGATCTATCACTTATCGTACCTTTCCTTTCAATAATATAATTACCCGCATAATATTTTATCATATTATTCATTACTTGTAAAGAGCAAACGAATTATTTTTTATACATAAGAATCGTAAAGATACAAAAAATTCATAGTAAACACATTGAAAAGTAACGTCAAATATTGTATAATAAATATACAGAGTTTACTGTACGAAAAAACAAGGAAACAAACGAAAGGATCGTATATGACATTTCTTAAAAACAATTCAAAGCTCATTATAAAAGCGCTTCTTTATCAGATAGTATTCTCCCTTTTCGGAAACATGATGGCATTAGGTACATTGGGTACTCCCTCTCTTTTCGTCGTAGGAAGCGTTATAATCATAGGTCTTTATATGTACATGGTATTTACTATGTACAACGAAGCGGGATTGAAGATCGCAGTATCGAAGAATAAATCGAACGCTCTTGTTACTGCTGCTCTGACAGCTCTTATCCCCGCTGTCCCCTCACTTATCATGGGAGCCGCCTCTTGTACGGGAGATCTCTATTACATCGACGGAAGCTATACAACGCAATATGCACTTCTCCAGCTTCAGAGACTTCTTTTCACGGGTGAGTATGTGGGAATATTCCAAAGCGTATTCCCCCCCGAGGTAACAAAGAATGCCGTGGGAGAAATAATGGAGAGCATTACGAATCCCTCTCAACCCTTGGCATTTTTCCTTGCGGTGCTCCCTCAGATCATCGTAAGCTTTACGGGAATGTTCCTCGGTCTCAAGGAGATACTGCTCTTCAAGAATCAAAATAAAGAAAAATAATCTCAGCTTCACATAAAACCTTATTTTTTTCATCCGTAATTTTCAAATGTTCCGCGGCATAATATCAAAAAGAGTATTTATTTCGGAGGAACATTTAATGAAGATACCATTTATAAAAAGACTGTCATACAGTATATCGCTTCTGATATTCGTTATCATCTATACAGTTTCCGCTGTGATCTTTTCTCTCTTTTCTTTCATTTCACTTGAGGATGGAAAGCTGAGCTTTACAAAGGGGCTTGGTGTATTCAAGGAGCTGTTCGACCGCAGCAATGATACGTTTTTTGATGCGTGCTTTTCAGGCGGCGATTTATCGGCACTCACGTCGGCAGACTCCCCCGCCTCATCAGAAACGGGATATACTGTCATACTCGACCCCGGCCACGGCGGACCTGATCCCGGGGCAAACGGTATTACAGGTGAAGCCGAAAAGCATCTGAACCTTTCATTATCAATGAAAACGGCAGAATTCTTAAAGCTTTACGGAATAAATGTAATACTGACAAGAGACAGCGATATCTGGCTTGCGGATGAAAATGCCTCTCATAAAAAGCACAGCGATGTGACAAACAGAGTCAGATTCTGCAAGGAGCATGAAAACGATGCTTTTGTGAGTATACACATGAATTCCTTCCCTCAGGAAAGCTGCAAGGGAGCTCAGGTGTTTTACTCATCCTCGGAGGAAAGCAGAAGGCTTGCCGAGATCATTTCCGGTAATATAACGTCCCGCCTTCAGACGGATAACAAACGGCAGATAAAGGAAGCGGGAAGCTCCATATTCATTCTGGACAGAACAGATACATGTTCCGTGCTCATAGAATGCGGATTTGTTTCAAATTACGATGAAGCGGTGCTTCTTAACGACGATAAATATCAAAATAAGCTTGCTTTCATAATAGCGGGCGCAATCAACGAATATCTGAACACGAAACAGTAAGGATAATTAAAATGGCACAAGCAAAGGAAAAAATAGTATACGTTTGCTCCTCATGCGGAGCCGTATTCGACAAATGGAGCGGAAAATGCCGTGAATGCGGCGAATGGAATACACTTGAAGAGGAGATACAGAAGCCTGTTATTCCCTCCAAAGCTCCCCATGCCCGTCAGAGCTCTTCTCTTTTATCTTCCGCAGAACAGAAAAGCATACGTCTTAAGGATATTCCCGACGGAATGACAGACGGAATACGTATAAAAACAGGAATGCACGAGCTTGACAGAGCCTTGGGCGGCGGTATAGTCAAAAGCAGCGTTATACTTATCTCGGGTGAGCCCGGTATAGGTAAATCCACGCTTCTGCTTCAGCTGGCGGGATCATGCTGTACATCGGGTATGGATTCGCAATCTGCGGACGGTTGTCCTGACGGAAGAAGGATACTTTATGTTTCGGGAGAAGAATCCGCAGCCCAGATTAAGCTTCGGGCAAAGCGTCTCAATGTACAAAACGATACACTTTTTCTTTTCTGCGAAACGGATGCCGACGCTATTCTTGCGGAAATCGACAGCGTTAAGCCCGATATACTTATAATTGACTCGGTGCAGACTATTTTCGACAGATCACTTTCCTCTTCATCGGGAAGCATTTCTCAAGTAAAGCAAATATCACAGCTTTTTATATCGAGAACGAAATCCTGCGATATGGCAACGGTATTGGTAGGTCACGTCAACAAGGACGGTGCTATAGCAGGTCCAAAGCTTCTTGAGCATATGGTAGATGTAGTTCTCCATTTTGAAGGCGACAGGACCAGATCTTACAGAATAGTAAGGGCGGCAAAAAACAGATTCGGTTCCACAAATGAAATCGGCGTTTTTGAAATGACAGGTGAAGGACTTGAAGAGGTAGGCGATCCAAGTATGCGTCTTATTGAGGACACACCGAAAAATGTCCCCGGTGCCTGCCCGGTTTGTGTCATGGAGGGAACAAGACCTATAATCGCAGAGGTTCAGGCACTTGTATCGAAGACTCCCTTCCCAACGCCGAAGCGCATAGGAAACGGTACGGATTTTAACAGAATGTCCATCATTCTCGCTATACTTGAAAAGAGACTCGGCATGAGGCTTTACGACAAGGATGTTTACATAAATGTAACTGGAGGTCTCAGACTTGACGAAACGTCTACCGATCTGGGAATTGCGGCGGCTGTGATCTCTGCCGCACGCGACAAATCTGTTCCCGCTGATATGATCGCTATCGGAGAGCTTGGACTTTCGGGAGAATGCAGGGCGGTTCCCGGAACGGAGGCAAGAGTTGCCGAGGCTGTCAGGATGGGATTCAATAAGATACTTCTCCCCCAGCGCTCATATGAGAAGATGCGTTCGAAAAGCAATGAAAAGCTTCTCTGCCCCGTCAGAAGCATATTCAATTTAAGCGAATATATCGGAAACGATCAAAACTAAATAAAGATCAAGGTTAAATAAAGAAGGATAAAACGGAAAATGAACACGGAAGTAATCAAAAAAGAGCTGATATCAAAAGGCACATACACATATGACGATCTTGTTGCGATAATGAGGATACTCCGCGGAAAGGACGGCTGTCCCTGGGATATGGAGCAGACCCATAAAAGCATCCGCAACAATCTTCTCGAAGAGGCTTACGAAGCCGTCGAGGGCATTGATAATAGCGATCCCAAGATCATGCGTGAGGAATTGGGAGACCTGCTTCTGCAGATCGTATTCCACTCTGTAATCGCAGAGGAAAACAATGAATTTACCGATACAGAGGTAATAACGGAAATTTGCGAAAAGCTCATAATAAGACATCCTCACATCTTCGCTGATACTCAAGTTTCGGGAACGGGAGACGTTCTTAAAAATTGGGATAAGATCAAATATGAAACCAAGGGCATGAAAAGTGCCGCTGACATAATGGGAGGTGTATCAGGCGCTCTCCCCGCTCTCGTCAGAGCCCAGAAGCTGAAAAAGCGTTCCGAAAAGCTCAAGAGTGCCGGTGGAACTTCCGAGATAGTATTTTCGGAGGAAGAAAAAGCCATGGGTGAAATCGGAAAACGCTTGTTTGACTTAGCCGCCGAGGCACGTGCCATGGGCATAGATGCGGAGGAAGCTTTGGAATTATACAACAAGGCTTTTCTCAAGGCGAATTCGGAAAAATCCCTTTAAAAATGTTATAAAATCACAATTTTTTCGCAAAAGTCGCAAATTTTCAAAATAATTCCCTTAAATTGCGAAAAAACTATTGACAGGACATGTGATTTTGTGGTAAATTATAAGGGCACTTCCGCACCTTGCGTGCGGATGACCTATTTATTTTTTATAACTGTATCTCTTACGCTTTGCGAAGAGGTGAACATAGAAAGGACTAAGTAAATTTTATGAACAAAGCAGGACTTATAAGCTCCGTAGCATCCAAGCTCGGTATATCTCAGAGTGCGGCATCCGCATATCTCAATGCAGTATTGGAATCAATTACAGATTGTCTCGAAAGCGGAGACAAGCTTGTTATAGCTAATTTTGGCGCATTCGACGTAAAGACACGTGCGGCAGGTGTTGCAAGAAATCTTAAGACAGGCGAACCCATAAGCGTGGGAGAAACCAAATCCGTATCCTTCAAGGCGGCTAAGGCTCTCAAGGCTGCTATTTCCGGATGCGAAGAAGACGCTGAGGACTGATGAGACTCGATAAATTCTTAAAAGTATCCCGCCTCATAAAAAGGAGGACCGTAGCCAACGAAGCCTGCGATAACGGCAACGTATCGGTAAACGGCAAGGTTGCAAAGGCTTCCTTGGATCTGAAGATCGGTGATATCATTGAGATAACCTTCGGTGAAAAGTCACTTAAGGTCAAGGTAACGGAAATCGCCGAGCATGTTTTGAAAAACGATGCATCATCCTTGTATGAGGTTTTGTCATAAAGCTCCATATCTCCGCGTATAATTTTATAAAAAGGATTATACACGGAGTTTGTTGTTATGACAGGAATACAATCTATCAATATACTTGACAGAAAGCGCCTTGAGACCAACGGCGTAAAGGACGTAAAAAGCTTCAACGAATCGGAGCTTGTACTTCTTATCGGAGATTCCACCGTATATATAGGCGGATATGATCTCAAGGTAGAAAAATTTTCCGTAGATTCGGGCGAGCTCGTACTTCTCGGAACGATCTCATCCTTGTACTTTTCCGACAATACCGATCCCGCCGAAAGACGCGGATTCCTTTCGAGAGTATTCGGTTGAGTATCATGGTGCCTCAGGAAATACTTCGGGATCTTTTCCCGCAGACCCCTATGGTGGAGATCACCATCACAAGCGGATGTCTCTTCTTCGTCTATTCCCTTGTATTCGGATTTCTCATGGGTATGTATTATGAGCTTTTCCGTATACTGCGGAGGCTTCTGCCGGAAAATACGATAGCTGTCGTTGTTGAAGATATATTATTTTGTCTTTCTGTAACGGTACTTTATATCTGCCTTGTCTACTGTGCAAATTACGGCTTTACACGGTCATATTCCTTGATCGCCGCTTTTACCGGCTTCTACTTATATTTGAAGACGCTGGGGGAGCTCATAAAGTGTATGCACGAAAAAATGACAGAGCTTATAAAAGGATTTTACTCAAGAATAAAGGAAGGATCGCAAAGATCCGTTAAAAATTTTAAGAAGTATATCAAATCCGGAAAATGCAAGAAGAGCCGTAACGGCTCAAAATGACCGGGGAGAGGAGCAAGCCTTCTATGAACGAGAAGCATAGGGTCGGTTTTTTTATAAAGATCGTTTTGATCTGTGTTACCGTATTCATGGTCGTCAAGATCACTGACATGCACATGGAAATAAGAGATCTGCGTGAAGCAGAGGCATTGCTTCGTGAGCAGGTGGATATGCATGAGCTTTCCATCGAAGAATTGAAGGAACAGCTCAGACAGCCTCTCAATGAGGAAACTATAAAGAGATTCGCAAGAGAAAAGCTGAATCTCCGCGATCCCGGAGATATGCTCTTCGTAAGTGACTTGCCGGAATGATCTTCGGTAAATCATAAGTTTGGTAAAGACTGACATGAAAGCAATAATAAACGCAAATATAATTACATCGGGAAATGACTTCCGTGAATTTTTCGGTTTTCTGACCTTTGAGAACGGTAAGATAATCTCACTTTCCCCGGGTGAATACACATCGACCGGAAATGAAGAAGAGATAATAGATGCCGAGGGCTCATATCTCATGCCCGGTCTTATCGATGCACACACCCATCTCGGGGGTTTAGGTGATTCATTGGGATTTGAAAGCGATGATATCAATGATATCAACGATCCATGCTCTCCACATCTTTCTTCAAAGGACAGCGTAAATCCTCTTGACAGATGCTTTGAGGATGCAAGAAATGCCGGAGTCACTACCGTTTTGACGGGTCCCGGAAGCGCAAATCCACTTGCAGGCTCTTTTATAGCCGTAAAGACAAGCGGAAAACGCATTGACAAGATGATAATAAAGGATCCCTGCTCCATGAAAATGGCGCTTGGTGAAAATCCCAAAACATCATATCACGAAAACGATGAAACGCCCGAAACGAGAATGGCTACGGCAGCGATAATCCGCGAAGCGTTCAAGAAGGCGGAGCGTTATCATAAGAGCATTTTATCCGCAGAGGAGGAATCTGATCTTCCCGAATACGATGCAAAGTATGAGGCTCTCATTCCCGTATTAAAAAAGGAAATACCTCTTCATATTCACGCTCACAGAGCAGACGATATCTTCACCGGAATCCGCATTGCCAAGGAATTCGGTCTTGATTACGCCTTAGTGCATTGTACGGAAGGTCATCTGATTGCAGATGAGCTTGCCGAGGAAGGCGTGAAGGTAATGGTAGGTCCTTTCCTTTGCGACAGAAGCAAACCCGAATTAAGGGAGCTTACGCCGAAAAATGCGGGTATTCTCGAAAAAGCGGGACTTGAGGTATCCATCATTACGGATCATCCCGTTATCCCCATTCAGTATCTTATTCTTTGTGCTTCCCTTGCCGTGAAGAACGGAATGAGTCGTGAGGGTGCTATACGCGCCGTCACATCAAATCCCGCAAGAGTTGCGGGTCTTTCCGACAGAATAGGTTCCCTTGAACCGGGTAAGGATGCCGACTTTGCTCTTTACACAAAGGATCCCCTCGATATTTTCTCTGATGTAACTCAGGTATATATCAACGGAAAAAAGGTATAAACCATTGAAAGTAATAAGTGAAAAGCAGATAATAGATACGGTTTCGGAGCTTCTCTCAAGCGTTAACTTTTCCTTGACTCCGGACGTGTCGGAATCTTTGAAATGCTCTGCACTTCGGGAAAGAAATCCTCTCGCAAAGGATATATTGAAGAAGCTTGAAGACAATCTTGTCTGTGCAAAAAAGAATAACGTTCCCGTTTGTCAGGATACGGGAATGGCTGTGGTCTTTTATGAGATAGGAATGAATGTTCATATAGATACGAACAGATCTCTCCAGAGTCTGACCGATGAAGCCGTAAAAAAGGCTTATACGGGAAGCTATCTCAGATTGTCAGTAGTATCCGATCCCTTAAGAAGAGTCAACACACAAGACAACACCCCTGCGGTCGTGTATACACAGCTTGTTGAGGGTGACACCTTCAAGGTGACCGTGGCTCCCAAGGGATTCGGAAGCGAAAACATGTCAAGGATCAGAATGTTCAACCCAACGGCTTCCCCGGATGATATCATATCCTTTATCACCGAAACGGTTAAGGAAGCGGGAAGCAATCCATGTCCTCCGGTGGTCGTAGGCGTTGGAATAGGCGGAACATTTGATTACTGCGCTTATCTTGCAAAGAAGTCTCTTTGCAGACCGATAGGCGAAAAAAACTCAGATGAGTTTTATGCAAAAATGGAAGAAGAAGCTTTAAGGCGTATAAATTCACTGGATATAGGTCCTCAAGGCTTTGGAGGCGACACAACTGCTCTTTCGGTAGCCATAACGGCATATCCGACACACATTGCAGGGCTGCCCGTCGCCGTAAATATAAACTGTCACGCCGCACGTCATAAGAGTGCCGTTCTTTGAATCGAAGCGGAAATGACTATAGTTTAAAAATCTTAATCAGGAGATAATAAGTCTGAAAACAGATCTTTCAGATTTATCTACAGAAAGGAAAGGTAGAAACCATGAATAAGGTAACGTTCAAAACGGATCTTTGCAAGGGATGCGGTCTCTGTGTCTCGGTTTGTCCGAAGAAGATCATCTCACTTGATAACGCTACGCTGAACAAAAAGGGATACCATCCTGCGCAAATAACAGACGCTGAAAAATGCATCGCCTGCGCATTCTGCGCTACCATGTGTCCCGATGTGGTAATTACAGTCGAAAAAGGCTGAAAAAGCAAAAACGCTTAATGTGCGCCGGATGACGTACAGTAAAAAAGACAAACATTAAAGAAAGGAAAACACCCGTAAATCGGATGTAATAAAGAAACATGAGCAAGGTTCTTATGAAAGGCAACGAGGTAATCGCCGAGGCAGCCATCAAAGCCGGATGCCGTCATTACTTCGGTTACCCCATAACTCCTCAAACGGAAATATCCGAAACTCTTGCAAAGAGAATGCCCAAGGTTGGCGGTCTTTGCATGCAGGCAGAAAGTGAGATCGCCGCTATCAATATGGTTCTCGGCGCTGCTTCCTCCGGCAAGAGAGTTCTTACATCTTCTTCCTCCCCCGGACTCAGTCTGAAGAGCGAAGGTATATCCTATATAGTCGGCTCCGACGTTCCCTGTGTAATCGTTAACGTACAGCGTGCAGGTCCCGGACTCGGCGGAATCCAGCCCGGACAGGCTGACTATTATCAGGCAACAAGAGCAATGGGACACGGCGATATGCACATCGTTGTTCTCGCTCCCGCTTCCATTCAGGAAGTAGCAGATATGACTATGGAAGCTTTCGATATAGCTGACATATACAGAACTCCCGTTATGATTCTTGCTGACGGTGCTTTGGGACAGATGATGGAGCCCGTTGACTTTGAAGCAAGAGAAGCAAGAGAGATCCCCGAAAAAACATGGGCTGCTTGCGGACATCAGAACAAGAGAGCGCACAACATCGTAAATTCTCTTTATATAGAGCCCGAAGCTCTTGAAAAGATAATACTCGAAAGATACGAAAGATACAACGAGATAGCTGAAAAGGAAGTTAAGTACGAAGAATACCTGACGGAAGATGCCGACATCGTTATAGTTGCTTTCGGTATTGCTGCCCGTATCGCAAGAACTGCAGTTAATAAGGCACGTGCAGAGGGAATCAAGGCAGGACTTCTCCGCCCCATCACATTGTGGCCCTTCCCCGAAAAGAAGCTTCTCTCCCTCAGCGATACAGCAAAATCATTCCTGGCTGTGGAATTGAATATGGGACAGATGGTCAACGATGTAAAGCTTGCTGTTGAAAACAAAAAGCCCGTAGAATTCTACGGAAGAACCGGCGGTATGCTTCCCTCCGTTGATGAAGTATATGAAAAGCTTAAGGAAATGAGCGCAAAGCTCTGAACCGAAGAAAGGAACAGAAAATGATCGTATTTGATAAACCCCACGCACTTACCGATGTTCCCTTCCACTACTGCCCCGGCTGTACACACGGAATAGTACATCGTCTTGTTGCGGAAGTAATAGATGAACTCGAATGCGAAGGAAGAACTGTCGGTATTGCACCGGTAGGATGCTCCGTTTTCGCATACAACTACTTTAACTGTGATATGATAGAAGCTCCTCACGGAAGAGCTCCCGCCGTTGCTACGGGTGTAAAGAGAGCTAATCCCGAAAATGTTGTCTTCACATATCAAGGTGACGGTGACCTTGCGGCTATCGGTACTGCCGAAACAGTACATGCAGCAGCCCGCGGTGAAAACATCACCATAATATTTATAAACAATGCTATTTACGGTATGACGGGCGGACAGATGGCTCCCACAACTCTTCCCGGTCAGGTATCCACCACATCTCCTTACGGACGTGACCCCAAGATCCAGGGTACACCCATAAGGATCTGCGAAATGCTCTCTACTCTTGACGGAACGGCTTATGCTGAAAGAGTTTCCGTTGACAGCGTAAAGAACATCAAGGCAGCAAAGAAGGCAATAAAGAAGGCTTTCGAAACTCAGGTTGCAGGCAAGGGCTTCTCCATAGTTGAAGTTCTTTCCACATGCCCCACAAACTGGGGTAAGACTCCCGAGCAGGCATTGGAATGGCTCAGAAGCGATATGATGCCTTATTATCCTCTCGGTGTATACAAGGACACCACCAAGGAGGGCGAATAATATGATGACAAGCATACTTTTAGCCGGATTCGGCGGTCAGGGTATCCTTTTCGCAGGTAAGCAGATAGCTCATGCGGCTATGGAACAAGACAAGTTCGTTACATGGCTTCCCTCTTACGGTCCCGAAATGCGCGGCGGTACAGCTAACTGCTCCGTAATCGTTGCAGATGAAGAGATCGGATCTCCCCTGGTAGCAAAGCCCGACATATTCATCGCTATGAATATACCTTCCCACGATAAGTTCAAGAATGCGGTAGTTCCCGGCGGAATGATAATCACCGACAGTTCTCTTATCTCCGAACCCTCCGAAAGAACGGATATCAAGAAGATAGAGATTCCCGCAACACGTCTTGCAGATGAAAACGGACTCAAAGGAATGGCTAACGTCATAATCCTCGGAAAGCTCATCAAGGAAACAGGACTCTTTGACTATGATTTCTTCCTTGACGCTATGATCTCTTCCATTCCCGCATCCAAGGCAAAGCTTATCGACTTCAATAAGAAAGCACTTGAAATAGGCTACAATAACTAATATAACGAATGTCTATATCGGAAAAGATCAGAAAGATCACTTCTCCTATAGCGAAGATCATGAATAACGTTTCCGGCAACGGCAGCGGCGGTCACTATTGCAGTGCCGTCGTCCTTGCCGCCGGAAGCGGTACACGTATGGGCGGAGTATCGAAACAACTAATGGAAGTGGCGGGGCGTCCCGTTCTCGCTTATTCCTTGGAAGCTTTTCAAAAAAGCGAACACACAAATGAAATAATAATCGTTGCAAAACAAGACGAGCTTGAATTCATAAAGGAATTTGTAGATGCTTACGGTTTTACAAAGGTATCGAAGGTAGTGCCCGGAGGCAGTACCCGCATGGAATCATCCATGAATGGCTTTTTTGCTGTTTCGGAGAATTGCGAGTATGTTGCCATCCACGATGCGGCACGTCCTCTCATATTGCCCGAGACCATTGATCTTCTGTTCAGAAGAGCATACATCAACGGTGCATGTGCCGCCGCAAAAAAGGTTGCAGACACCATCAAAAGTGCAGGCAAGCTCAATGTTATTGAGTCTACAATACCACGCGATAAGCTGTATGCCGTATCCACACCTCAGCTTTTTTCCGCAAGCATCTACCGTGCTTCAGCCGCGAAGGCGATGAAAGATGAAGCGGAGGTTACCGATGACTGTGCTATGGCGGAAAATGCCGGCTTCCCCGTTACCTTGGTAGAAATAGGTCATCCCAATTACAAGCTTACAGTTCCCGAGGATATCGAGGCTGTCGAAGCGATCCTTCTTTACAGAAACGGTCCCCGTCTTAATGAAAACGATTTACGGTAATTAAGCTCAGATCGGTATGAATTCAATCCTGTTTGAGCTTATTCTTACATCACGCATATTGAAAGGACATACCTTATTATGACATATCTCAGAACAGGTCTCGGATACGATGTTCACAGGCTTGCTCACGGAAGGAAAATGTATATCGGATGCATTGAGATCCCTCACACATGCGGACTTCTCGGTCATTCGGATGCCGATGTTCTCGCCCACGCCATAATAGATGCTCTCTTCGGAGCATGCGCTTTAGGTGATATTGGAACGCATTTTCCCGATAAGGATGAAAAATACAAAGGAATATCCGGCACGGCTCTGCTTACGGCTTGCGCCGAAAAGCTCAGGGAGCACGGATATGAGATAGTAAACATTGACTCCACGGTAGTGGCTCAAAAGCCGAAGATGGCGCCGTACATTCCTCAGATGCAGAATGCAATAGCCTCTGCTTTGTCCATCGAGCCTTCAAAAGTATCGGTAAAGGCTAAAACGGAAGAAGGATTGGGATTCACGGGAAACGAAACGGGCATATCGGCTTATGCCATTGCAATGGTTGAAAAGCTTCAACAGCAGTAAGACTTCCCTCTTACGTTGAATAAAAAGATAAAGGAAAAAACTTATGGAAAAGAAAATAAACATAATTCTTACCTCCGACAATGAAGAGCTTTCGAAGGGTCTTGTGATACTTGAAAGTGATCTCGGTATCTCCGTTTCCGGACAAGCAGACGGAAGGACAGTAACAGTTACTCCCGTAAAGACGGAAGAAATGCTTTTGAAGGTAGAGATGAAGGATAACAAAGCCGTTATCACATACCATGAAAAGGCTCACTTTTACCGCGGAGTGGGACTTCTCTCCGAGCATATAGGCTACGGTGAGAACGAGTTTTCCGTTACGGAAAATCCCAGATTCACTCTCAACGGCGGTATGTATGATATCGCTCAGGCAAATGCCGTTATCAACGTTGAAAACGTTAAGCGCATTTTGAGAAAAGAAGCCGTTATGGGTCTCAATATGTTCATGCTTTACTGTGAGGACAATTACGAGATAGACGGTTATCCTTACTTCGGATACATGCGCGGAAGATATTCAAAGGCTGAAATGAGAGAGATAGACGATTATGCATACACTCTCGGAATTGAGCTTATTCCCTGCATACAGACACTTGCACACCTTCAGGATGCTTTACGCTGGCCCGCATACAACGGAATGCGAATGGACAAGGACACCCTTTTTGTAGGCGAAGAAAAGGTATATGAATTCATAGAAGAAATGATAAAGTCCGCATCCGAATGCGTAAGAACAAAGCGCATACATATCGGCATGGACGAAGCAGGCCACTTAGGTGAGGGCGAATATCTCAGAAAGCACGGTCATCGCCGCCGCTTTGATATCATGCTTGAGCATCTTGACAGAGTTAAGGGCATATGCACAAAGCTCGGTCTCAAGCCCATGATATGGAGTGATATGTTCTTCTCCACCGCTAACAACGGCGGAAGCTACTACAATAAGGATATCGTTATTCCTCAGGACGTGCTTGACAGCTATCCCAAGGATGTACAGCTTGTATATTGGGATTATTACAGAGCTGACAAGGATTTCTACCGTACATACATAGACCGTCACTACGAATTCGGCACAAAGCCGGTATTCGCAGGCGGTGTTCACACTTGGTATTCCATCGCACCCTGGGTATACAGCTCCATTGAATATACGGATGCCGCTCTTCAGGTATGCGCAGAGAAAAATATCGATGAAGTTATCTGCACCATCTGGGGCGATGATAATACTGCGGCTCATATCTACACCACTCTTCAGGGACTTCAGCTCTTCGCTGAATGCAGCTTTAACGGTGCATACAACGAAAAGGAATTTGCAAAGAGATTCAAGTTCTGTACAGGTATAGATTACAATGATTTTATGGATCTCGGAACTCTGGAATGTCTTCCCAACTTCCATACAAACAATCACCCTCACTACACTACCTCCAAATCCTTCCTTTGGACAGACGTGCTTCTCGGTCTTAATGATAACTATTTTGAAGGTCAGTGCGAAATAGTTGAGGAGCATTACAAGGTATGGGCAAAGAAATACGGTGAATATGCCGAGAGAAACGAAGAATTCAAGAATATGTTCCTTTACTACAAGCATGTAGCGGAGGTTCTGGAATACAAGGCAACGATAGGCAACAGGCTTATGAATGCTTACAAGGATAAGACAAAGGAAGCATTAAAGCTTATGCTCCCCCGCCTTGAAGAGCTCCGCACAAGAACAAAGGCTCTCATCGATTTCTATCGTGACGATTGGTATGCCACAAACAAGCCCTTCGGATGGGAAATATTCGACTTCAGATTCGGTGCAATCGTTGCAAGAACAGAGTCCGCTATCTCCCGCGTTACAAAGTACATCAACGGCGAATTAGATGAGATAGAAGAGCTTGCATATCCTCGTGTTGACAGACTTTACACAAGCGGCTACGGATTCCTCGTATCCGCAAGCAGAATATCCTACGTTCCCTCGTAATCGAATATTGGAATAATCATTATAGGGGCGATCCACGAATCGCCTCTATGTTTTTATTTTAAGACAACGTCCGATTCCTTGTGACGGAAATGCGAAAAAATGTAAAAAAAGTTTACAAATTGTTTACAGTAATTTACGTTGACAATCAAGAGACTTTATGATATCATATAGTTACATCTGAACGATGTGATATTTCGTACAAGCATGAAATATTCGGCATATCCCCAATTCCCACCTTAGATTAAATTATCTATAAAGCGCAAGAGAGGAGACAAACAACGCTTTTGCGTAATGTGTTTTCCCTTGCGCTTTTTGTTTTACCGAAAGGAGTCAATGAAATATGCAAAAACAAAAAATATCTATTATCCTATTTTTATTTCTGTTAATATTACTGCTTACGGCTTGTACTTCCGCAAACGCTACCGAAATATGTGTCACTGTAAACAGAAGCGAAAGTTTCGGCGGTTATACGGTAAATGTTGAAAAAATTTTCGGCAGCGAAAATGAAGCTTATGCTTTGATATCCTTAACCATTCCTAACGGGTTGAAAATCAAAGATGTAAAAATTGGTAACATAAATGTTGATACCAATGCGGATAAAGATTCGACAAGCTATAACTACAAATGTCTGCGTATAGATGAACAGACGAACAAACAGTATTATGCTTTAAGCATCCGTTCAGAGAAAAAACTCCTCGGAAAGAAAGTCACTGTAAAAGTGAATGACATTGAAATAAGTCGGATAAATCCGGATAATTTATTTAATAAAACAGTTTTGGATGCTGAGTTTATCATTCCGTTTAAAATTGATTATATTCCCTGCAATGTCACAGTAAACTTTGAAGAAGATCCGAGTGATACTCCCGTAATAAGTGTATTGACCGATTCTATAATATTAACAGGAAAAGAAGAGGTATTTTAATAATAAACAAATTTATGGAGGTACATATCAGGAGGTACATATCAAATGAAACGCAGACTTCTATTGATCACATCTTCCCTTCTCCTTTGTTTATGTCTTATTTCCTGCGGCAGTAATCCTCCAAGCAACGAAACACCGCAAACACAGAACAGTGAAAATGAAATAATAAAGCTTCAAGCAGAAATTTCCGCCATGAAAGAGTCATTGGAAGCTTCAAAAGCGGAACTTAAAGAGTCAAACAAAAAAGCTAAAAGTCTGGAAGCTCTGCTTGACCATTTAAATAAAAGTGTGAAAAGCTTAGAAGAGAAATTAAAACAAACGTCGGATAATTCTCAAAGCTTGGAAGATCAACTAACCAAAGCAAAGGAAGAGACTGAAAGACTTAAAGCTCAACTAAACAAGGAAAAAGAAAAGGCTCAAAATCTCGAATCTCACCTAAATCGGCAAGGCGAATTTTGGGCAGACATATATCTGTGTGATGATGTATACCTTACAGATGATACACCAATACACGGAAGCGGTTCCGTTATTCTTCCCACAAATCAAGATGTTTTAGAGGTTAACGATTATAGGATCATCCTTTGCAGTGACAAATGTGATCCATCCGAGATCGTCCAACGAGCATTCCAAGGGTACGCACCTGTATATTCTGTGGTTTACAACGGTGAGTTTAACGGAAATTTCAAGATTCTCAAATTTAATCTTGAAATACCGGAGCCAATAATAGAGGATTTCGAAAAGAAAGGCGATTATCAGACAATAGAAAATATGACAGAGAGAATTGAAAGTATCTATCAATATCTTCTTGTGCTTGATGATAATCACTATGCTTACGTTTGCCTTGAAAGAAAAGAAGGCGTTGAAAAGCATGAACATGAAGCTGAACTTGCCGATTCTATTGTGAAGAGTGCAAGAGTCTATTTTGAAGCATATACAGGTAAATAATTACAACAATAAGAAAGGAAATCGACGCATGAAAGTTTTAAGAAACGCTTTATTGATATTTACAGTTTCTGCAATGCTCTTCACTGCTGTATCATGCAGTGAAAAACCTGCTTTAAATATTGAGTTTGAAACGTTAAAAAGCAATACGGAAATCACCGAATCAGTGGAGTTTTTCGCCATTACGGATGAAGAAAAAGATACTGTTTCAAAAACCTTAACGGAGCTTTTCCGGATATACTCCAACTATTCCGAAAAGGAATTCACAGAACATCTCGGTTTTTCAAAGGAAGAGGCATTTTCGTTGATAGACCGCAATCTCAAGGCTTTATATAATATTGTGTTTAAAGCCGATGATATAAAAGAAATAGTTGCTTTATCGGAAAACGGTAAGTATTACACCGATCTTTGCACAAAGCTCGCAGAATCAATGGTTGGCGAAGATTATGCAGAGTTTGTAAGCTTCTTACTCCATAGAGTTCAAGATGAAGAAGAAAAAGAAAGGATATATAACATTGTCAAAGGAAGATTCAACAAATACACAACAAGAGAGCACGAAATGAAAGAAGGAATGCATCTGTTGACTCTTGATGATTTTGCCGTACTTATATTATCCGATAACACCAAGAATTTTATCGTAACAAGTGCAATTGACGTAGAATACAATCCTCTCATTTGTTTGGATGACGCTTGTATAATTACGTCGTACAGCAGGCATTTTCAGATCGTTACCTTTTGCGACCTCAAAGATGAAAGCTTTGGTAAATATAATTCTTCCCCCGATACAAAAACTATCCTGGAATGGAATGGAGAACCTTTCTATGCTGACATAGCATATAATGCGGGCGGCTTTTCGCAAGATGTGGTTGAAATAAAGGGCGATGAGATAATCATTTCTTACGATGTAGTATATAATTTTTCAAGTGAAGATATGGCAAAGAATCCTAATATCGGTGAAGCAGCAGGTGGTAATGGAAAATATTCGTTCAATATGAAGACACACGAAATAACAAAGGTTGAATAAGCATGATCTTATAAATATACAAACAGAGCACGGCAAACACGCACAGATCGGACATCATCTGATCGTGCAAGCGCCGTGCTCTCTGTTTTATTAAAAGCTTTTCAAAAAAGCACCAAAAAATTCAAATTAACAAAACTCAAACATTTCTCTAAAATTTTAAAAACATCCGCAAGGTATAATACAGTCACAAGCTTAAGAAAGAAAACGGCTGACGCCGAAAACCAAGAGAGGAAAAATATCATGAACAATAACGATCGCGAATTTCTCGTGCAGAAGATACGCACACAGTATACGGAGAAGGAATACACGGCTCTTGACGAGCTGAAAGCATTGGACAAAAAGGTCAAACGCCCCGCAAACGTATTTGCCTACATTTTCGGCAGCATCGGAGCCGTTATCATGGGCTCGGGCATGAGCCTTGTTATGACAGATATAGCAGATACTATAGGACTTCAAAACCCGATGGTATACGGTATCATTATCGGCATTATCGGACTTATAATGGCTATTATCAATTATCCCATATACAGATCTATCCTCGGCTCCCGACGTAAGAAGTATGCAGATCAGATCATCGCTCTCAGCGATAAAATAGTAAAGTAAAGAATTAAGTTTATGTATTAACGGAGGAAAACGATGGGTATCAAAAGCTTTTTTAAAAATGCATTCAACGATATGAAGGAAAGTGCAAAGGCACAGCATGAAGCAGACAAAGCGAATTTTGCAGCTGCAAAAGCAGAATCAAAGGCTCAATGGGAAGAAGCAAAGGCAATAGGCGACCCGAACCGCCGAAAAGCGGCTCTTCAAGCGGAACGTGACAAGCAGATCAGCGAAGCAAATGAGAGAAAAGCGGCAGCCGAAGCACGTATTGAAGCTGCAAAGAAAAAATAACAGAGTAATGACCCGACAGTATACAATTACGATACTATCGGATTTTTTAAAATTTTCCGAAACGCAAACAAAACTTTAACATTTTTATGTTATAATAAGCGCATATGAGTTGTTATAAATGATAAGTGCATATAAGTACTATGCGAACAAATACAATGCGCTTTACTGCTGTTATAAATGATAAGTGCATATCAGTACTATGCGAACAAAATCACGCGGAGGTAAGAAATGTTTAAAATATTGGTAGTTGAAGATGACAAGGAGCTTAATAAAACAGTATGCTCATTTTTAAATAACAGCGGATACGAAGTCACCGGCTGTCTTAACGCTTCCGAAGCTTATGATGCCATGTATGAAAACATATTTGACCTTGTGGTCTCGGATATTATGATGCCCGGAGCGGACGGCTTTGAATTCGCACGAAACGTGCGTGAGGTCGATCGGGATATCCCCATACTTTTCATGACCGCCCGTGACGATATTGCTTCAAAGCAGAGGGGATTCCGCATCGGTATTGACGACTATATGGTCAAGCCTATTGATCTTGACGAGCTATTTCTCAGGATCGGCGCTCTGCTACGCCGCGCCAAGATAGCCTCCTCCCGAAAGCTTGAAATAGGAAGCTTCGTAATGGATGCCGATGAGCACACATCATACCTCGGAGAAGAAGAGATATCTCTTACAAACCGTGAATTCAGTATACTTTACAAGCTGTTGAGTTATCCCAAGAAAACATTTACAAGAACTCAGCTTATGGATGAATTCTGGGACGCCGATACGGAGACCGCCCCGAGAGCCGTTGATGTATATATGACAAAGCTTCGCTCCAAGCTTTCCGCCTGTGATGATTTTGAGATCAAGACCGTTCACGGTCTCGGGTATAAGGCGGTGATAAAGTGAAAAGCCACATTTATATAAAAAGCATTTTAAAATGGCTCAATCATTATTTTATTTTCTTTTTGCTCGTTGCCTTTGTTATTACCTGCTGTACGGCATTATTTGTATCTATGCTGGCTGACAGCCTGGGAGTGATTCTGACAGAAGAAAATATCGAAGCTGCCGCAAAGATCACCTTCCTTAATGTTGCTCTTTTGAGTTTGATATTTACAATAGTAGATTCAATTCGCAGAAAAATAACGGTGGAACGTCCCGTAAAAACAATAACGGAAGCGGCGGAGCGGATAATACAAGGTGACTTTTCCGTTCGTATCAAGCCGCAGAGCAAATTCGGCACAGACGAGACCTTCAACAGGATCATTGACTGTTTCAATAAAATGGCAGAGGAGCTTGGAGGCGTTGAAACGCTTCGAACCGATTTTATTGCAAATGTTTCTCACGAAATGAAAACGCCCCTTGCGGTCATGCAGAATTACGGGACTCTGATCCAAGACCCCAAGCTCAGTCATGATAAGCTTATGGAATACGCAAAAGGGATAACGGACGGTTCTCGCCGTATGGCTGATATGATGACAAATATTTTGAAGCTGAACCGCCTTGAGAATCAGCAGATCTTTCCCAAGATCACAGAATTTGATCTCGGGGAGCAGCTTTGCGAGTGTCTTCTTGCTTACGAAAACGTTTGGGAACAAGGTGATATAGAGATAATAACAGACATTGATGATAATGTAAGGATCAAGGCTGACAATGAGTTATTAAGCCACGTCTGGAACAATCTTTTTTCGAATGCATTCAAGTTCACTCCTTCGGGAGGAACCGTAACTGTCTCATTGAAAGCTACCGAGCACCATGCCGTCGTTACGGTATCGGATACGGGATGCGGTATGAGTCCCGAGGTGGGTGCACATATTTTCGAAAAATTTTACCAGGGAGATACATCACGCTCCGTACAAGGCAACGGCTTGGGTCTTGCACTCGTAAAACGCGTTGTGGACATAATGCAGGGTGAGATCAGCGTGGAAAGCACTGTAGGACGCGGCTCTGCCTTTACCGTAAAGATACGGAGGGGCTGAGATGGACTACAAAAAGATAGGCAAGGCTTTGCTTTTCCCTCATATAGTCATCCTTATGATCCTCCTTCCCGTTTCCGCTGTATTCTTGGTATACTCGATGATCTTTTTGGGTACTTCATCAGTCACCGCCATTATTTCCTATGTGCTTGCATTTTATACGCTTACCGTATGGTGTCTCAGAATTCCCGATATCATCAATTTTGTTAAAAGGATCAAAAACGAAAACAAATATGTAAGAATATGGCGTAGCGATCCGAGGATCCGAGTAAACATCTCACTTCACGGAGCTCTCATTTGGAATATAGCTTACGCTTTCCTTCAATTCGGCTTGGGGATATACCATAATACATTTTGGTTTTGCTCCCTTTCGGCGTATTATTTATCTCTTGCGGTAATGCGTCTGTTTCTTTCACGCCATACAAGACGTAACGATGAAAATGCCGAAAGCGCGGAAAAAATGATCGGTGAGCTTTCCAAATACCGTACCTGCGGTATCATATTTCTTATAATGAATATTTTTATTGCTCTCATGACATTTTTTATGGTGTATTGGAACAGAACATTTCACCATCACGAGATCACGACGATAGCAATGGCGGCTTATACATTCACTTCCTTTACATTAGCCATTATGAGCATGGTGAGGTACCGCAAATATAACAGTCCCGTTTATTCGGCTTCAAAGGCAATAAGCCTTGCTTCAGCTTGTGTATCTATGCTGACTCTGGAATCAACAATGCTGACGACCTTCGGTGACGGTACCATGACACTTTTTGAAAGACGTATTCTTCTCGGAGTTTCCGGAGGAGCGATATCGGCTTTTATTATAACTATGGCGATCATGATGATAGTAAAAGGATCTGAAGGTATAAAGGCTATTAATACAAGAAAGTATTCAAAAGGATCGGTTTGAAAGGAAATAATATGGAAAATAAAGAAACATTCAACTATACCTACTCCGCAAAGGAGCAAGAAGAAATAAAAGCTATACGCAAAAAATATACGGCAGAGGAAAACACAGAGGACAAAATGGCTCTTCTCAGACGTCTCGATTCTGCCGTTACTCATAAAGCCGCCTCAATTTCCCTTGTTATCGGTATTATCGGTGCTCTGATATTGGGAACGGGTATGAGCCTTGCAATGACCGAAATCGGGAAAATATTGGGACTCGGCACGGGTACAGCCATGGCATACGGAATAGCGATAGGTATTATCGGCATCGTGCTTATAAGCTGCGCTTATCCCGTATACAACAGGATCCTTAAGCGTGAAAGAGCGAAGATCGCACCCGAGATCATCAGACTTTCGGATGAGCTTATGAAATAGAAAAAAGAGCTGTCTAATTGATGTAAGGCAGCTCTTAGTATTTTGTGAAGCTATAAGATTCTAAAGACTCTTCGCAAAATTTGCAAAGTATTCTGTCCGCATATTGAGAGCGGGCATTTTTTCTTTTGTGCTTGCGGAGAACATTCCCTTTTCTATACCAACATTTGCGGCTTTCTCATGACCGATAAGAGCGTATGTGGATGATACAAGATGCTTGTATTCATCGGAAAGGATCTTATCATTTGTAAAGCTCTGACGGGGAGAATTAATATCCTCACCGCTGATCTGGAAAAGCTCATTTCTATCGCAAAGCGCCATAAGACGGCGAAGCTGTTCCGTTGTATTGCGTGAGGGCATATAAGTCACAGAATCAAATCCGCACTCTTTAAGGTAAAGAACAAGATCATCGAGGAAGCTGTCCTCAAAGGTCTGAGCCTTTTTGTCGCCCGTGACGGAGTCCCCCACATCACCGAGATATGCGTAAGCGGAAATACCGCCCGCTTTTTTTGCAATATCTATAAATGTCTTTATATCGGGACATTCTTCATCCGCATCAACGTAAACGGACTTTATCATTCCGCTTTTAAGGATACCGAGAACGTCATATTCTATAAATTCAGGTCGGAATTCGTATATACGCTTTTTGTTGCTTTCGCTGATCGGGTATCCAAGATCGTTTTCAATGAAGGAAATGATCTCATCGGGAGTTTTCTTCTTTTCGAGTATCTTCTTTGTAAGAGCGAAAAGAACGTGTCTTTCGGTAATACTTCCGCCGTTATCATTTTCGGACAAAGCCTTTACCTCTTCAAAAGTAATACCCATTCCCTTGGATGCAACGAGAGAATTGATCTTTTCGACCATTTTTACATTTCTTTCGTTTCTCTTTGATACGTAAGGAGCAAGGTATTCCTTAACAAGTGCAAAGCTTTGCTTCGGAATGCCGTGAAGCGCCACATATGCTACGGAAAGCTGATCGGGATTATTGAGTCTCTTGCCTTCAAAAGGAGTATTCTTGAAGCTTATACGCTGTTCAAAGCCGCAGGTGGTCATAATAGAACGAACGCCTTCCGCTTTGTTTATTATCTCACCCGCTTCGAGGAATTCCTCCGCACCGCTGATGGAATCGTGATCCATTATACCTGCGGTGGCAAGACCGTTTTTCCATGCGGTATACAAAGCCGATGTCGGAGAATAGGGCGAAAAGGAAAAAGTAGTGTGAATATGATTATTCACATGCTTTCCGGCGGGAGGAACTGCGACCTCGCCAATTGAATAAAGGGTCATGAGGTTTTTCAGAGCCTCCAGACGTTCTTCCTTTGTTTTCGAATTGAGCTTATTTTCAAGAAGCGAAGCTTTTTCGGATATATTCATGATGTATTTCAACTCCGATCAATTAAGCATTGTCTGACCGCCCGTTACGGGGATAGCCTGACCCGTTTCGTAAAGCTGTTCGGTAATGTAGAGTATAGCTCTGACAACGTCGTTGATCTCGCAGCCTCTCTTCATGGGAACCTTGCTTTCATAGAATTTTCTTACATCTTCAACAGTCTTGGCACCGGGAACCTTACCTGCCTTGAGATACTGAACGAAAAGTCCCTTTTCGGGATCGGACCACAGAGGGCCGTCAAGGAAGTTACCGGGGCATACCGCATTGACCTTGATATTATATTCAACAAGCTCCAATGCGAAGGACTGTGTAAGACCTATACCGCCGAATTTACTGCCCGCGTAAGCAAAATTCTTGTTGCTTCCTTCAAGACCTGATTTGGAATTTATTTCAACTATATCGAAATATGTATTCTTCTTTTCGGAATGCTCATACTGAAGCTTCATTACCTCGGAAACGTACTTGACGCAGATGAAGTATGCAGTGTAATTTACATTTGTTACAAGCTCGAAATTGCTCTTTGTCATCACATCGAGAGATCCCGAGCGGACAATACCCGCATTATTTATAAAGAGGTCAATACCGCCGAATACATTGACGGTGTCTCTTACCATAGCCTTAACGGAATCCTCGTCGGTAACGTTTACCTTAACGGGAAGAGCCGTGAACGATCCGTTTTCTGAGTTGATCTCATCGGCGCAAGCGCATGCACCCTCGTAATTCATATCGGCAATAACAACATAAGCACCGTTATCTGCGCAAGCCTTTGCAATTCCCTTTCCGAAGCCCTGAGCGGCACCTGTTATAACAGCCACCTTATTCTGCAGACGCTTTGCGGCGGAATTACCCTTGAACGCCTTGGCTCTGTAGGATTCGACCTCCCAGTTAATTATAAACTCGCACATTTCGTCGCTCATGTGACGGCAGAAGGACAAGGAGCGTGCATATATGGTTATCTTCATGCTGTCAAGAAGGAGTGACCATGTAGTGTCAACCGCCTTCTTTGTATCGCCGCAGATAAAGAATCCGAGACCGCTTACTGCGATTATCTTGGGAGGATATCCGTTATCCTCCTTGTATGCTTTGAATCCCTTCTTCAATCTGCTTATCGTTTCCGTAAGATTGTCGCCCGATTCAACGAACAGTGGGAACGCTCTGCAATAAACTATATGATCGGGAGTATAAGGTCTCTGAAGAGGAGCAAATTCGATGCTGTCGGAAATGAAGGTCATTGCCGTGTTATTGAGACGGAAGGAAACAACAGATGCACCCTCATCGCTCTGAAGAGCTCTTATAACGGGAGCAAGCTTTGCCGCCGTGTCATGATCTGCATATTCGTAATCATCGAAATCGTATGTATCGTCAATTCTGTCGGACAAGCGCTTTACGGTATCAGCCATTATCTCATCGATCTCTTCAACTGTATCGCCTGCAACGAAAACACCGTGATTCTGTATAAAGAGAAGCTGAGCATCCTTTCCCGTAAGCTTCTTGAATTCGCTGAGAGCCTCATCGCATACAACCGCAAGCTTATAGCCGGGCTTTGTTTCGTCTACCCAAACGGCTTCGCCTTCGAAAATATCGTCGCAGAGTCCCGCGCCGTCAAATGCACAGGTCATACCGTTTATAAGAGCGGGATGAAGGTGGAGAACGTAAGAAAACGGGAAAAGGTTATGGAGAAGAGTCTCAACGCTGGGACGCTTTGCGAATTCGCCGGGGAGACGGGAATCCATAAGATCCTTTAACGCCGCACTTTCTCTCTCATCATCATTTTCGGGATAGGCTTTTTCCATCATATCGGAAAGCTTTCTTCTGTCCATGGCAACAAAGCCTTCTTCGGTGATCGTTGCAAGAGATGTACCCGAGCCCTTTATGTAAAGTGTGGTATCATCCTTGAACGAGGTGTTACCGCCGCCCGCAAGAACATAATCGGGATTGGCACCGTATTTATTTGACATATTTTTCAATTCTAACAAGCTCATAATATCTTCCTCTCAGATATGGGACGCTGTCGGAATCACTTTTCCGTACAGTCTCCGCATTATTTATATGATTTGATTTTGAAAAGCTTTATATTCTTTTAACTATTTCGTCCATAAAGGTCTCTGTATCGACCTTAACGGCATTGGGATTGTTACAGAGCAATGTAAGGTCCTTTGTCATGATGCCGTCATCAAGCGTCTTGATACAAGCCTTTTCGAGCTTTTCAGCAAATTCGTAAAGCTCGCTGTTACCGTCCATTTCGCCGCGCTTATAAAGAGCACCCGTCCATGCGTAAATGGATGCCATGGGATTCATAACGGGCTTTTCACCCTTGAGATATCTGTAGTAATGCTTTGTTACCGTACCGTGTGCCGCTTCGTACTCATACTTTCCATCCGGACTTACGAGAACGGATGTCATCATAGCAAGAGAGCCGAAGGCTGTTGATACCATATCGCTCATAACGTCACCGTCATAATTCTTGCACGCCCATATAAAGCCGCCCTCGGAGCGGATAACACGTGCTACGGCATCATCGATAAGCGTATAGAAATATGTTATACCGAGCTTTTCAAACTCTGCTTTATATTCGTTTTCGTATATCTCCTCGAAAATATCCTTGAAGGTATGATCGTACTTTTTGGAAATGGTATCCTTTGTGGAGAACCAGAGATCCTGCTTTGTGGAAACGGCATATTTGAAGCAAGCGTGAGCAAAGGACTTGATGGAAGTATCCTTATTGAACTGACCCTGAATTACACCGGGGCATTCAAAATCGTATATTTCCGTTCTTGTCTCATTTTTGTTTTCGTCTTCAAATACAAGGTAAGCCTTTCCCTTTTCGGTTATCCTCATTTCGCTTGCCTTGTAAACGTCGCCGTAAGCGTGACGTGCGATGGTAATGGGCTTCTGCCATGTGCGTACAACGGGCTTGATACTGTCGATAAGAATGGGGGCACGGAAAACAGTTCCGTCAAGAGCTGCTCTTATGGTTCCGTTGGGGCTCTTCCACATTTCCTTAAGGTTATACTCCTCAACTCTCTGAGCATTGGGAGTTATGGTAGCACACTTTACGCCTACTCCGTATTTCTTTATAGCCTCGGCGGAATCAATTGTAACCTTATCGCCTGTCTCGTCTCTGTGCTTAAGTCCCAGGTCATAATATTCGACCTTGAGGTCAACGAAGGGCAGGATAAGCTTATCCTTTATCATCTGCCATACGACTCTTGTCATTTCATCGCCGTCCATTTCAACAATGGGCGTCGTCATCTGTATCTTTTTCATATATTTTCTTTCCTTTCGCTTCAGTTATTGCCGAGCTTTTTGCCGTATTCGTTCATAAGGCATCCCGATACTATAATATCTCTTTCAGCCTCGGTAAGTCCCTTTATGTAAAGCTTGATATTGCGGTTTCCGTTTTTCGTTATTACAACTGCGTCGAATTCCTCCGCTCCGCTTTCAATGAGATCTCTTACGTTGGGAACGAATATATAATCGCCGTCCTCATAGCAGAAGCCGTCATTTTTGTCGATCGTAAAGGGAAGCATACCCCAGTTTATAAGATTGCTTCTGTATCTCTTGGTAGCATATTCGTAAGAGAGATTTGCAAGACCGCCCAATACTCTCTGACATGATGCCGCCTGCTCTCTTGCAGAGCCGTCACCCGGCTTGACCGCACATACCGCACTTCCGACGGAAGTATCGTCAAGGAGAGCCTTGGGATCGTCGGAGACCGTGGAAAGAGCGTTTATAAGCTCATCGGGATATTCTCCCGCAAGTCTTGCTTCCTCAAGCTTCTTTGTCGCCTTTGCTCTTGAAACGTATTCGGGAACACGTCTAGACAAAGCGAATTCGGCAAGCTTCAAGGGGTTGGAGCGGTAAGAGGATGTCTCACCCGAGGGAATAAGCTCGTCCGTTGTGGTAACGTCATCGTTTATAACGCATGCAACCTTGATAAGAGCATTGGAGGAAAGCTTATTCATCTTGGGCCAATCGGTTATATTGGGTCCGAAGCGAAGCTCAGCTGATGTATCGGGCTTTCCGTAGCCGTTGTATATTCTCTTTTCGTATATGGAGCTGTCGTAGTTATATTCCGAGGGCTCGTAATCATAGCAAATATCGGTAGCTGCCGTCAATTCGCCTTGGTTTGCCGCCGTTGCCGCAATGGAACGTGCATCCATGAGAGCAACTGCCGAAAGCTGACCCATATTGGGCTTGGAGCCTTCTCTGTTTTTGAAGTTTCTTGTGGTGTGGCGGATACTCATTGTATTATTCGAGGGAACGTCTCCCGCACCGAAGCAAGGACCGCAGAAGGCACTCTTCAGGATCGCACCGCATTCCATAAGCTTGGTGAGAGCGCCGTTTCTCGAAAGCTCGATATAAACGGGCATGCTCTGAGGATATACGCTCAGGGAGAAATAACCGTTGCCCGTGCTTGCGCCGTCAAGGATAGCCGCCGCTTCCATGATGTTTTCAAACGTACCGCCGGAGCATCCTGCGATTATTCCCTGCTCTATCATGACTTTTCCGTTCTTTACCATATCGGTAAGACGGAAATTGAGGGAAGCACCGAAATTCTCTTCCGCTTCCTTCTCAACGCCCTTGAGAAGCGTATAGGGATCTGCCTTGAGCTCATTTACCGTAACCGCATTGCTGGGATGGAACGGAAGAGCTATCATGGATTCTATTTTCGCAAGGTCGATAACAACAGAGCTGTCATAGCATACCACATCATCGGGATATATCTTCTTGTAAGATTCGGGTCTGCCGTGTATCTCAAAATATCTCTGCACCTTTTCATCCGTTTCCCATATGGAGGAAAGGCAGGTGGTCTCGGTGGTCATAACATCGATACCGTTTCTGAAATCAACAGAAAGATTTTTTATGCCGGGTCCTGCAAATTCAAGTATCTTATTCTTTACAAAGCCGGTTTCGAAAACTGCCTTGCACAAAGCAAGAGCCACGTCATGAGGGCCTACACCCATTTTGGGAGCGTTTTCAAGATAAACGAGGACTACCTCGGGAGCATCTATATCGTATGTATCGGAAAGAAGCTGCTTTACAAGCTCGGGTCCGCCTTCGCCTACTCCCATTGTACCGAGAGCGCCGTAGCGTGTGTGGCTGTCGGAGCCGAGGATCATTCTTCCGCATCCCGTCATCGTTTCTCTTACATACTGATGAATAACTGCCTGATTTACGGGAACATATATACCGCCGTACTTCTTAGCCGCGGAAAGACCGAAAACGTGGTCATCCTCATTTATCGTACCGCCGACGGCACAAAGGCTGTTATGACAGTTTGTCATTGCGTAAGGAATGGGAAAGGACTTGAGACCGCTTATTCTCGCCGTCTGGATTATTCCCACGTATGTTATATCGTGTGATGCAAGAGCATCGAATTTTATGGAGAACGCATCTTCCTTAGTGGATGAGTTGTGAGCTTTCAATATTTTATAAGCCATGGATCCGTTTCTCAGTTCTCTGTCCGTCAGATCAAAGGCTTTCTTAATATTTTCGTTTCCGAGGCTTGCCGCATAAAGTGACGCCTTTTCACGTCCCTCAAAGCAAGGCTTGCCGTTTATGAGATATGTTTTACCGTTTAACTTTATCATTATTTCGGTATCTACCCTTTCCGTAAATGTGAATACCATTTACCCATTATAATTTTCCGACAATATTATATCATAAGTACACTTTACCGTCAAGTGTATACATGAATCTGAGTAAACACTTTTTTATTCTTTTTTATACTTTCTCAGGTTTCAACATAAGAACAGTTAGCTATTGAAAAATGAATTTTTATATGTTATAATAAGCGCAAATAGCTGCAGTGCAAATAAATACATGTGCTTAACAAAATCGTGCGGCTGCGCGTACAATATTCCAACTGCTGCTATGACATAAGAAACGCAAATAACCCGTGTTTGCTATTTACCGGTCAATGAATATAATATAATTGCGCTATAAAACTCATAACAGAGTACGGAGGGCTAAACATGAAAAATCTGCACATTATTTCGCACAGCCATTGGGACAGAGAATGGTATATGCCGTTTGAGTACCACAGATCATACCTTATAAAGCTTATTGACAACTGCATGGAATTGTTTGAAAAGGATGAAAATTTCATAAGCTTTCATCTTGACGGTCATACAGCTCTTGTGGAGGATTATCTTGAGATAAAGCCTGAAAACGAAGAAAAGATCAGGGAATACATAAGAAACGGTAAATTTGCGGTAGGTCCTTGGTATGTACTTCAGGATGAGTTCCTCACAAGTGCCGAAGCCAACATACGCAATCTCCTTGTAGGTACATCTCTTGCAAAGAAGTTCGGCAAAGTAACTGAATACGGATACTTTCCCGATGCCTTCGGCAATGCAGGACAAATGCCGCAGATTATGAAGCAAGCGGGAATGAAGGGCATAATCTTTGGAAGAGGTGTATCCTATTCACCGACAAATGATGCCTCCGAAAAAGAGTATTCGGATGAAAGAACTTATTCTTCAAAGTATTCCGAAATATACTGGGCATCTCCCGACGGCTCCGTGCTCCCTGCCGCAGTATTCATGAATTGGTACAACAATGCAAATGAGATACCCGTGAATGCCGACAAAGGTTTTTGGGAAAGAACTATAAAGAACGCCGAAAGATTAGCCTCCTCAGATGAGATACTTCTCATGAACGGATGCGACCATCAGCCCGTGCAAAAAAACCTTTCCGAAGCTTTGGAAAATGCAAGAAAAGCATTTCCAGAATATAATTTTATCCATTCCGATTTCGACACATATATGACAGCCTGCACAAAAAAGCTTCCCGAAGATGTGAAGACAATTACGGGAGAGCTCATAAGTCAAGATACCAACGGATGGTACACGTTGGTAAACACTTCATCCGCTCTTGTAGATTTAAAGATCATGAACAGCAAGTGCGAGATATACTTAGAAAGCGTTGCGGAGCCGTTGTCAGCCGCCGCTTCCCTTCTCGGCAAGAAGTATCCCCACGAGCAGCTTCTCTATTCCTGGAAGACTCTTATGAAGAACCATCCCCATGACAGTATCTGCAGCTGCAGCTGTGATGCGGTAAACGAGGAAGTAAGGACAAGATTCAACAAGTCACGTCAATGTGCGGAAATGGTCGTAAGAAGCGATCTTGAATTTATAAATAAGCACATAGATACATCGGTTTTTCACGATCATGATGCCTGCTTTGCCGTTTACAACACATCGCTTTATGAAAGAACGTCGTTGATATCGACAGATATCGACGTGCGCAGAGAGCCTCTCCACGGTGCACCCAAAGATATATTTGCTAAGGTAAACGCTTCCGTTTATCGTGGCGAATATGAGCTTATCGACGAAAACGGCACCATCATACCCTGCACCGTAAAAAACAGACGAAGCGAATTCGGATACACGCTTCCCGATGACATATTCAGACAGCCATACGTTGCAGAAAGAGTCACCGTCGAATTTGAAGCGGAAAGCATTCCCGCCATGGGATATAGGGTCTTCGGCCTCAGAAGAATCGATAATGAAAAGAGTTCTCTTTCTTCATCGCAAGACAACACTCTTGAAAACAAGTATATGAAGGTCGTTATAAATGATGACGGCACTTTAAGCATTACGGACAAGAAAAACGGAAAGAGCTTTTCAGGGCTTATGCGCTTCGAGGATACGGGAGATATCGGCACGGAATACACCTATGTTCCCGCAACGGGAGAAGCGATCCTTTCGGGAACGGAAAAAGCCAAAATCGAA
This sequence comes from Oscillospiraceae bacterium, assembly GCA_015063605.1. Classification (GTDB taxonomy): domain Bacteria; phylum Bacillota; class Clostridia; order Oscillospirales; family SIG627; genus SIG704. The sequence continues at coordinate 63,186 of SVTV01000014.1, forward strand.
TGTGTGAAAAACGAAGAATTCGTAACAGAATATAAGATAACCGTTGAAATGGAGATTCCCGAGGAAATGGGAGAGGATGCAAAATATGAAAAAAGCATCATGACATCCATTACGGAAAGAAAAGGAAAACGAAGCGATCGTACCGTGACTCTTCCCATAGTATCCTATATCACTCTCGGTAAAAACAGCAAGCGGCTTGATATTAAGACAACGATCGACAACAATGCGAAGGACCACAGAATACGTGTTCTCTTCCCCACACATACAAATGCGGTAACACATAAGGCAGAAACGATATTTGAAGCTCCCGAGCGCCCCAACACGCACAACAAATGCCGTACATATCCTTCCGGATGCGAGCATCAACAGGGTTATGTGATGATGACAGACGGAAAATGCGGTCTTGCAGTGGCAAACATAGGTCTTTACGAATACGAGACGGTAGGCGACACCATAGCCGTAACACTTCTCCGTGCGGTCAGCGAAATGGGCGACTGGGGCGTATTTCCCACAGAGCTTTCCCAGATTCAAAGAAGCGTTACATTGGAATATTCCGTAATACCATATACGGATGAATCGGAAGCAATCGCACAGATCGCCTCCTTCCGTATCCCCATGATCGCGTCACAGCTCGAAAAAGGACAGATCGGTTATTCCGAGAGAAGCATCATATCCTGGAGCGGACAGGAATTAAAGCCGACAGCATTCAAAAACAAAATGAATTCAGATGATCTTATTTTCCGCTGGGCAAACTATTCGTCATCGGAACAGACACTCACCATAGAAAAGAACAACGTAATAAACAATCTCTACATGAGTAATGTTATCGAAGAAGATCTCGGTGCTTTGACGGAGGATAACGGCAAGTGGACTATCAAAGTCAAGCCGCATGAAATAATAACATTGGGAGTTAAGTCCCATTAATTCGGATAATAAATAAAGAAAGGCATACAAAAATGAAGCTTACAGATCTTGTTAACGTAAAACAGGGCAGTGATACCTGCATGAGATTTTCAAACGGCAATACTTTTCCCTTTATTCAGATACCTCACGGTTTCGCAAGCTTTGTTCCACAGACAGACAGCACCCGCGGCGGCTGGTTCTATCATCCAAATGACAGAAGCTTTGAAGGAATACGGATCACCCGTCAGCCCTCTCCGTGGATAGGTGAGCAGGGTGCGGTAACGATACTTCCTCAGCATGAGGCTCCGAGAGAAGAGCCTTGGGCACGTTGGAGCGGCTTTGATCCGAAAAAAGCTGTCCTCAAGCCTCACTATATGAAATATGAGCTTCAAAGAAGCCGTGCGGATATTGAGCTCGTTCCCACAAACAGCGGTGCCTGCGTAAGAGTGACATTCAAGGATATGTCAAGAGATAATTTCATTTCAGTTCTCCCGGTTAACACTCCCTGCAGCTTTGAATTCGAAGGCTGTATGCTTAAAGGATACGCAGAGTGTGTTTCAAAGCAAAAGCCCAGAAAGAATTCCAAGGTACACTATGCAATGCAATTTGCAAACGGTGATATTTCCGAAGCTGTAATAAAAGACGGCTCCGTTCATCTGAAGGCAAACAAAAGCGTGATCGAGTTCAGAATATCCACATCGCTTATAAGCCATGAACAAGCGATGATGAATATGAAGCGTGAGCATACATATAAGGATATAGAGGATCTCAAAAATATAACAGAAGGTATATGGGAAGAATACCTGTCCCGTATAATGATAAAGACCGACGATGAAGAAATGATGCGTACGTTCTATTCATGTATGTATAAATTCTCTCTCTTCCCTCACAGAGCATATGAGCTTGATGAAAACGAAGAGCCGATACACTATTCTCAGGGCAGAGATACCGTCGTAAAGGGATACCATTACACGGATAACGGATTCTGGGATACATACAGAACGGTCTATTCCCTTCTTTGTCATGTTGATCCCGAAGAATATGCAAAGATGATCGACAGCTTCATAAACGACTACGAAAACGACGGATGGCTTCCAAGATGGACTGCGACGGAGGCAAAATACTGTATGCCCTCCACAGCGATAGACACGGTTCTTGCCGATGCCGCAAAGAGAGGCGTTCTCAAGGGTGAAAGACTTGAAAAGGGTTTGGAAGCGATGATAAAGCACGCAAACATTCCTTCCGAAGATCGTGTTTTCGGAAGAGAGGGATGTGCGGAATATGTCCGTCTGGGATATGTTCCCAACACTTACCACGAAAGCGTAAACCTTACTCTTGATGCCGCATATGGAGACTGGTGCATTGCCGAAATGGCAAAGATCCTCAGAAAAGAAGATATCGCCGAAGAGTATTACAAGAGATCGAAGTATTATAAGAATCTTTTCGACAAGGAAACGGGTTTCATGCGTTCAAGAGACGAAAACGGCAAGTTCCGTGATAATTTCCATCCCGAACGCTGGGGACTTGACTATACGGAGGCAAGCGCATATCATACAAGCTTTGCAGTACAGCATGATATAGAGGGTCTTTGTGAGCTTCACGGCGGAAAGGAAGCTTTACTTAAAAAGCTGGATGAATTTTTTGCAACAGAACCCAATTATCTTGTAAGCGGATACGGTAATGAGATCCACGAAATGACTGAAATGGCAGCCGCAGATTGGGGACAGTGCGCCATATCCAATCAGCCAAGCTTCCATATTCCGTTTATGTACGTATACCTCGGTGAAAAGGAAAAGACCGAGTATTGGGTAGAAAAGATATGCCGCGAGGGCTTTAGCTATAAAGACGACGGCTATCCCGGAGATGAAGATAACGGCACATCCGCCGCGTGGTTCATGTTCTGCGTAATGGGCTTCTATCCACTTACACCGGGAAAAGCTGAATATGTACGCTTCAAGCCCCTTGCCGACAGCATTCTTATAAACGGTAAGACCATCGACGAAATAGTATAACATAGAAATAACACATATAATACGAAAGGAGTACAATTGATATGAAAAGATCCGAAATAAACAAGCTTATGCGCGAAGCGGTCGAATTTTTGAATGAAATGAATTTCAAGCTTCCGCCATTTGCCTTCTGGTCTCCTGAGGAATGGGCGGCAAAGGGACATGAATTCGATGAGATAAGAGACAACATGCTGGGATGGGATATAACAGATTTCGGCTCCGGCGATTTTAATCACACGGGACTTTTCCTTTTCACATTGAGAAACGGAAATTCCGCAAACGGAAAATATACAAAGCCTTATGCTGAAAAGCTCCTTATAACCGATGTCGGTCAGATAACTCCCTGCCATTTCCATTGGAGCAAAATGGAAGACATCATAAACCGCGGCGGCGGAGACCTTGTTATTGAGGTATACAATTCCAAAAAGGACGAGAGTCTTGACGACACAGATGTTGTGATAAACTCCGACGGTAGAGTATACACCGTACCTGCGGGAAGTCTTGTAAGATTAAAGCCCGGCGAAAGCATTTCCATACAGCAGGGTATGTATCACAAGTTTTGGGGCGAAGGAAGCAAGGTTCTCGTCGGCGAGGTATCCATGGTAAACGATGACACAGCCGACAACCGCTTCAATCCTCCCGTTGGAAGATTCCCCGAAATAGAAGAAGACGAAAAGCCCCTGTATCTTTTGTGCAACGAGTACCCCAAGGCAAAATAAAAAAACGCATATTGGTAAACAAATGATCGACCCCGACAGATTTCAAGGTTGATAGACGACACAAAGGGGGCGTCGCATTAAGCGACGCCCCCGCTAAAACAGCGGACAAAAATAGGGGACGGGAACCCGCTATTCAGGGCTTGGCTCACGTTAGTGAGACAGCCCCAGGTACGCCAATGTGCATTCTATTCTTTTATCTCTCCACAACAAATTCGTTGTAGAAGGAATATGCCTCTACCTTATCGGAAAGATCGGAATGATCGTCACCGTAGGTGTATTTAAGCTGATACTTCATATTTCCCTGCTCACCGCCGTAGAAATATATATTTCCGAATACCTTTTCTCCCTCCGAAAGAAGCTTTGCATACTTTCCGCATTCCTCTGCGAAGGTCTCCTCATCGGGCATTTCCGCATCGAAGGCAATGTTAAAATTCATATCGGACAGATATTTTTCCGGCATATCATCGGGAAGCTCGTCAAATGTTCTGAAATCAATAGGCTTCTTTCCAAAGGATTCGAGAGTCATATTGAAGCTGTCATCCATGTAAGTCGTTTTGATATAGGATATAAGCTCCGTCCTTCTTGTATTCATAAGGATATTCACGGTATTTTCAAAATAACCGTCATCGAATCCGTCATCGTTTACCTTAACGGGTGAGCTTATATTCGTACCCTTAAAATCGTAATAAACATCAACCGTATATTTTCCCTCTGCGATATAATATCCGCCTTTATATGATGTGAAGGTCTGAGAGGGATATTTTTCTTTTGTATAATCCTTCACTGAGCTTACCGCAGAAAGATTGCCCCATGGGGTTCCCATGCATACAAAGTATACACACACAAGGAATATTCCCAATACGGCAGAGATCATAAGATTCACGAATCCGCTTCTCGCATGTCCCTCCATGCCTTTTCTGAAAAGACCTGCTGCAATGAATACACCGGCAAAGAACAGCATAACTGCCATACAATAGATGACGGTGTACTTTATATCCGCATAGTCTGCTATAGATATCATAAGTGCGGATACACCCGCAATAAGAGTGTTCTTTACAGGCTCATCATAGAAGAGGCACACCACGGCACCCGCAATAAGCAAAAGAGGAAGCGAGGAAATAAAGCCTCTTCGGGGAGATGTAAAATAAACGGCAAAAAAGATCACCAGAAATGACAGTATCAGTCTTGTTGTCTCTCCCTTTTCTCCGTTGAAAAGTCCGTTTATAAATTCAGCGGGGCTTTTCTTCAAAGCATTGTCCTTATTATTTTTATCTTTCATAATTGTTAAATCTTTGTCAGTACAAAGTCTCCTTTCGGAAGCATTGAAATCGATAGTTTGCCATTACATTTACTATTATACTATATATTTTCATGAATTGAAATGGTTTTATTAAAAAAATATATAAATTTTTATATGGATATTTGTGAAGAAAATTTTAATAACCGCAAAGCCTTCAGAAAATGCAAATTATTTTGTATTCTTTAATATAAATTATTGTAAAATGATTTTTCTTCTGTTATAATTATTTCAAAGAAGCAAAGGAAAGATTCTTACAATTATTCCCGTTTTTCAAAGGAACATGCTTTGAACGGGATACCTGAACAAGAAAGGTAAATTACGACTATGATTACATTAAACTTTATTTCTGTTCCCGAGGAGCTTAAGGCGGGAATATCTGAGATCTCAAAGGATCTTAACATACGCACGGCAAAAAACGGAATCGCTCTTACCATTGAGAAAACGGAAGACGAAAAGCTTATAGTTTCGCTTAAA